>NZ_JBFAYI010000038.1:0-72512 GCF_040681245.1 Lentzea sp. NPDC051838
GGTCAAGTCGACGAAAAGCGTGTCGACTTGACCCAACCCCTCTGGCGCGGCCAACGATCAGGCACGACTCGTGACGGGGCCCGCCGGAGCGCACGTTTCAAGCAGCTCGGCTTCGCCTTCGCCAAAGACTCCTCGGCTTCGCCTTTGGGTGCCTCGCCTTCGGCCTCGGGGCTATTTGCCTGCTCGTGCTGCAAGGGCCTCCGGGATTGGGTCGTAGCGGGAGAAGTGGCGGGTGAAGGTGCCTGTGCCTGAGGTCATTGCTCGGAGTTCTATTGCGTAGCGCAGTAGTTCGCTCGACGGGACTTCTGCTCGGATCACCGTGCGGCCGCCCTCGTCTGCTTCTGTGCCTAGTACGCGGCCTCGGCGGCCGGAGAGGTCGCCCAGGACTGTGCCCATGTGTTCGTCCGGGAGGCGGATGGCTACCTCGTCCAGAGGTTCGAGGAGGGTGGTTCGGCCTGCTGCTGCGGCTTCTTTGAGGGCCATGGCGCCTGCTGTTTGGAAGGCGGCGTCTGAGGAGTCGACTGAGTGGGCCTTGCCGTCCACGAGGGTTACGCGGACGTCTACTACCGGGGTGTGGTCGTGCAGGCCCTTTTCCAGTTGGGCGCGGACGCCCTTTTCGACTGAAGGGATGAACTGGTTGGGGATGGCGCCGCCGACGATCTTGTCCACGAACTCGAAGCCCGAGCCTCGGGGGAGGGGCTCTACGACGATGTCGCAGACTGCGTACTGGCCGTGGCCGCCGGACTGTTTTACGTGGCGGCCGTGGCCCTTTGCCGAGCCTACGAAGGTTTCGCGCAGGGGGACGCGGACCGGTTCGGTGTCGATCTCCGCTCCGCCTGCTCGGAGGCGCGCGAGGACTACGTCGGCGTGGGCTTCGCCCATGCACCAGAGGACCATTTGGTGGGTTTCCGCGTTGCGGTCCAGGCGGAGGGTGGGGTCGCTGGCGACCAGGCGGTTGAGGTTGCGGGCCAGGTTGTCCTCGTCGCTTCGGGTTCGGGGGACTACGGCTACTGGGAGCAGGGGTTCTGGCATGTCCCAGGGAGCCATGAGGAGAGGTTGTTCCGGGGCGGAGACGGTGTCGCCGGTTTCTGCGGTGGTCAGTTTTGTCAGGGCGCAGAGGTCTCCGGCTACGCAGTACGGGACCTCGCGGAGGGAGGCGCCCAGCGGGGAGTAGACGTGGGCCACTCGTTCGTCCGCGTCGTGGTCCTCGTGGCCTCGGTCGGCCATGCCGTGGCCTGAGACGTGGACCGGGCGTTCTGGGCGGAGGGTGCCGGAGAAGACTCGGACCAGGGAGACGCGGCCCACGTAGGAGTCGACTGCTGTTCGGACGACTTCGGCCACCAAGGGGCCGTCTGGGTCCACTGCCATGCGGGGCTGGGGGATGCCTTCTACGGACGTCACGGACGGGACTTCGTGTTCCAGCGGGGACGGGAAGGCTCGGGCTATGCCGTCCAGGAGTTCGGTCAGGCCCATGCCCGTTGCGGCGCAGACCGGCATCACCGGGTGGAAGGAGCCGCGTGCGACCGCGGTTTCCAGGTCGGCGATGAGGGTGTCCTGGTCGATGTCCTCGCCCGCCAGGTAGCGGTCCATGAGGGTTTCGTCTTCGCTCTCGGCGATGATGCCTTCGATGAGGGCCGCGCGTTCGTCCGGGTAGTTGTCGCCCTGGGTGAGGAGGCCGACCAGAGAGTCGCCTTCCTGCATGTAGAGGGGGACCACGCCCGCGCCGAACGCTGCCTGGCACTCGATGACCTCGTTGCCGAAGTTCGCGCGGTGGTGGTCGGTGCGGGTGATGACCACGGCGCGTGGCATGCCTACTAGAGCGCACTCTTCCCACAGGGCGATGGTGGCGGCGTCTACGCCTTCGAAGGCGTTCACAACAAAAAGGGCCGCGTCTGCGGCCCGTAGTCCTGCCCTCAGTTCGCCCACGAAGTCGACGTAGCCGGGGGTGTCGATGAAGTTGATTTTGATGTCGCCGTGCTGGACCGGGGCTACTGAGAGGCCTACCGATCGTTGTTGTCGTACCGCGGCCGGGTCGTGGTCGCAGACGGTCGTTCCCTCGGTTACCGATCCTGCTCGGGACAGGACGCCGGTGGCGGCTAGCAAGGCTTCGGTGAGCGTCGTCTTGCCCGCGCCGGACGGGCCCACGAGCACGACGTTGCGGACCTTGGCCGGGTCGTCCACAGCGACCGCGCCTGCCGGTGTCCCGTTGTCGGAGTGCTTCGTTCCCATGGCTACCTCCGTCAAGTCGTAGTGTTCGATCTCACACCCGTTCACCTCCCGGTACAAGTGGGAGACCCCGACTGGACGCCTGCTCGGTTGTGAGTCCGTTTCGTTTCTTGCGGAGTGACAGGGCTCACGACCTGCGGTTGATCGCGAAGTGGCCTTCTGGTTCCGGGCTTCAGTGGCTTGGGTGAGGTGGCCACGTGAGACGTAGGATGGGTTAACCGAAGACTTCCTCTCGTGAAAGGTTGGCCCGTGAGCACTGATCAGGTCACTGGCACCGCCCGCGTCAAGCGCGGCATGGCCGAGATGCTCAAGGGTGGCGTGATCATGGACGTGGTCGACGCCACTCAGGCGAAGATCGCGGAGGACGCCGGCGCCGTCGCCGTCATGGCGCTCGAGCGCGTGCCCGCCGACATCCGTGCGCAGGGCGGCGTCGCCCGCATGAGCGACCCCGACCTGATCGACGGGATCATCAACGCCGTCTCGATCCCCGTGATGGCGAAGGCCCGCATCGGTCACTTCGTCGAGGCCCAGGTCCTCGCGTCGCTGGGCGTCGACTACATCGACGAGTCCGAGGTGCTGACCCCGGCCGACTACGCGAACCACATCGACAAGTGGGCCTTCACGGTTCCCTTCGTCTGCGGCGCGACGAACCTCGGCGAGGCCCTGCGCCGCATCACCGAGGGCGCGGCCATGATCCGCTCCAAGGGCGAGGCCGGCACCGGTGACGTCTCCAACGCCACCACGCACATGCGCAAGATCCGCCAGGAGATCCGCCGCCTGCAGAACCTGCCGGAGGACGAGCTGTACGTGGCCGCCAAGGAGCTCCAGGCGCCGTACGAGCTCGTGAAGGAGGTCGCGCAGAACGGCAAGCTCCCCGTCGTGCTGTTCACCGCGGGCGGCATCGCGACCCCGGCCGACGCCGCGATGATGATGCAGCTCGGCGCCGAGGGCGTGTTCGTCGGTTCCGGCATCTTCAAGTCCGGCAACCCGGCCCAGCGCGCCGAGGCCATCGTGAAGGCCACGACCTTCCACGACGACCCGGACGTCATCGCCAAGGTGTCGCGCGGCCTCGGTGAGGCCATGGTCGGCATCAACGTCGAGGACGTGCCGGAGCCGCACCGCCTCGCCGAGCGCGGCTGGTAAGCCTTATCGCTGACGAAGGCGCATCGCATCGTGCGGTGCGCCTTCGCCGTTTCTAGCGCGAGAAGCAGTACGTGGTCTTCGTTTCCGGATACGCGAGCGCCAGCACCGGGTTCGGCCCGCACGCCGCCTTGTCGACGGTGTCCGCGAGCACCTTCACCCGCGCCGTGCCGACCTCGCCGCACTCCTTCTGCGGGATCGCCGCCTTCGCCATGCTGAACGCGAGGTCGTAGCAGGCGCCGTCGGCGAACACCGGGATCAGGCACACCGACACCGACCTGCCGGCCAGCGCGATCCTCTTGTACTGCACGTACCCGTCGGCCTCCGTGCCGCACTTCTCGTCCGGCGGCGGCTCGGTGACGACCTTGGTCACGGTGTAGTTGTGCTCGCCGCACGAGACCTTCTTGAAGTCCGGCTGGGCCATCAGACCGGTCATCGACACGCAGTCGCCCGGTGCCGCGATCGGCGCGGGCGGCGGCGTGGTCGTGCGGGTGGTCGTCGTGGTGGCTTTGGTCGGCGTCGGCGCACTGGTGAACTTCATCGAGTCCTTCGTGGACAGCCAGAAGATCAGGCCGCCCAACGCGAGCGCGAACACCGCCAGCACGGCGACGATCTTCACGCCCGCACCGGACTCGCCGTGCGGCGCGACCGGCAGGATCGGCTCCGGCACCTCGTACACGCCGATGGGCCGGCTGGACCCGGTGGCGGGTCGTTCGGGTGCGGGCTCCGGGAAAGCGGAGAACGGGTCGGACTGGGCCGGCTCGTACAGGTCCGCGGATCTCGGGCGCTCGGGTTCGTTCGGTGGTGTGGTCATCAGGTCCCCCCAGAGACTCGGAGGCAGAGCTTAGCGCCGGACGCGTTGCGCAGGCGGCGGAATTCTTTTGCTGCCATGATCAGGGCATGGCTGGGGGACTTCGGGTGTTTGTGCTGGTGGCGGTGCTGCTGGTGGCCGGCTGTGGGCGCAGTGACGCCGAGATCGCCGCGCTGCGGTCCGCGGTCGAGGCCGAGATGGCCACGGCACCGTTGCCGGTGGGGGCTCAGTTGCTCCGCGGGCGCTTCGACAAGGGGTGCCACGACTTCTTCGAGTGCGCGGACGGGCCGGACCGGGCTGCCGTGTACTCGGCCGACCTCTACCTGGGCAGGCATCTGTCCGGACCGGCGAGCGAGTGCGCTTCCTTCGTGGGCGTGTTGCGGGGCAAAGGTTTTCGGCTGGTCGGAGGGTGGGGCGGGACGACGTTCGAGGTGAACGAGGCCGCGTGCGCCGCAGGGCATCCTGGCTCGGGAACCGTGGTGCGGGCGGACGGGAAGTCGTTCAGCGACAAGGCTTCCCTGAAGTTCTCGCTGCTCGACGGCGACGTGGTGGCGCCGCGGTACGAGCTCACCTACTCACCGCGCGAGGCGGTGGTGCTGAGCGAGGTGCGGCTGACGCGGTCGATGGTCGCGCACATCCGGGGCGCGCTCGATCGCGAGTTCGTGCTCGAAGCGGTGCCCGAGGTCGACGGGATCGGCGCCGAGAGCACGGGGATCGGCCAGTGGCGGGTGCCCGCGACCGCGACGTCGTTGCGCTTCGAGGTCACGTGCGACCCGCGTGACGAGGTCTGGCTGGACGCGCACGATCCCGACATCACCGGCAAGCCGTACGGGTGGGGACGGCAGGTCGTGCGGTGCACCGGCGCCGTTGCCATCGTCGACATGCCGGTGGAGCTCAAGGGGGACAAGGCTCACGTGTCGATGAGCGTGTACGGAAGCCCTGCTTCGGCGCAACGGCAGCCGTCCAGGAACGGCGACTACGTGGTCAGGTTCGTCTCGGCGAGCTGACCCGGGTCAGAACGCCTGCGTGAAGCAGTAGGTCGTCCTGGTCTCCGGGTACGCGAGCGCCAGCGCCGGCGACGGCCCGCACACCGCCTTGTCCACCGTGTTCGCGAAGATCTTCGCCCGCACCGAGGGGTATCCGCCGCACTCCATCTTCTTGAGCTCGGCGTCGAGCGAGGTGAACATGAGGTCGTAGCACTGCCCCTCCACGAAAACGGGGATCAGGCACAGGTTCACGCTCTTGCTGCCCACGTGGCCCATGTACTTCGTGTACGTGTCGGGCTCGTCGCCGCACTTCTCGCTCTGGGACGCCAGCACCTTGCTCACGGTGTAGTTGTGCAGGCCGCCCTCGCAGGACACCTTGTCGTACTTGATGTTGAACGACGCTCCGGTCACCTTCGCGCAGTCGCCGACCACCGCGAACGGCTTGGGCGGCGTGGTGGTTGTGGGCGTGGTGGTCGTGGTGTCCACTGCCACCAGCGAGTCGCCGGCCGTCGGCGTCACGAACAAACGGGCGCACATCGCCAAGAGCACCAGCACGCCGAGCGTGGTCGCGATTCTCAGGCCGACGCGGGCCGATCTGGGCGGCGGCGGGGGCGGATAGGGGTTCGAGGGGTAGACGGGCGGCGGGACGGCTGGATGCCCTGGCGCTGGGCCGGTGGGCGCCCAGATGTTGACCGGCTCGTCCGGCGGCGTGGGCTGGATGGGCGGAGTCATGGGATCCCCCGTTCGGCTGGACGTGGATGTGATCGTCTGGCCGAAAACGAGCAGTCCCCCCAGACTTCCGCCCATCCTAAAACCCTGAAGCGCCGCGAAGAACCGCTCAACGGCTCATGTGCGCACCGTCTCAGTGAGGCCGGACAACGCGGTGGGCAGCGGTTCGTGGTGCAGCACGCCGAGTCGTTGTGTGGCACGGGTCAGCGCGACGTAGAGCTCGGCCGCGCCGCGGGGTCCGTCGGCCAGGATCTGTTCCGGCGCAACGACGAGCACCGCGTCGTACTCCAGGCCCTTGGTCTCGGACGCCGGAATCGTGCCGGGCACACCGGGCGGGCCGATCACGACGCTCGTACCCTCCTCCAACGCCTCCGCCGCGACGAACTCGGCGATCGCGGCGGGCAGTTCGTCCGCCGACACCTGGCGGGACCACGGCGCGATTCCGTTGGCACGTACGGATTCCGGTGCCTGCACGTCCGGCGCGAACTCGGCGAGCACCTGGGCGGCGACCGCCATGATCTCGGCCGGCGTGCGGTAGTTGACCGTCAGCGAGCGGTAGGTCCAGCGGCCCGGCACGTACGGTTCGAGCATCTGGCCCCACGACGTCGCGCCCGCCGACGAACGGCGTTGCGCCAGGTCGCCCACCACCGTGAAGGAACGGCCCGGGCAGCGGCGCATCAGCACCCGCCAGTCCATTTCGGACAGTTCCTGTGCCTCGTCGACCACCACGTGCCGGTAGGTCCAGCCGCGGTCGGCCGAGGCGCGCTCGACCAGGGTGCGGGTGTCGTGCTCGTCGAAGCGGTCGGCCAGGTCCTCCGCGAACAGGAGGTCCGTCGCGAACAGGTGGTCCTCGTCGTCCATGTGGTCCTGGCGGCCGACGAGGCTGTCCAGCACCTCGGCGGCGTACCGTGCCTCGGCCTGCTTCTCGGCCAACACAGCCTGGTCACGAGCCTGTTCGCGACCGTCGCGGCCCAGCAGCTCGTGCAGCTCGTCGAGCAGCGGGATGTCCGACACCGTCCACGCCTCGCTGCTTTCACGCCCGAGCGACGCGTCGGCGCCCGCCGCCGCGAGACGTTCCGGAGACGAGTAGAGCGAGCCCAGGAGCTCCTCAGGGGTCAGCAACGGCCACATCTCGTCCACCGCGGCGGCGAACCGCTCGTCGTCCGCGAGCTCCTTCAGGAGCCCTGAGCGCATGTCCTCCCAGCCCTGCTTGTCGGACCGCGACAGCCAGCCCTTCCCGATCCGGCCGAGCGCGCGCTCGGTCAGCACGTACGTGACGATCTCGGTGAAGACCTTGCGAGCCTCGTTGTGCGGCAGACCGCTGTCCCGCGCCTCCTGCCGCGCCCACTCGGCCGTCTCGGCGTTGATCTCGACGACGACGTCCTTCATGGTGATCGGGATCGGTGACCCGGGCAGCCGCTGCCGGTCGGCCACCGCCGCCTTCAGCACCTCCACCATCTTCAGCGAGCCCTTGAGCCGCGCGACGTCCGGCGTGTCCTCCGACGACGTCCGCAGCCCCGGCAGAAGCCCGCCGGCGGTCGAGAACACCACGTCGGACTCGCCCAGCGACGGCAGCACGCGACCGATGTGGTTGAGGAACGCCGGGTTCGGGCCCACGACGAGGACGCCGTGCCGTTCCATGCGCTCTCGTTGCGTGTACATCAGATAGGCGACGCGGTGCAGCGCCACGACGGTCTTGCCGGTGCCGGGACCACCCTCGATCACCAGCACACCGGGGTGGTCGAGCCGGATGATCGCGTCCTGCTCGGCCTGGATCGTCGCCACGATGTCGCGCATGCCCTCGCCGCGCGGCGCGTTCAACGCCGCGAGCAGCGCCACGTCGCCCTGTTCCTCACCGAGCTTGCCGAAGACCTCGTCGGTGAAGCCGAGCACCGAACGGCGCCGGGTGTGGAACTGACGCCGCCGCGCCATGCCCTCGGGCTGCGCTCCGGTGGCCGTGTAGAACGGGCGCGCCGCCGGTGCGCGCCAGTCGAGCAGCACCGGCTCGAAGTCGTCGAACTCGTCGAACAGGCCGATCCTGCCGATGTAGGACGGGTCACCGCCGACGCCGTCCAGCCGGCCGAAGCACAGCCCGTAGTCGGCGACGTTGAGCCGCTTCATCTCGCGGTGCCGGGCCCGCACCTCGTTGTCCCTGTCCATCGCGGTCTCGCCGGTGCCACCCAGCGCGGACTGGTACGCGGCCTTCACCCGCGCGCGTTCAGCGTCGAGCCGTGCGTAGAGACCGGCCACGTAGTCGCGTTCGGACTGCAGTTCTTCTTCGTACCCCACGTGCTCCCCACAGCGCCCTTGTTCTGCCTGAGGCGATGAGTGTGAACGACGCACGGGGCCTTGTGGCAAGGCCCCCTCTCTGCTATACGGTTAAGTGGGAAGAAACGGGCGAGCCTTCTTCGCGTACGCGACCCGGCAGGGGCGCCGCGGCCAGTTGCTCCGATGCCCCTTCACCGTCACCGGATCAGGGTCCAGCAGCCGCATCTCCATGCGCTCGACGAGCCGCCGGAGCACGACCTTCATCTCCAGCTGCGCGAAGTGTTCGCCCAGGCAGCGGTGGATGCCGCCGCCGAACGCCTGCAGCGCGGACGCCGGTTCGGTGAGGAACCTGTCCGGCCGGTAGGAGTCCGGATCGGTGAACACGGCCGGGTCCCGGTGCGACACACCGGGATGCAGCATCACGGAAGCGCCGCGCGGTATGACGCAAGTCTCATGTGGAATGTCCACAGTGGCCACGCGGGTGAGGAACGGTGTCACCGGGTGCAGCCGCTCGGTCTCCTGCAGTGCCCGGCCGAGGAACGCGTCGTCGTGCACCCGGCGCAGCTCCTCGGGGTGTCGCAGCAGGTCGGTCAACGCCCAGCACAGGTGCCCTGTCGTGGTCTCGTGCCCGACCCACACCAGCATGACGACGAGGTCGACGAGCAGATCGTCCTGAAACGGCGCGCGTGCCATCAGCTCCAGGAAGTCCGGTTCCTCCGCCGGAATCGCGCGCCGCTCGGCCACCAGCGCCGACGTGATCCGCCGCAGCCGGTCGCGCGCCCGGTGGCTGCGCAGCAGGTGACGCGCGGGCACCCAGCCGGGCAGCAACGGGTCCATGCCGTCCGCGAACGCCCGGAACTCGGTCAGCAGCCTGCGGAACCGCGACGCCGCGTCGTCACCGAGGAACAGCGACGTCGCGATCTCGATCACCAGCGGCCCTAGCAGGTCGGTCAGCTCGACCGTGCCGGTCTCCGGCAGCGAGTCGATCAACGCCGTCGTCCTGCGGTCCATCTCCGCGACGTGCCGGGTGATCCGCCGCGGGCAGAACTGCGGCGCGAGCACGGCCCGTTGCCTCAGGTACTCCTCGTGCGGCGCGAGCCAGAAGGTGTTGTGCCCGAACATGTGTCGCAGGAACGGGTAGGCCTCGCGGATCGACAGCCGCAGCGCGTCCGACTCGGCGTGGAAGAACTTCGCGTTGTCCTGCCCCAGCAACACGACCCCCGGCCGGCCCGGCAGCCGCACCGAGAACACCCGGCCGTGCTCGGCGTGCCCGCGCCGCACCAGCTCACCGGGGTCGCGCAGGAACTCCCAGGTGTGGCCGACCAGCAAGCGCGCTCCGGAAACCGCGGGTGGCAGGGTCACCATCGGTGTATAGCGCCCTGATGATCGTCCGGCCAAGGAGTGAAACGGGAGCCGGTCGAGACGTGTGGAACTTGTGTAGAGCCCGTGTAGTCCGCCTGTCGAGGCTCAGCGCCAACCACTCGACAGGGGAGACCAGCCGTGAAAAGACTGCTCGTGGGACTCAGCGCATTGCTCTCGTTGGCCTTGGCCGCACCTGCTTCCGCCGCACCGCCGACGCCCGCTTTCGGCGCCGCTATCGACAAGTACGCGA
This sequence comes from Lentzea sp. NPDC051838, assembly GCF_040681245.1. Lineage (NCBI taxonomy): Bacteria > Bacillati > Actinomycetota > Actinomycetes > Pseudonocardiales > Pseudonocardiaceae > Lentzea > Lentzea sp. NPDC051838. Next base: position 9,773 of record NZ_JBFAYI010000038.1, read on the forward strand.
CCTACGTGGGCCAGACCACGTGCGACCCGGACGCCAAACCGGGCGTGGTCGGGTTCCGCGACCTGCTCAAGGCCGAGTACGGGCGCGCCGACCTCGGCATGGTCCGTGCCTGCGACTCGGGCGGGCAGAGCGAGCACAAGGAAGGCCGCGCGCTCGACTACCCGTTCAACGCCTTCAACTCCTCGCAGGCGGCGGAGGCGCAGGACGTCATCAACTGGTTGCTCGCCACCGACCAGTACGGCAACAAGCACGCGCTGGCCCGGCGCCTCGGCATCATGTACATGATCTGGAACCACAAGATCTGGAAGGCCTACGAGCCTTCCGCGGGCTGGCAGGCCTACAGCGGCGAGTCCCCGCACACCGACCACATCCACTTCAGCTTCAGCTGGGCGGGCGCGCGCAAGCAGACGACGTGGTGGACCGCCGCGCGCAGCCTGTCCGCGGAGAGCGTGAACGGCGACCGCTACGACGACCTGCTCGCCGTCGCTCCGGACAACACCCTCCGGCTCTACCCCGGCACCTCCACCGGCAGCTTCGGCGGGTCTTCCGAGGTGGGGCCGGGCTGGTCCTCGTTCAACCGAATCGGCGTCGGTGACACGAACGCCGACGGCTTCGCGGACATCATCGCCACCTCCGCCGACGGTTCCTTGCACTACTGGCACAACTCCGGCCGCGGCACGTTCACCAAGCTCGCCAACTCCGGCTCCGGCTGGCAGACGCTGGAGTGGTTCGCGGTGCTGGACGTCAACGGCGACAACCGCGCGGACATCGTCGGCCGGGACGGCGGGAAGCTCTACTGGTACCCCGGCGAGGGCTCGGGCAAGTTCTCCGCGCGCATCTTCATCGGCGAGGGCTGGGCCACGTTCCCGCGCTTCGCCGGTGGTGACGCCGACGGTGACGGCGACGGCGACCTGTGGGGCGTCAACACGGCCGGCGAGCTGTTCTTCTGGGAGGGCAACGGAAACGGCACCTTCTCCAGCGGCCGTGAGGTCGGTTCCGGCTGGTCCGGGTTCACGGGTCTCAACGTGCTCGACGTGAACGGTGACGCTCGGGCCGATGTCGTCGCGGTGCGGTCCAGTGACGCGACGTTGTGGCGCTGGAGCGGTGAAGGCGACGGGACCTTGGCGACGGCGGCGCAGGTCGGCTCGGGGTGGAGCGGTTTCCGTCCGGCTTCCTACTGATGTGTGGCGCGGGATGCGAGCTTCGCATCCCGCGCTTCGCTGTTACGGGTGCGCGATCTTCCAGGCCTTGTAGTAGGCGGACGAGACCGCCTTGTCGGCCTGGTCGAGCGCGGTGAAGCTGCTCGCCCAGTCGCCCGCGCGCAGTGCCGACTCACCGGTCGCGATGCGGGCCAGTGCGAAGTCGACGTCGGCCTTCACGGTGCTCACCAGTCCGGCGCATTGCCCGCCCCGCAGATTCGTGCGTGCGCTTTCCAGATCGGTGTAAATGAATTCATGGTGTTCGAACGGTCCCTGTTCTGCGCCGAATTCGACCGCGTAGGCGGCGAGGCTGAGCGGGTTGCTCGCCCTTCCGAGCTGGGTGGCGCACTCGCCGGCGGACGGTGCCGCGCTCGCGGGGGTGACGAGGGTGAATGCGCTGGTGGCGGCCGCGATGGTGGCGGCGGTCGCGATCGAGCGGATGAGCTTGTTCATGGCGAGAATTGAAGCCAGCAATTGTCTTTCCTGGCAAGTTCGCGGCCAAAAGTTACGCTGTTCATCCGAATTGCGTACCGGGATTTCGGCTCCGATGAACCGTTCGTTACTCGGTTGCGTAATGGGGCTTTGCGCCGACAGAATTCCGACATGAACATGCCGCTCCGCTGGGATCTCGTCACGCCCGACCAGCTGGGGTCGATGCTCGACGACGTCGACCCGCCCGAAGCGTGGTACCTCGACGACCTCGCCGAGTGCACGGGAAAGGTGCTGGCGCGCAGCGGAAACGGCGACCTGGTGTTCGTCGGCCGGTCGCTCGACTCGATGTTCGACCTGCTCGGCGGCGCGTTGCAGGGGACCGGCCGGGTGGTGTCGAGGTTGCCGGTGTCGTTCGACTGGTGGGACGGGGTCGACCCCTGGAACGTGCCCCGCGCCCGTGAGCTGGCCGCCGACATCGGCATCACGCCCGCGTCGCTGGCCCGGCGCGAGCGTCCGGTGACCTTCGTCGACGTGGTCTACCAGGGTTCCACGTTCACCACGCTCTTCAAGCTGCTCGACGACTGGATCGCCGAGGAACGCGAGACGTGGCCGGTGATCCGCCGCAAGCTGCGGTTCGTCGGTGTCACCTCGCGGACGAAGACCAGCCCGAACACGTGGCGCTGGCAGCAGCACGCCGAGTGGACCCGCCGGTTGCCCGCCTCGGCCGTGGTCAACGTGTCGCTGCACCGGCACGTCTGGTCGTACTTCGGCGACGTCCAGACCAAGCTGACGCTGTCCTACCAGCTGCACCGGTGGCGGGAGTACCTGCGCGAGGCCAAGCGCGACGAACGCACGCGGGAGGCCCTCGCCGAGGCCGTGCACCTGGTGTCGCTCGGGCGCACCAAGGAGGTTCGGCGGATGATCGCGCGGGGCATCGACGGCGAACCCGCGCTGTCCGAGCCGTGGCTGCGCACGCTGTTCCGCCAGCTCTCGGCCTGATCAGGCCGTGTGCTCCATGACCATCATCGCGGTCGTCCCCGGCTCCAGCGCCTTGCAGATGTGCGGCAGGTCGCCGGGATAGACCATGTAGTCGCCGGGCCCGAGCTCGACCGGGTCGTCGGCGAGCCCGGCCAGGCAGCGGCCGGACGCGACGATCATGTGCTCGATGCTGCCCGGCACGTGCGGCTCTGACTCGCGCGCGCCGCCGGGTTCCAGCGCCAGCCAGTAGATGTCGTGCTTGGTGCCCGGACGGCAGGCGGCGAGCAACGTGGCGGCGTAGTGCGCGCGCTCGGAGTGGATGACGGGGCCCTCACCGCGCCGGATCACCTGGACGCGCGGCACCGCGGGTTCGACCAGGCTGCTGAACGGGACGCCCAGCGCCACCCCCAGGGCCCACAGGGTTTCCACGCTCGGGTTGCCGCTGCCGGACTCCAGCTGGGAGAGCGTCGACTTGGCGATGCCGGCCTTGCGCGCGAGGTCCGACAGCGACATGCCGGTGCGCTCGCGCTCGCGGCGGAGGTTGGCCGCGATGAGGTCGAGTGGTGCGTTCGACACAGAAGTCCATCCGTTCGTCTTGACGAACACCCGTTCAAGTGTTCATCGTAATGGGTGATGCGTTCGATATGGCGAACCCTTGATGCTGTGCTCCTGCGTGACGTGGCCGCAGTCGCACTTGGTGCCGCGGTGACCGGTGCCAGCTTCGGCGCGATCTCGGTGGGCTCGGGCCTGCCGTGGTGGATGCCGGTGCTGATGTCGCTGGTGATCTTCGCGGGCGGCTCGCAGTTCATGGCTGTGGGCATTGTCGCCGCAGGTGGTAGCCCTGCGGCCGCGGTCGTGGCCGGCCTCGTGCTCAACGCCCGGCACCTGCCGTTCGGGCTCGCGATCGGCGACGTGCTGGGTCGCGGCCCGCTGGCTCGGATCGTCGGCAGCCATCTGCTGATCGACGAGTCGACGGCGTTCGCGATGTCGCAGAAGGACCCCGCTCGGGCGCGCGCGGCTTACTGGGCGTGCGGCGTGGCGTTGTTCTTCAGCTGGAACCTCGGGGTGCTGATCGGCGCGCTCGCCGGGCAGGCGATCGGGGATCCGGCGACGTTCGGGCTGGACGCGGCGTTCCCGGCGGCGATGCTGGCGCTCACGCTTCCGGCTTTGAAGGACGCCTCCACGCGCAACGCGGCGTTGACCGGTGCGGCGATCGCGCTGGCGACCACGCCGTTCCTGCCTGCCGGGGTGCCGGTGTTGCTGGCGCTGGGTGGGTTGCTCGTGTTCAAGACCAAGAAGGAGGCACCGTGCCCGTCACCGCAGTCCTGATCCTCGCCGCTGGGACGTTCGCGATTCGGTTCGCCGGGCCGTTGCTGCGGGATCGGGTGACGTTGCCGAAGAAGGTCAACGAGCTGATGACGGCGTCGGCGACCGTGTTGTTGTTGGCGCTGGTGGCGGTGTCGGCGTTGACGAGCGGGAAGCAGTTCGGGGGATGGGCGCTCGCGGCTGGGGTGCTGGTGGGTGGGCTCGCGGCTTGGCGGAAGCTGCCGTTCGTGGCGGTGATCGTGCTGGCTGCGGCTACTACGGCTGGGTTGAGGTTGCTCGGGGTGGCGTGAGCGGCTGGGGTGAGGCGGGGCTCGGGGTGGCGTGAGCGGCTGGGGTGAGGCGTGGCTGGGGGTGGCGCGAGTGGTTCTAGTGAGGCGGGGCTGGGGGTGGCGTGAGCGGCTGGGGTGAGGCGTGGCTGGGGGTGGCGCGAGTGGTTCTGGTGAGGCGTGGCTGGGTGGCGTGAGCGGCCGCAGCCAGGCGGCCCAGCCAGGCGGCCCAGCCAGGCGGCCCAGCCAGGCGGCCCAGCCAGGCGGCCCAGCCAGGCGGCCCAGCCAGGCGGCCCAGCCAGGCGCGGTCGGGTGGCATATCGCGTGCGATGCCCTCGCAATAGGCGGCCGATGGGCGGCAGGCCTCAGATGGACCCATGGGCGCGAAACCTGGACTGGTCGGGCGGGACCGGGAGACGACTCAGCTGACGAGGGCTCTGGCCGCGGCGGCGGGTGGTGACGGGCATCTTGTGGTGGCCACCGGTGGGCTGGGGTCCGGTAAGACGGCGCTGCTCACCGCGGCGCGCGAGTTGGCGGCGGAACGTGGGTTCACGGTGCTGGCGGCGCGGGGGAGCTATCTCGAGCGGGAGTTGCCGTTTGGTCTGGTCAGCCGGTTGTTCGTGTGTGTGCAGCCGGGGGATGAGGTGCAGCACCTGCCCCGCATCGCCGCCGCGCTCGGGCAGTCCGACCAGCTCGCCGAGCCGGGGCCGGTGACGTTGCCCGAGCTGCACGTCCTGCATCGGGCACTCGCGCGCATGGCCAACGAGCGGCCCGTGGCCATCGTTGTGGACGACGCGCAGTGGGCCGACCAGCCCTCGTTGCAGTGGCTGAGCACGCTTCCACACCGCATCGAGCACCTGCCGGTCTTCGCGCTCGCGGGCATCGGCGCGGGTGAGGTGTGCACGGGGCCGCAGACGCTCGAAGAGCTGCTGGCCGCGAGCACCGCGGAGATCCGGCTCGACGAGCTCCAACTCGACGGCGTGCGGGCCCTCCTGGAACAAGAGCTCGGGCAGCGGGTCGACGACGAGTTCGCGCGGCATTGCCACGCGCAGGCGGGCGGCAACCCGTTGCTGTTGCTCAACCTGCTGCGCGCGCACGGGGAGACGGCGCCCGCGTTGCTGCCCACGGTCAACGTCCGGCTGCGTCGCCTCGCGCCGCACGCTCCCGACGCGTTGCACGCGCTCGCTGTGCTCGGTGGCGAGGTCACGTTGCCGCGTGTGGCCGAGCTGATCGGCACCGAACCGTGCGAGCTCGCCGGCACGATCGCGTCACTGCACCGCATGGGACTGCTGTCAGCGGACGGCTCGTTGGTGCATCCGTTGGTGCGCAACACACTCCGCGAAGAGTTGACCATCACCGAACGTCAGGACCTGCACGCCGCCGCGGCCCGCCTGCTGACCGAGACCGGCGCGTCGGCGGAAGCGGTGGCGGAGCATCTGACCGAGACGCGGCCGCTGCAGGAGGAGTGGGCGACCGAGGTGCTGGTGTCGGCCGCCGGACGGGCCCGCGCGCGCAACCGGGTGACCGACGCCGTTCGCTACCTGCGTCGCGCGATGGACGAGCCGGGATCGCAGGTTCTGCTGGCGGAACTCGGCGAGGTCGAGTCCTATGTGGACGTACCGGCCGCTGTGGATCACCTGGGCGAGGCCGATCCCGCGCATCCCGCGTTGCCGGGGTTGCTGGCGTTGCTGGGAGAGGAGCCGGAGTTCGAGCCGGACGCCGTCGGCGACCCGGACGTCGTGCCCGTGACGCCGTCGGAGTTCGAGCCCTACGTGAAAGCGATCGCACTCCTAAGGACGCGTGGCGAACTCACGGCGGCATACGCCCGTGCGGACCGTGCGTTGACCATCGCGCGGAGGTGGCAGCACAGGCCGTGCACCGCGGCGGCGCTCACGGCACGTTCGGCGTGCCTCAGGGATCTCGGACGGCTGGCGGCGGCCGAGTCCGACGCACGCGAAGCGCTTGCCGCCCTCGAAAGCTGCGGGGCGGCGCGCGTGTCGACGCCGATCTTCGCCGCGCTGACGGAGCTTTCGTTGGCACTGCTGGAAATGGGCGACGTCGAGATGGCCGCGCAGGTGTTCGAGGTCATGCCCGGCGAGGTGCCGGACCTGTTCGGCGCGCCGGCTCTGCTGGCCGCGCGCGGCAGGGTGCGGATCGCGGCCGAGCGGCGCAAGGACGGCGTGCGCGACCTCCTGGACTGCGGTGAACGCCTACGAGCGCGCGGCACAGACACGACGTCGTGGCGGCTTCCTCTCGGAGGCGACCACCTCGCCGCCGAGGAACGCCTCGCGCGCGCAACGGGCGCACTGCTGCCGTTAGCGGCGGCTCTGCGCGAACAAGGCGTGCAGCGAGGCGTGGAAGGCGTTGCGCTGCTGGAAGAATCGGTTGCACTGCTGGCCCCCACGAACGCACTGCTGGAACGTGCCCGCAGCCACTTCGCGCTCGGCCGGGCGCTGCACCTCGCCGGACGCGTCAAGCCCGCCCGCGCCGAGCTGAGAACAGCCGTCGACCTCGCCGACGACTGCGGCGTCGAGGACCTCGCCGAGGAGATCCGGCAGGAGCTCGCGGCGGGTCCCGCCGGGCTGACCGAGTCCGAACGCCGGGTCGCCGCACTGGCCGCCGAGGGCAAGATGAACCGGGAAATCGCGGCCGCGCTCTTCGTGCAACTCCGCACTGTCGAGATTCACCTGACGAAGGTGTACCGGAAACTCGGAATTGACGGCCGCGACCAGCTCGCCCCCGCACTCAGGCTCGCGAGTTAGTGCTTGCGAACGTGCGAAAAGAGGAGGTTTGTATGAACCTCTGTCACCTCCCGGCGACTGGTGAATTTGTCCAGAACGAGCCGTTGCAGATGGCCGACGTCCGATACCGCGACATGAACCAGGAAATCTTCCGGTCCAGTCACATGTGAGAGTGCAAGAGTTTCGGGCAACGCGAGCACGTACGCCATGAACGGGTCGACGATCTCCTTGGTGTGGGGACGGATCTTCAACGCGAGCATCGCCTGCACCGGCCTGCCGAGCGCGCTCAGGTCGACCTCGGCGTGGTAGCCGGTGATCACCCCGCGCTCCCGCAACGCCCGGTGCCGCACGACCGCCGTGGACTGCGCGACGTTCACGCGTTCGGCCAGGTCCTTGTTCTGCAGCCGCGCGTCCTTCCGCAGCTCCCGCACGATGGCCTCGTCGATCGAATCCAGCACGGCGAATCTCCGTTCCGTTGAATCCAGTGCGGACCAGCACCCGTTCTGACGAGGAAGTCTCCACCATTTCGGCCATGACGCGCATCGAGACCATCGCAGTGCACGGCGGCCGCGACGACCTCGCCGAGCTGGGTGTGCACGCACCACCGATCGACCTGTCCACCACCTACCCCGTGCCTGACCAGGCACTCGGCGGGGAAGCACTGGGTGAGTGGGCCACCGGCGCCGCACAGGCCTCGTCGCCCGTGTACGCGCGGCTGCACAACCCGACAGTGGCGCGGTTCGAGCAGGCGCTGGCCCGCCTCGAGCACACCGACACCGCTGTCGCGTTCGGCAGTGGCATGGCCGCGGTCACCGCGGTGATCCAGGCAGCGTGCGTGATGGCCGGAAAGCCGCACGTCGTGGCCGTGCGACCGCTCTACGGCGGCACCGACCACCTGCTGTCGTCCGGTCTCCTGGGCGTCCGGACCACCTACGTCGAAGCGGGCCTGGTGTCCTCCGCGATCCGGCCGGACACCGGGCTCATCGTCGTCGAGACGCCCGCCAACCCCAACCTCGACCAGGTCGACATCGAGCACGTCGTGCGCCAGGCCGGCGGAGTTCCGGTCATGGTCGACAACACCTTCGCGACGCCGATCCTGCAGAACCCCGCGCTGCACGGCGCGAGCTACGTCCTGCACTCCGGCACCAAGTACCTGGGCGGGCACGGCGACGTGCTCGGCGGCGTCGTGGCGTGCGCGGAGTCGCTGGCAGGAGCGTTGCGGCAGGTCAGGATCATCACCGGCGCCGTGCTGCACCCGTTGGGCGGCTACCTGCTGCACCGCGGCCTGGCGACGCTGCCGTTGCGGATCGAGGCGGCGTCCCGAAGCGCCTCGATCCTGGCGCGAAGGCTCGCCGAGCACGACGCGGTGGAGTTCGTGCGCTACCCGTCCGCGTCGGTGCAGATGCGGGGGACCGGCGCGATGATCGCGTTCGGCGTGCACGGCGACCCGACGGCGGTGGTGCGGCGCCTGAAGCTCATCACGCCCGCGGTCTCGCTGGGTTCGGTCGACACGTTGATCGAGCACCCGTGGGCGCTCACCCATCGCCTGGTACCCGGAGAAGAACTGCGGGCATCGGGAGTTCCGGACAATTTGCTGCGCATTTCAGTTGGACTTGAGCATGTCGAGGACATTTGGGACGACCTAAACGCAGCTCTGTGTGACGTCGCTTACGTTAAGCCTTCCCCAGGTGATTACTTGGTGATGACCGCCACTCACTAGGGTCCGCTGCATCAGCGCATCGGGGCGCGGGAGGTTCCGATGCGAGCAATTTTCCGTTTTCGGAAGGAACCTCCTCGTGAGTTCTGTGGAAACTGATGCGGACGGCTACACCAAGTCGCTGAGCAAGCGTCAGGTGCAGATGATCGCCATCGGTGGCGCGATCGGCGTCGGCCTCTTCCTGGGTGCGGGCGGACGCCTCGCCACGGCGGGGCCGTCGCTGATCCTGTCGTACGCCGTGTGCGGTATCGCGGCGTTCTTCGTCATGCGCGCGCTGGGCGAGCTCGTCCTGCACCGCGCCGTGGCCGGCAGCTTCGTCGAGTACGCCCGCGAGTTCATCGGCCCGTGGGCGGGTTTCGCGTCCGGCTGGCTGTACTGGCTCAACTGGGCCATGACGGGCATCGCCGAGATCACCGCTGTCGCGATCTACATGCACAAGTGGTTCCCGGACCTGCCGCAGTGGGTCACCGCGCTGGTCGCGCTGGTGGTCCTGGTCGCCATCAACATGTTGTCCGTCAAGCTCTTCGGTGAGCTGGAGTTCTGGTTCTCGGTCATCAAGGTCACGGCCATCGTCGTGTTCCTCGTGACCGGCATCGGCCTCGTCATCGGCGCCGCGGACATCGGCGGCACGACGGCTTCGGTGACCAACACGCTCGGCCACGGCGGCCTGTTCCCGGCAGGCTTCGGCGTCGCCCTGATGACCCTGCAGGCAGTCATCTTCGCCTACTCGGCCATCGAGCTCGTGGGCATCGCGGCCGGTGAGACCAAGGACCCGCAGAAGATCATGCCGCGCGCCATCAACGGCGTGGTCTACCGCATCGCGATCTTCTACGTCGGTTCCGTGCTGCTGCTGACGATGCTGCTGCCGTGGGACCACTACACCGGCACCGAGTCGCCGTTCGTGACCGTGTTCTCGGCGCTGGGCATCCCGGCGGTCGGCGACATCATGAACGCCGTGGTGCTGACGGCCGCGCTGTCGTCGTGCAACTCGGGTCTGTACTCCACCGGCCGCATCCTGCGTTCGTTGGCGCAGAAGGGTGAGGCGCCCGCGATCACCGGCAAGATGAACTCCCGCCACGTGCCTTACGGCGGCATCCTGTTCACCGCCGGCGCATACGTGATCGGTGTGGTGCTCAACTACACCGTGCCGAAGGACGCGTTCGACATCGCGATCGCCATCGCATCCCTCGGCGTCGTGTCCACTTGGGCCACTCTGATCATCTGCCAGATGCGCTTGCGGCAGAAGGCTTTGCGCGGCGAGATCGAACGGCCGTCCTACCGGATGCCGGGCGCGCCCTACACGGGCTGGCTCACGCTCGCGTTCCTGGCATTGGTGGTCGGGCAGATGGCGTTCTCGTCCGGCCACGCCGAGCGGATCGCGTTCTGGTCGATCCCCGGCCTCGCCCTGGTGCTGTTCCTCGGCTGGCGTTACGTGAAGTCGCGCCAGCCCGTCGGACCGGAGCAGGAGCAGCTCGTCTCGGTCGACTGACCCGTCGACCGGTGATGATCACGAGCCGTCCCCTCACAAAGGGGGCGGCTCGTTCTTTTCCAGGGTCGGTGTCACCCGGTCGGGCGGCTCGGCACGCGGCCCGCGGCCAGCCGGAGCAGCCTGACTCCATGACAACGAGCCACCTGGAACACGTCGAGCACTCCCACGTCCACGGCGATGGCTGCGGACACGTCGGTGTGCCGCACAGCGACCACGTCGACTACGTCCACGACGGACACATCCACCGCGAGCACGACGGCCATTTCGACGAGTGCGAGCCGGACGGCCACGACGAGCACGGCGCCCACGACCACGCGCACGGTGACGGCTGCGGGCACGTGGCGGTCCCTCACGCGGACCACGTCGACTACGTGCACGACGGTCATCGGCACGCGGCCCACAACGGCCACTACGACGAGCACTGACCCTTTTCGGACCCCGGCTCACACGGCTGAGCCGGGGCCGGGCAGCACGTCGACGTCCTTGGCGTGCATGGGTTTCCCGCAGTTCGCACAGCAGAGTTCGGCAGTGGCGATCTCACCGCACGCGTGGTGCCGGTAGAGCACGGGTGGCCCTGCCTCGCCCGCCAGGTACTTGTCGCCCCACCCGACCATGACCATCAGCAGGTCGACGAGATCGGTCCCCTTCGGCGTCAGCACGTACTCGTAGCGCGGGCGGTTGTCGTACGGGCGGCGCTCCAGCACGCCGTGCTCGACGAGGTGGTTGAGGCGCTCGGTCAGCACCTTGCGGGAGATCCCGAGGTCGGCCTGGAGCTGCTCGAACCGGCTCATGCCGACCCACACGTCCCGCAGGATCAACGGCGACCACGGCTCCCCGATGACGTCCAGGGTGCGCGCGATCGAGCACGCCATCTTGCTGAAGTCCGTCCGCTGCATGCCCTGAGTCTAGCCCGTGGGGTTCCCTTAGGGAACTCAAGACTGCTAGGGTTCCCTCAAGGAACTCTGGGAGGCGATCATGGGCAAGGTCATCAGCGCGCACTCGGTGTCGGCCGACGGCTACATCACCGGGCGCGACCCGCGGGCCGGACACGGTCTCGGCGACGGCGGGATGCTCTTCGACTGGTACTTCGACGGCGACACCCCGTCGCAGGTGTTCGACGGCTTCAAACTGAGCGAGCCGAGTGCACGCGTGTTCGACTTCCTGGCCGCCCGAGTCGGTGCCGTTGTCGCAGGCCGGAACACCTACGAGGACTCCGACCACTTCGGCGGCGGCAGCCCGCACCCCGGCGCGAAGATGGTCCTGCTCAGCCACCGTCCGGCCCCGGAGATCACCGAACGCCAAACCCTCGTCACCACCGGCATCGAGGACGCGGTCGCGAAAGCCCTCGAACTCGCGGAAGGCAAGGACGTCGGGCTGATGGGCGGCGGAGTGCTCGCGTCGGCGCTGGAGGCGGGCCTCGTGGACGAGGTCGTGCTGCACCAGGTGCCGATCCTGCTCGGCGAAGGCCGTCCGTTCTTCCGGAAGCTGCCGAAGCACGTGAAGCTCGCGCTGGTCGAGGCCGTGCCCGCGCCCGGCGTCACCCACCTCCGGTACGAGGTGCGGCGATGAAGGACGACCTGCGCCGCGTCCTCGACGGCACCTCGATCGCCCACCTCGCCACGGTGCTGCCCGACGGCGCGCCGCACTCCGTTCCGGTCTGGATCGGCACGCACGGCGAGCACATCGCGATCATCACCGGCCCCGGCAGCCAGAAGGCCCGCAACCTGCGCCGCGACCCGCGCGTGGCGATCTCCCTCACCGAGGCGGACAACCCGTTCCAGCCGGTCGTCCTCCGCGGCCGGGTCGTCGAATGGCTGACCGGTGACGACGCCTGGGAGATCGTCGATCGGATCGCGACCAAGTACATCGGCGCGCCCTACTCGCGCGACGAGGAACGGGTGGTCGCGCTGATCGACCCGGGAGTCAAATAAGCTGGTGGGCATGGTTGTCGCTGCCCCACTCGTCATCGGAGTGCTCGCCCTGCAGGGCGACGTCCAGGAACACTTGATCTCCCTCGCCAAGTGCGATGTCACCGCGCGTCCCATCCGGCGCGCCGAGGAGCTCGACGAGCTCGACGGCATCGTGATTCCCGGCGGCGAGTCGACGACCATCAGCAAGCTGCTGGACAACTTCGAGCTGCTCGAGCCGCTCAAGGCCAAGATCGCTGCCGGTTTTCCGGCGTACGGGTCGTGCGCGGGCATGATCCTGCTGGCCAACAACGTGCTCGACGGCCGCGAAGACCAGCACCAGCTCGGTGGTTTGGACGTCACCGTGCGGCGGAATGCCTTCGGCAGGCAGATCGACTCGTTCGAGACCGATCTGGACCTCGCCGGCGAGACGGTGCACGCCGTGTTCATCCGTGCGCCGTGGGTGGAGGCGGTGAGCGGGGACGTGGAGGTTCTCGCTACGGTGCCCGTTACGGCTGAGGCGGGCGACGCCGCCGGTAGGATCGTCGCGGTCAGGCAGGGCAACGTGCTGGCCACGGCGTTTCATCCGGAGCTCACGGGGGATGAGCGCGTCCACCGCCTGTTCGTGGACATGGTTCGTGGTTTGACTGGTTCGGAGGAGAAATGAGCGGCCACTCCAAGTGGGCGACCACCAAGCACAAGAAGGCCGCCATTGACGCCAAGCGCGGCAAGCTCTTCGCGCGGCTGATCAAGAACATCGAGGTGGCGGCCCGCACCGGTGGTGGGGACCCGGATGGCAACCCGACGCTGTACGACGCGATCCAGAAGGCCCGCAAGAACTCGGTGCCGCTGGACAACATCGAACGCGCCCGCAAGCGCGGCGGCGGCGAGGAAGCCGGTGGCGCCGACTGGCAGACCATCATGTACGAGGGCTACGGCCCCAACGGCGTCGCGGTGCTCATCGAGTGCCTCACGGACAACCGCAACCGCGCCGCCACCGAGGTCCGCACGGCGATGACCCGCAACGGCGGTTCGATGGCCGACCCCGGCTCGGTGTCGTACATGTTCAGCCGCAAGGGTGTTGTGATCGTGCCGAAGGCGGGCACGAACGAGGACGACGTCATGATGGCGGTGCTCGAAGCCGGTGCCGAGGAGGTCAACGACCTGGGCGAGGCCTTCGAGGTCGTGTCCGAGGCCGGCGACCTGATCCCGGTGCGCAAGGCGCTGCAGGACGCGGGCATCGACTACGAGTCCGCCGAGTCGAGCTTCCTGCCGTCGGTGTCGGTGCAGCTCGAGGCCGAGGGCGCCAAGAAGATCTTCAAGCTGATCGACGCGCTGGAGGACTGCGACGACGTGCAGAACGTCTTCGCCAACTTCGACGTGTCCGACGAGGTCATGGCCGAGGTCGGCTGACCTTCGCTCGCAACGAACGCCGGTCCCGCGGGGCCGGCGTTTTCGTTCATAAGGGCTAGGGGATCTGCCCGGATGTTCCCGCCGAATCCCCGCCCTACGCTCGCCTCCAGTGAACCCGCGCCGCCACGGAGGCCCTGCGATGAAGGCGATCGTCCAGGACAGATACGGCTCCCACGACACTCTGAGACTGGTCGAGATCGACCAGCCGGCGCCCGCGGACGGCGAGGTGCTCGTGCGGGTGCGCGCGGCATCGGTCAACGCGGCCGACTGGCACGTCATGCGGGGCGATCCTCGTCTGGCGAGGCTCGCGATGCCGGTCGTCTTCGGGTGGTCCGCTCCCAAGAAGAGGATTCGGGGCCGCGACTTCGCGGGTGTCGTCGAGGCGGTGGGGCCGGGGGTCACCCGCTTCCGGCCCGGTGACGAGGTGTTCGGCGATCTCGGCTGGGCCGACGGCGCGTTCGCCGAGTACGTGTGCGCCCCGCAGGACCTGGTGGCGGGCAAGCCCGCCAGCCTCACGTTCGAGCAGGCGGCGGCGATTCCGACGGCGGGCAACACCGCCCTGACGGGTGTGCGCGACCTGGGACGGGCAACGCCTGGACAGCGGTTCCTGGTCAACGGCGCGTCCGGCGGTGTCGGCACGTTCGCCGTGCAGATCGCGAAGTCGTCCGGCGCGGAGGTGACCGCCGTGTGCAGCGCGCGCAACGCCGACCTGGCCCGGTCGATCGGCGCGGACCACGTGATCGACTACGCGAAGGACGACTTCACCGCCAACGGGCAGCGCTACGACGTCGTGTTCGACCTTGTGGCGAACCGCTCGCTGGCCCATCTCCGGCGGGCGCTGACACCCACCGGGACGCTCGTGCTGTCCGGTGGCGGCGTGTCCAACGGCGGCAGCCTCGTCGGGCCGATGGGACTCACGATCGCCGGTGGGCTGGTCTCCCGCTTCGTCCGCCACCGCGTGCTGCGGCTCGACGTGGCGCCGAGCACAGCGAACCTGGAGACGCTGGCCGGACTCGCCGAGTCCGGCGCTGTCGTCCCGGTCATCGACCGGACCTACCCGCTGCCCGAGGCGCCGGAGGCGATCCGGTACCTCGAACTGGACCACGCGCGGGCGAAGGTCGTCGTCACGGTCGACGCCGCATAACGCGTTCTCAGAGGTCGGGCCAAGCCAGCCGCAGGCGCGCGAACGCGGCGGCCAGCGCGGCGGGCGGGTCGGGTTCGGTGCCCGCCAGGTCGGGGATCTCCAGCACGTACCGCGCGACCTGCCGCAGCGCGAAACCGTCCTCGTGCTCCCGCGCCATGACCTCCACGAGCGCGGTCTCGCAGCTCGTCCACAACGACCTGGCGTAGCCGCGCAGCGCCGGAGTCGCGACCACCAGGTCGGCGAGGCGCGTGTCCTGCCGTTCCGGATCCGGGTCGAACGGGCCGCGCGTCGCCAGGAAGTCGTGCAGCGCCTGCAGGATCGACGCGCCCTCGGGACGTTCCCGGACGGCGGCGGTCAGCGACTGCTCGCGTTCCGTCCGGTCGCCCAGGACCAGCGCCTCCTTGCCGCCGGGGAAGTGCACGAACAACGTCGACACCGCCGTGTCGGCCTCGTTCGCGATCTCCGCGACCGTGACCTGGTCGAACCCGCGTTCCAGGAACAACCGCCGTGCCGCCTCCGCCAGGGCCTGTTTGGTGGCCGCCTTCTTGCGTTCGCGCCGACCTGTCGAAGTCATGCCGAAATCATAGTCACTCCGATTATGGTGTCGGTATGCCTACCTACCTCGTCACGGGTTCCAACGCCGGCATCGGCTACCACGTAGCTCTGCAGTTGGCCCGTACCGGCGCCACCGTCGTCATGGGCAGTCGCAGCGCTGAGAAGGTTGACGCGGCGATGGCGTCCATCAGGTCTGTTGTGCCCGACGCGCGCCTACGACACCTGCAGTTGGACCTCGCCGACCTCGACTCGGTCAAGGCCGCGGCGCACGAGCTGGACAGCCTCGACGCGGTCGTCTGCAACGGCGGCGTCATGATCGACGACACCGAGCTCATGTACGCCACCAACCACCTCGGGCACTTCGCGCTGGTCGGCTGGCTGATGCCGCTGCTCGCCGGTGGCCGGGTCGTCACCACCGGCAGCCTGCGCGGCAAGAAGGTGAAGGACGGCGACGACTACGCCCGGTCGAAGCAGGACCAGATGCTGTTCGGCTTCGAGCTCGCCCGGCGGCAGAGTGCCGTGACGAGCATCGTCAACCACCCCGGCGGCGCGCTGGACACCATCAGGTTCCCCGTCTCGCTTTTGTTGCAGGACAAGGAGGCCGGTGCCTGGCCCGCGGTCCAGGCCGTGCTGGACCCGAGCCTGCGAAGTGGCCAGATGGTGGGGCCGCGCGTGTTCGGACTGCGCGGCGAACCACGGGTCGAACCTGTCCGCGGTCAGCTCGCGGACGTCACGCTCGCTGCCCAGGTGTGGGACAGGAGCGTCGAACTCACTGGTGTCGAGCCAGCTTGAGGAACGCGGCCCACGCGTCGGCCGACACGGGCAGGTGGGTCGAGGGCGCCTTGCTGTCCCGGATGCCGACGCCGGTACCGATCTCCACGCAGTCCGCGCTGCTGCCGCTGTAGCTGCTCTTGCGCCAGACGGTCATCAGTGCCCCTCCAAGATGCTGTCGATCACCGCCCTCGATTCTTCCTCATCCAAGGCGACGGCAGCGAGCCGCTTCAGGGTGGTCTCGTACACCTCGACGGTCTCGGTGTCGTCGAAGAACAAGCAGCAGTTCAGGCTGTCGAGGAAGACGAGCGGCAGGAACTTCGGGAACTCCAGCAGGTAGAACCCGCCGGTCGTGCCGGGGTGGATGCCGATCGACGCCGGGACGACCCGGATGCTGATGTACGTCCGCACCGACACCCGGAGCAGATGAGCCAGTTGCTCGCGCCAGACCTCTATCCCGCCTACCTGCAGCCGGAGCGCGAATTCGTGTACGTAGAAGACGAACTCGCGATCCCAGTTGAGGATCTCCGCCCTCGCGATCCTGGCCGCGACGACCGCGGGGAAATCCGCTGCGTCGATCACGGGCGAAGCCTCGGTGACCACCTGGATGTACTCGGGAATCTGAAGCACTCCCGGCACCAGCGTCGCTGACCAGGCGACGATCTTCGTGGCGCTCTTCTCGTGCTCTATGAAGGTGCGGACCTGGTCGGGGACGCCGTCTTCGGGGAATTGCAGCCAGCCCTTTTCCCCGGTCTCCTCGAAGAGCGCGACCAGGCGGTCGCGTTCGGCGGCGGTTGTGCGGCAGTAGGCGAGGAGGGCGATGACTTCTTCTCGTGTCACGCCGCCTTTGCCGGCCAACATGTCGGAGATCTTGGCTTCCTGCCAGCCGAGATGCTCCGCGAGTTGGCGTTGGGTGAGGCCCGTGCTTCCGATGGCGGCACGAACACCGGCGCCGAACTCGCGGCCCACCACGCTGGACGATCTCTTGGGCATGCAAAGGAAAGTAGGAGTCAACGTGGACCGGACTCCATCGTTTCGCGTCAAATCTGCCTGAAGGTGGGAGCCTTGGAGCAGCTCTAAGCCATATTCGGCACGTAGGGTGGGCTTCGTGCTTTCCGACGAGGACATCGAACTGCGTGCCCGGCTGCTTTCCGCCGCCGACCGGCACGGCCACACCAACATCGTCGTGAACCCGGACTCCGAGGGTCCTGGGTACGTGTTCTCGGTGGGGGCGTGGCGCCGGTTCGGCGTGGCGGAGGCGGTCGTGATCGGGCTGCCGCAGGGCATGGGCGAGAACGTGATCAACATGTACGTCACGAGGGCCAGCAACGGCGAGAGGTTCGTGCCGGGGAAGCTGTACTACAACTTCTTCCAGCCCGGCGTGCCGCTCACGGTCGAGCGGGTCTACAAGGGGTTCTACCCGGAGTTCTTCGGGAGTGCGTACCTGCTCTACGACGGGTCGGAGTTCGCGGCGATCCAGCTGATCGTGCCGACGCCGCAAGGACAGTGGCCGTGGCAGCCGGACGCGCCGGAGGGGTTCCACGACCACCAGATGATCCTCACCGAGAGCGGAGTGCCGGAGAGCTGGACGCCGGGGGTCACCGGGCCGTGAACGTCCACATCGGACCGATCACGCCCGAGCACGCCGGCGAGGTCATGACGGTTCAGCGCGCCGCTTACCTGGGCGAGGCCAGGAGGTACGGGGCGTGGGACCTGCCGCCGCTCGTCGAGACGTTGCAGGAGATCAAGAACCATCTCGGAGACGGCACACCCGCGCTCGGGGCGTTCCAAGGCGCACGGCTGATCGGCTCGGTGCGCAGCCGGATCGACGGAGACCGCATGGAGGTCGCGCGGCTGTCGGTGGCGCCGGACGTCCAGGGCGGAGGCGTCGGCAGGCGGCTGCTCGACGGCATCAGCACACTGGCACCGGAACAGGTAAGGGTCGTCTGGCTCTTCACGGGCGTGGAGAGCGACGGGAACCTGAGGTTCTACGAGAGTGCCGGATTTGTCCGAACCCACGAACACGACGACGCCGTTGGCATCAGGTGCGTCACATTGGAGCAGAAGGTCATCTGACGTTCAGGGGCTGGTCACGCCACACTGGCAAGCTCCTGAAGCGGTCCACCCACGACCAACCACCGGTGCGGACGTCGATCACACGTCGGCTGATCCGTCCGGCACCCGCCAGCCCCGGCGCATCCGGCGCCGGGGCTGGCGCGCGTGAGGAGACCAAAACGTTGTCCGGAGTGCGTTGTCCGCTCGGAGCGCTCCGACACCGGACAACGATCAACCTGTAGAAATGCATCGCGGCCAACCAGTCCGGGGGGATCTGAGGAAGCCGCGATCGGGGGAGGAGCGCCCCGCCTCGCAGGAGGCAGAGGGGGATGCGAAGCGGGGCGCTTCAAGCACGGTCAGTTCTCGTTGAGGAACTTCTGGGCCAGGGCCTCTCCCTGGGAGACGGCCTTCCCGTGGTCCTCGATCGGGGACACCTTCGAGTTCTTGAAGTAGATGTAGTGCACCGGACCGTCGGTGCCGCCGTTCTTCGGGTCCGGGTTGATGCCCAGCGTCACCGCGGACGCGTAGGACGCCTCACCGATGATGTTGGACGGGCCCGTGTCGCCGACGACGGCGTAGTCGACCCTGTTGTTGTAGATGACGGCGACGACGCCACCGCCCTGGATGCCGAACTTGCGGTAGTCCCACGTGCCGCTGGCCGACGGCACCACGACGTACGGGAGCTTGTCCGCGACGAGCGGCTTGCCCTTCGAGTCGTGGAAGGCGGTGTCGGGTTGGAACCACGGGTCGGTGTTCTTGTTGCACTTGGTCGTGACCTGGCCATCGCAGTCGATGTCCATGTCGGCCTTGTACCAAACGGCGCCGTTCTTGCCGCAGACCGGGATGTTCGCGGCGGTCTCGGTGTCGGTGCGGTACTTGCCGCTGGAGATCTGCTGGCACGACGAGAGCTTGGCGAGCAGCTGCGAGGCACTCGGACCGGCGGCCTGGGCGGCAGGGGAGGCCAGGACGGACGCAACGAGTGCGGACACGGCGAAAAGCCCTGGGGCGAGCTTGCGCATTGCCACCTCTTTCGACAGGTAACTTTCCTGACTGAAAGCGGCGGTGGCACTACTTTGCGCAACTTAAGCAACGACCGTCAAGACGCTAAGGCTTACGTCCTAGAAGTCCTATTAGTCGCGTCTGGTCGTCCGCGTCCGGGGCGACCGGTACTGGTGAGTCGAACATCGAAGTTTCGCCCCATTCCGCGATGTTTCGTTCGACGTACGCCAAAACACTTGAGGCAAGCTCACGATCAATGCGTTCGTCCGCGCCGATGGAACGCGCCAGATCCCACGCGTGCACGGCGAGATCCGTCGTCATCTGCCAGCAGTACTCCTCGGCGTCGATGGTTCCCCACGAGACGCTTATGGGCTTGGACAACGCCGACGGCTCCAGCCACGCCTCGCGCGCCGCCGCGGCCGCCACGACCCAGGACACCAGCGGGTCGTCGCCCAGGTTGTCGTGGTCGAACCGGTCGCCGACCTGTTTGACCGTGCACCCCGCGAGCAGCTCAGGGGCCCAGAGCTGCTCGTAGACGAGGTGTCCGACGAGGTCTCTGACCGACCACTCCCGGCAGGGCGTGCCGAGCACCCACTGGTCGGGGGCGATCGCCCGCACCCGACGGTCGAACTCCGTCATGGCCAACCCGTGCGCCTGGATCAAGTCCATCCCAGCAGTGCATCAAATTCGGCTCAATCGCGCACCCCGGCATGAGAGTTGGACCACTCGGACGCAACCCGATTTGCTAGCCGTACGAGCGTCCGGCGTAATGTGCCCCAGATCCGCCGTGACATCGTTGACACGAGAGGACGATGACTGTGAGCGCTCCTAGCGCCAGCATCTCCGCGCAGGACAAGGGATTCTTCGGGCACCCCCGAGGCCTGTCCACGCTGTTCTTCACCGAGCTCTGGGAACGGTTCTCGTTCTACGGGATGAAGGCCATCCTCGGCCTCTACCTGTGGACAGCCGTCTCCGAGGGCGGTCTGGGCGTCGACAAGGCGCTGGCCCTCTCGGTGGTCGCCATCTACGGCACCGCGGTCTACATGTCCGGTGTCGCCGGCGGATGGCTCGCCGACCGCGTGTTCGGTGGCCAGCGCGCCACGTTCTACGGCGGCGTGCTGATCATGTGCGGTCACATCGCCCTGGCGCTGCCCATCGGCATCGCGGGCGTGTACCTGGGCCTGATCTTCATCGTGCTCGGCACCGGCCTGCTCAAGCCGAACATCTCGACGGTCGTCGGCGGTCTCTACGAGCAGCACGACACGCGTCGCGACGCCGGCTTCACGGTGTTCTACATGGCGATCAACATCGGTGGCTTCGTCTCGCCGTTGATCACCGGTGCGCTGGCGGACGGCGTCGGCTTCCACGCCGGTTTCGCGGTGGCCGCGGTCGGCATGGCGCTCGGCCTGATCCAGTACCGGATCGGTCGCAAGAACCTGCGCGGCTCCGCTGCCGTGGCGCCGAACCCGTTGCCCGCTCAGGAGAAGGGCCGCGTCTACGGCCTCATCGCCGGCATCGTCGTCGTGATCGGCGCGCTGGGCGTGGTGTCGTACCTGGCCGGTGGCGTCGAGGGCGTCATCCTGATGATCAGCATCATGTCGATCGTCCTGCCGATCACGTACTTCACCGTGATGCTGCGCAGCAAGAAGACGCTGCCGGAGGAGAAGCCGCGCGTTCTCGCGTACATCCCGCTGTTCATCGCGGCGGCGATGTTCTGGCTGATCTTCGAGCAGAGCGCGTCGGTCATCGCCGAGTTCGCGGACTCGCACGTGGACAACCACGTGTTCGGCTGGGAGTTCCCGGTCGCGTGGTTCCAGTCCATCAACCCGATCATGATCATCGTGCTGGCGCCGGTGTTCGCGTGGCTGTGGCTGAAGCTCGCCGACCGCGCGCCGTCGACCCCGCGCAAGTTCGCCGGTGCGCTGGTGCTCGTCGGTCTGTCGTTCGTGCTCATGTACTTCGCGAGCAACTCGGCCGCCGACGGCAAGGTGACGCCGCTGTGGCTGGTCGTGATGTTCCTGATCATGACGTGCGGTGAGCTCATGCTCTCGCCGGTCGGCCTGTCGGTCACGACGAAGCTGGCGCCCAAGGCGTTCGCGTCGCAGACGATGAGCCTGTGGTTCCTCGCGGTGTCGGCCGGAACCGGTGTGGCGGCGCAGCTCGTGAAGTTCTACACGACGAGCCCGTCGGCGTACTTCTTCACGCTGGGCGGCGCGGCCGTGGTGCTCGGTGTCGCTCTCGCGGTGGCGGCTCCGGCGATCCGGAAGCTCATGGCGGGCGTCGAGTAAGAGCCTTGAGATACGGCGAGAGGGAGGCCCGTCGCGGCGGCGGTGCGGCGGGTCTCCCTCTCTGCCTTCAAGGATGCACTACGGAGATGTGTCATTGGGGCACGAACATTGCTCCAGCCGGGTGAAGTCGAGCACGTGCTGCGACGAATTTCGCCCCACGTCAGCTCTAGTTCACCGCCAGTGATCGTTTGGTTTCGTTCGCTCGTACCGGAAGTTGCAACGCGCCGCGGATGAGCTTCGACCTCCGACGCTTGACGGCGCCGTCCGGGGCGAGGTTCGGGAAGCGCTTGAAGAGCTCGTGCAACGCGATGGCGCCCTCGATGCGGCTGAGTCCCGCGCCGATGCAGTAGTGGATGCCCGCGGAGAACGCGAGGTGCTCACGCGCGTTGGACCGCGTCGGGTCGAACTTCAGCGGGTCCTTGAAGACGCGCGGGTCCCGGTTCGCGGCCGCGAGCATCAGCATCACCGGCATGCCCTTCGGGAGCGAGACGCCGGCCAGTTCGAGACGCTCCTTCGGCCACCGCAACGTGTACTGCACCGGCGGGTCGAGTCGCAGCACCTCCTCGACGAACCCCTCGGCGTACTCGGGGCTCTGCGCGAGCGGCGCGACGGTGTGCGGGTTCTCGAACGCCTTCAGCACGCCGTTGCCGATCAGGTTGACCGTCGTCTCGAACCCGGCGAACAGCAACAACCCCGTCGTGGCGACGAGATCCTCGCGGCTGAGGTCCGCGTGCTGCGTGACCAGGTAGCTGACGATGTCGTCCTGCGGGTTGCGGCGGCGCTCGTCCATCAGGCCGTCGATGAAGTCGTTGTACTCGATGATCGTGGCGTGCAGGTCCTTCAGCTGCTTGTGCGACCAGACGCCGTCGAGCGTCTCCGCGAGCGCGCTGCCCCAACGGGCAAAGGTCGGCTTGTCGTCGTCGGGCACGCCGAGCAGGTCCGCGATCACCTGCATGGGCACCTGGGAGGCGAACTCCGTGACGACGTCGAAGTGCCCGTCGAGGCCGTCGAGGTACTTCGCGACGATCTTCTGGATGGACTCGCTGCGGTCCTTCAGCGCCCGTGGCGTGAAGAACGGCTGGACGAGCTTGCGCAGCCGGGTGTGGTCCGGCGGGTTCATCATCAGGAACGAGTCCTGCACCGGGTTGACGATCTTCTCGCCGTCCTTGACCAGCGTGATCGGCACCATCGACGCCTCGTCGAACGTCATCGTGAGGAACCGGCTGTCCCGCAGCACCGAGTCGCAGATCTCGCGCGACGTCGTGACGTACGCGCCCATCCTGCTGCGGACCATGTCGCCCTTGGCGCGCACGTTCTCGTACATCGGGTACGGGTCGGTGTTCGGCGGAGACGTGATCACCTTGGCGTACGGGTCACCGATCAGCGCATAGCCGCGCAGGAGCGTGCGCACTGCGAAGAACTGGGCGGCGGTCTTCAGCGTGGACATGCCTCCACACTGCGGCTTACGTGAAGAAGCTTCAAGAGCTCCGGCGGTGTCGGCGCACGGTTTCTTCGACCAGATCGAGCACCGGCTCCATGTCGTCCGCTGGCAGGCCCATGGCCAGGTGGGAGACGAGGCCTTCCAGCACCAGCTCCAAGAAGCTCGTCAGGACGGTGACGTCGACGTCGTCGCGCAGGTTGCCGGCTTCGCGCTGCCGGATGAGGCGTTGGCGGGTGGCGGCGGTGAGCTGTTCCGACCGCTCTGCCCAGCGGGCGCGGAAATCGGGGTCGGTGCGAAGTCGGCGGGAGACTTCCAGACGCGTGCCGAGCCAATCCGCCGCGTGCTCTTCGTCCCTTTTCTCCGGTTCGTCGAGAAGGTCGCGCATGACCTGGACGAGACCTTGTTCGGCCACCACGTCCGCCATGCGCAGCGCGTCGTCCTCGGCGAGTGCGAGGAAGAGCGACTCCTTGTCGCGGAAGTGGTGGAAGATCGCACCGCGGGAAAGCCCCGTCGCCTCCTCGAGACGGCGTACCGTGGCACCCTCGTAGCCGTGGCGCGCGAAGCAGGCACGCGCACCGTCGAGGATCTGGCGGCGGCGGGCGTCTAGGTGGTCCTGGCTGACCCTGGGCACCTGTAGATGGTCGCAGGGCCGAGGTGGGAAATCCAATCCGTACGTACGGATTGGACGGGTCCAACTGTGTGATCTTCTGCGCGGGACCCTTTCGAGTGGATCATCGGCCGGGCCTGCGAAGACGGGTGCGGCGCCACCAATATCCTCCAGCGCCATGGAGACGCAGGAGATCATCAAGCTGTCGGCGCTCGCTGAGCGCCTCGGGTGGCAGCGGCGTGAATCCACAGGCGTCCACGTGGTCGATCTGCTGCTCAGCCGGACGGTCACCGATCTCATCGCGGCACTTGCGGAGAACCGGGATGGGTAACGGTCGTGGTAAGCGCTTTCCCGCAGTTCTGGGAGGGGGTTGACTCGACATGTCACGTGGTGGTGTGATCTGCGCGACAGACAGGAAACTTTCCTATTCAATAACTGAATCCCGCCGCCGCATGGAGTGATCCCCCTACCCGTCTTGTGGGAGGCACAACAGTGGCACCGAGCAGAGGCCGGGCGTTACGCGCGCTCGGCACGATGGGTGTTGCGTTCGCGACAACCATCGCAGTGATGTCGGTACCGGAAAGCGCCTTCGCGGCGCCCGTCCGGTACGAAGCGGAGAGCGCGACGATCTCCCAGGGCGTGGTGGAGTCGAACCACGCGGGTTTCTCCGGGTCCGGTTTCGTCAACTTCGACAACGTCGCAGGGAGCTCCGTCGAGTTCACCGTGAACGCGGCGAAGGCGGGCCAGGCGAAGCTGACCTTCCGCTATGCCAACGGAACCGCCGACAACCGGCCGGTCGACGTGAACGTGAACGGCGGCCTCGCGGTCGACGAGCGCGCGTTCGCGGGCACGGGCGCGTGGACGACGTGGACGTCCGTTGACAACACGGTGAACCTGAACGCGGGCGCGAACAAGATCAAGCTCACGTCCACCGGTGCCACGGGTGGCCCCAACCTCGACTACCTGGACGTCGAGGAGATCAACGCCGTTCCCGCTTTGGAGCAGGAAGCGGAGAACGCGACGATCGGTCAGGGTGTCGTCGAGTCGAACCACGCCGGCTTCTCCGGCACCGGGTTCGTCAACTACGACAACGTGGTGGGCTCGTACGTCGAGTACACGATCACCGCTGACCAGGCCGGCGAGCACGACCTGACGTTCCGGTACGCCAACGGGACGACGGTCGACCGCCCTGTCTCGGTGACGGTGGACGGTGCCGCCGCGCAGACCGTGTCGTTCCCCGGCACCGGCGCGTGGACGACGTGGCAGACGCGCACCGCGAAGGTCGTGCTGAAGGCCGGCGCCAACAAGATCCGGGCGACGGCGACCACCGCGAACGGCGGCCCGAACGCGGACAAGCTCTCCGCGGTCCGGCTCGGCCCCGTCGACAACGAACCGCCGACGCCGCCGAAGAACCTGCAGTTCGTCTCCTCGACGGCGACCACGGTGTCGCTGAAGTGGGAAGCGGCCACGGACAACATCGGTGTCACGGGCTACGAGATCTACCAGCACGGCCAGCACGTCGCGAGCGTCGGCAACGTCCTGCAGGCCACCGCGACCGGTCTGCAGCCCGACACGGACTACGACTGGACCGTGCTCGCCAAGGACGCCGCGAACAACGTCTCGCAGGCCTCCAACAACGTCATCGGCCGCACCCAGCCCGCGCCGCCGGACAACGAGGCCCCCTCGGTTCCCGGCAACCTGCGCTCCACTGGCAAGACCGCGACGTCCGTCGACCTGGCTTGGAACGCCTCCACGGACAACGTGGGCGTGACGGGCTACGACATCTACGTCAACGGCGCGGTGCGTCAGTCCGCTGACGGCAACGCGACCTCGGCGACGGTGGCCGGTCTGACCACCGGTACCGAGTACGCGTTCCGCGTGCTGGCCAAGGACGCGAAGAACAACCAGTCCGGGCTCTCCAACGAGATCAAGGTGACCCCGGCCGCGGGTGGGCCTTCCGGCACGCCCGACCCCGGTGCGGTGTCGACGATCGCGTCCGGTGTCGACGTGGCGTGGGGCCTCGTGTTCCTGCCCGACGGCTCGGCTTTGTTCAGCGAGCGCAACACGTTCAACATCTACCGGCTGACCAAGAGCGGCCAGAAGACGTTGGCGGGCAAGATCAGCCAGGCCGTCGGCACGAACGGTGAGGGCGGTCTGCTCGGCCTCGAGGTGTCGCCGTCGTTCAACACCGACCACTGGTTGTACGTCTACCACACGGCTTCCGAGGGCAACCGCGTCATCCGGATCAAGTACGAGAACGGCGCGCTCGTTCAGAACACGTACCAGATCCTGTTGCAGGGCATGGCGAAGAACCGCTACCACAACGGTGGCCGCCTGCGGTACGGCCCGGTCGACGGCAAGCTGTACATCTCCGTCGGCGACGCGCAGAACCCGGACAACAACCCGCAGAACAAGAACTCGCTCAACGGCAAGATCCTGCGGATCAACCTCGACGGCTCGATCCCGTCGGACAACCCGTTCGGCAACGCGGTCTGGTCGTTCGGTCACCGCAACCCGCAGGGCCTCGACTTCGACTCGAAGGGCCGCCTGTGGGAGTCCGAGTTCGGCGACTCCACGCAGGACGAGGTCAACCTGATCACCAAGGGCGGCAACTACGGCTACCCGGCGTGCGAGGGAACGACCGGTAGCTGCTCCGGCTACATCGCCCCGAAGAAGGTCTGGTCGACGTCGCAGGCGTCCCCTTCCGGCCTGACGATCATCAACGACCACGTCTTCGTGGCGACGACCGTGGGTCAGCGGGTGTACCGGATGAAGATCGACGGCGACACGCTGGTCGACCAGAAGGTGTACTTCCAGAGCACCTACAACCGTCTGCGCACGGTCGAGGTCGACCACGACGGCGACATCTGGCTGACCACGTCGACGGACAAGGACGGCACGGCGAACAACGACCGCATCCTGCTGATCGACATCCAGTACTCGGGCGGCAACCCGCCCACCGGTTTCAAGCTGTCGTCCACGGCCTTCGCGGACGACGCGATGATTCCGAACAAGTACACGTGTGCCGGTGACGGTACGGCGGGTCAGGACCCGTCGCCGCCGTTGGCGTGGGGTGCTTCGACCGGTGCCGCCGGCTACGCGATTGTCTTCGCCGACCGGGCGAACAACGGCAACAAGCTGCACTGGGCGATCTGGGACATTCCGGCGACGGCTTCCTCGCTGCCGGAGAATCTCGGATCCGGGTTCAACGTTCCGAACCAGGGTGGTGCCAAGCAGAAGGCCATGGGTTCGGGTGCGAATTCGCTGAAGTACTTCGGACCTTGTCCCGGTGGTTCCACCAACCCGTACACGTTCACTTTGTACGCGTTGAACACCAACGTGGTTCCTGGAATCACTTCGTCGTCGACGATGGCTCAGATCGAAACGGCCATCAAGAACGCGTCCACGGCGAACACCGTGCTGCGCGGACGGTCGAACGCTTCTACCTGATAATTCGCTAGGTGAAGGGCGGGGCCTCCTGCGGGGCCCCGCCCTTTCTTTTACTTCTTGGGCAGGGTGATGGCCCAGGATTCGACAGTTCCGACGTCACCTTCGCTGCGGTCGCGGACCAGCAGCTGCCAGGTGCCGTTCTTGGTTTCGGACGACAGGTCGACCGTGTAGTACGGCTGGAACTTGGTGCCGGCGCCGTTGGCCTTCAGCAGGTACGTGCGGCCGCTCGGGCCCGCGAGCTCGATCCGCACGTCGCTCTGGGCGGAGTGCTTGATCGTCACCTCCACCTTGGTGGCCTTGGGGGCGTTGCCCTTGCAGCCCGCGTACCGGATCGCCGTGCCGACGTACTCGCCCGCGTCGGGGATCTGCACGTCGTTCTCGTTGGTCTTGCGGCCGCAGCCGGGGGTGGGCGGCGGCGGGACGATGCCGTGGTTGGTGAAGAGGAGTTTGTTGGGGGAGTTGGGGCCCGGGTTGGTGACCTTGTCGGGCGTCGCTGCGGTGACGAGCGCGTCGCGGACCTGCTGCGGGGTGGCCGCGGGGTTCTTGGCGAGGTAGAGCGCGGCGGCGCCCGCGACGTGCGGGGAGGCCATGCTCGTGCCGGACGCGTCGAGCGTGGCGGTGTCGGAGTCCTTCCAGCTGCTCAGGATTCCCAGGCCGGGCGCGAAGATGTCGAGGCAGGTGCCGTAGTTGCTGAAGTAGGCGCGGCTGTCGTCGCGGGCCGTGGCGCCGACCGTGATGGCACTCGGTTCCCGTGCGGGGGACTGGGTGCAGGCGTCCGTGTTGGAGTTGCCCGCGGCGACGGCGTAGGTGATGCCCGACTCGACTGACTTCTTGAGCGCCGCGTCGAGGACGTCGTCTTCCTCGCCGCCCAGGGACATGTTGGCGACGGCGGGCTTGACCGCGTTCTTGGTGACCCAGTCGATGCCCGCGACGACCTGTTCAGTGGTGCCGGAACCCTTGCAGTTCAGGACGCGGACGCCGTGCAGCGTGACCTTCTTCGCGACGCCGAAGTCCTTGCCGCCCACCGTGCCCGAGACGTGCGTGCCGTGGCCGTGGCAGTCGTCCGGGTTGGTGTCGTTGTCGATGGCGTCGAAGCCCTCCTTGACCCTGCCCTCGAACTGCTGGTGCGTCGCGCGGATGCCGGTGTCGACGACGTACGCGTGCACGTTGGCCGCGTCCGTCGAGTAGTAGTAGGTCTGGTCGAACGGCAGTGTGCGCTGGTCGATGCGGTCCAGGCCCCACGCCTGCGGGTTGTTCTGCGCGTCGCTGACGGTGTGGGTGATGTTGCGCTGGACGAGCTGGACGTTCGGGTCCTTCTTGAGTTCCGCGGCCTTTTGCTCGGTCATCGTGGCGCTGAATCCGTTCAGCGCCGATGAATATGTGTGGCGGACGTTCACGTCGTATTGAGATGTGACGTTCGTGGTGAGGATGTGCTCCCGCAGGACCACGATGTAGGTGTCTTCGGCGGCTTGTGCGGGAGTGCTCAGCCCTGTTAGCACAACCGCCGCGGCGAGTCCGAGCCGGAATTTCCGCATTGTTCTCCCTTGTGAACGCGTCTCAAAAGCTCTGCTCACGCGGCGGATACGCGAACTCATCGCGGAGAGTAGTACACGGATACTCACTCGCCGTATTGCATTGGTCACCTATATGTGGTCGGATGGCACTTGTCAGAAACCTCCGCCGCCCGCTTCTCTGGAGGTTCTTTCGTGCGTAAATTCTTCGTGGCAGCGCTCTCCCTGGCCGCTTTGGCCGTCGCTGCTCCCGCAGTCGCCGCTCCCGCGCCGCTGGCGTTGACGAGCACGGCTTACAAGAACAACGGCAACATCCCGGACAAGTACTCGTGCGCCGGCGACCACGGCGCGGGCAACGACATCTCCCCGCCGCTGGCCTGGACCGGTGGTGACGTGAAGGCCGCCTCCTACGCGCTGGTCTTCATCGACACCTCGAACGGCGGCAAGCACTGGGCGGCCTGGGACGTCCCGGCCACCGCCACCGGTCTGCCCGAGGGTCTGAAGAAGGGTTACGACGTCGTCGAGCCCGACCTGAAGGGCGCTCACCAGCGCGCGATGGGCAACGCGTCCGTGAACGAGCAGTTCTTCGGTCCTTGCCCGCGCTCCAAGCACAAGTACGAGTTCACGCTGTACGCGGTGAAGGTCGCGAAGCTGCCCGGGATCACCAAGAACTCGAAGGTGGCCGACGTGGAGGCCGCGGCGAAGAAGGCGGCGGTGGGTCAGGCGAAGCTGGCGGGCTTCTCGACTGCGAAGCCCTAGTCGAGCGTGACGCACCTCCCGCGGAAACCCTCCGTGGAAGGTGCGTCACATTCCCCCTGCACGCACGCGTGCGCACGAGCCACGTCGTTGATCCGTAAGGATTTGCGGCCGCCCGAACCCGTGCAACTGTCAGACCCCGCGTGTAGCGTCGAACGCGCCATTCGATCACGGGGAGTGTGGCAGCGTGACTGCGTTGCGTAACGAACCCGCGCCGGTGAGGTTCGCCGACCGCGCGGAGGCCGAGGCCTACGTGGCCTCGGTCTGTTTCAAGCACGGGCCACCGAGGTTGTTCGGCGTGGAGCTCGAATGGACCGTGCATCACGCTGAAGACCCAGGTCAGACGCTCGACAGGGCCAGGTTGGCCGCGGCTCTCGGAGAGCACGCGCCCCCTACGCTCGTTCCGGACAGCCCCCAGCGGCCGTTGCCCAGCGGCACACCGTTGACCGTCGAACCCGGCGGGCAGGTCGAGATCTCCACTCCTCCCTGCACCAGCCTCCCGGACCTCTTCCGGACGGTCGCTCAGGACATCTCCCATCTCACCGCGATGTTGGCGGACCACGGTCTCGTACTCGGAGATCGAGGCGCTGACCTGCACAGACATCCCACGCGCATGCTGCAGGTGCCGAGGTACGCGGCGATGGAGCACGCGTTCCACGACGTCGGTCCCGACGGCATCGCGATGATGTGCAACACCGCGGGCCTGCAGGTGTGCCTCGACTTCGGCGAGGAGAAGCACCTCCGCGACCGGTGGGCCGCCGTGCACCAGCTCGGGCCGGTGCTGATCGCGTTGTTCGCGAACTCGCCGAGCATCGGCGGCATGCACCAGGACTGGGCGTCGGCGCGCATGCGGACGCTCTACGGCACGGATCCCGTGCGCACCAGGCCCAGCGCTGTGTGCGCCGATCCGGCAGCCGCCTACGCGAAGAGAGTCGTCGACACACCGGTGATCGTGGTGCGCGGGCCGAGTCCAAGTTGGATTCCGCCGCGCAGGTTCACGTTTGCCGACTGGATAAACGGGGCACTCGACCGCAGCCCCACCAGTGACGACCTCGAGTACCACATGACGACGATGTTCCCGCCGGTGAGACCTCGCGGGTACATAGAGATCAGATACCTCGACACGCCCGCGCCCGGCGGGTGGATCGCGCCGAGTGCGCTGCTCGTCGCGCTGTTCAGTGATCCGTCCGTTGTGGACGGTGTGCTGGCGGCGACCGAACGGGCCGCAGGGCGGTGGCTCGTCGCCGCACGGCACGGGCTGGCGGACGACCGCATCGCGAAGGCCGCCAAGGACGTTGTGGCCCTGGGCATCGAGGCGTTGCCCCGCACGGGTCTCTCCCACGATCAGATCAGCGCCATCAGCCAGGAGCTTGAGGGGAAGCTGTGACCGAAGAACTCCGCGAGCACGTGGCGGAGGAACTGTTGCGTTCGCGCGCGCGTTCCACCGCCTTGACCGATGCCGTCGACGAGCACGACCTCGTCCGGCAGCACTCGAAGCTGATGTCGCCGCTGGTCTGGGACCTGGCGCACATCGGCAACCAGGAAGAGCTCTGGCTCGTGCGCGACGTCGGCGGTCGTGAACCGGTCAGAAGCGACATCGACGAGTACTACGACGCGTTCAAGTTCTCCCGCAGCGTCCGGCCCGAGTTACCGCTGCTGAACCCTCGCGAGGCTCGCCAGTACGTGGGAGACGTGCGCGGCAAGGTGTTCGACGTGCTGGAGAAGGTCCCGCTGGAGGGCCGCAAGCTCGTCGAGAACGCCTTCGCGTTCGGCATGATCGTGCAGCACGAGCAGCAGCACGACGAGACGATGCTCGCCACGCACCAGCTGCGCACCGGCGAACCCGTCCTGCACGCGCCGCAGCCGCCGCACGGAAACCTCGTTCCCGCAACGGAAGCGTTCATTCCGGGCGGACCGTTCGAAATGGGCACCTCGGACGAACCGTGGGCGCTCGACAACGAGCGGCCCGCGCACCAGGTCCACGTCGACCCGTTCTTCATCGACACGACACCGGTCACGAACGCCGAGTACGCCCAGTTCATCCTGGCGGGCGGCTACGACGACCGTCGCTTGTGGACGGAAGCGGGCTGGGAACACCGCACGACGGCCAAGCTGGTCGCGCCGCGGTTCTGGCAACGCGAGGAGAGCTCGTTCGTCCGCACGGCTTTCGGTGTCACCGAACCGATCGTGCCGGACGAACCTGTTGTGCACGTGTGCTTCCACGAGGCCCAGGCGTACGCGACGTGGGTGGGCAAGCGGCTCCCGACGGAACCGGAGTGGGAGAAGGCCGCTCGCTACGACGCGTCGACCGGGCAGACCCGCCGTTATCCCTGGGGTGACGAGGAGCCGTCCGAGCTGCACGCCAACCTCAACCAGCGCCACCTGCGTCCCGCGCCGGTCGGTGCCTACCCCGACGGTGTCTCGTCCGCGGGCGTGCACCAGCTGATCGGTGACGTCTGGGAGTGGACGTCAAGCGACTTCGGTCCGTATCCGGGTTTCGAGGTCTTCCCGTACGCCGAGTACTCGCAGGTCTTCTTCGGGCCGGACTACAAGGTGCTGCGCGGCGGCTCGTTCGGCACCGACAAGTCCGCGATCAGGTCGACGTTCCGCAACTGGGACTACCCGATCAGACGGCAGATCTTCGCCGGCTTCCGCTGCGCCAGGGACGCCTAGCCCGATGTGCCGCCATCTGGCGTACCTGGGCGCAGCCGTGCCCTTGGCCAGTGCTCTCTACGACGCACCGCACTCGTTGGAGCACCAGTCGTACGCGCCCGCCGACATGCGGGCCGGCGGAACCGTGAACGTCGACGGCTACGGCGTCGGCTGGTTCCCCGGCCCTGTCCGGTACCGGCGCGCGGGCACGTTGTGGAGCGACCCGAACCTCAGGCAGCTGGCGAGCGTGGAGTCGACCGCGTTCCTGGCGGCGGTGCGGTCAGCCACTGTCGGTATGCCGGTGTCCGACGCGGCGTGCGCGCCGTTCACCGACGGCACGTGGTTGTTCAGTCACAACGGGCGAGTCGACGGCTGGCCTCACACCGTGGCCGGACTCGCGAAAACCCTTGACGTGGCCGACTTGCTCACGATGGACGCACCGACCGACTCCGCGCTGTTGTGGACAGTCCTCAGACGTCGTTTGGAGACCGGGAAGAACCCGGCCCGAACGCTTGTTGAACTCGTGCGGGAAGTAGTGGACGCGGCTCCGAAGTCGCGCCTGAACTTCTTGCTGACCAACGGAAAAGTGCTCGTGGGGACAACGTGGACACACGCCCTGTGGGTGCTGCAGAAAGCGCAGGGCGTGACGATCGCGTCCGAGAAGCTCGACGACGACCCGGACTGGCAGGAGATCCCTGACCGGCACGTGGTCACCGCGGATCCATCCACTGTGGAGGTTCGACCGATATGACCGAGCCGGTGCTGGACGTTCATCTCAAACCGGAGGACGCCGCACACGCGTTACGGGCAGACGTGCGCGCGGGGCTGACGGCGGACCCGAAGTGGGTGTCGCCGAAGTGGTTCTACGACGCGGTGGGCAGCGCGTTGTTCGAGGACATCACGAGGCTGCCCGAGTACTACCCGACGCGGGCCGAACGCGAGGTGCTGACCGACCGCGCCGCGGAGATCGCGGCCACGACCGGCGCGCACGCGTTGGTGGAGCTGGGTTCCGGCTCGTCGGAGAAGACCCGGCTACTGCTGAGCGCACTGCGCGAGCACGGCACGTTGCGGGAGTTCGTGCCGCAGGACGTCTCGGTGTCGGCCCTCACCGAGGCGGCGCACGCGATCATGGCGGACTACCCGGGACTTCGGGTGCACGGCGTGGTCGGCGACTTCACCCAGCACCTGTCGTTGCTGCCCGGTGAGTCGCCGCGAGTGGTGGCGTTCCTGGGCGGCACGATCGGCAACCTGATTCCAGACGAGCGGGAGAAGTTCTTCCGCACGGTGCGCGACGTGTTGCAGCCGGGGGAGTGGCTGCTGCTCGGCACGGACCTCGTGAAGGACCCAGCCACCTTGGTTCGTGCCTATGACGACTCGCAAGGCGTGACGGCCGAGTTCAACCGGAATGTGTTGAACGTCTTGAATCGCGAGGTCGGTGGCGACTTCGACGTCGACGCGTTCGAGCACGTGGCGTTGTGGAACGCCGAGCAGGAATGGATCGAGATGCGCCTGCGCGCCAAGCGGGCCATGACGGTCAAGCTCAACGACCTCGGGTTGACCGTTGAGTTCCGCGAAGGTGAAGAACTGCGGACCGAGGTGTCGGCGAAGTTCCGCGAGGAGGGCGTGCGGCAGGAGCTCGAAGACGGCGGCTTTTCCTTGCACCGCTGGTGGACCGACACCGAGGGCCGGTTCGCCGTCTCCTTGGCCCAGGCGGTGTAGGGACACAACCCTCCGTTCGACGGGTACAAACGGTGCACCGACGGTGATGGGGTGCATCCGTGAAGTCATCCCTTGCACCCGTGCGCCTTGCGCTGGCCTCAGCGCTTGTGCTCGGCACCATCGTTTCCGGCCTGGGCACCGCGAGTGCGCAGGCCGAGCCGTCTTCCGTCAGACCCGCTGCCTGGGGGCAGTGCGCGGCTGACGTGCTCGCCTCGCTGCCCGCCTCGGTCACTCCGGAGGAGCGGGCCCGCCTCACCTGTGCCACCCAGGAAGTGCCTGTCGACCACTCGCGCCCGCGCGGGGAGAAGACCGGCATCGCCATGATGAAGCGTCCGGCCAACGACCCGACGAAGAAGATCGGCACGATCTTCCTCAACCCCGGTGGCCCCGGCGGTTCCGGCCTGATTCGCGGTGCCGTCTCGAAGAACTACTTCCAGCCGCAGGTGCTGGACCGGTTCGACGTCGTCGGCTTCGACCCGCGCGGTGTCGCCCGCAGCGCGCCGCTGCGCTGCTTCCGCACCCAGGAAGAGGCCGACGCGGTGAACGAGGGCTGGTACGCCCTGCCGCGGACGACCGAGGAGATCACCAGCTCGATCCGGCAGTCCAAGGCCTACACGGACTACTGCAAGATCAACGCCGGTCCGCTGCTCAACCACATGTCGACCGAGGCCGTCGTGCGCGACCTCGACATCATGCGCGAGTCCGTCGGCGACAAGCAGCTCAACTTCGTCGGCTTCTCGTACGGCACGCTGATCGGCTCGACGTACGCGAACATCTTCCCGCAGCGTTCGCGCGCGATCGTGATCGACGGCAACGTCGACCCGCAGCTGCGCCTGACCAACGGCACCCAGTACGACCGCGAGCGTGCGCGGGGCTTCGAGATCGCGCTCGACGCGATGCTCAAGCGCTGTGACGCCGCCGGTGTCGCGAAGTGCGCGTTCGCCGGTGACGCCCGCGGCAAGTTCGAGGCGATGAAGACCGCGCTGGGCAAGGCTCCCGTGACGATGCCGGACGGTTCGAAGGTCGGCTTGGCCGACGTCATCGGCCGTGTGTCCGGTGACCTGTACTCGGTGCCGCGCTTCGGCACGCTGGTGGCGTGGCTGCAGAGCGTGCACAAGGCGCTCAACCCGTCGGCCGCCGCTGCCTCGTTCGACGTTCAGTCCGTTGTGGAGCTTCCGGCGCCGCTGAACAACGCCGGTGGCCGCATGGACGTCGACCCGCTGCCCGACACCCCGTACACCGCCGACGACTCGTACTACGCGGTGAACTGCACCGACAAGCCGTTCGCGCGCACGAACCGCTTCTGGGCGGACACGGCGTCGAAGTGGGAGAAGGAGTCGCCCACGTTCGGTCGCTACCAGGCCGCCTCGGACCTGCTGACGTGCCCGACGTGGCCGACGCGCCACCCGGACCGCTGGATCGGCCCGTGGAACCGCAAGACGCCGAACCCGGTCGTCGTCGTGGGCAACTACTACGACCCGGCGACGCAGTACCTGTTCTCGCAGCGCATGGTCAAGGAGCTCGGCAACGCGCGGCTGATCAGCGTCGACTCGTTCGGCCACTGCATCCTGGGCCGCTCGGCCGCGACCGACGCCGCGGTGGCGAAGTACCTGATCGACCTCGAGGCGCCGGCTAACGGTTCGGTGTTCCAGCCGAACGTGCAGCCCTTCGCCTGATCGCGAGGAAAGCGGTGACACCCAGGATCAGCACCGCCGGGCTCTGCCAAGCGGACCGGGCCGGCAGCTGATCCTGGGACAGCCACTGCATCCCCGTGGGCTCCGGCGTGGACGTGTACAACGCCCAGCCGATGACCGCGGCCGCAGCGGCAAGTCCGAACCAGGCGCGTCGCTGGACCAGTGACGCGGCCAGCAGCACTCCCGCACTGAGGAACGGCGTCAACGAGGCCGAGGCCAGCGCGACCAGCGCCACGGCACCGTTGACGCCGTCTTTTTTGACCAGCGCCCATACCGCGAGCGCCAGCGTGACGACGATGGCGATGATCGTGACCAGCAACGTCCACGGCCCCTGCTGGTCGATCAGCGCGAGCGCCAGGATCCCGAGACCTGCCAGGTAACGGACGTCCTTGCGCGGTCCGAGCGCGGCCGCCGCGGCCGCGAGCAGCACGATCGGGGCCTCGTGCGGCTGCCACATCACCGCGAGGCCGTACACCGCCCCCGCGACGGCCGTCCGCCAGCTGCGGCGCCGGATCGCCCAGCCCAGCACGCCGAGAACGATCAGCCACGCCGGCAGGAACGGCAGCTGGAAGAGGTGGTCGGCGTCGCGGGTGAACGGTTCTTCCACGGCGTACGAGGCAGGCCGGACGACGATGACGCAGGTGGCTGTGCCGTTGGAGCAGGGGTCGTCCCTGTGCCCGAAGTCGGACTCCAGGGCAGCCGAGCTGATCGGGTACGCGGCGATTCCTGCGATCACCAGCGCGACCCACGCGGGGCGCGGTGCCACTCCGATCAGCAGGGCCGCGATCGCCAGACCCGCGATCTGCAGCGGTGGTAACCAGTGCAGCTGGTCGTTGACCAGGGCTACTGCGGCCAGCGCGGCACCCCAGACGACCGTCCCCCAGTTCACAGCAGTGCGCTCCTCACGATCAGCACGACGGCGCTCGCCCCGGCGACGACCAACATAGGGGTCCGGATTCCGCCCGCGTCGAACTTCTTGCGCAACGGCCCCGAGAGCAGAAAACCCGCGATGAGGAACGGGATCAGCGCGAGGCCCGTCCACAGCTGGTGGGCGGTCACCTGCCCGGCCGCGAGCAACCCGATCACCGAGGCACCCGAGCCGAGCACGAAGAACGCCGCCAGCGTCGCTCTGACCTGCGGGCCCGCCTGGTTCTGGTAGAGCAATGCGACCATCGGGCCGCCGACCGCCGTCGCGGTGCCGAACGACCCGCTCGCGAACCCGGCCGTGACCAGCGCTTTCGGTTCCGGTTGCGGCCGCCAGGTGGTGATCGACAGCAGCACGCACCCCAGCACCGAACCGCCGACGACGAGCCCGAAACCCTTGGGGTCCAGGGCGTCCACGATCAGGATGCCGACGACGGTGCCTGGGAGGCGGCCGAGCATCGCCCAGCCCACACCGCGCCAGTCAACGTGGCTGAACTCGCGTGCGAGTGACATCGACGCGTGCGCGGTGGCGACCATGAGCACGGGGACGGGGAGCAGCGTGGGGTCGAGCAGGGCGAGCAGCGGCACAGCGACCAACGCCAGCCCAAACCCGATCAGGCCCTGCAACAGGCCGCCCAGCGCCACCACGATGCCCGCCGCCGCCACCATCCCCCAAGACATGGTTAGCGATGCTATCGATCGGTGCGGAGGCTTACGACCAGGTTTCGCTCGCCGTTCGCCTGCCGTTGGGAAAACGCACTTACGATCCGCGCCATGACTGCGTCCCGCCGTTCCTTCCTGCTCGGCACAGGTGCGACCGCCGCCGCTGCCGCCCTGGTCACGCCCGGTTCAGCCCAAGCCGACATCGTTGTCAGCGGTGGCCGCCCGGACCCCGAGGCGCGGCGGTTCACGCTCGCCGTGATCCCGGACACGCAGTACATGTTCGACCTCGACCGCGGCGACTCGGCGCCGTTGAAGGCCACGCTGCAGTACCTGATCGACCACCAGAAGTCCGAGAACATCGTCTTCATCAGCCATCTCGGCGACCTCGTCGAGAACGCGCGGAAGAGCGAGATCGACGACATCAGCGAGCGGTTCGAGGTGCTCGACCGGCGTCGCGTCGGCTACAGCGTGCTCGCGGGCAACCACGACCTGCCGGACTCGCGCACGGACGACCAGCGCGGCCGCACGCCGTACCTGGACAAGTTCGGGCCGGTCAGGTTCCGCACCTCGCCGACGTTCCGCGGGGCGAGCACGGACGGCTACAACTCGTTCCACGTGTTCCGCGCCGCCGGCAAGGAATGGCTGGTGCTGGCGCTGGACTGGCGCATGTCCGCCAAGGGTTTCGAGTGGGCTCGGGGCGTTCTGAAGCAGCACGCCAAGCTGCCGGTCATCCTCACCACGCACGAGCTCGTCTACGACGGTGGTGAGGGCAACGCGACGATGTCCGACTACGGCCGCAAGCTGTGGGACGAGCTGATCAAGGACAACGACCAGATCTTCCTGACGCTGAACGGCCATTTCTGGCCGCCGGCGCGCGCCACGATGCGCAACACCGCCGGCAACGACGTGCACGTGCACATCACGAACTACCAGGACCGCTACTACGGCGGCGGCGCGATGATCCGGCTCTACCACTTCGACCTCGACCGCAGGACGATCGACGTGCGGACGCTGTCGCCGTGGCTGCTTGGCAAGCAGTCGCTCAACCCGTTGGAGCGCAAGGAGATCGAGCTGACCGGGCCGGTCGACCGGTTCAGCGTGCCAATCGACTTCGAGCAGCGGTTCGCGCGGTTCGACCCGCCGGTGCTGCCTCCCGCTCAGCCCGCTCGTGAGGTCGTCGTCCCCGGCACGGTCGCGTACTGGCGGCTCGGCGAGGGGCTGAAGGACCTGTCGGGCAACGGGAACGACCTCAAGCAGACCGGCACGTTGACCGCTTCGGACGACCACCACCGGTTCGCGCCGTCGCATCGTTCGCTGTTCTTCGGCAAGAACGGCTACCTGACCACTGTGGACGGTGCGCCGATCAACAAGCAGACGTTCGAGCGCGGCTACACGATCGAGCTGTTCCTCAAGGTGCCCAAGGACTTCGACCACCCGTGGTGCGGTCTGTTCACCAAGCTCGCGCCCGGATCGGCTGCCGGCAAGACCGGCGACGACCCGAGCGAGCCGATCGCCACGCTGAACCTCGCGGGCGGCAGCAGCCTGCAGTGGGCGGTGTTCCCGCGCAACCTGCCGGGCCTCTCGACGAACTGGGGCCACGAGATGCCGTACGAGACGTGGTGGCACGTCGCGGTGGTCAACAACGGCGTGCACACCACGTTGTACGTCGACGGATCGCCCTTGTTGCGCAACCCGTCCACGCCGTCGCGCGGCATCTCGACGGCCGGTGACCCGTGGCTCGTCGGTGCCTACGCGTACAACAAGATCGTGGAGAAGTCTTTGTACGGCTGGATCGGCGACCTGCGCGTCGTGAACCGGCCGCTCGACCGCTCCGAGTTCATGCGGTCGAAGGCAGCCCGAACCGCGGGAACAGACTGAGGTCGAAGAACGACGAGACGTGCGTGATCCGGTCGCCCTGCACTTCCAGCACCTGGAGGTTGAACGGCCGGAACACGCCGTCCTCTTCACGCAGGTAGAGGCCGTACGCGGGCTGTCCGTTGGCTTCCACGGCGATCATGCGTGCGCCGTGCGGGACGGCCGGGCACTGGTTCGTGAGGTGCCACGCGACCATGTCCGGGCCGCTGTACCACTGCGGGTACGGCGGCATCTCCCAGACGACGTCCTCGGTGAACATGCCGATGATCGCGGGGATGTCCTTGGCCTCGAACGCTTTCACCCACCTGTCCAGCAACGGCTTGGCGTCGGCGGGCTCGGTGACGTTGTCCTCGCTGAGGTCCTTGAGCTGCGCGTGAGCCCGTTGCAGAGCGCTGTTCACGGCCGCGACGGTCATGTCGAGCTGGTCCGCGGTCTCGGCGGCCGTCAGTCGCAGCACGTCGCGCAGGATCAGCACCGCGCGTTGCCGTGGCGGCAGGTGCTGCAGTGCCGCGACGAACGCCAGCCTGGTCGACTCGCGTTCGGTGACGATCGCGGCCGGGTCCGTCGGGAACGGCTCCAGCCACGGGATCTCGTGGTCCTGGGTGAGCGGGTCGGCCTCGCCTGAGCTGGTCGACAGGCCGAACGGGAGTGGCCTGCGGGTGCGGGTGTCGAGCGCGGTGAGGCAGACGTTCGTCGCGATGCGGTACAGCCACGTGCGCACCGACGACCGGCCCTCGAACTGGTCGTACGCCTTCCACGCGCGCAGGTACGTCTCCTGCACCAGATCCTCGGCGTCGTGCAGC
This sequence comes from Lentzea sp. NPDC051838, assembly GCF_040681245.1. Lineage (NCBI taxonomy): Bacteria > Bacillati > Actinomycetota > Actinomycetes > Pseudonocardiales > Pseudonocardiaceae > Lentzea > Lentzea sp. NPDC051838. The sequence continues at coordinate 49,148 of NZ_JBFAYI010000038.1, forward strand.
GAGCCGAGCATCCGGTAGCAGTGCGCGAGCAGCTCCCGCCGGAACGGGTCCGCCGCCGTCGCGAAGTCCACTGTCACTCCTGCACTCTAATCGCGTTCTGCATCCGGTTGATGGCCGATTGCAGATGGTCCCTGAGCTCCGGCGGTTCGTGCACGTCGAACTCGTAGCCCAGGAACATCAGGTGGAACACGATCCGGTCCAGCGTGTCGGCTCCGGTGCGCATGAGGCACTTCGTGTCGTCGATCGGTTCCAGCGCCGCCGACACGGGCGAGCTGCGTTCGGCGACTGCCTGCATGGGTGCGTGGATCGTGAGCACGGCTTGGTAGGTGTAGACGTTCGTGGACACCTGGCGGGACACGAACTCGCCCAACGACTTCGCCGGCGGCTCGCGTGGTGTGAAGCGGGCGGCGAGCGTCGGTGCGTCCGGGATGCGGTCGACGCGGAACGTCCGCCAGTCCTGTTTGGACACGTCCCACGCCACGAGGTACCAGCGCTTGCCGGTGTGCACGAGCCCCTGGGGTTCGACGAGTCGCTTCGCGGGCTCGCCTTGCGTTGGGGCGTAGGTGAAGCGCAGCTGCTGGTGGTCGCGGCAGGCGGCGGCGATGATCGTGAGCGTCTCGGCGTCGACGGTCGGTCCGGCGCCGGTCAGGGGAGTGGTGTGGGCCTGCAGCGCCTGGACTCGCCTGCGCAGGCGGGTGGGGAGGATCTGTTCGAGCTTCGTGAGCGCGCGGACTGACGTCTCCTCGATGCCCGCGATTGTGCCGTTGGCGGCGGTTCTGAGGCCGACCGCCACGGCAACGGCTTCGTCGTCGTCCAGCAGCAGCGGCGGGAGCTCCGCGCCGGCACCGAGCTGGTAGCCGCCCGCCGCGCCGGGCAGGGACGTGACGGGGTAGCCGAGGCTGCGGAGCTTGTCGACGTCGCGGCGGATCGTGCGGACGTCGACGCTGAGCCGGTCGGCGAGCTCGGGGCCCGTCCAGTCGCGCCGCACCTGCAACAGGGAGAGGAGCTTCAGCAGCCGTGCGGACGTCTCCAGCATGTGAGGAAGTCTAGATTCCATTGCGGACAACGGCCTGCGGTGGCTAGGGTTGCTCTCATGACTGCCGGGTCGGCCTTGTGCCGTGAGCGGAACGGTTGCCCGGCCCTGACTTGATCAGGGCCCCTCCATCCCCGCGCTTATCCGTCTTGGGATACGCGCTTGGGAGAGGAGGTGATGCGCAATGCTTCCCAACGTTGGTGATGTCTTCTCGGGCAAGGTCGTCTCGACCGTCCCGTTCGGTTCGTTCATCGAGCACCCCGCCGGTGCACACGGGCTTCTGCACGGCCAGCAGGCCGAGGTGGGCTCTTCGGTGCAGGTGAAGGTCCTCATGGTGGACACCGAGAAGCAGAGGTTCAGCCTTGAGCTGGCCTAACGCGTGAACACTCGGGCAGAGGCGCCCTGCCCGAGTTCTTCACGCCTTGCGGTAGTCCGCGCACTCCACGATCAACCGGTCGTGGAGGCTTCTGCGATGCCCTTGTTCCTGCGGTGGCGCACCGAGCGCGCTCGCCGGGCTGGTGACGTCGTGCAGCAGCCGGTACAACACGACATCCGTTGCGGTGTAAAGCCAATCGTCCGCCTTGCCGGGCGGTGCGGCCGGTCCGAGCATGTTCTCGAACCACGCCGGGAAGAGCAGGTCCTGCGCCACCGCGTCCTCGATGCGGGTGCGAATCAGGTCGCGCACCTCCGCGACGGCCTCGTTGCCCGCTGACTTGGCAGCGGTGTCCTTGGCGTGCCCGCCGTCGTCCGGCGCGTCGGGGCGTTCCTTGTTCGTGATCATCCGCCACTGCTTGTACTTCTTGCGCCACAACGATTCCGCGTTGGGTGGCAACGTCGTGAGCGCTTCGGCGGCGTCGATCGCTTCGAGGGCTGCCTTGTCGTACGAGGCGATGGCCTTGCGGGTGTCCTTGGCTTCCTGCGGCGTGAACGTCTTGCGCGCGTAGGCTTCCTGGCCCGCGAGGATCCGCGCGATGAGCGGCTTCTCGATCTCCGGCCACGTGTCGAAGTCGGCCTTCTGCGTCTCGCCCGCGCGCACCTTCCGGTTGAGCGCCACCAGAAGCCGTTCGAGGCGGTGCACGCTGTCCGCGAGCTCGGTGACCCTGTCGTTGGTCTTGGCGATCTTGCGGGTGGTGTCGCGCAGCTGGTTCGTGGCGCTCAGCTGTTGCTGGGCGGCGTCGTTCTGGGCGTTGTCGATGCGGTCGCCGAGCGACTTCAGGTCCTTCTTCAGGCGCTCGACCTTGTCGTCCAGCGCCTTGACCGGGTCGATGTTCATCATCGGAGAGTCCTCCACGCCCACCACGCGACGCCCGCCACGACGGCCAGTGCCGCCCAGCCGTTCGCCAATGGTGTCAGCAAAACCGCGAGCAGGGCCGCCGAGATCGCCGCCGTCCTGGCTCGCGGTTCCCAGATGGTGCGTCCCACCGGGTCGACGAGGACGGCGGCGGCGACGGCCAGGGCGAGCACGACGGACAGCAGCGACCAGCCGTCGAACCAGCCGATGACGACGATGAGCGCTCCGACGGCCGTGCCCGCCGCGATCGCCCGGTTCGGCACCGTCAGCCGGGCCGCCTCGACGTCGCGGCGGGCCTGCATGACGGCCTCGACCTCTTTGTCGGTGTCGGCGAGAAGGGCGGGGAAGTCAGGGCTGCCGGGACCCGCTGCCTGTAACGCGCGTAGTGCTGTTCGCAACGCGTTCTGGCGGTCGGCCAAGCGGGCGAACGGTTCGGCTGCCATGCCCCGAAATCGTGATCAACACCCCCTCTCCGCCGCCAGACCAGTCGGCTGAGTTGGTCCGGTTGCCGACGAACTTCCCTCAACTGGAGCAACGAGGTCCTGGATGAACTCCACCACGTCGTCGGGTGATTCCTCCGCCATGAAGTGGCCGGCCTTGGTCGTGGTGAACCGGAGATCGGTGGTCCACTTGCGCCAGAGCTCGGTGGGGTCGAAGCCGAGCTGGGTGCCCCAGTCCTGCTGCATCACGGCGACGGGCATGGTGAGTTTCCGGCCTTTGTCGAGGTCCTCGCGGTCGTGCTCGACGTCGATGGTCGCCAGCGCGCGGAAGTCCTCGATGATCGACGGGATCGAGTTCCTGGCCGCTTCGAGGTACTCGGCTCGGATGTCGTCGGGGAAAGGGTTGTTCGACCACACGTCGAGGAAGTGGCCGAAGAACGCGTCGGAGCTGTTGGTGACCAGCTGCTCGGGCAGGCCGGACTCCTGGGCCAGCAGGTAGAGGTGGAAGGCGACCTTCGCCTCGCGGCCGTGCAGAACGTTCCAGGTGTCGAACGCGGGGACGCTGTCGAGCAGGCCGAGGTGGCTGATCCGGTCCGGGTGGTCGAGGGCGGCGCGGAACGCCACGTGCACGCCCCGGTCGTGGCCGATGAGCGCGAACTTCTCGATGCCCAGTTCGTCGGCCAGGTCGATCACGTCCTGGGCCATGGTGCGCTTGTCGTAACCCGTCGCCGGTTTGTCGCTGGCGCCGTAGCCGCGCAGGTCGGGGCAGATGACGGTGTGGTTCTGCGCGAGCTGCGGGGCGACGTGCCGCCACATCAGGTGGGTCTGCGGGAAGCCGTGCAGCAGGACGATCGACGAGCCCTCGCCGGTGATGGTGGTGTGGAGCTTCATGCCGCCCAGCATCGGGCGGGCCGATCAGCAGGCGATTAGCATCCACGTTCGTGCAGATCAGGGTGCTTGGGCCGGTGACGGTCGTCGGCACCGATGGACGCGTTGTGGCCGTTGGCAGCAAACGTCGTCGTGAGCTCCTCGGTCGTCTCGTGGCCGCGGGCGGGCGTGTGGTGTCGCTCGACGCGTTGATCTCCTCTCTGTGGGAAGACCCGCCTGCTGGAGCCGTTGGGGCGGTGCGGACGTTCGTGTCGGAGCTGCGTGCGGCGCTGGGGTCGGAGGCGATCGCGACGGTCGGCCGTGGCTACGCCTTGCGGGTCTCCGAGGTGGACGCTTGGCGGCTCGAATCCGACGTCCGGGCAGGCTCGGGGTCGTCGGTGAGCTGGGCCGAGCCGTATGCCGACCTCGATCCGTCCCCATGGGTGGTCCAGGAGCGCGCGCGGTTGTCGGAGGTGCGCGCTCAGGCCGTCGAGCTGCGTGCGCGCGCTGAACTCGACCAAGGCCGAGGGCCGTCAGTGGTCGCTGAGCTGGCGGAGTTCGCCGGGGCGCATCCGTGGCGGGAGAAGGCCCAGGTCCTGCTGGCGCACGCGCTGGTCCAGGACGGGCGGCAGGTCGAGGCCTTGCGGGTGCTGCGTTCGGCGCGTGAGCTGTTGGTGGACCGGTTCGGGTTGGACGCGCTGCCTGATCTCGACCGTGCAGAGGCCGAGATCCTTCGTCACGCCGTTGCACGTGGTGGCTCCTACGCGCAGTTGCGGTCCGCGAGTGTGGTGGCGGGCGAGGCGGCGTTGACCGGTGGGCTGGCGTTGGCTCAGGCACAGCGGTTCGCTGCTGTCCTTGAGGCCGAACGGTTGGGGAATCCGCTGCTCACGGCACGTGTGCTGACCGCCTACGACGTGCCTTCCAACTGGACCGTGAGCGATGATCCCGCTCAGTCCGCCGCGCTGGTGTCGGTGGGGCGGCGCTTGTTGCCGAGTCTTTCGGGGTCTGCGTTGCGCGCGCGGGTGCTCGCCACTCTCGCGGTGGAGCATCGGGGCACACGGGACGCCTGGGCTCTGGAGGCGGCGCTGGAAGCCGAGGAGCTGGCCCGGTCGCTCGGCGATCCGTCGGTGCTCGTGGTGGCGTTGAACGCGCGGTTCATGCAGTCGTTCCAGCAGCCCGGCCGGTCGGGGGAGCGGGCGCGGATCGCGGCCGAGCTGATCGAGGTGTCCGCTCGGCACGACCTGCCCGCCTACGAGATCCTCGGTCATCTCGTGGGGGTGCAGGCATGGTCGGCGCTGGGCGACTTCTCGGAGGCCTCCCGGCACGTCACGGAGGCCGAGCGGCTGGCCGAGACTTACGAGGCACCGCTGGTACGCGTATTCACGAACGGGTTCCGGCTGATGCGTGCGCCGGATGAAGCCGGATACCGCGCGTTGGACCTGTCATCCATGCCAGGAGTGGAAACGGGGTTCCTGCCACTGGCGTTGCTGTCGATCGGGCTGCCGCCTGACCCGGCGCTCGACTGGGGGCCATACCGGCCGTGGGTCGAAGGCATGTCCTTGCCCACACCGCGCGCGGACCACTACTACGAGGTGCTGTGGTGGCTCACGGCACGCATGGCTGAGCAGAGAGGCGACTCAGCGCTCGCCGAAGCAGCCCGGGAAGCGCTGGAGCCCGCTCGCGGCGAGATCATCGGTGGCACCACGGGCATGCTGTCGTTCGGAACGCTTTAGGCGTGCGGCGATGACCTGGTCCAACGCGCGGTCGGACAGGACCCTCGTCAGCAGCGTGATCAGGGCCGCGTCACGGCCGACCGTGTAGCGGGTGCGCGGTGCACGGGTCGTCACGGCTTTCGCGATGACCTCGGCGGCTTGCCCGGCCGTCACTCCCGCTCCGGTGCCTTCCGCCATCAGGTTGTTGATCGCCAGGACCATGGTGCCGTAGCGCGCGCTCTGTTCCGGTGTCATGGCCGCGGCAAGGTTGTTCGCGGTGGCGATGCCTCGCGTGGCCATCTCCGTGCGGACCCCACCGGGTTCGACCACCACCACTCGTACGCCCTCGCGGCGGAGTGCGTCGCTGACGGCTTCCAGGGCGAACTTCGCGCCCGCGTACGCGCCGTAGGTGGGCATGGCGACTTTGCCGCCCACGGAGCTGATGTTGACCACGCGGCCGTTTCGCAGGTTCGGCAGCAGCGCCTGCGTGACGGCGATGTGGCCGAACAGGTTGACCTCGAACACGTGCCGCCACTCGTCCAGCGGCAGGGTCTCGACCGGGGCGTTCACCTGGATGCCCGCGTTGTTGACGAGCGCGTGCAGCGGACGGGTCGCGACGCGTTCGGCGAGTGCCGCCACCTGCTCGGGCACGGTGATGTCGAGGAGGACGGGCTCGATGCCTCGTGCCCGGATGGCGTCCGGGTTGCCGCGCACGCCCGCCAGCACGTGAAAACCACGCCTGGCGAGCTCTTCGGCGGTGGCCCTGCCGATGCCCGTCGAGGCGCCGGTCACGACGACGAGCTTTTCAGATGACGTTGTCACCTCAACCACGGTACGCGTTGAGATGACACTGTCAACTGTAGGATCGGGTCATGGTCACCCGCGCGGAGTCCGCCGCCGCCACCCGCCGCGCGCTGCTGGACGCGGCCGCCTCGCTGCTGGACGCCGGCGGCCCGGAAGCGGTCACGTTGCGCGAGGTGGGCGCGCGGGCAGGGGTGACGAGGGGAGCGCCGTACCGCCACTTCGCGGACAAGGACAGCCTGCTGACCGCCGTCGCGGCCCAGACCTGGGAACGGCTCACCGACGACGTCCACGCGATCCGGGCCGACCCCTCCCGGTCAGCCGAGGAGAAGCTGCGCGGCGCTCTCGGCGTTCTCCTCCACGTCGGCCCGCACCTCTACCAGCTGCTGTTCTGGCAGCCGGGACGCCTGAACCGCCTCGAACGCCTGCACCGGCAGGTGTGCGGACCGGAAGGCGACCCGGACGCGGCCTCCCGGGCAGCCGAGCGGTTCCAGGACGAGCTTCTGGCCGTCGTCGCCGATGTTGTGGGGGAGAAGGACGCACGGCACTACGGCGCGCTTCTGCTGACGAGTGCGCACGGGATCGCGGGAATGGAACACAGCGGTCAGCTCGGCACGGACAAGTGGCAGACGACCGCCGACGCCCTTGTGGACACCCTCATCCGGATGATCGCGGGCTAGGACTTGCGGCGTGCCTCAGGAGGCCACACGACCTCGATCGGCACCCCGGAGGCCCGCGCCTGCTCCACCACGTCCGCGGTCCCGCCCTTGCCCTGCTGCGGCACCCCGTCCCACACCGCCACCAGCAGCTCGACGGACGCGAGGATGCGCTCGTTGGCGGCCACGTAGGCGAGCCTGTTGGACGTCATGTGCGGCAGCACGCTGACGACCTGAGCCGCCGCCCGCAGCTCGTCGTAGTCGGCGACCTGGTGCGGTTTGAGCTTGTCCCGGTAGTCGAGCGCCGGCAGCACGACCTCGACCTGCCCGCCGAGGCCCAGCACCGCCCGCGCGAACACCTGGTCGGCGCCCGGCGCGAGGCACGTCACGCCGACCACGGGCTGCCCGAGCCGTTCCAGCACCTCGGTGATCGCCGCCTGCACCGCCGGGACGCACTCAGGCACCAGGTTCATGTGTCCGGTGATCCCGACCCGCATCAGGCCGTCCGGATCGCTCTGATCGCGTCGCGGGTCTCCTGAACGGCGCGGATGTGGCGGTGCGTGGCCGCCTCCTTGGCGAAGTCCTCCAGTTTCCGGAGCACGCGCCCCGAGGAGAGCTTCGCCGCCGTCGGCAGAACCTCGTTGATCAACCCGCACGCCGCCTCCGGGTCTCCCGCGACCATCTTGGTGCGCGCCAGTCCGATCACGTCGAACGCGCGGTTGCGCACCTTCGACGGGTCTCGCAGCTCCAATGCACGCCGAATGTGTTGTTCGGCGAACACGGCCTGAGCAGGGTCGTGCATGGCCAGGTCGCGGCACCGCGCCCCGATCACGCCTTCCAGCTCGGCCTCGTCGAAGCTGTGCAGGTAACGCGGTTCGTTGTCCGCCTCACGCTGCGCGAAGCTGTCCTGTGCCATGCCCACGACCTGGTGGAACTCGCGGGTCTTGCCCATCTGCGCGTACGCCCACGCCTCACGCGTGAGGAGCAGCGCTTTCAACGTCGGTGTGCCCGTGCGGCGCGTGCCGTACTGGCCGAGCTGCACGAGCTCGAGCCCGTCCTCGGGCCTGCCGAGGTCGAACATCTGCCGCGCCATCGCCGCGAGGCACAACGCCGCGAAGCCGTCGTTGTGGCCTGCTTTCGCCATCCGGATGGCCAGCACGTAGTAGCGCTGGGCCGCGTTGTGCAGCCCCGCGTCGAACGACATGCTCGCCGCCACCTTGGACAGCTCGGCGCCGATGAAGAACGCCCGTTCCGTCGTCGGGCCCGCCGGCGCGCGCTGCAGGCGTTCGGCCAGCTCGTCGAGCTGACCCAGCACCGCCTTGCGCGCCAGTCCGTACCCGCCACGTCCGCCCCAGCCGCGCAACCCGTCCGCGACGCGTTGCAGAGCCAGCAGCTCCTCCTCGCTGATCGCCGAGTGCGACGACCACTTCGACAGGTTCTGCAGGGGGTGCAACCACCGCTGCAGAGGTTCGACCAGTGCGGACCCCACCGTCACCGCGGCCGCCCCCGTGAGCGCCGCTCGTCTGCTGATCGCCAAGTCGCTCCTCGCCGTCTCCTCGACCGAACGGGCAATGCTCGTCGCCTCCCACGGGGCGGCGAGCACATCTGGCGGGCCCGTTTCGGGGGAGCCCACCTGAGCTGGGATGACGACTCGGTCGAACCACAGTCGTTCACCCGGAACACCGAGCACGAGCGCGAAGTGGCGCAGCCGGTCGAGCCGGTCGATCTGGTTCTCGCCGGACTCGTAACGCGAGAGCTGCGCCTGGCTGATCCCGAGCCAGCCCGCCATGCGGTCCTGGCTCACTCGGCTGAGGTGTTGCGGGTGGTGCCGGTACGCGGAGATCAGTGCACCCATGTCGCGATCTGTACAAGCCGCCGTGATCGCGGGGTGGTCCCAGAAGTCGTCCGGGACGGCAGGAGGTCCGTGCACGTCGGAACGGGCGTTGCGACGGCAGCGGTGACACAGCCGATCGGTGTTGTCCGCGGCGATGAACGCTCCGCACGGGCAAGCGCGTCTGGATCTGGGTCTCGCTGTATCCATCGGCCTCGCCCCCGTCACTGAGCGTTTTCCCAGTGTACGGAGGCGTGATCGTCAGTCCATCCATCTCATGCATAAGACGTAATGGATTCGCGTGTCGCAGTCCGCGTACCTCCGCCTGGCGGATGACCTTCATACGTCTGCTGCATGAACGTCATGCATCTCGCGAGTGGTGTTAGCGCTCACGGCCACGCACTCTGCACATCGTCAGGTCGCGGGCAGATCCCCGCGGTTTTGGCAGTGCCTGACCCATGAGCGGGGAGGACGACCGCCGATGAGCCTCACGACCGCGGAGACCGGAACTTCCGGGATCCCACAGAACAGAGGACACGATCGGATGATCGGCGAGGCAGTCGCCGGTTACCGTTTGCTCGGATGGCAGGTGAACGTCACCGAGCAGGGTGTCTTCCTACCTCTAGGTCCCGCCACGACCGCCTTGGCCATGCCCGCGCGCATCGGGTCGCGCGTCCTGGCCGATCTCAAGTCGCGCATGCTCGCCGGCCCCGTCACCGTGATCCCCGGCCCGCGCGAGCACTGGATCTTCCTGGCCGAGCTGGTGGCGTTGCTCCCGACGCACCTCAAGGCCCCGCCCGAGGTCCAGTTCGTGCGATCCCCGCACCGGATCGCGCTGCCACCCACGATGACCAGGTACGGATCGCTGCGGTGGGCGAACCCGCCGTCGCACTCGCGGCACTGGTTCCCGCCGTTCACCGCCGTGCTCGCGCTGGCCCGGACGGCTGCCGCGGAGGACCAGCGGCGATAATTCCCGTTCGTGGATCGTCGTTCAGCTCTGTTGTTGTGTGGGCTCGCTGCCTTGAGCGCTTGTGGCGAGCCTGCTCCTCGCAAGACGGGCGGTGTCGGGACCGCCCGGCCGGGAGATCGCGTTTCGGCTGTTTCCGCTGTTCCGGTGGGCTCTGGTGTGCTGGTGGACATGCCCGGCAACGCCCAGCTGCTCGTCGTGCAGCCTCGATCGGGTGAATTCCGCGCGTTCAACCCCTCCTGCCCGCACGTGGGCTCATTGGTTAACCCTCCTGCCGGTGGTGTCATCACCTGTCCGTTGCATGGGAGCGCTTTCGACCCTTCTTCGGGTGCTGTTCGCAAAGGACCTGCGACTTCTGGGTTGACTGAGGTTGCCGTCGCTGTGTCCGGTTCCGATTTGGTGCTTGTCTGAGACCTGTGAGGTTGCTGTGCATTGGGCCTCTGACTGAACTTCCGCTGACCGTTCCGCGTAATGCTGTGGTGTGACCCCGAACACCACCACATCGGAGGAATCGGTCGTGAACACCGAAAGCCCGGTCAGCAGGCGGGCGGCGCTGTGCGGAATCGTCGTGGCGCTCGCCGTGCCCAGTGGGCTGGTGACCGCTTGCAGTTCCGGCTCTTCCGCGCCTCCTGCTTCTTCTGGTTCCGGCCAGACCGGTTCCGCCGGAAAGCCCGGTACGGCTCTGGTCGCGCTGGCCGATGTGCCGGAAGGGGGAGGCGCTCTGGTCGACGGACCCGGTGGCAAGAAGATCGTCGTGGCGCGGATTTCGGCTTCCGAGGTGAAGGCTTACGACGCGACGTGCACGCACCAGGGTTCGACCGTGGCGGAGCCTTCCGGCGGAACCATCACATGTCCTTCGCACGGCAGCCAGTTCGGTGCTGCTGACGGCGCCGTGAAGAAGGGGCCCGCGACTACAGGTCTGCGTGCTGTCGCGGTTCGCGTGGACGGCGACCAAGTCGTGCTGGCCTGACCCTTTTCTGTTTTTGTCAGACCGCGTCGTTAGTCTTGACGGCGTGGCAGATCCGTCGACGTACCGCCCAGCTGTGGGCACGATTCCCGAGGCTCCCGGCGTCTACAAGTTCCGCGACGCCGGTGGCCGAGTCGTGTACGTCGGCAAGGCGAAGAGCTTGCGCAGCAGGCTGAACTCGTACTTCGCCGACCTGGCGGGCCTGCACCCGCGCACCCGCCAGATGGTGACGACGGCGGCGTCGGTCGAGTGGACCGTCGTGGCCACCGAGGTCGAGGCGCTGCAGCTCGAGTACAACTGGATCAAGGAGTTCGACCCGCGCTTCAACGTCCGGTACCGCGACGACAAGTCGTACCCGGTGCTGGCCGTGACTTTGCACGAGGAGTACCCGCGGCTGCACGTGTACCGCGGCCCGCGCAAGAAGGGCGTGCGCTACTTCGGCCCGTTCGCTCACGCCTGGGCGATCCGGGAAACGCTCGACCTGCTGTTGCGCGTCTTCCCGGCGCGGACGTGTTCGGCCGGTGTGTTCAAACGGCATTCGCAGATCGGGCGGCCGTGCCTGCTCGGGTACATCGACAAGTGCTCGGCGCCTTGCGTGGGCAAGGTTTCCGCTGACGAGCACCGCGAGATCGTCGAGGACTTCTGCGACTTCCTGGCGGGCAAGACCGATCACATGGTCCGCCGCCTGGAGCGCGAGATGTTGGAAGCTTCAGAGGAGTTGGAGTTCGAGCGCGCCGCTCGTTTGCGCGACGATCTGGGCGCTTTGCGTCGTGCCATGGAAAAGCAAGCAGTTGTCTTGGGCGACGGCACGGACGCCGACGTGATGGCGTTCGCGCAGGACGAGCTCGAGGTCTCGGTCCAGGTCTTCCACGTGCGCGGCGGCCGGGTGCGCGGCCAACGAGGCTGGGTCCTCGACAAGGTGGAGGCGGTCGACGACGCGGCCCTCGTCGACCAGTTCATCATGCAGTTCTACGGCGACAACACGGAAAGCACGCCGCGTGAGGTCCTCGTCCCGGTCCTGCCCGACGACGCTGCCGCCCTCGAAGATCTCCTGTCGGAACAGCGCGGCTCTCGCGTCGCCTTGCGCGTCCCACAGCGAGGCGACAAGCGCGCGCTCATGGAAACGGTGGCGCGCAACGCTTCCGAAGCCTTCGCCCAGCACAAGCTCCGCCGCGCAGGCGACCTGACCGCCCGCTCCGCAGCCCTGGGTGAACTGCAAGACGCGCTGGCTCTCGACACCGCCCCGCTGCGCATCGAGTGCATCGACATCAGCCACGTCCAGGGCACCGACGTGGTGGCGTCCCTGGTCGTCTTCGAAGACGGCCTGGCCCGCAAGTCCGAATACCGCCGCTTCGCTTTGAGGGAAGCGGCCACCGAGGGCGACGTGGCCTCCATCGCCGAAGTGGTCCGCCGCCGCTTCCAAGCCATGCTGCGCGAAACCGCGTCCGGCGGCCCCAACCCGGGCATCGACCCGGACACCGGCAAACCCCGCAAGTTCGCCTACCCGCCCAACCTCCTGGTGGTGGACGGCGCCGGCCCCCAAGCCGCGGCAGCAGCCGACGTCCTGGCCGAACTGGGCATCACCGACGTAGCAGTAGTGGGCCTGGCCAAGCGCCTGGAAGAAGTCTGGGTCCCCGGCGAGCCCGACCCGGTGATCCTCCCGCGCACCAGCGACGCCCTGTACCTCCTGCAACGAGTCCGCGACGAGGCCCACCGCTTCGCCATCGCCTACCACCGCGCCAAGCGTTCGAAGCGCATGACCGCCTCCGAACTCGACGACGTGCCAGGCCTCGGCGAAACCCGCAAAGCCGCGCTGCTCAAGCACTTCGGCTCGGTCCGCAAACTCCGCCAGGCCACAGTGGACGAAGTGAGCGAGGTGCCGGGAGTGGGCCGCCGCACGGCCGAGGCGGTGGTGGCGAGTCTGGCGGCGGCAGAGGCGAAGCAGTGACCGGTGTTCTGGGCGCGGGTCACCGCACGGCCGACGCGGTCGCGGCGAGTCTGGTGGTGTCGGGGGTGGAGGCGAAGCAGTGACCGGGTTTTTGCGCGTGGGCTTGGGCGTGCCCGGTGTGGTCGTAGCGAGCTCGGCGTCATCCGCGGGGGAGGCCAAGCGGTGAACGAACTTCTGGGCGCGGGCCACCATGCGGCTGGTGCCGTAGTGCTGAGCTACGTGTCGGCGGAGGCGCAGCGTTGACGCTCGCTTCGCTTGTGCGCCAAGCCCTGACCGAGGACGTGGGCCTGAGTCCACTGCCACCGGAAGCCGTCTCGCTCCTGGAGGACCTGCAAGCGTCGCCACGCCTGGTCGCGCACCTCCGCGCGGTCCACGACGTGGCCTGCCAACTCGCGGACTGGGTCGCCCAACACCACCCGGCGATACCCTTCGACCGCGCAGCGGTGCTGTTCGGCGCGGCCACGCACGACATCGGCAAGGTCCTGCACCCCGACGAGCTGTCAGGTCCGGGCTCGGCCCACGAACCGGCGGGCCACACACTCCTGCTCTCCCGCGGCGTTCCCGAACACCTGGCCCGTTTCGCGCGAACCCACGCCTCGTGGACGGCCGACGACGTGACCATCGAGGACCTCCTGGTCAGCCTCGCCGACAAGGTGTGGAAGGCCAAGCGCGTCGAAGACCTCGAACGGCTGATCACCACCCACCTCGCCACCACGTCCGGCCAGGAGCCGTGGGAGGTCTTCCTGGCGCTCGACGACGAACTGGACCGCATCGCGTCGCGCGCGGACGTGCGGCTGGCCTTCCAGTCGAGCTACCCGATCACGGCGTGACCGCGATGCGTCGCCGAGATGCGTGACCGAGGTGCTCGACCCGAGATGCGTGACTGAGATGCGTGACCGAGGTACTCGACCCGAGATGCGTGACTGAGATGCGTGACCGAGGTACTCGACCCGAGATGCGTGACCGAGATGCGTGACCGCGATGCTCGACCGCGATGCCCGCCCGCCCCTTCCTTCTGTCGCGGCGAAGACGACCATGGTTTCGGGACATCTACCAGAGGGCGGCGGGCGTGGATCCGGACGAGGTTCACCCGTCCGAGTGGCGGGGATCGCGGAGGCACGTAGCGTCTCAAGTGCCGAACCTGCCGCGCGAACACCACGGAGCAGTGGAGACTCTCCAAGGGCGCGCCGGGTCGTGGCGCGGCACCCAAGAACACACATCCAGAGCATCCAGCTCATGAACAGGTAACGGAGTCGTAGTCGTGAACGCGGAGAAGTCCGGCATCGAAGTCGCCGTGGTGACCGGGCTGTCCGGTGCGGGCCGCAGCACCGCGGCCAAGTGCCTGGAGGACCTCGGCTGGTTCGTCGTCGACAACCTGCCCCCGGAACTCATCGCCACCATGGTCGAGCTCGGCGCGCAGGCGCGTGGGGCCATCACCAGGGTCGCTGTTGTGATGGACGTGCGGAGTCGCGCGTTCACCGAGGACCTGGCGTCCATCATCAAGGACCTGGACGCTAGGGGGTACAAGCCGCGCGTGCTGTTCCTCGAGGCCACGGACGACGTGCTGATCCGCAGGTTCGAGGCGGTCCGCAGGGGTCACCCGATGCAGGGTCACGGGAGGCTGCAGGACGGCATCGAGGCCGAGCGGATCCTGCTCACGCCGCTCAAGCAGGAAGCGGACCTGGTGCTGGACACGTCAGCACTGTCAATCCACCAGCTGCGGGCCAAGATCGAGGACACGTTCGGCACCGAAGCGGCGAGCAGGACGCGCGTCACCGTGCTCAGCTTCGGCTACAAGTACGGGCTGCCGATGGACTCGGACCTCGTCATGGACGTCCGGTTCCTGCCCAACCCGTTCTGGATCCCCGAGCTGCGCGAGCAGACCGGGCTGGACGGCGAGGTGCGCAACTACGTGCTCAGCCAGGAAGGTGCGGACGAGTTCCTCGACCGGTACCACGAGCTGCTCAGGCTCATCGGCGCCGGCTACCGCAGGGAGGGCAAGCGGTATCTGACGCTGGCGATCGGGTGCACCGGTGGCAAGCATCGGAGTGTGGCCCTGTCGGAGGAGCTGGCGGCACGGCTAGCGTCGGAGGACGGCATGGCTGTCAAGGTCGTGCACAGGGATCTGGGACGCGAGTGACGAAGTTGAAGGCTGTTGCTCTTGGTGGTGGACACGGGTTGCACGCGACCCTCACCGCGCTCAAGCAACTCACGAACGACGTGACGGCTGTGGTGACCGTCGCGGACGACGGCGGCTCCTCCGGACGGCTGAGACGAGAGATCACCGACCTGCTGCCGCCCGGTGACCTGCGCAAGGCCATGGCGGCGCTGGCGGGGGACGACGAGCAGAGCGTGCTGTGGACTTCGCTGTTCAAGCACCGGTTCGGTGGCACGGGGGCGCTCGCGGGGCACGCGGTCGGCAACCTGGTGCTCGCCGGGCTGCTCGAGCAGCTCGGCGATCCAGTCCAAGTCCTGCACACAGCCGGCAAGCTCCTCGGGCTCAAAGGCCGGGTGCTGCCGATGTCGAACGAGCCGCTCGACATCGAAGCCGACGTCACAGGGCTGGACGAGGACGAGAACGACGTGCGGCGCATCCGGGGGCAGGTCGCCATCGCGACTACGCCGGGGCTCGTGCAGCGGATTCGGTTGACTGCCCCGAACGGGCGACCTGTCGGCTGTCCGGAAGCAGTACAGGCTGTACTTGGCGCTGATCTTGTGTTACTCGGCCCGGGATCGTGGTTCACCAGCGTGTTGCCGCATCTGCTGGTGCCCGAACTGCTCGACGCGCTCACCCGCACGCGGGCCAGGAAGGTCCTGGTGCTCAATCTTGTCCCCCAACCGGGCGAAACCGCCGGTTTCTCTCCGGAGCGCCATTTGGACGTAGTCTGCGAACACGCACCCGAGCTGAAGGTGGACGCGGTGATCGCCGACGTCGACTCGGTCCCCACCCCGGACCGGCTGACGCGGGCCGCCTCGGCACTGGGTGCGCGGACGCATCTGGCCAAGATCGCCGCACTGGACGCCGCGGAGCGGCATGATCCGGAGGCCTTGGCCGGTTGCCTGAGGCAGGTGGTCGATGAGACCGGAGTGGGAGGGACAGGCCCGTGGCGATGACGTCGGCGGTCAAGGACGAGCTGAGCAGGCTCGCGGTATCCAAGACCTGTTGCCGCCGCGCGGAGGTGTCCTCCCTGCTCAGGTTCGCCGGCGGCCTGCACATCGTGTCCGGCCGCGTGGTCGTCGAGGCGGAGTTGGACCTCGGCAGCGCCGCGCGCAGGCTCCTCAAGGAGATCCAGGCTCTCTACGGCCACCACGCCGAGGTCTTCACGATCCAGTCGAACGGCTTGCGCAAGGGCACCCGGTACGTCGTCCGCGTGGTCAAGGACGGTGAGGGTCTCGCCCGCCAGACCGGTCTGCTCGACCCGCGCGGCCGTCCGGTGCGCGGCCTGCCCGCGCCGGTCGTGTCGGGCGGGGTGTGCGACGCGGAGGCCGCGTGGCGCGGTGCGTTCCTCGCGCACGGGTCGCTGACCGAACCCGGCCGCAGCTCGTCGCTCGAGATCACCTGCCCCGGCCCGGAGGCTGCCCTCGCCCTGGTCGGTGCGGCGCGCAGGATGGGCATCGCGTCGAAGTCGCGCGAGGTCCGCGGAGCCGAGCGCGTGGTGATAAGGGACGGCGACGCCATCGGCGCGATGCTGACCAAGCTCGGTGCGCACGACAGCGTGCTGGCGTGGGAAGAGCGCAGGATGCGGCGTGAGGTCAGGGCCACGGCCAACAGGCTCGCGAACTTCGACGACGCGAACCTGCGGCGCTCGGCCCGCGCGGCCGTCGCCGCCGCCGCACGAGTGGCTCGCGCGCTGGAGATCCTCGGCCCCGAGGCTCCCGACCACCTGGCCGCCGCCGGTCACCTCCGGCTCGCGCACCGCCAGGCGTCGCTGGAGGAGCTCGGCCAGCTGTCCGACCCGCAGATGACCAAGGACGCGGTCGCCGGCCGTATAAGGCGTCTGCTCGCGATGGCGGACAAGCGCGCCAAGGACCTGGGCCTGCCGGACACCGAGTCGGCGGTCACGGCGGAGATGCTCGAAGCAGAGGTCTGAGAAGCAGAGGTCTAAGGCGTGTGCCGGCCGGCCCACACGGCCAGCTGAGCCCGCGACCGCAGTCCCAGCTTGGTCCGCGCGTGCGTGACATGTCGGGCGACGGTGTGGGGTGAGATCCCCAGCCGTTGCCCGATCTGCCGGTTCGTCAGCCCTTCCGCCACGAGCGTCGCGACGTGCAGCTCGCGTTCGGAGATCACCCCGTCGTCGTCCTCGGCGACGGGCCGCGCGGTCAGGGCGTAGGAAATGGCCTGGGGCAACGACATCCGCTCGCCGGTCGACTCGGCGGCGCGCAACCGTCCCGCGGCGACGCGCTCGCGGCACACGGCTCGGGCCTCGTCCAGCAACGCCTGCCAGTACGGCTCCGCGCGGAAGTCGTAGCGGGTGCGTACCACGGAAGCCGCTGTCAGCAACGACAACGCGCGTTCGTCGTCCGACCCGACGCCGACCAGTCCCAGAGCAAGGCCTTCGAGGTCGTAGAACTGGTCCATCGGGTGCTCGGAGCCGACCTCCAGCGACTCCCGGAACAGGTCCACCGCCTCGGGATAGCTCTTGCGCGCCAACGCGATCGCGCCCGCGGTGTGCAGGACGGGGTTGAGCAGGTGCGGCAGGCCGTGCAGCCGGACCAGCGTCAGCGACTCGCGCACCAGCGGCGCCGCCACGTCCGCCTCGCCGTGCTGCAGCACCGTCCAGCCGTAGGAGTTCAGCAGAAGGCCGCGGGCGAGCTGGTCGCCCGAGAACCGGAGCATCTCCACGGCCTCGTCGAAGTGCTGCCACGCCTGCTCGGGGTTGCCGGTGTGCGCTTCCGCGGACGCCAGCACCTCGATCGCGCGGGCCAGCGTGCCGGGACGGGACCCGTGGGCGCGTTCGATCTCCATGGACTCCTGGGCGAACCTGCGCGACACGTGCCAGCCGCCGCGCAACCGGTGGTGCATCGCGGCCAGCACGGTCAGCACGCTGCGGTACGGCGGCGGCATCGGCTGGGACAGGGCGCGGTGCAGGAGCTCGGTCGGAGCGCCACGAGGGCCGCGCGGCGTGGAGGTCCAGGCCGTGGCGACGATCGTCAGCGCGTGCCGGGACCAGTCGCCGACGTCCGCGGTGCGCGTGACGGCCAGCTCGACCAGGCCGATGTTGCGGTCCAGGCGCAGCACGACGGCCGGTGCCGGGAAGAACGACGAGATCTCGGGCTCCACGACCGAACACACCCAGTCGACCACGCGGTCGGCCACGAGTGTGATGTCGCCGCGCTCCGCCGCGCGTTCGTGGCAGTACAGCCGGATCGACTCCAGCTGCCGGAACGTGGTGGTGCCCGCGGCGCGTTCGGCGACCAGCAGCGACTTCTGCTCGAGGCTGGTCAGCAGGTCCAGCGCGTCCGGGACGTCGCACACCGTGCTCGCCACACCCAGGTCGAACGGCACGCCGAGCACCGCGAGACGACGGCAGGCGGACTGCTCCGCCTCGGACAGCAGGTCGTAGCTCCACCCGATCGCGGCGCGCAGCGTGCGGTGGCGGTCGTCGGTCGCGCGTGGGCCGGCCGTCAGCAACGCCAGCCGGTCACCGAGCCGCGCCACGATGTCGGCGGGGGAGAGGACCGTGATGCGCCGGGCGGCCAGTTCGATCGCCAGCGGCATGCCGTCGAGGGAGCGGCAGACCGCCACGACGTCCGCGACGTTCGAGGAGTCGATCTCGAACGAGCGGTCTACCGAGACGGCACGGTCACCAAACAGGAGCACCGCGTCGTAACGGAGGGCCTCGGTGAGGTTCGAGTTCAAGGGCGGCAGCTCCAGCTCGCCGAGCGCGAAAACCTGCTCGCCGGCCAGCCGCAGCGGCTCGCGGGACGTCACCAGCACGCGCAGCCGCGGGCAGCACGCCAGGAGCTCGGACACCACGTCGGCGACCTCTGCCAGCACGTGCTCGCAGTTGTCCAGCACGAGCAGCGGGCGCCGGTGCTGCTCGACCTCGGCGATCACCGCGTCGCGCACCGAGCGGTTCGGCAGCGGGTGCGCGCCGACGGAGTGGTAGACCGCCTGCACGACGTCGGACGCGGAGGCCAGCGCGGTCCACCACACCTGATCAGCGCGTTTGCCGACGTGCTGGACGGCGAGCCTGGTCTTGCCCGCCCCCGCCGGACCGACCAGCGACACCAGCCGGTGCTCCCCGGCGAGCCTCCCCAGCGCCGCCAGCTCCTCGCGACGGCCCACGAACGTGTCCAGCGGGGTCGGGACGGCCGAGCCGGTCGGGGATTCGTCACGGGCCGAGCTGCGTTCGCGATAGGCACGCTGACGACACGCGTTGGAGCAGTAGCGTCGTCCCGCGGCCGTGTCGGTGAGCGGGTTTCCACATGTCACACAGGCGGCATTGGCCGTCATGAGGAATGACCCTATCGGCGCGTAACGGCCCGTAACACCCGCTGTTTCGGGGTATTGATAGGTCCTTCAGACCGTGGACATGATCTCGCCAGGTGCCGCCGCCACCGATCCCGGGAGGTCCGGTCATGACCGCGCAGATCCGTCAGCCCAGCACATCGCTCGTGCCACCGCAGGACCGGCAGGTGGTGGACGAGTGGCTCGCCAGGATCACGGCCGTCGTCGGCAGGGACGCGAACGAGAACAGCCCGGAGGCCTGCCGCACCGCCGCGGAGGCCGCGGAGGAGCTGAGCGCGTACCTCTGGATGCTCCGCGCGCTGCGCCGCCGAACGGCCTAATCAGAGGGCCTTTTTCTGGCTCGATCAAGAGATACGCACTATCCCTGTGACCAGGGACGCAGTTCGGCAGATAGGGTGGGCTTGTTCCTGCCAGTCGAACGCAAGGAGACCGTCGTGACGGTTCGTGTAGGTGTCAATGGTTTCGGCCGGATCGGCCGCAACTTCTTCCGCGCGGTGCGTGCCGGCGGCCACGACATCGAGATCGTCGCGTTCAACGACCTCGGTGACGTCGCCACCATGGCCCACCTGCTGAAGTACGACAGCATTCTCGGTCGTCTGGACGCGGACGTGCAGGTCACCGACGAGGGCATCTCCGTCGACGGCAAGGTCATCAAGGCCCTGGCCGAGCGCGACCCCGGCAAGCTGCCGTGGAAGGACCTGGGCGTCGACGTCGTCGTCGAGTCCACCGGCTTCTTCACCGACGCCACCAAGGCCCGCGCGCACGTCGACGAGGGTGGCGCCAAGAAGGTCATCATCTCCGCGCCGGCCAAGAACGAGGACCTGACGGTCGTCATCGGCGCGAACGAGGACAAGTTCGACGGCTCGCAGACGATCATCTCGAACGCGTCCTGCACCACGAACTGCCTCGCGCCGCTGGCCAAGGTGCTGCACGACAGCTTCGGCATCGAGCAGGGCCTCATGACCACGATCCACGCGTACACGCAGGACCAGAACCTGCAGGACGCGCCGCACAGCGACCTGCGTCGTGCCCGCGCCGCCGCGCTGAACATCGTGCCGACCTCGACCGGTGCCGCGAAGGCCATCGGCCTGGTGCTGCCGGAGCTCAAGGGCAAGCTCGACGGTTACGCGCTGCGCGTGCCGATCCCCACCGGCTCGGCCACGGACCTGACGGTCACGCTCAAGCGCGAGGTCACCGTCGACGAGGTCAACGCCGCGTACAAGGCCGCCGCCGAGGGCCCGCTGGCCGGCATCCTGAAGTACTCGACGGACCCGATCGTGTCGGCCGACATCGTCACCGACGCGCACTCGTGCATCTACGACGCGCCGCTGACCAAGGTCATCGGCAACCAGGTCAAGGTCGTCGGCTGGTACGACAACGAGTGGGGCTACTCCAACCGCCTCGCGGACCTGGTCAAGCTCGTCGCGTCCAAGATCTGATCAGGGGCGAAAAGTCAGTGAAGACTCTCAGCGACCTGCTCGCCGAGGGTGTCGCGGGTCGGCGCGTCCTGGTGCGCGCCGACCTGAACGTCCCCCTCGACGGAGACAAGATCACCGACGACGGCCGCGTCCGCGCGTCGGTGCCGACGATCAAGGCACTGGCCGACGCGGGTGCCCGCGTGATCGTCACCGCTCACCTCGGCCGCCCCAAGGGCGAGCCGGACCCCCAGTTCTCCCTGGCCCCGGCCGCCGCTCGCCTCGGTGAGCTGCTCGGCACCGAGGTCGCGCTGGCGTCGGACCTGGTCGGCGAGTCCGCCAAGTCCGTGGTGGCCGCGCTGACCGACGGTGGCGTCGTGATGCTGGAGAACGTCCGCTTCGACGCCCGCGAGACCTCGAAGGTCGATGCTGAGCGCTCGGAGCTGGCTGCTGAGCTCGCCGCGTTCGCCGACGCGTTCGTGTCCGACGGCTTCGGTGTCGTGCACCGCAAGCAGGCCTCCGTGTACGACGTGGCGCAGAAGCTGCCCGCGTACGTCGGTGGTCTCGTCGAGGCCGAGCTCAGTGTTCTGAAGAAGCTCACCGACGACCTGGAGCGCCCGTACGTCGTGGTGCTGGGTGGCGCGAAGGTGTCCGACAAGCTCGGCGTCATCGCGAACCTGCTGTCGAAGGTCGACCGGCTGCTGATCGGCGGCGGCATGGCGTACACGTTCCTCAAGGCCCAAGGCCACGAGGTCGGCGGTTCGCTGCTGCAGGAAGACCAGCTGGACACCGTCCGCGGCTTCCTCGCCGAGGCCGAGAAGCGCGGCGTCGAGCTCGTGCTGCCGGTCGACGTGCTGGTCACCGACAAGTTCGGCAACCCGGAGCACACGATCGTGGCGACGGACGCCATCCCGGCCGACCAGATGGGCCTCGACATCGGTCCTTCGTCGCGTGAGCTGTTCGCGTCGAAGCTGGCCGACGCCAAGACCGTGTTCTGGAACGGCCCGATGGGCGTCTTCGAGCAGGAGGCCTACGCGGGTGGCACGCGTGCCGTCGCCGAGGCTCTCGTGAAGTCCGAGGCGTTCACCGTCGTCGGTGGTGGCGACTCCGCGGCCGCCGTGCGCGCGCTGGGTCTGCCCGAGGACGGTTTCTCGCACATCTCCACCGGTGGCGGTGCCTCTCTCGAGTTCCTCGAGGGCAAGGAACTGCCCGGCATCAGCGTTCTTGCCAAGAATGAAGGTGATCGCTGATGGCAGCCCGGCTCCCGCTCATCGCGGGCAACTGGAAGATGAACCTCAACCACCTCGAAGCGATCGGCCTCGTGCAGAAGATCGCCTTCTCCCTGCCGGAGAAGTACTTCGCCAAGGTCGAGGTGGCCGTCCTCCCGCCGTTCGTCGACATCCGCAGCATCCAGACGCTGGTCGACGGCGACAAGCTGCTGATCAAGTACGGCGCGCAGGACATCTCGCAGCACGACTCGGGCGCGTACACCGGCGAGGTGTCCGGCCCGATGCTCGCGAAGCTCGGCTGCCACTACGTGGTCGTCGGGCACTCCGAGCGCCGCGAGTACCACGGCGAGACGGACGCGCTGGTCAACGCGAAGGTTCGTGCCGCCCTGAAGTTCGAGGTCACGCCCATCTTCTGCTTCGGCGAGAAGCTGGACGTGCGCACGGCCGGCGGTCACCTGGAACTGGTTCGCCAGCAGCTCGAGGAGGGCCTGGCCGGCTTCTCCGCCGAGCAGGTCACCAAGATCGTGTTCGCCTACGAGCCCGTGTGGGCCATCGGCACCGGCAAGACCGCGTCGTCGGCCGACGCGCAGGAGGTGTGCTCGCTGGTCCGCTCGTTCGTGGCGGAGAAGTACGGCGAGGAGACCGCAGCAGTTGTTCGCGTGCTTTACGGCGGTTCCGTGAAGTCGTCGAACATCGGTGAGCTCATCGCGCAGAAGGACATCGACGGCGCCCTTGTCGGCGGCGCGAGCCTTCAGGCGGACGAATTCACCAAGCTGTGCGCTCTGGCTGCCGGCGGCCCTCTACCCTAAGTTGATCTGATTAACCCGCAGACCCAAGTGGTTGCACACGTTCGGCAGTCGAACAGGTACTCTATGGCGTCGGCTGCCTGTCAGTGAGGAAGAAATGGTCCTGTTCCTGCAGATCCTGTTGATCGTCTCCAGCGTGCTGCTGGTGCTGCTCGTGCTGCTGCACCGCGGTCGTGGTGGCGGCCTTTCTTCGCTGTTCGGCGGCGGTATGCAGTCGACTCTGTCCGGTTCCTCCGTCGTGGAGAAGAACCTCGACCGCCTGACGCTGTTCGTCGGCGCGGTCTGGGTCATCGCGATCGTGGGCATCGGACTGCTGATCAAGCTGCCCGGCGCGGGCAGCTGATCAACCGTTCAGCGGCAGAAGCCCTCAGGGGCTTGGGGTAACCACTTGGTGGGGGTGTAACGGTCGATGTCTGGTGGTAACGCGATTCGCGGTACCCGCGTCGGCGCAGGCCCGATGGGCGAGTCGGAGCGCGGCGAGTCCGCGCCCCGCCGTCGGGTGTCGTACTGGTGCGCGAACGGTCACGAGTCCCGGCCTTCCTTTGCGGTCGACGCCGAGGTGCCGGAGAACTGGGACTGTCCGCGTTGCGGCTTGCCCGCTGGGCGGGACGAGCAGACGCCACCCGCGCCTCCGCGCAACGAGCCGTACAAGACGCACCTTGCGTATGTGAAGGAGCGGCGGTCTGACGCTGATGGGGAGGCGATCCTCGAGGAGGCTCTCGCCAAGCTTCGGCGGCAGCGGGAAGAGCCGTAAGGCTTGTAGTTGTGTGAAAGGCCCCCATCTACTGCGGAGAGGGGGCCTTTTGCGTGTGCGCCTTCGGCGCTCGCGTGGGTTGCCGTCTCCCTGTTGGGTTGGCGGGTTCCTGTTTCGTGTTCGTAGGTGGGCGCGTGCCGTGCGTATCTGGCGGTTGCGTTCTGGGAGCTCTGCCC
>NZ_JBFAYI010000039.1:0-21179 GCF_040681245.1 Lentzea sp. NPDC051838
ACAGGCGTGCCATCAACCCACCCACAGCGCTGGCCCCCTGATCAGATTGGCGGGGTTTGGGGCAGAGCTCCCAAGGGGAAGCACGCAACAGGAACACGCCGCCCGCAACCCGACCACCCACAAGGCCGCGACTCGCAAAGCGACAGCCGCACGCAACAAGGGAACGGCACGGACACGAAACAGGCAGCCGCCGACGAAACAGGGAGACGGCCTACGGAGCCAGCGCGCGGCTGACCAGCGCTCGGCGCGTGCCGCGGTGTTCGACGAGCTCGAAGCCCGCGTCGAGAAACATCGCGAGCCGGCCGTGGTAAAGCTCGCCCGCCTGCAGCTTCCGCCCCTCGGTGTCGACCGGATACCCCTCGATCGACTTGGCACCGGCTTCTCGAGCGTGCTCGACCGCCGCGTCCAGCAGCAACGAGGTCACCCCCTGCCGCCGCGCCGATCGGTGCACGTAGAAGCAAGTCACCGACCACACGTCAGAAATGTCCTCGCAAACAGGCGCGGTGATCTTCGACCGCCCCAGCCGCGAGTACGACGCCCGCGGCGCGACGGCCACCCAGCCGACGGCCTCACCGGCATCAACGGCGAGCAACCCGATCGGCGAACCGAGCCGTTCGCGCAGAACGGCCCGGTTGTCGTTCGTCTTCATCTCAGCATTGGTCTGCATGAACCAAGTGCAGAAACACCACTCAACAGTCTTGCTAGAGCTGAACAACGCCTCAGCCAACGGCCAAGTCTCAGAGTTCAGCTCCACAACGTTCACTTGGCCAGCGCCCGCACCACACGAGAAGGACTAGGCCGCCCAAGCTGCTCAGCCATCCACACCGAAGTCTCAACCAACTTGTCCAGATCGACCCCGGTCTCCACCCCAAGCCCGTCGAGCATCCACACGAGATCCTCGGTAGCGAGGTTCCCGGTAGCCGACTCCGCGTAAGGACACCCACCAAGACCACCGGCAGACGAGTCCACAGTGGTTACGCCACAACGCAAAGCGGCCAACGTGTTGGACAGCGCCTGCCCATACGTGTCGTGGAAGTGGACGGCGAGCCGAGTCACGTCCCGGAAGCCCTCCAACAACGACTCGACCTGCCCAGGAGTAGCCACCCCGATGGTGTCCCCAAGAGACAGCTGCGAACAGCCCATCTCCAGCAACCGCTCACCAACAGCCACGACCTGTCCGCGCGCGACGGGACCTTCCCACGGGTCGCCGAAGCACATCGACACGTAGCCGCGAACGTCCATCCCAGCGGCGAGCGCCCGCGAAACCGTCGGCTCGAACATCTCGAACTGCGAGTCCAAAGTGCGGTTCAGGTTGCGGGAGGCGAACGTCTCCGTGGCCGAAGCGAAGATCGCGATGTGCGTGACCCCGGCTTCCAAGGCTCGGTCGAGCCCGCGCTCGTTCGGCACCAGGACGGGGTAGATCACGCCGGGCTGAGCGTCCAAACCGGACAGGAGCTCGGCAGCGTCCGCCAGCTGCGGCACCCACTTCGGGTGCACGAAGGACGTTGCCTCCAAAACGGACAGTCCGGACGCGGCCAGGCGGGACAGGAACTCCAGCTTCACCGACACCGGCACGACGACGGACTCGTTCTGCAGCCCGTCACGGGCGCCGACCTCCCAGATCGTCACCCGCGAGGGCAGCGAGCCGGAGGGGACCACGTCGGGCAGGCCGACCTCACGCGCGCCCATCGAGCGTCCTCGGGTGGAAGTCGTCGTCGGGGTTGTCGTTGACCTCGCGGTACAGCAACGAGTGCACCTTCTCCACGGACGGGATGTCGTCGAACTCGAGCGGCTCGTCCGACGCCGACTCGATGATCAGGGTGCCGCAGCCCAGCACCCGGTCGAGCAGGCTGTGCTCGAACCGGACGCTGTTGATGCGCGACAACGGGATGTCGAGGCCGGTGCGCTTGAAGACGCCCTCGCGCGCCATCACCCGGTCCGACGTGACGATGAAGTGGGTGGTCCGCCAGCGCACCAGTGGCGCGAGCGTCAGCCACATGATCAGCACGACGCCGATCACGGCCAGCGCGATCCAGGCGATGGTGGCCCACGACTGGTCGACGACGAGCCCGGCCAGGTAGGTGCCGATCGCGACCACCACCAGCAGCCAGAACACCGGGAAGATCAGCATCTTCCAGTGGGGATGCCGGTGGATCACGACGTGCTCGCCTGAGCTCAGCAGGTCGTCGGGGTAGGCCATGAGCCAACCCTAATCACGCGGGGCGCAAATGCACCACGTCACCAGCGGACACGCCGTGATCCACCCCATCGGATCCACGGACGACCAGCGTGCCGTCGGCCTCGATGCGCTGCGCCACCCCGAGAAGCTGAACACCACCTGAAAGTTCGACGCGCACGCGCTCGCCGACGGTCGCCGAGTGCTCCTGGTACTCCTCCAGGATTCCGGCCTCGACCGCGTCGCCGCCGTTCTTGCGCCACACGCCTTCCAACCCGGCCAGCTCGACCAGCAGCCGGAACGCCAGCTCCTCGCGGTCCAGTTCGGAGGCGCCCGCGTCCTCCAGCGAGGTCGGAAGGAGCCCTCCCGGCGCGGGCTGCACGTCGTCCGGCAGCTTCGCCACGTTGAGGCCGATGCCCACGACGACGGCCTGCGCGACGCCGGCGGTGATCTCCGACAGGATCCCGGCGCCCTTCTCCGCCTTCGGGCCGAGCAGCAGGTCGTTGGGCCACTTCAGGGAGGCCTCGACACCGACCGACTGGGCGACCCGCACCAGAGCGAGACCCGCGATCAGGTTCAGCCACGGCAGCCGCTGCGGAGCCACCTCGGACGGACGGAACAGCACGCTGACGTAGAGCCCGCCGGCTGGCGACGACCAGGTGCGGCCACGACGGCCCTGTCCCGCGGTCTGCTCCTCCGCGATCAGCACGGTGCGATCCGCAGCACCTGCGGTGGCGGCCGCGGCCAGGTCGGCGTTCGTGGACGCAGTGCTCGAAACGACGTCGAGAGCGGCGTACGGACCGTTGGGGGCGACCAGCCGCGCGCGCAGCGCCTCGGCGTCGAGTGCGATGTCCATCGGGCCAGGCTATTGGAACGAGAGAGGGTACGTGCGATAAGAGATGACCAACAGGTTGCCGTGACCTGGACAACTGCACGGGGCAGTTCAGCAATGCTCTCGTTAGGCTGCGACCCCATGAGCAGTGCGACCGAGCCGATCGGGACTGTCCCCGCAGACGCGCCCGACGTCCACACCACCGCGGGCAAGCTCGTTGACCTCTACCGGCGCAACGACGAGGCGGTTCACGCCGGGTCGGCTCGCGCGGTCGAGAAGCAGCACGCGAAGGGCAAGAAGACAGCCCGCGAGCGCATCGACCTCCTGCTCGACCCAGGTTCGTTCGTCGAGCTGGACGAGCTGGCGCGGCACCGGTCCACCAACTTCGGCCAGGAGAAGAACCGCCCCTACGGCGACGGCGTCGTGACGGGCTACGGCACCGTCGACGGCCGCCCGGTGTGCGTGTTCTCCCAGGACGTCACGGTCTTCGGCGGGTCGCTCGGCGAGGTCTACGGCGAGAAGATCGTCAAGATCATGGACCTGGCGATCAAGACCGGCCGCCCCATCGTCGGCATCAACGAGGGCGGCGGCGCGCGCATCCAGGAGGGCGTCGTCTCGCTCGGCCTCTACGGCGAGATCTTCACCCGCAACGTCCGCGCGTCCGGTGTGATCCCGCAGATCTCGCTGATCATGGGCTCCAACGCGGGTGGCCACGTCTACTCGCCCGCGCTGACCGACTTCGTGGTGATGGTCGACCAGACCTCGCACATGTTCATCACCGGTCCCGACGTCATCAAGACGGTCACCGGTGAGGACGTCACGATGGAGGAGCTGGGCGGCGGTCGCACGCACAACACCAAGTCCGGCAACGCGCACTACCTCGGCAGCGACGAGGAAGACGCGATCGCGTACGTCAAGGAACTCCTGTCGTACCTGCCGTCGAACAACCTCAGCGACTCGCCCGCGTTCGAGGGAACCCTGACCGAGGGCTCGGTCAGCGACTCGATCACCGACGAAGATCGCGAGCTCGACACGCTCATCCCGGACTCCGCGAACCAGCCGTACGACATGCACGAGGTCATCAACCGCGTGCTCGACGACGGCGACTTCCTGGAGGTCCAGCCGCTGTTCGCGCCGAACATCCTGGTCGGCTTCGGCCGCGTGGACGGGCACTCCGTCGGTGTCGTCGCGAACCAGCCCACGCAGTTCGCCGGCTGCCTCGACATCGACGCCTCCGAGAAGGCCGCGCGGTTCGTGCGCACCTGCGACGCGTTCAACATCCCGGTGCTGACGTTCGTGGACGTGCCCGGCTTCCTGCCCGGCACCGACCAGGAGTGGAACGGCATCATCCGACGCGGCGCCAAGCTGATCTACGCCTACGCCGAGGCCACGGTTCCGCTGGTCACCGTCATCACGCGCAAGGCGTACGGCGGCGCGTACGACGTCATGGGCTCCAAGCACCTCGGCGCCGACATCAACCTGGCGTGGCCGACCGCGCAGATCGCCGTCATGGGCGCTTCGGGGGCCGCGAACATCGTGCACCGCAAGACTCTCGCGGCCGCCGCTGCTGCCGGTGAGGACGTCGACGCCCTGCGCGCGCAGTTGCAGCAGGAGTACGAGGACACGCTGTGCAACCCGTACCAGGCTGCTGAGCGCGGGTACGTCGACTCGGTGATCCCGCCGTCCTACACGCGCGGGTACGTGGCTCGGGCGCTGTCGATGCTGCGGGACAAGCGCGAGACGCTGCCGCCCAAGAAGCACGGGAACATCCCGCTGTGACCGCCGACCAGCCTCTGCTCCGGGTCGTCAAGGGCGCCCCGGACGACCACCAACTGGCGGCACTGACCGCTGTCATCGCCGGGCTGGCGTCGGCCACGCCCGTCGAGGACAAGCCGAAGCAGCGCTCGGAGTGGGCCAACCCCGCTCGTCGGGTGCGCAGGCCGTTGCAGCACGGACCGGGTGCCTGGCGGGCGTCCGGTTTCCCCGGCTAGCAGTTCACCCGGCGGCTCGTGACGTTCAGGCCGACGGCGACCTCGCGACAGCGGGACTCGCCGTCGACCTGGAACTTCAGCGTCCAGAACTCACTGCCGTAGGCGTCGGTCCTGCGCAGTACTTGAGCAACCGCCGGATTCAGCGGCAGGTTGTCGCGCACCGCGGGCACGACCTGGGTGAGCAGTGCGTTCTCCGCGCGGTCCAGGCGGTCGGCGAACGGCCAGATCGGCACGCCGTAACCGATCGGATCGCTCGCCAGCACACCGCCGACGGCCCACGATCCGACGAGGCCGCACAGGCCGATGAGCAGTGCCGCGATCCGTCTGCGCTTGCCTTCGCGATCGGAACCGCGTTCGGTGAGGACAAGCACCCAGCGCTTCACTCGGTCGAGGGTGCCGATGAACGGGGTGATGGCGCATCAGTAGCACTACTCAAAGCTGGCGGGCCGTGTCGGCGCTGTGCGTCGGGTTCTTCATGATCCTGCTGGACACGACCATCGTGAACGTCGCGATGCCCTCGATGATCGAGGGTCTGCACGCGTCGCTCAACGACATCATCTGGGTCAACAGCGCGTACCTGCTGACGTTCGCGGTTCCGTTGCTGCTGACCGGCAGGCTGGGTGACCGCTTCGGGCCGAAGCGCGTCTACCTCGCCGGGCTCGCGATCTTCGTGCTGGCCTCGCTGACCTGCGGACTGGCCGGCAGCGCTGAAGTCCTCATCGCCGCACGCGCCGTGCAGGGTCTTGGGGCCGCGGCCATGACCCCGCAGACGATGTCGTTCATCACCCACCTGTTCCCGCCGGACAAGCGCGGCGCGCCGCTGGGTGTCTGGGGGTCGGTCGCCGGGTTCGCGACGGTCTCGGGGCCGCTGCTCGGCGGGGTGCTCGTCACGCAGCTCGGCTGGGAGTGGATCTTCTTCGTCAACATCCCTATCGGCGTGGTGGCACTCGCGCTGGTGCTGCGCTGGGTGCCGGACTGGCAGCCGGGCCGGTCGCACCGGTTCGACGTGCTCGGCGTCGTGCTGTGCTGCCTCGGGCTCGGGCTGGTCGTGTTCGGGGTGCAGAACGGCGAGCACTACGCGTGGGGCCGGGTCGCGGGGCCGATCACGATCGCCGAGATCATCGTCGCGGGCGCGGTGTTCCTCGTGCTGTTCGTGCTGTGGCAGGCGGCAAGGCGCAACACCGAGCCGCTGCTGCCGTTGCGGATCTTCGGCAACCGGAACTTCTCGCTGGGCAACGTCGCCAACGTGATGATCGGCTTCTCCGTCACCGGGTTATTCGTGCCGTTGGTGCTGTTCGTGCAGACGGTGCCGAAGCTGTCGGCGTTCGAAGCGGGTCTGCTCACCGCGCCGACCTCGCTGACGTCCGGCGTGGTGGCGTTCTTCGCGGGACGGCTGTCGAACGGGCCGGGCGCGAAGTTCCTGCCGATCACCGGCTTCACCCTGCTCGGAGGCGGCATCGCGGTGATGACGCTGCAGCTGGGCGGGTCGCCGTGGCTGTTGCTGCCCGCGCTCGTGGTCGTCGGCGCCGGGATGGGGATGGTCTACTCGCCGCTCACGAACATCGCCACGAAGACGCTCGATCCGCAGCTGATGGGCGCGGGCGCGGGGATCTACAACACCTCTCGGCAGCTCGGCGGTGTGCTGGGCAGCGCGGGCACCGGTGCTGTGCTGCAGATCGGGCTGGCGGCGACGGGCTCGTTCACCTCCGCCACGCGCGCGGCGTTGCTGATGCTCGTCGTGGCCACGGTCATCGGGGTGAGCACGGCGGTGCTGCTGAGGCGCGAAACGGGCGTGCGAGACTCCGCGGGTGCGTCTGATCCTGGCCTCCCAGTCACCCGCCCGTCTTAGCGTCCTGCGGTCCGCGGGCATCGAGCCCGTCGTCCGCGTGTCCGGTGTGGACGAGGACGCGCTGGTCGCGTCGCTCACCGACCCGACGCCTGAGGAGACCGTCGTCGCGCTGTCCGCGGCCAAGGCGGAGGCGATCGAGTACGACGACGAGTGCGTGGTCGTCGGCTGCGACTCGATGCTGCTGTTCGAGGGCGAGCTCGTGGGCAAGCCGGGGACGGCCGAGGTCGCGCGGGAGCGGTGGCACCGGGTCTCCGGCAAGAGCGGTGTGCTGATCACCGGACACACCGTGCTGCGGGTGTCTCAGGGTGCGGTCGTCGGCCGCGCTTCGGGTGCCGAGTCGACGGTCGTGCGGTTCGGCACGCCGTCGGACGAGGAGCTGGAGGCGTACATCGCTTCTGGTGAGCCGCTGCACGTCGCGGGTGGGTTCACGATCGACGGGCGGGGTGGCTGGTTCATCGACGGGATCGACGGCTGCCACACGTCGGTGATCGGCATCAGCCTGCCGTTGACGCGCAAGCTGCTGAACGAGATCGGCGTGCCGGTGTCCACACTCTGGTAGCCCTGGTCACACTTCGTCCCATCAGGGAAGACTGCCCTCAACGCCGGCGTTGGGGCTAGCGGTGAACGAGTACTTGACGCGTCGCAGGCACATAGACCTGGCACGCAGGACGAGCACGGGCTGTCGGAGCTAATCGCTCCCGGCCCTATTCGCTCATCCCTGCACAGGAGATGTTCCAGTGTCGTTCGTCCAGACCTACCGCAAGCCCAAGGTTTTCGGCTTCACCGTGCTCGGCGCGCTCGTCCTCGGCGCGCTCGCCGGCTGGCTCGGCAAGGGCACGTGGCTCGCGCCCGTCCTCGCCAAGATCGGTTCCATCTTCACGTCGCTGCTGCAGCTGACCGTGATCCCGTTGGTGTTCACCGCGATCGTCGTCGGCATCGCGTCGCTGCGGAACCTCGGCGGCGGCCGAACAGCCGCGCGCCTGGGCGGCAAGACATTTCTGTGGTTCGCCATCACGTCGTTCATCGCCGTGCTGATCGGACTCGCGGTCGGCGCGATCATCAAGCCCGGCCAGGGCGTGCAGATCGAGCCCGCCGCCGGTGCCGTCGACAAGCTCGCCAAGCGCACGTCCGGTTCGTGGAGCGCGTTGCTCGACAACCTGATTCCCAGCAACATCTTCAGCGCCTTCACCGAGGGCGAGGTGCTGCAGGTCGTCTTCATCGCGGTGCTCGTCGGGTTCGCCGCCTACGCGCTCGGTGAGAAGGCCGCGCCGTTCACGAACCTCGTGCGCTCGTTCTTCGACATCGTGCAGAAGGTCGTCGGCTGGATCATCCTGCTGGCGCCGATCGGCATCTTCGGTCTCATCGGCAACGCCGTCGCGTCGTACGGGAACTCGTTCGTGCGGCCGCTGTTCTCGTTGATCCTCGCGGTCTACGTCGGCACGTTGCTGGTGCTGTTCGTCGTCTACCCGGTGCTGTTGAAGTTCGTCGGCAGGACCTCGCCGGTCGAGTTCTTCCGCAAGGCCGGCACCGCGATCCAGTTCGCGTTCGTGTCGCGCTCGTCGGGTGCCACGCTTCCGTTGTCCCGCAAGGCCGCCACTGACCTCGGCGTCTCGCAGGAGTACGCGAACTTCGCCGTGCCGCTCGGCACCACGACCAAGATGGACGGGTGCGCCGCGGTCTACCCGGCCGTCGCGACGATCTTCATCGCGAACCTGTTCGGCATCCAGCTCTCGGTGTGGCAGTACGTCGGCATCGTGCTCGTCGCCGTGTTCGGTGCTCTCGCGACCGCCGGAACCACCGGCTGGTACACGATGCTGACGCTGACGCTGAGCGTCGTCGGCCTGCCGCCCGCCGTGATCGCGACCGGTGTGGCCGTGGTCTACGCGATCGACCCGATCCTCGACATGGTCCGCACCGCGACCAACGTGGCCGGCCAGATCACCGTGCCGGTGCTGGTGGCGCGCAGCGAGGGGCTGCTTGACGAGTCGGTCGAGAAGCGGGAGCTCGTCACCGCCTAGTCGGCACAGGGACGGATCTGCGACATCTTCGGCGCCGGCGTGGGCCAGCCAGCGAGCTGCTCCTTCGCCGGCGCCGGACTCGTACATCCGATGACCGGCCCGACCGCCGAGAACACCTGCACGAACGCGTCGTTGCACTGGCCGTCGCACCCGAGCTGGACCGCGACGATGTCCGCGGTGCCGTCGTCGTTGACGTCGTGCAGCTCCATCGACCCGGCACTGGCCTGATAGGCGGTCTGCGCGCGCGACCACGTGCCGTCCTTGCGGACCAGCACCTCGCCGAGCATCTTGCCGTTCTGCTTCCCGCGCACCAGGCACACGCTGACCGGTGCCTCCTTGCACTGCAGCGAGTCGCCGTTCACGATCGCGCCGGTCTCGGCGATGGTCATCTCGAAGATGAACGGGCCGGACGCGCCCGTCACCCTGATCCGCCCGCCACCCGTGCCGCCGAGCAGCTCGACGAGGTCCTTGCCGACCGATTTGCCGATGATGACCTGGCAGACGGTGGTGCCACAGCGCATTCCGGAGTCGGTGCCGGATTGACCTGAATCGGTGTTGTTCGGGCGCTGGAAATAGGCGTAAACCAGCCCGGCGACGACAACCACGGCAGCGACGACGGCGGTCACCTGCACCGACCTGGATGCACCCACGTCGCAGATTGTGGCGGATGGGCCCACGATTGATGTGAAGTGAGCCGTCTCTCCCTCTCGGAGTTCACCGATTTCCGTAGACTGCGGCACCAGCCAGAGCCGTAATTGCCGGTCCAGCAGGAGGTACGACGCCGTGTCGCTGCGCAAGGTCCTCATCGCCAACCGCGGTGAGATCGCCGTCCGGGTCATCCG
This sequence comes from Lentzea sp. NPDC051838, assembly GCF_040681245.1. Lineage (NCBI taxonomy): Bacteria > Bacillati > Actinomycetota > Actinomycetes > Pseudonocardiales > Pseudonocardiaceae > Lentzea > Lentzea sp. NPDC051838. Next base: position 9,709 of record NZ_JBFAYI010000039.1, read on the forward strand.
CGCCTGCCGTGACGCCGGCCTGGCCAGTGTCGCGATCTACGCCGATCCCGACCGCGACGCGCCGTTCGTCCGGCTCGCGGACGAGGCGTTCGCGCTCGGTGGCAACACGCCCGGCGAGAGCTACCTGTCGTTCGAGAAGGTGCTGGGCGCCGCCGCGCAGTCCGGTGCGGACGCGGTGCACCCCGGTTACGGCTTCCTGTCCGAGAACGCCGACTTCGCGCAGGCCGTGATCGACGCCGGTCTGACGTGGATCGGGCCGACGCCTCAGGCGATTCGCGACCTCGGCGACAAGGTGACGGCGCGGCACATCGCGATGCGCGCAGGAGCGCCGTTGGTGCCCGGTACCAAGGATCCGGTCAACGGGCCGGACGAGATCATCGCGTTCGCGACCGAGCACGGGTTGCCCGTCGCGATCAAGGCCGCGTTCGGTGGTGGCGGTCGTGGCCTGAAGGTCGCGCGCACGATCGAGGAGATCCCGGAGCTGTTCGACTCCGCGGTGCGCGAGGCGGTCACGGCGTTCGGGCGCGGCGAGTGCTTCGTCGAGCGGTACCTGGACAAGCCGCGGCACGTCGAGGCGCAGGTGCTCGCGGACACGCACGGCAACGTGATCGTCGTCGGCACGCGTGACTGTTCTTTGCAGCGCCGCCACCAGAAGCTGGTCGAGGAGGCGCCCGCGCCGTTCCTGACCGACGAGCAGCGCGCCACGATCCACAGCTCCGCCAAGGCGATCTGCCTGGAGGCCGGCTACCACGGCGCGGGCACGGTCGAGTACCTCGTCGGGCTGGACGGGTCGATCTCGTTCTTGGAGGTCAACACGCGCCTGCAGGTCGAACACCCGGTGTCGGAGGAGACGACGGGCATCGACCTGGTGCGCGAGCAGTTCCGGATCGCGGCGGGCGAGAAGCTCAAGCACACCGAGGACCCGACTCCGCGCGCGCACTCCATCGAGTTCCGGATCAACGGTGAGGACGCCGGTCGCGGCTTCCTGCCCGCGCCCGGCACGGTGACGTCGTTCGTCGCGCCTTCGGGTCCGGGTGTCCGGGTCGACGCAGGTGTCGAGAGCGGTTCGGTGATCGGCGGGCAGTTCGACTCGTTGCTGGCCAAGCTGATCGTCACCGGCGAGAACCGCGACGAGGCGCTCGCCCGTGCCCGCCGCGCGCTGGACGAGATGGTCGTCGAGGGCATGGCGACGGTGCTGCCGTTCCACCGCGTGATCGTGCGGGACGCGGCGTTCACCGCCGAGAAGCCCGAGGGGTTCACCGTGCACACGCGGTGGATCGAGACCGAGTTCGACAACCAGATCGCGCCGTTCGCCGGTTCCAGCGAAGCCGCTGACGAGGAGACGCCGCGCCAGACCGTCGTGGTCGAGGTCGGTGGACGTCGTCTCGAGGTGTCGCTGCCGGGTGATCTCGCGGTCGGCTCTGGAAGGCCTGCCGCTGCCGCGAAGAAGCCGAAGGCGAAGCGTGCGGGCGGGTCCGCCGCCGCGGTGTCCGGTGACGCGGTGGCCGCGCCGATGCAGGGCACGATCGTGAAGGTCGCCGTGGAGGACGGGCAGCAGGTTGAGGCCGGTGACCTGATCGTGGTGCTGGAGGCCATGAAGATGGAGAACCCGGTGACGGCGCACAAGGCGGGCACCGTGACGGGTCTCGCGGCGGCTCCTGGCGACCCGATCACCCAGGGCACCGTGATCTGCGAGCTCAAGGATTGAGTGGGTGGGTCGCTCACCTACGATTGAAGGGTGAGCGACCCGACCAGGGACATCCGCATCGGCGACACCGAGCGCAACCAGGCGTTGCAGGTGCTCGGCGAGCACATGAGCGCGGGCCGCATCGACATCGACGAGTACGGCGAGCGGTCCGCGAAGATCAGCACTGCCAAGACCCGCGGTGAGCTGATGGCGCTGTTCTACGACCTGCCGGACCCGCGTCCGCAGTTCGCCGCGCCGATGGCGATGTACCCGGAGCCCGCGCGTCCCGCCCGCAGGTGGGAGGCCAACGTCGTGCCCGTCGCGGGCATCGCCGTGGTGCTGGTGTTCTTCTTCCTGGTGAAGAACCCGCTGATCTTCCTGCTCGTGCCCGCGGTCGCGATCCTGTGGGCCCAGTGGAACGGACGCCGGCGCTGAAACCGTTGCTGCTGCTCGATCTCGACGGCGTGGTGCGCAGGTTCCCGCCGCTGCCCGCGGAGATCGCCGAGAGAGCTTTCGAACCGTCGTTGCTCCATAGAGCCGTCACCGGTGAGATCACCGACGAGCAGTGGCGGCACGAGGTAGGGCCGGAATTTGAGACGTCCACCGGCGAGGTGATCGGCGAGGCGCTCGCGTTGGTGCGGGCCGCGCGCAAGCAGTGCTTCGTGGCGTTGCTGTCGAACGCGACCACGCGGCTGGAGGCCGATCTCGCCCGGCTGGGGCTGGACGCGGAGTTCGACGCGATCTTCAACTCGGCCCGGCTCGGTGTCGCGAAGCCGGACCCGGCGATCTTCCGCCGGGTGCTGGCCGAGCTCGGCCACACGACGGCGGTCTTCTGCGACGACGCGGAGGAGAACGCGCGGGCGGCGTGCGAGGTGGGTCTGGACGGCGTGCACGTGCCGGACACGGCGGCGTTGCGGACCGCGCTGGCGGTGCGCGGGCTGATCGGGCCGACGGTGCTGCTGATCCTCCCCGACCGCGACGAGGCCGAGGAACTGGCCGCCGAACTGCTGGAGAGCGGCTGGGGGCCGTGCCACGTGCACCGGGACATGCTGGCGGGCGAGGACGACGCCGAGGACGTGGACTGGGTGATCGAGCTCACCACGGCCCCGGACGGCCTGCCCGCGTCCGCGCACCGGCCGGAGCTCGACGATCTGGCGGATCGTCACGACGGATTCACCGGCGAGCACTAGCCTCAGTCCGTGGAGCCAGTAGAGATCAACGCGGGCGAGTACTACCTGCGCGCCTTCCGCAACGACGACCGCGTCAGCGACGTGCGGGCGCTCGTCGAGATCTACGCGGACCCGGAGACCAAGCGGTACATGAACCGCCTGTCGATCGACAGCGAGTCGACCGCCGAGATGTTCATCATGCTGATGACCAACGGCTGGGAGAAGAGCTACCGCTGGTCGTGGGCGGTGTGCGAGGCCGTCACCGCGGACCTGGTCGCCGGGATCGTCCTCAGCAACATCGACCGCACGGCCGGGCTGGCCGAGGTGACCTGCTGGACCCACCCCGCGCACCGCGGCAAGGGCGTGCTGCCGCTGGCGCTCAACGCCGTGATCGGCTGGGCGTTCGGCGCGATGGACATGCACCGGATCGTCTACAAGCACTCGGTGCTCAACCCGTCGTCGCAACGCGTCGCGGAGAAGTGCGGGTTCACCCTGGAGGGTCGACTTCGCGACAACACGATCATCGATGACCAGCGTGTTGACGAGTTGCAGTGGTCACGCCTCGCAACAGATCCATACCCGAAGCAGCTACCGTGACGCGCCATGCGGACCACGGCGCTCCTCATCGTTGCGGTGGCGCTGGCCGGATGCACGGCCGGACCTGCCCCCAGCTCCCTCGACAGCCCGCCTCCTCCGCCTCCCCCGACCTCGTCGCAGCAGATGGACTTCCCGCAGCGGCCGCGTGAGGTGAAGCTCGACGCGCTCGACCCCTGCGCCGTGCTCACGCCCGACCAGCGGATCTCGCTGAGCCTCGACAACCCGCCGAGCGCGTACGTCGAGAAGAGCTTCGGCGACGCGAAGGCCTGCACGATGCGCAGCACGACGAGCGGCAACGTGGCGAGGCTGGCTCTCGTGCTGGCGTCCGGGGCGGACGTGTGGCTCTCCGAGAACGCCCAGGTGGAGTACGCGGTGAGCTCGATCGAGGGTTTCGCGGCGATTACCGTCCGCACACCCGACCTCGACGACGTCTGCAACGTCGAGATCGACGTCGCGGACGGCCAGTTCCTCGACGTCATGTTCCGCGACGGCGGGAATTCCACTGCGGTGCAACAAGATCATCTTTGCCTGGGAGCCCAGCGGGTGGCCGAGGCGGCGATGGCCAGTTTGCTCCAGAAGCGCTGACCCACACGGGCGGATGTCACTGATCGCACTCCCCAGCGTTACCTTCGGTGGTTAGAGTGTCGACGCGCTTGTACGCACAACCGCCGGAGGTCGCACCATGCCGCCAGGGGGACGCAGCGGGGCCGACTCCTCGCCACCCGTCAGCCACGAGCTGAACGTGGAACCAGGGGCGATTCCGGCGTTGCGCAGCACTTTCTCCGCCGCGCTGATCAAACTCGACAAGCAGATCGAGATGGCGATCACCGAGTTCCGCGTCCGTCCGTGGGCGGGTGATCCCGTGAGCGCCGAGGCCGCGGAGAAGTTCAACGACAGGTCGATCTCCGACGGTGACTCGGCGCTGCAGGCGTTGCTGAACTACCAGCGGCAGCTCAAGACCGCGATGGACAACCTGAACCAGATCGAGCGCCAGTACCAGGTGGTCGAGGGCGACAACACCGGCATGATGAACAAGAGCGGGTGCTGACCATGGTCGACCATCGCTGGCAGGGCTACAGCCACAAGGAGCTGTACGACCGCATCAACGCGGGCCCCGGCCCCTCCGCGTCGTTCGCGTCGATGGAGCGCTGGCAGGGCGTGTCGAGCGCGCTGACCGAGATCAACGACGACCTGCACAAGGGCATCACGCTGTCCGGCGCGAGGTGGACCGGCAAGGCGTCCGAGATGGCGGCGGCGGGCCTCAACCCGATCGCCGCGTGGGCGGACAGCGCCCGCACCGGCGCCGACGTGATGCGCTACTCGGCGGAACTGCAGGCAGGCCACATCTCGAAGGCCCGCGCGGACATGCCGAAGCCGGTCAACGTCACCTCCGAGCAGCCGGGCGCGCTGATCACCGGCCTCACCCACCTCTTCGGCGGGCAGACCGACCACGAGAAGCAGGAGGCGGCCCAGGACGCCGCCGAGCGCCGCGCCCGTGAGGTCATGACCACCTACGCCTCCTCCACGACGTCGAACACCTCGACGCTCGGCCAGTTCAGCCAGCCGCCGCAGCTGTCGATCTCCGGCACCGGCGTGACGCACGGCGGCGGCACGCAGATCGGCACGGCAGGAGCCTGGGTCGTAGGCCCGAACGGTGGTGTCGGCGGCGTCAACCGCAGCCGCACCGGTACGGGTCCGCGTGTCACGGGCGCGCCTCCGCCGCCTCGTGGCGCCACCCCGCCTCCCAGCTCGACGACGAGCAAGTCGGGCGTGTCGACGTCCGGCGGTCCCGCTTCGAAGGGCACGACGACCTCGGTCTCGTCCTTCGGCACGGCAGGTCCCGGCAGCACGGGCACCGCCGGTGTCGGTGTGCCGGGCCAGCGCTCCGGTCGTTCCGGCTCGGAGCCGAAGGAGATGGAGACGGGCGCGACCGCGGCCTCGGGGGCTGTCGTCGGCCCGATGATGGGTCACGGCGGTGCGGCCGGCGTGTCGGGCGCGGCGAGCTCCGCTCTCGGCTCGATGGGCACGCTCGGCGCGGCCGCCGACGGCGACCAGGTGCACCGCAGGGCAGTGCCCGCCCCTCAGTCGTTCGACCCCTTCGGCGGCATGGGTCCGCGCAAGGGCGAGGACGAGGAGGACATGGAGCACAAGGCCGCCGACTACCTGCGCGAACGCGACGACATCTACGGCGTCGGCAGCTACACGCTGCCGGTGATCGGGGAGAGCACGACCGACTGATGACTGTGCTGGGCCTGGACATGGGGACGAGCGACACGCGCGACCCGGTGATCATCTCCACGCTGGAGTTCGACGTCCTCTGGGAGCACCTGGGCCTGGAGACGATGCCTCTGGTGCTCAAGGTGCCGTCACCGGGCAAGACCCGCGAGGAACGCCGGGACATCGAGGACCGCGTCTGGCGGCAGCTGGGAGCGCGCGGCCTGGGTGGCCCGCGGTCCCTGGACCCGACGCTGGAAGACCTGCTGCACGTCCTGAACCGGCCGCAGCAGGAGATCGACGCCCGGATGTGGCTGGCCGACCGCAGCGTGCGGCTGCTGGCCGCGGGCAAAGGCCAGGCAGGCGTGCTGGCCGTGCTCGACGGCGGTCAGCTCGTGCTGCGGCCCGCCGAAGCCGGTGGACTGCCGCGCGAGGCCCTCACCGCCCTGCCCGCGGCTCCTGCGGGCGAGGGCCACTCCATCACCCTGCCGTCGTCCGACCTGGACGCAGCGGCCGCCTCAGCAGCGACGCCAGAGGACCTGGAAGCCGGGTTGCGGGGCCGGTTGCGCGGTGACGATGCCCACACGCTGGCCGAGATGGTCCGCGACGCCTCGAACCGGGGCCAGTTCGGTGCCGCGGCTCGGGACAAGTGGGGCAAGCGGGTGCGGCCGGACCGGGTGGTCGCGTTCTACGACACGCCCAAGGGCCGCTACCTGCAGATGCGCCGGGCTTCGGACGGGCAGGCGCCCTGGTCGACGATCACGCCCGTCGACTACCGGCGCATGCACCACCACCTGGTGGAGCTGCTGGCGGAAGCCATCGGCTGACCGCGTCCGCAAAGCCCCTGATCACGGACCGATGCCCTGGCAGGGACGGGTGCGCAGGTCGTTCACGTAGTCGTCCGGCGCCCCGGCGGCCTCGGCCGCGTCGGCGACCACGCCGATGTACCGAGCGGACGGCAGCCCGCCCTCGTAGGCGTCCAGCACGTAGAGCCAGGCCACGACGGAACCCTCGAGGGTCTGCACCCGCAGCCGGATCTTCTTGTAGAGGCCGAGCGCGCCCTCCCACCGGTCCAGGCGCGACTCGTCGCGAGGCGAGACGTCGTAGAGCACGCAGAACGTCTGCTGGTCAGGCTCCTCGACGATGGTCGCGAGAGCGCCTTCCCAGCCGAGGTCCTCGCCACCGAACGTCAGACGCCAACCGACGAGCCAGCCGGTCCCCGCGAGCGGGGAGTACGGGGCTCGCTCCATCATCTGGTTCGGATCCATGTTCGACCCGTACGCGGCATAGAGCGGCACGTCCGACAGCGTAGCGACCCAACGATCAGCTTTCGGTACTGACGACACGGGCGATTCGGCCAACGCGTACGGTTGTGCCGGCCAGCAAGCGCGCAGAAGGGAACTGATCGTGACCCGCATCGTCATCATGGGCGGCGGACCCGCAGGTTACGAGGCAGCCCTGGTCGCGGCGCAGCACGGCGCCGACGTGACCGTGGTGGAGAACGACGGGGCCGGTGGCGCCTGCGTCCTGTACGACTGCGTTCCCTCGAAGACCTTCATCGCCTCTGCGGGTGCTCGCAGCGCCTTCCGCAACGCCGGTGAGCTGGGCATTCAGACCCACAACGAGCAGGCCACCGTCGACGTGCCGGTGGTGCACGGGCGGGTGAAGGGCCTCGCGCTCGCGCAGTCCGCGGACGTCCGGGCGCGGCTGCAGCGCGAAGGCGTGCGGCTGATCAACGGGCGCGCGAGGTTCGCCGACGACTCGCGCGGGCTCGCCCAGCACCAGGTCACCGCGATCAGCGCGGACGGCAAGGAGGAGATCCTCAACGCCGATGTGGTGCTCATCGCAACGGGCGCCACCCCGCGCGTGTTGCAGGGCGCCGAGCCCGACGGCAAGCGGATCCTCACCTGGCGGCAGATCTACGACCTGCCCGAACTGCCCGAGCACCTCGCGGTCATCGGTTCCGGTGTGACGGGTGTCGAGTTCGCCTCCGCCTACACCGAGATGGGCGTGAAGGTGACCATGGTCTCGTCCAGGGACCGGGTGCTCCCCCACGAGGACGCCGACGCGGCCGCGGTGCTGGAGGACGTGTTCGCCGAGCGCGGCACGGCCGTCGTCAAGCACGCCCGCGCGGACAAGGTCGAGAACACCGGCGACGGCGTGCTGATCCACCTGGAAGACGGTCGCACGATCGAGGCGTCGCACGCCCTGATGACCGTCGGCTCCGTGCCGAACACGAACGACATCGGCCTGGACAAGATCGGTATCGAACTCGGGCGCGGCGGCTACATCCCCGTCGACCGGGTCAGCCGGACCAACGTCAGCGGCGTCTACGCGGCCGGCGACTGCACCGGTGTGCTGCTGCTCGCGTCGGTCGCCGCCATGCAGGGGCGCATCGCGATGTGGCACGCGCTGGGCGAGGGCGTCAGCCCGATCAAGCTCAAGACCGTCGCCGCGAACGTCTTCACCAACCCGGAGATCGCGAGCGTCGGCATCAGCCAGCAGGCGATCGACTCCGGTGAGGTGCCGGCGCGCACGATCATGCTGCCGCTGGCCACGAACCCTCGGGCCAAGATGGAAGGCCTGCGCCGGGGCTTCGTGAAGCTGTTCTGCCGCCCCGCGACCGGTGTCGTCATCGGCGGTGTCGTGGTCGCGCCGAACGCGAGCGAGCTGATCCTCCCGATCGCGCTGGCGGTGCAGAACCAGCTGACGGTCGAGCACCTCGCCACGACGTTCTCGGTCTACCCGTCGCTGTCCGGCTCGATCACCGAGTCCGGCCGCCAGCTCATGCGGCACGACGATCTCGATTAGATAACGTCAGAACGCAGGGCAACCGTGCCCCGGACACGTGCGTGTCCGGGGCATGCGCACGTTCTGGGGGCTCTTCATCGCGCTGGCACTGCTGACCGGCTGTGCGTCGTCGCCTGACGTCGTGCTGCCCACCGCACCGGCGCCGGCGACCACCACTCCGACCACGGCATCCTCCAAGGGCATGCCGCCGTCGGAACCGACAGAGCTGCGCATCCCGAAGATCGGCGCGAAGTCGTCGCTCGTCCCGCTCGGGCTCAACCCCGACGAGACCGTCGAGGTCCCGCCGGTCGAGCAACCGATGCAGGCGGGCTGGTACGAGCTCGCGCGCACACCCGGCGAGGCAGGTCCCGCCGTGGTGCTGGGACACGTCGACGGCAACAAGCAGCCGGGAATCTTCTTCCGCCTCAAGGAACTCGTCGCCGGCGACGAGGTCGAAGTGTCCAGAAAGGACGGCACGACGGCGAAGTTCCGCGTGCGCAGGACCGAGCAGATCGCCAAGGCCAGCTTCCCCACCGAGGCCGTCTACGGCGACACCGATGAACCCGAGCTGCGGCTGATCACCTGCGGGGGCAGCTTCGACCAGGCCGCGCACAGCTACCGGGACAACATCATCGTCTACGCGACGTTGATCTGAGGGAGGGTCGACATGAAGAAATCCCTTGTGGCGCTTGCGGTCCTGAGCACCGCGTTCGCCCTGACGCCGATCGCGAACGCGCAGGAGCCCGTCACGCCGTACTTCGAGTTCCGGCAGGCACCGCGACCCGGCGCGAGCTTCAGCATCTTCATCCTGAACGGCACCTGCCCCGGCGGTCCGGTCTCCATCACGTCGCCCGGTTTCGCGGGTCCGGTCGACCTGTCGACGCTGACCGGCACCTTCGTCAACGTGAAAGGCGCGCAGACCGCGACGCTGAAGTGCAAGGACACCGCCGAGACCGGCGAACGACCGTTCTTCCTCCACGAGGCCCCGCCGAGCACCGACCACTACCTCGACAAGGAGGAGTACGCGCCAGGCGAGAAGATCGAGGTCTACCTGGAGCCCTCCTGGAAGTGCCAAAGCCCGGCGACATCAGCAGGTTTCACCGCACCGGCCCAGCTCACCCGATACCTCGCTCCCGGCGGCGGCATCTACTCGCTCGTCGGCGAAACGACGGCGGTCAGCACGCCCGGCACCTACTACGCAAGCCTCAGGTGCTCCTCGGGCCCTACCAAAGACACCATGTTCAAGGTGAAGGCCGCGCCGTCGACGCCACCGGTGACCACGCCACCCACGACCACCTCGCCGACGCCCAAGCCCGGCGCGAAGCCCGTCGTCAAGCCGAAGGGCGCACCACAGACCGGCGGTGGGGGCACCGCCTGATTTAGAAGCACAACACATGGGGGGAAAGAAAATGAGGGGGATCAGGACCATCGTCGCCGTGGCGGCGATGGCAGCAGCGGCGGTCGCGTTCGGCCCGAGCGCGACCGCCCAGCAGAACGACGTCGTGCCGGTGTTCAAGATCGCACCGAACGTGCTGGCCAAGGGGCAGAACTTCCAGGCGCAGGTCCAGGAAGGGACGTGCCCCGGAGGCCTGGAGTCGGTGACGTCCGCAGGTTTCCTGGAGCCGGTCGGGCCCGGCGACCTCGTCGTGACCGGCACGGCGGGTGAGAAGCCCGGCAAGTTCACCGCGACCGCGAAGTGCAAGGGCAGCACGAAGACCGGCACGGCCGAGTTCGAGGTGCTGAACAGGAACATCAACCCGAAGTTCGAGATCGTTCCTTCGGCGCTCAGGCCGGGGCAGAAGTTCGAGGTTCGGATCGAGGAGGGTGACTGCCCCGAGGGCGCCACTCTCTACTCGGACGGCTTCTACCCGAAGACGATGCACGGACTGCACGGCACGGCGGGCTTCACACCCGGCAAGTACCAGGTCAGGCTGTCGTGCGGGTCGGACCCGGTGTACGGCAACAGCACGGAGATCGAGATTCTCGCCGTGGCGCCGCACGAGATGTTCACCTTCGACAAGGAGGAGTACGCGCCGGGTGAGAAGATCATCGCCACGGCACCGGTGAGCGCCAACTGCGTGGGCGAACTGACGTCCAACGGCCTCGTCGCTCCGATCACGCTCAGCCGCGAGGGCGACAAGATGATCGGCATCGGAAAGGCCGTCGACAAGCCCGGCACCTACGAAGCGGCCATGAAGTGCGGCGACATCTTCACGGGTCGCGAGCTGACGATCAAGGGCAAGGCCCCGGTGGTGAAGCCCAAGGGCGCGCCGCAGACCGGTGGGGGCGGCACCGCCTGATCACGTTTCGGCACCGTCTTGATTGGACGAGCAACTAACCCTCCGGATGTGCGTCAATTGCTTCGTGGGGACTCGTGTCTTGATCGCGGTGCTGACCGTGGCGCTGGCCACCGCCGCCTGTTCGCAGGGGCCGGCACCGAAGCCATCGGCGGCGACGAGCGACAGCGCTCCGCCGCCGGTGGTCTCACCACTGGGCAACTCCGATCCGATGGAGCTGAGGATCGAACGCGTCGGCATGCGGTCGTCGCTGGTGCAGCTCGGCCTCGACCCGCAGGGCGTCGTCCAGATGCCGCCGCCCGGCGAGGGCATGCAGGCCGGTTGGCACCAAACGCATCCGAAGCAGTGGATCATCGTCGGGCGGATCGAGAGCAACAGGGCCAGAGGCGTCTTCTACCGGCTGAACGACCTCACGCAGGGCGACGTCGTCGAAGTGTCCAAGAAGGACGGTTCGGTGGCGCGCTTCACGGTGACGCGCAGCGAGAGGATCATCCGCGACGACTTCTTCGCGGAAGCGGTCGCGAGGGACGCGGACGAGCAGGGGCTGCGGCTGATCACGTGCGGCACCCGCGACAACGTGATCGTGCACGCAACCCCTGCCGGCTAAAACCATGAACGGCGCTTTTGTGCTTACGAGAAGTTCGAGCCGGACGTCTAGGTGGAGAGCCTCAACACCGGCCTCTGTCTCGAGGACAAGGCTTCACTTGGCATGTACGA
>NZ_JBFAYI010000039.1:21189-70371 GCF_040681245.1 Lentzea sp. NPDC051838
CGCTTTTGTGGACTTGAGGTCCACAAAAGCGCCGTTCATGGTTTTCAGTCCTCTACCCACTCGAAGGTCTTCGTCACTGCCTTCTTCCAGTTCGCGTACTCGGAAGTGCGGCGGGACTCGTCCATCTGCGGCTCCCACTTCTTGTCCTCGGCCCAGTTCTCCCGGATGTCGTCCTCCGACTTCCAGAAGCCGACCGCGAGACCGGCCGCGTAGGCGGCACCGAGCGCGGTCGTCTCCGCGACGACCGGCCGGATCACCGGCACGCCGAGGATGTCCGCCTGGAACTGCATCAGCAGCTCGTTCACGACCATGCCGCCGTCGACCTTCAACGCCGTCAGGTCGACGCCGGAGTCGGCGTTCATCGCGTCGAGCACCTCACGCGTCTGGAAAGCCGTCGCCTCCAGCACGGCCCGCGCGAGGTGGCCCTTGTTGACGAACCTCGTGAGACCCACGATCGCGCCACGGGCGTCGGAACGCCAGTACGGCGCGAACAGGCCGGAGAACGCGGGCACGAAGTACGCGCCGCCGTTGTCCTCCACCGACCGCGCGTGCTCCTCGATCTCGGCCGCGGAGCCGATCATGCCGAGGTTGTCGCGCAGCCACTGCACCAGCGAACCGGTGACCGCGATCGAGCCCTCCAGGGCGTAGATCGCCGGTGCGTCGCCGATCTTGTAGCAGACGGTGGTGAGCAACCCGTTCTCGCTCATCACCTTCTCGGTGCCGGTGTTGAGCAGCATGAAGTTGCCGGTGCCGTAGGTGTTCTTGGCTTCACCGGGCGAGAGGCAGGCCTGGCCGAACGTCGCCGCCTGCTGGTCTCCGAGGATGCCCGCGATCGGCACCCCGGCCAGCGCACCCCGTTCGCGCACCTGGCCGTAGACCTCGGACGAGGACCGGATCTCCGGCAGCATCGACATCGGAATGCCCATGTCGGAAGCGATCGACGAGTCCCACGCGAGCGTGTCGAGGTCCATCAGCATGGTGCGCGAGGCGTTCGTCGGGTCGGTGACGTGCACGCCACCGTCGATCCCGCCCGTCATGTTCCACAGCACCCACGTGTCCATGTTGCCGAACAACAGATCGCCGGCTTCCGCGCGTTCACGGGCGCCGGAGACGTTGTCGAGAATCCAGCGGATCTTGGGGCCGGAGAAGTAGGTCGCCAGCGGCAGGCCGACCTTGGCTCGATAACGCTCCTGCCCGCCGCCGAGGTTGCCCAGCTCGGCGACGATCTTGTCCGTGCGAGTGTCCTGCCAGACGATGGCGTTGTAGACGGGCTCGCCGGTGTTCTTGTCCCACACCACAGCGGTTTCGCGCTGGTTGGTGATGCCGACGGCGGCGATGTCCGAAGTGGACAGATCGGCCTTGGCGAGCGCGCCCGCGGCGACCTGGCGGGTGTTCTGCCAGACCTCCATCGGGTCGTGCTCGACCCAGCCCGCCTTCGGGAAGATCTGCTCGTGCTCCTTCTGGTCGACCGACACCACTCGACCCGAGTGGTCGAAGATCATGCAACGGGTCGACGTGGTGCCCTGGTCGATCGCGGCCACGTACTGGGTCATGCTGGAAGTCCTTTCAGACCGGGAGAACCAGGTAGAGCAACGCGGCGAGCGCGCCACCCACGAGCGGGCCGACAACCGGGATCCACGAGTAGTTCCAGTTGGCGTTGCCCTTGTTGTGAATCGGCATCAGGAACGCGTAGGCGATGCGCGGACCGAGGTCGCGCGCCGGGTTGATGGCGTAACCGGTAGGGCCACCGAGCGACGTACCGATCACCAAGACCACGAACGCGACACCCGCGTAGCCGAGCGCCGAGTTGCCGAACTGCGGGACCCCGTCGCCCGCCACCTTCACGCCAGGCGACAGCAGGATCCACGCGACGAGCACGAACGTGCCGATGATCTCGGACACGAGGTTCCACACCGTGTTCGGCACGGTCGGTCCGGTCGAGAAGATGCCGAGCGTGTTCTGCGGTTCGTCGTGCGTGTCGAACTGCATCTTGTACGTCGCCCAGCAGAGCATCGCGCCGATGATCGCGCCGACCATCTGTCCGAGGATGTAGACGGGAACGTCACCCCACGGCGTCTTGTCGGCGATCGCGAGTCCCAGCGTCACCGCCGGGTTGAGGTGAGCCCCGCTCGGGTTGGCGATGCTGGCGCCGGTGAAGACCGCGAAGGCCCAGCCGACGTTGACGAACAGGAATCCGGTGCTGTTGCCGAGGGTGTTCTTGAGCACCTGGTTCGCGACGACACCGGTGCCCAGGAGGATGAGGACCGCGGTCCCCAGCATCTCCCACACGAAGATCGAGCCTGCACTCATCGTCGACCCTCCTCTGTCTGCGGCCAGGAGGGAGCGCAAACCCGGAGGTCAGGCCGCGCCGCCCGCCCACAACGTGCTCGGACGCTATTACCGTGCTGATCAGTTGTCTACGCCAACTACCTGTGGTCGGGCCATTTTTAGGCCGAAGGGTTCTGGCTCTCGCGCCCGTGGGCGAACGCCCGTTGCCCCAGGTAACGTGAGCCGCGAGTCGTCACCAGGGAGGCGTCTGTCGTGGCCACGCGCAAGAACGCAGCTGCAGCACCGCAAACCCCCGCCGCCCCGCCGATCACCGGCAGGCTGGGTCCCGCCGAGCGCGAGGAGTCGTGGCAGCGGCTGGGGGCCGAGACGTTCGACCTCGTCGTGATCGGCGGTGGTGTCGTCGGCGTCGGCGCGGCACTGGACGCGGCCACGCGCGGCCTGCGGGTGGCACTCGTCGAGGCCCGTGACCTGGCTTCCGGCACGTCGAGCCGGTCGTCCAAGCTCTTCCACGGCGGTCTGCGATACCTGGAGCAGCTCGAGTTCGGTCTGGTCCGCGAGGCACTGCGCGAGCGCGAGCTGATGCTGACGCGCATCGCACCGCACCTGGTGAAGCCGGTGAGCTTCCTGTACCCGCTGGCGAACCGGCTGTGGGAGCGTCCGTACACGGCGGCCGGCCTGTTCCTCTACGACACGATGGGCGGCGCCCGGTCCGTGCCGGGGCAGAAACATCTCACCCGAGCGGGTGCCCTCCGACTGGTTCCGGCGTTGAAGCGCGATGCGTTGATCGGCGGCATCCGTTACTACGACGCACAAGCCGATGACGCACGGCACACGATGATGGTCGGCCGCACCGCCGCGCACTACGGCGCCGTCGTGCGCACTTCGACTCAGGTGGTCGGGTTCCTGCGCGAGGCCGACCGGGTCTCGGGCGTGCGAGTGCGCGACGTCGAGGACGGCCGTGAGGTCGACGTCCGGGCGCACGCGGTGATCAACGCGACCGGTGTGTGGACGGACGAGCTGCAGCGGCTTTCCGGATCCCGCGGGCGGTTCCGCGTGCGGGCGTCGAAGGGCGTGCACATCGTCGTTCCGCGCGACCGGATCGTGGCCGAGTCCGGGATGATCCTGCGCACCGAGAAGTCCGTGCTGTTCGTGATCCCGTGGCGCAACCACTGGATCGTCGGCACCACCGACACCGACTGGAACCTCGACCTCGCGCACCCGGCGGCGACCAAGCACGACATCGACTACATCCTCGAACACGTCAACTCCGTGCTCGCGACTCCGTTGACGCACGACGACATCGAGGGCGTCTACGCGGGGCTAAGGCCTTTGCTGGCAGGCGAATCCGATTCGACGTCGAAGCTTTCCCGCGAGCACGCGGTGGCTCGGGTCGCGCCAGGACTCGTCGCGATCGCCGGCGGCAAGTACACGACGTACCGGGTGATGGGCGCGGACGCCGTCGACGCGGCGCACGTCGACCTGCCCGGCCGGATCCAACCGTCCATCACGGACAAGGTGCCGCTGGTCGGTGCCGACGGCTACCACGCGCTGGTGAACCAGGCGGACCAGCTGGCGGCCAAGCACGGACTGCACCCGTATCGAGTGCGGCACCTGCTGGACCGCTACGGCTCGTTGGTGCACGAGGTGTTGTCGCTGGCGGCGGACAACCCGGAGCTGCTCAAGCCGATCCCCGCCTCGCCGGACTACCTCCAGGTCGAGGCGGTGTACGCGGCGTCGCACGAGGGCGCGATGCACCTGGAGGACATCCTGACGCGGCGCACGCGCATCTCCATCGAGTACGCGCACCGCGGCGTCGAGTCGTCGGAGGCGGTGGCGCGGCTGGTCGCGCCCGTGCTGGGTTGGGACGAGGACGCGATCAAACGCGAGGTCGAGGTCTACAACGCGCGCGTCGAGGCCGAGCGCGACTCGCAGACCAAGCCGGACGACCAGGCGGCGGACGCTGTTCGTGCTGCCGCACCGGAAGCTCGTGCGCAACTGATCGAGCCTGTGAGCTAGATGTGATCGACCTCCGGCATCCTTGGTGGCATGTCTGGGGTTGATCGTCGAACGTTCCTGAAAGCCGGTGCGGTCGCGGGCGCCGCGACCGCGGGAGGCGCTGTGTCCGCTTCCGCTGCCACCGCTGTGTTCGAGCACGGTGTCGCGTCAGGCGACCCGGTGCCGGACGGGGTTCTGCTGTGGACCCGTGTCGTGACGTCGTCGGAGGTGCGCTGGGAGGTCGCGCACGACGAGTCGTTCTCGCGGATCGTGGCGCGCGGGCACACGCGGACCGGCGCGCACCGCGACCACACCGTGAAGGTCGAGGTCTGCGGACTCCGGCCGAGCACCCGTTACTACTACCGATTCCGCGTCGGCGACGTCGTCTCGCCCGTGGGACGCACCAAGACCGCGCCGTCCGGGGACATCTCGGGCGTGAAGTTCGGCGTGGTGTCGTGCGCGAACTGGATGGCGGGCCACTTCGTCCCGTACGGCTACCTGGCCGACCGCGACGACCTGGACGCCGTCATCCACCTCGGCGACTACATCTACCCGCACTACGACCCGAAGGTCCGCGACGCGCAGCCGCAGCACGAGATCATCACGCTGGCGGACTACCGGACGCGGCACGCGATGTACAAGACCGACCCGCACCTGCAGCGCCTGCACTCGCTTCATCCGTTCATCGCGACGTGGGACGACAACGAGTCCGCCGACAACTCGTCGGCCGTCGGCGCGTTGGGCCACGACCCGGCGACCGAAGGACCGTGGGCCGTGCGTCTGGCCGCCGCGACCCAGGCCTACTTCGAGTGGATGCCCATCCGCGAGGGCCTGATGTTCCGCCGCCTGCAGTACGGCTCGCTGCTCGACATCACGATGCTGGACCTGCGTTCGCACCGCACGCCCGAGACGATCCTGGGTGCCCGGCAGCGCGACTGGCTGATCAAGGGCATCTGCGACGGCACCGCGCGGTGGCGGCTGATCGGCACCTCGGTGATGTTCAGCCCGCTCGCGATTCCACCCGCGCCCGGCTTCCCGTCGGTCAACACCGATCAGTGGGACGGCTTCCCGACCGACCGGGAGATCGTCGTGCGCGCCTTGGACCGGGCGGGGATGAAGAACGCGGTCTTCCTCACCGGCGACATCCACTCGTCGTGGGCCGTAGATGTGCCGGACGGTTCCGCGTTGAAGTCCGTGGCCACCGAGTTCATCACCACGTCGGTCACGTCCGACAACTTCGACGAGTTCCTGAAGGTGCCGCCGCGCACCGGATCGCTGGTGCTGGAAGCCGCGATCATGGCCAAGAACCCGCACGTGCGGTTCGTGGAGCTGGACTCGCACGGCGTCTCGACGCTCGAGGTGACGCCCGACGAGGTCCGGATGGACTGGTTCTACACGTCGGACCGGACCGATCCTCAGGCCACGATCCGCAAGGCCCACTCGTGGCGCACCCGCCACAACACGGCTCGAGTAGAACCCGTCCTGTTCTAACGATGAAGGGCGCATTCATCCACCTCACGTGGATGAATGCGCCCTTCATCGAGGAAACCTAGGCCAGGGCGGCCAGGGCCGTGTGGACCATTACGCGGACGCCTACCAGGAGGGCGCGCTCGTCCAGGTCGAACGTCGGCTGGTGCAGGTCGCGCTGCTTCTCCTGGCCGTTCCACACGCCGAGGCGCGCGAACGAGCCGGGCACGTGCTCCAGGTACCAGCCGAAGTCCTCGCCACCGGACGACTGCTCGGTGCCGGCCAGCGCGTCGTCGCCCAGCGCGGCCTCGATGCCCGCGCGCAGGATCTGCGTGGACTCCCGCTCGTTCACCACGGGCGGGACCCCGCGGCGGTGGTGCAGGTCGAAGCCGACGCCGGTGGGGGCCAGGAGCCCGGTCACCAGGTCCTTCACGAGCGGTTCGAGCTCGGCCCAGATGTCGCGGTCGCCCGTGCGCAGCGTGCCGCGCAGCAGACCGTCCTGCGGGACGGCGTTGGGCGCCTCGCCCGCGTGGACCGCGCCCCACACCAGGACGGTGCCGGAACGCGGGTCTACGCGGCGGGAGAGCATCGTCGGCAGGCCGGTGATGACCGTGCCGAGGGCGTGCACCAGGTCCGCGGTGAGGTGCGGGCGCGAGGTGTGGCCGCCCGGCGAGTTCAGCCGCAGCTCCAGCAGGTCGGAGGCCGACGTGATGGCGCCGATGCGGGTGCCGATGCGGCCGACCTGCAGGCGCGGGTCGCAGTGCAGACCGAAAATTCGCTCCACGCCGTCGAGGCCGCCCGCGGCCAGCACGTCCAGCGCGCCGCCCGGCATGACCTCCTCGGCCGGCTGGAACACCAGACGGACGCGGCCGGGCAGCTCGGTGGCCGACGCGAGTGCGAGAGCCGTGCCGAGCAGCACCGTCGTGTGGGCGTCGTGACCGCACGCGTGCGACACACCGTCCACAGTGGACGCGAACGGCTGGCCGGTGTTCTCCTGCAACGGCAACGCGTCCATGTCCGCGCGGAGAGCCACGCAGCGAGGGCCGTTGCCGATGTCGCAGATCAGGCCGGTGCCGCCGGGCAGCACGCGGGGCTTTAGGCCCACCTCGCGCAGCAGCTTCGCCACGAGCTCGGTGGTGTTGTACTCGGCCCGGGACAGCTCCGGGTTGACGTGGATGTGGCGGCGCCAGGCGACGACGTCGGAGGCGTGCGCCTTCAGCCAGTCGTCGAGCCAGGCGGGGCCGCGGCCCTCTCCCAGATCATCCACAGGAGACATGCTCACCCCAGTGGGGTCGACGAGCATCTCGGTGGAGTTCTTCACGGAGGAAGAGCCGGAGGGTCGTGAGTCCAGAACCGTCATGCCGCACCTCCGCGGGCCAGCAGCCGTGCGCGCTGCTGGGAATCGGTGGCTGTCGCGATCGTCGTCCAGGCCATGGCAAGTGCTCCATCGAGCAACGCACGGTCGGCCGACGCCGAGGCACAGGCGGTCGCGAACTCTAGTTGGTGGTTCACCGCGTCTCCGCAGTCAATGGCAATGGTCGGGTGGATGGCGGGCAACACTCTGGTGACGTTGCCCATGTCGGTGCTCCCGATCTTCTCTCGCTGTTCCTGCTCGGGCGAGAGCGGTCGTCGTCCCAGCTCAGTGGCCTCGCGCCGGTAGGCGTCAGCCAGCCACGAGTCGGGAGTCAGCTCGGCGTAGATCGGTGAGACCTGCTCGACCTCATGGGTGCAGCCGGTCGCGAGCGCGCCGGCGTGGAAACAGTCCCGGATGCGTTTCTCCAGGCGCTGCAACGATTCCAAGTTCTCCGCCCTCACATCGAACATCGCCGACGCGCGGGCGGGTATTACGTTCGGCACGGTGCCGCCGTGGGTGACGATGCCCGAAACCATTTGGCCTGGTTCGAGATGCTGCCGCAAGAGGCCAATGGCCACCTGCGCGATCGTGACCGCGTCGCCCGCGTTGACACCGCGATGCGGCGCCGCGGCGGCGTGCGACGGCTTGCCCGTGTAGTGCACCTTGAGATCGGTGATGGCCAGCGACTTCGCGGCGCACGACTCGTACGGCGCGGGGTGCACCATCATCGAGAACGAGACGTCGTCGAACACGCCCCGTTCGAGCATGAGCACCTTGCCGCCGCCGACCTCTTCGGCCGGAGTGCCGATCACCTTCACGGTGACACCCAGGCGGTCGGCGACGTCACGCAGAGCGAGTGCCGCGCCGACGGAAGCCGCGGCGATGACGTTGTGCCCGCACGCGTGCCCGACCTCGGGCAGCGCGTCGTACTCGGCACAAAGCCCCAGCACCAGCTCGCCGTCGCCGTACGTCGCGACGAACGCGGTGTCGAGGCCGGCCACGCCTCGGTCGATCTTGAAACCCTCGCGGGCCAGCAGGGAGGTGATCTTCTCGACGCTGCGGTGCTCCTGAAACGCCAGCTCAGGCTGGGCGTGAATGGAGTGGGACAGGTCCAGCAGCGCGTCGGAGTACCGCTCGACGGTCGAGCGTGTGCTGATCTTCAAGTCGGTACCCATTTGCCACCATCCTGCATCACCGCCCGTGAGACGCAGCACGCTGATGATGATCAACCGGCTGGCCGGTCGCAGCGCTGCGCCAAGCGGCGAGCGAGTTTCGGTCTGACCGATCAACGATGACGCAAATGGTCGAGAGACACGCTTAATTTTGACTATTACGTCCCACCATGTGGAACGGAACGTCTCAACGCGAACGACCGCCGGGCTAGCCCTTCTTGGCCGCCCGTGCCTTGCGCCACGCCGCCCACCGACGCTTGTTGCGGTAGTAGACCAGTGCGAACAAGCCCACGGCGATGGCGCCGATCCACAGCTTGCGCTTGGTCTCCTGACGTACTTCAGGCGCGGGTTCCTGCGGCGCGTTCACGGCCGGACCAGGATTCACTGTCGTCTGCTGTGCGGCCACCACGGGCGCGTTCGCCGCCTCTTGCGCGGACGCCACACCGGCGATCCCGACGACGCTCATCAGCGCGAACACGCAGGCCAGCAGCAACCTCGACATGGCCTGAACTCTACCTCGAATACCACGATCGATGGTCACCCAAACTAGTTACGCGCCTACCGAGAGTCCGATTGGAACGCCTTCAAAATCTGCTCGGCGGCCAGCGTCGCGGTGAGCTCTCCCGACCGGACCTTCTCCTCCAGAGAGGGGGCCAACGCGCGCACGGCGGCACTCTCGCGCACCTGCCGCCACAGTTCGTCGTGGACCATCATCCAAGTCCACTCGACCTGCTGGCGTCGTCGTCGTTCGTCCAGCTCACCAGCGTCCCTCAAGGTGGACCGGTGTTCCAGCACTCGGGACCACAGCTCGTCCAGCCCGACGCCGGTGAGTCCGGAACACGTCAGCACCGGCGGGTGCCACAAGGCGTCCGGGGAGCGCAGGAGTTTCAACGCTCCGGCGAGCTCTCGTGCGGCCTTGCGGGCGTCCAGCTCGTGCTCGCCGTCGGCCTTGTTGACCGCGATGACGTCCGCGAGCTCCAGGATGCCCTTCTTGATGCCCTGCAGCTGGTCTCCGGTGCGCGCGAGGGTAAGGAACAGCGAGCAGTCCGTCATGTTCGCGACGGCGACCTCCGACTGCCCCACGCCGACCGTCTCGACCAGCACGACGTCGAACCCGGCAGCCTCGACCAGCACGATCGTCTCGCGCGTGGCCTGCGCGACGCCGCCGAGCGTGCCGGACGTCGGCGAGGGCCTGATGAAGGCGTTCTCGTCGACGGAAAGCCTGGCCATGCGCGTCTTGTCGCCCAGAATGCTGCCGCCGGTGCGGGTGGACGACGGGTCGACGGCGAGCACCGCCACCCGATGGCCCTTCTCGGTGAGCATGGTGCCGAGCGCGTCGATGAACGTCGACTTGCCCACGCCGGGAACACCGGTGATACCGACCCTGATCGCGTTGCCCGACTTGGGCAGCAGCTCGATCAGCAGCTCCTGCGCTTTCGCGCGGTGGTCCTTGCGCTTCGACTCGACCAAGGTGATCGCCCTGGCCAAGGTTCCGCGCTTGCCTTCGAGGACTCCTCTGGTGAGCTCGTCGACGTCGATCACCCTAGCCATGGTGGCCGAGCTGGTCCGCGAGTTTCACCAGCAGATCCTTGGCGGCATCCGCGATCACGGTGCCGGGCGGGAAGATCGCCGACGCACCCGCCGCGTACAGCTCGTCGAAGTCCTGCGGCGGGATCACGCCACCGACGACGATCATGATGTCCGCGCGGTCGAGCTTGCTCAGCTCTTCCTTCAGGGCAGGCACCAGCGTGAGGTGGCCGGCCGCCAGCGAGGAGACGCCGACGATGTGCACGTCGGCCTCCACGGCCTGGCGCGCGACCTCGTCCGGCGTCTGGAACAGCGGGCCGACGTCGACGTCGAAGCCGAGGTCCGCGAACGCCGTCGCGATCACCTTCTGGCCGCGGTCGTGCCCGTCCTGCCCCATCTTGGCGACCAGGATGCGCGGGCGGCGGCCCTCTTCCTCCGCGAACGCCTCGACGACCTCGCGGCAGGCGTCCACGTTGGACACTTGGCCGACCTCCTGCCGGTACACGCCGGAAATGGTGCGGATCTGCGCCGAGTGCCGCCCCCACACCTTGCCGAGCGACTCGGAGATCTCGCCGACGGTCGCCTTGGCCCGTGCGGCGTTGATCGCCAACTCCAGCAGGTTGCCGTGGCCCGTGGCGGCGTTCGTCAGCGCTTCGAGCGCACCGTCCACAGCGGACTGGTCGCGTTCTTCCTTGAGGCGGCGCAGTTTTTCGAGCTGCTGGGCGCGCACTCCCGCGTTGTCGACCTTGAGGACCTCGATCTGCTCGTCGTTGGTCACCAGGTACTTGTTGACGCCGATGACGGGCTGCCGTCCGGAGTCGATGCGCGCCTGCGTCCGTGCCGCGGCCTCTTCGATCCGCAGCTTTGGGATGCCCTCGTCGATCGCACGGGCCATGCCGCCGGCCTTCTCGACCTCGGTGATGTGCTCCCAGGCCTTGCGCGCGAGCTCGTTCGTGAGCCGCTCGACGTACGCGCTGCCGCCCCACGGGTCGATCACGCGCGTGGTGCCGGACTCCTGCTGGAGCAGCAGCTGCGTGTTGCGGGCGATGCGCGCGGAGAAGTCCGTCGGCAGTGCGAGCGCCTCGTCGAGTGCGTTGGTGTGCAACGACTGCGTGTGGCCCTGCGTGGCCGCCATCGCCTCGACGCACGTACGCGCGACGTTGTTGAACACGTCCTGCGCGGTGAGGCTCCAGCCACTGGTCTGGCAGTGGGTGCGGAGGCTCAGGGACTTCGCGGACTTCGGCTCGAACGTCTGCACGAGCTTGGCCCAGAGCAGGCGCGCGGCCCGCATCTTGGCGATCTCCATGAAGAAGTTCATGCCGATCGCCCAGAAGAAGCTCAGGCGTGGTGCGAACGCGTCCACGTCCAGCCCGGCTTCCCTGCCCGCGCGGATGTACTCGACGCCGTCCGCCAGCGTGTACGCCAGCTCCAGGTCGGCCGTCGCCCCTGCCTCCTGCATGTGGTAGCCGGAGATCGAGATGGAGTTGAACTTCGGCATGTGCGAGCTCGTGAAGCTGAAGATGTCGGAGATGATCCGCATCGACGGCTGCGGCGGGTAGATGTAGGTGTTGCGGACCATGAACTCCTTGAGGATGTCGTTCTGGATCGTCCCCATGAGCTGCTCCGGCTTCACCCCCTGCTCCTCCGCCGCCACGACGAACAGGGCCAGGACCGGCAGCACCGCGCCGTTCATCGTCATCGACACGGACATCTTGTCCAGCGGGATGCCGTCGAACAGCGTGCGCATGTCGTAGATCGAGTCGATGGCCACACCCGCCATGCCGACGTCACCGGCGACGCGCGGGTGATCCGAGTCGTACCCGCGGTGCGTGGCGAGGTCGAAGGCGACACTCAGACCCTTCTGGCCCGCCGCGAGGTTGCGGCGGTAGAAGGCGTTCGACTCCTCGGCCGTCGAGAAACCCGCGTACTGGCGGACGGTCCACGGCTGGTTGACGTACATCGTCGGGTACGGGCCGCGGAGGAACGGCGCCACGCCGGGATAGGTCTGCAGGAAGTCGAGTCCTGTCAGGTCTTCCTGGCCGTAGACGGGTTTGACCGCGATGCCCTCCGGCGTCTCCCAGGCGGGCAGGTCGGTCTCGTACTTCGCCGACGGGAGGGGGCCGAGGTCGATGTCCGCGAAGCTGGGGATCATCGCTCCACTCCCAGGAAGTCGAAGGTGCTGTTGAGGATTTCCAGTGCCGGGCAGCCCATGAAGACGAAGCCGTCGACGTTCGCGTCGGTCTTCTTGCCTGCCAGGAGTACCCGTTCCGCGCCGGCTTCGCGCAGGGCCTGTTCGGTTTGTGCTGCCTGGTCGGCGTAGCTGGAGTCGCTGCCGCAGATGACCGCGATTCGCGCTCCGGAGGCCTTGAACTGGGTCGCCACTTCTTCGGCGGTCCTGGTCGGGCCCGCGGTCGGGGTGGCGAAACCGCCGGCGTTGAAGAGGTTGGCGGCGAAGGTGGCGCGCGCGGTGTGGGCGGCTACCGGGCCGAGGGTGGCGAGGAAGACCTGGGGGCGGGTCTCTTGGGCGTCGGCGAGGTCGCGCAGCTCTTCGAAGGCCTGGGCGTAGCGAACTCGCGGCAGCCCGAAACTGTCAGACCCGCTTGAGACACTTGGGATGGGGGGTGCGTCCCCCCAGGGGGCCTGCGAATCCGTATCGATTCCGGAGACGCGGACCACGGGCTTCTCGGCCAGGTTCGGGAACTCGCTGACGCCGGTGATCGGGTCGCTCCTGTCCGCGAGCCGAGCCGAGCGCGCCGCCCAGGTCTCAGCGATCCGCGAAGCGACGAGGCCCCGCGCGGCAGCGAAGCCGCCCGCCCGTTCGATCTCCTGGAACCAGGCCCAAGCGGACACCGCCAGCGAGTCGGTCAGCGACTCCACGTACCAGGAGCCGGCCGCCGGGTCGATCACCTCGCCGAGGTGCGACTCCTCCAGCAGCAGGTTCTGCGTGTTGCGCGCGATCCGCCGCGCGAACTCGTCCGGCAGCCCGATCGCCGCGTCGAACGGCTGCACCGTCACCGAGTCGGCGCCACCGAGACCGGCGGCCAACGTCGCCACCGTGGTGCGCAGCATGTTCACCCACGGGTCGCGGCGGGTCATCATCGCCGACGACGTCACCGCGTGCTGCACCTGCGGCACGTCCACGCCGGACACCTCGGCCACGCGCGCCCACAGCCGTCGAGCGGCACGGAGCTTCGCGATGGTCGCGAACTGGTCGGCCGAAGCGGCGTAGCGGAACTCCAGCTGCGCGAACGCCTCCGCGACACTCAGCCCGGCACCGGTCAAAGCCCTCAAGTAGGAAACCGCCAGGGCCAAGGACGCGCCGAGCTCTTCGGAGTCCGAACCACCCGCGTCGTGGAACGGCAGCGCGTCCACCACGACGGTCCGCAGCGACGGGAACTCCGAGCGAGCCTGCTTGATCACGTCCAGAGCAGGGCCGAAAGGCGTCAAAGCCAGGTTGCCGCGCACCTCGTCGGCCAGCACCGGCGCCTGGTCGTAGATCCGCAGCATCGCGAGAGCGGCCTCGGGGGAACCGTCCAGCACGATCGGCGCGAGGTCGAGGTAGACGCCGTCCAGCAGCCGTTCCAAGGAAGAGGCCGGCACCGCGAGCCACAGCGACGTGACGCCGCCCTCCAGGTCGTTCATCAGAGCGACCGGATCGGGCACGGCGTGGCGCTGACGGACGTCCCAGCCCTGCTTGACGGGCGCCAGCGCGTAGGGAGGCAGCGCGTCGTCGAGCGTGTAGAGCGGCTGGAGCGAGATGCCGTCGTAAGTCTTCGTGACCAGCGACTCGAACGAAGCGCCGGTCTTGCTGAGGACGGCGTCGACCATCGCGCGCCACTGTTCCCGCGACGCTGCGGGGAACTCGTTCGGGCGGAATTCGGCGGGCAAGGCCAACTCCATCATGCGTTGCAGTGTTACCGACCAGTACCGACACGGCTATGTGAGGTTCACCGCCGTTAACGATGCAGTGAGTGTCTCAGGAAGAATGGACGTGTGGAGGATCAGGAGCGCTTGATCGCGGCTAGGTACCGGCTGCTGCACCTGCTCGGTCAAGGCTCGATGGGCACCGTCTGGGCTGCTCGCGACGAGGTGCTGGGCAGGCAGGTCGCCGTGAAGGGGATCCTGCACACCCCCGGCATGCCCGACGCCGCGGCCGACGAGCTGCGGGAACGGACGATGCGCGAGGCGCGTGCCGTTGCCGCGCTGTCTCACCCGAACCTCGTAACGCTGTACGACGTCGTCCAGCACGATGGCGACCCGTACGTGGTGATGGAGCTCGTACCGTCACGCAGTCTGAACGAGGTGATCCAGGAACAGGGCTGCCTCACCGAGAAGCAGGGCGCCGCGGTGCTGGACGCGATCGCGTCGGCGCTGGCGTCGGCGCACCGGGTGGGCATCACGCACCGGGACGTGAAGCCGGGCAACGTGCTGATCGCGGACGACGGCCGGGTGAAGCTCACGGACTTCGGCATCGCGCGCAACGTCGCCGAGGCCACCATGACCGCGCGCGGCATCACGCTCGGCACCCCCGCCTACATCGCGCCCGAGGTCGCCCAGGGCGGTGACGTCTCGGCCGCCGCCGACAGGTGGTCGCTCGGCGCCACGATGTGGGCCGCGATGGCCGGCGAGCCGCCGTACGTGGGCAAGAACGTCATGCAGACCATCAACGCCGTGATCAACGGTGACGTGCCGGTGCCAGCGGGTGCCGGCAGGCTCGCCCCGGTGATCAGCGGGTTGATGCGGAAGGAGCCGACCGACCGACTCTCGCTGGTCGACGTGCGCAAGCAGGTCTACCCGCTGCTGCCGGAGCCGGGCACCGACGCGTTCGAGGTGCGCGAGGCGGTGCAGACGCCGATCATCGTGCGGCCCAAGCCCAAGATCGAGCCGGACGCGCCGCTGGCCGACGACCCCGGCCCGTTGCCGTTCATGGTCACGAAGCCGATCGCGCCTCAGCGCCGGCGCGGACGGGTCGCCACGACGTTTCTGCTGGTCGCGGCCCTGTTGCTGTTCGTGGCGGGCTCAGGTGGCGGGTTCGCGCTGGTCAGGCTGGCGGCGGGTGCGTCGCTGCTACCGCCCGCCCAGCAGACCATCCAGACGCTGCCCACGCTGCCCACCTCCGCGACGCTCCAGCCGCGCACCGAGACAGCCGTCACCGCGCAGGGTGACCAGGGCGGGAAGTTCACGCTGAACGTCGAGGCCAGCTGGTCGACCTACGCCGAACAGCGCCTGGGCGACAAGCTGATGCCGGGATCCGCGGTGGTGCACTTCCTGTCCCCCACCGGTGCGTACGAGGCGACGGTGCAGTGGTTCCCCGACTTCTACCCGAAGCGCACGATCAGCACGTACACGTCGAGCGTGCAGGCGCGGTGGCCGAGCCGGTTCTTCGGCGGCGACAAGGTGCTGACGCCGAGCCTGCCGGGGCAGCAGAAGGAAGAGGCGATCCAGTTCATCTACAAGACGGTCGAGGGTGACGGGACCGACGCGCTCGGGCGTTCGCACTTCTCGCGCGTGCTGCCGTCCGGGAACGACCTGTGGGTGGTGGAGGTCGTCGTCCCAACCGAACAGCAGGACGCGGCCCGCGCGACGCTCTTCGACGCGATCGCCTCGACCTTCTCGCCGGTTTAAGCTCTCGCGGTGACTCCAGAAGAGCTGGCCGGCAAGGCCGCGGAACAGATCCAGAGCCGCACCGGCGTGGCGAAGCACGACATCGCGATCGTGCTCGGCTCCGGCTGGCGGCCCGCCGCCGACGTGATCGGCGACCCGGTCACCGAGATCCCCGTCGGTGAGCTGGAAGGCTTCGAGGCGCCGACCGCGCTCGGCCACGGCGGCACCATCCGCTCCGTCGAGGTGGGCGGCAAGAAGGTCCTCGTCGTCCTCGGCCGCACCCACGGCTACGAGGGCAAGGGCATCCAGAAGGTCGTCCACGGCGTGCGCACCGTCGCTGCCGCGGGTGTGTCCACGGTCGTGCTGACCAACGCCGCCGGTGGCCTGCGCCAGGGCATGTCGGTCGGGCAGCCCGTGCTGATCTCCGACCACCTCAACCTGACCGCGCTGTCGCCGCTGGTCGGCGCCCGGTTCGTGGACCTGACGGACCTGTACTCGCCGCGGCTGCGCACGTTGGCCCAGCAGATCGACCCGTCGCTCGAAGAGGGCGTGTACGCGGGTCTGCCGGGCCCGCACTTCGAGACGCCCGCCGAGATCCGGATGCTGCGCACGATGGGCGCGGACCTGGTCGGCATGTCGACCGTGCACGAGGCCATCGCCGCGCGTGCCGAGGGTGTCGAGGTGTTCGGTCTGTCGCTGGTGACGAACCTCGCGGCGGGCATCACCGGTGAGCCGCTGAACCACCAGGAGGTGCTGGACGCCGGTGCCGCCGCCGCTCAGCGCATGGGCACGCTGCTGCGCGAGCTGGTGGACCGCGCATGAGCCTGACGCCGGCACTGCGTGACGCGACGTTCCGGTGGATCGCTGACGACCCGTCGGACGCGACTCGAACCGAGCTGCAGGGCGTGTTGGCACGGGCGATGGGCGGCGACCCCGCCGCTCTCGAAGATCTCGCCGATCGCATGGCCGGTCCGCTCACGTTCGGCACCGCCGGGCTGCGCGGGCCGGTGCGCGCGGGCACCAACGGCATGAACGTGGCCACGGTGGTCCGCACGACGGCCGGGCTGGCGTCGTGGCTCGGGACCTCCGGGCTGGTGTTCGTCGGCCGCGACGCCCGGCACGGGTCGGAAGAGTTCGGCACGGCCGCCGCCGAGGTGATGGCGGCCGCGGGCTTCGACGTGCGCGTGCTGCCGGGCCCGTTGCCGACGCCGGTGCTCGCCTACCTGGTGCGCCGGCACGGTGCGGTGGCCGGGATCCAGATCACCGCGTCGCACAACCCGCCCGCGGACAACGGCTACAAGCTCTACCTGTCCGGTGGCTCGCAGATCGTGCCGCCGTCCGATGGCGAGATCGAGAAGGCGATCGAGGCTGTTCCGGCCGCGGTGTCCGTGCCGCGGAGTCCTTCCTACTCGACGGTGTCCGACGCCGAGGTCGACGAGTACCTGGAACGGGTGGCCTCGTTGCCGCGCCAGAACGCGCGCGCGTTGAAGATCGCGTTGACGCCGATGCACGGCGTCGGTGGCGCGTTCGCCGTGGAAGCGTTGCGGCGCGCGGGTTTCACCGATGTGCACGTGGTGCGGTCGCAGGCCGTGCCGGACCCGGACTTCCCGACCGTGGTGTTCCCGAACCCGGAGGAGCCCGGGGCGTCCGACGAGCTGCTTTCCCTTGCGGCATCGGTGGATGCGGACCTGGCGATCGCTCTCGACCCGGACGCCGACCGTTGCGCGCTGGGTGTTCGCGACGGTTCGTCGTGGCGGATGCTGCGCGGTGACGAGACGGGCGTGCTGCTCGGGTCGCTCGTGCTGTCCACCACGGAGTCCGCGGATCCTTTGGTGGCAACGACGATCGTGTCTTCTTCGCTGCTGAAGTCGATCGCTGCCGCGCACGGCGCTCGTTATGCGGAGACGTTGACCGGCTTCAAGTGGCTGGCACGGGCCGGTGAAGGTCTGGTGTTCGCCTACGAGGAAGCGCTCGGCAACTGCGTCGATCCTGCCTACGTGGCAGACAAGGACGGTGTCTCGGCTGCTGTGGTCGCGGCGGATCTGGCTGCCGGGCTGAAGGCGTCGGGTCGCACGTTGCTGGACGCCCTGGACCAGCTCGCGTTGGACCACGGCCTGCACCTGACGGACCAGGTTTCCTTGCGGTACACCGATTTGTCGCTGATCGGCGCGACGATGGCCCGGCTGCGCTCCTCGCCACCCGCCGACTTCCAGTCGGAAGACCTGCTGCCCAGCGCGGACGTGCTGCGCTGGACCGCCGACGGCGTGCGCGTGATCGTGCGCCCGTCCGGTACCGAGCCGAAGCTCAAGGCGTACCTGGAGGTCGTCGAGCCGGTCACGGACGGACTGGAGTCCGCCCGTGCCTCAGGTCGGGCTCGTTTGGCAGAGCTGCGGGAACGGGTTACCGCACTGGTCAGCTAGACAACGCGATCAGCAGGCACAGCACGGCAAGAGCGAAACCCCCGCCGGCCACCCAGTAGGCCCTTCTGGTCGGCGGGGCAACCGCGTTGCGGCGCCCCTCGGTGACCGCCGCGACGGCGATCCGCCCGAAGATGTACGCGATCGTGCAGAGCCCCACGCCGAGTCCGAGCAACATCGTGTTGACGTCCCACGGGCTGTGGTCGAACCCCGGCCACAGCGACGCGAAGAGGGGCCCGATCCCGATCATCCCGATGCCGATCGCAAGGCCGAAACCCCAGGTGATGCGACGCTGACGAGGACTGGTGGTCATAAGGGCGGTGGTCTTCATGGTCCCTCCTGTGTACACCCACTAGGACGTGCTGCCTGCCGCGGGGTTCCGTTTGCTCAGCAACAAAAACGCCTGCGGTCCCTTCTCGTCCACGTCCTTCTGACGTTGCAACCGGGCCACTTCGTTGAACCCGGCTTCCGTAGCTTTGGTCACGACCTCGTCGATGTCGTGCCAGTAGACGTGAAGATCCACGTCGTGGCCGTACGCGTGGGTCATGTGGTTCTTGAAGTTGCCCAGCTTGAAGGCGTGCAGCAGGTGTCCGCCCGGCTTGAGGACGCGGTGGAACTCCTGCCAGGGCACCTCGTCCGCCGGCATGTGGACCGTCGAGTACCAGACGACCGCGCCGCCGAGGCTGTCGTCTTCCAGGTCCAGCTTCGTGATGTCGCCCTGCGTGAAGTCGAGGTGCGGGTAGAGGCGTTTTGCCTGGTCGAGCATGCCGTCGGACAGGTCGATTCCGAACGTGCTGAGGCCCAGTTCGTGCAGGTGGTGGGTGATGCGCCCGGTGCCGCAGCCGAGGTCCGCGACGGGGCCTTCGGTGAGCTCGGCGAACGCTCGCATGATCGCGGCGTCGAGCGGGCGGCCGTCGTGCGCGTCCGGGAT
This sequence comes from Lentzea sp. NPDC051838, assembly GCF_040681245.1. Lineage (NCBI taxonomy): Bacteria > Bacillati > Actinomycetota > Actinomycetes > Pseudonocardiales > Pseudonocardiaceae > Lentzea > Lentzea sp. NPDC051838. The sequence continues at coordinate 39,946 of NZ_JBFAYI010000039.1, forward strand.
GAGCCTGGCGTAGTCGGCGGCGACAATGTCGTAGGAGGCGCGGGTCATGGTCATCTATGTTGCCGCTCATGGAGTACACCCGGCGTGACCTGGCCCAGTCCGTCCTGGACGCGCATCAGGACAGCAGGAACGGCCTCAACATGTTCTACGGCGCGTTCAGCGACGACATGAAGGCGTTCCAGGTCCGCCTGCGCGACGGTCTGCTCAAGGCGTTCGGCATCGACCTCGGCGCACACATAGCGCTGAACATGTTGCTGAGGAGCACCGTCGGGTCGAACGCCGCGATCATCGCGCCTGCCAGCAACTTCGGCGAGTTCAGCGCTATCGCGACGAAGCTGGAGGGCAGCGGCGTCATCGATCGGATGATCGAGATCGGCAGGCTGAACGACGAGTCGCACAAGATCCACCTGGACATCGTCGACGAGCTGATGGAGCTCATGGGACCTACCGTCGACAAGGTCACGTCGGACGACCTGAAGGCGCTCGGCGTGGACGACACCCCGCCGAACATGAACGACTACGAGATGGACTACTGATGGCGCGGCTGCTGATCGTCCACCACACGCCGTCGCCGACGCTGCAGGCGATGTTCGAAGCCGTCGTCGCGGGCGCCACCACTCCCGAGATCGAGGGCGTCGAGGTGGTCCGGCGAGCCGCGTTGTCCACAACCGCTGTGGATGTGTTGGAGGCTGACGGCTACCTGCTGGGGACGCCCGCGAACCTCGGCTACATGAGCGGTGCGTTGAAGCACTTCTTCGACACCGTCTACTACCCGTGCCTGGACTCGACGAAGGGCAGGCCGTTCGGGCTCTACGTGCACGGCAACAACGACACGACGGGTGCGGTGCGCAGCGTGGAGACGGCCACGACCGGGTTGGGGTGGGAGAAGGCGGCGCAGCACGTGGTGGTCACGGGTGAGCCGGCGAAGGCCGACCTGGAGGCGTGCTGGGAGCTCGGCGCGACCGTCGCGGCCCAACTTTCCAGCTAGCTCCAGAAACCCTCTGACCAGGCGTTATGCTGGGACGAGAATATCCGTATTCAGTATTCGGCATAGACCTGCCGGCCGAGCAGCGATCCACTGGACGCATGTTGGCCGCTGTCACCACTGCTGGCGTTCTCGCGCTGCTGATCCACGCCGCGTGTCGCGTCGCGATCACCTACCTGGCGCTGCGGGGCACGAAGCCCACGCAGCGGCCCGCGATCATCCGCGCCCTCAACAATCGAGTTGTCCACATGAACCCAGGGTTGTCCACAGCCACCTGTCCCCAACCTGTGGACAACCCTGGGGATACTTTCGAACGTATGTTCTAACGACCCACGGTGCTCATGTCCGGGTACCGGTCACCAGCCACGGCCGAAGCGGGCACGGCGGCTTCGATCGCGGCGAGATCCTCGGCGGACAGCTCCAACGAAGCCGCCGCCACGTTCTCCTCCAGGTACTTGATCCGCTTGGTACCCGGGATCGGGACCACGTCGGACCCGCGGTGCTGCACCCACGCCAACGCCAGCTGGCCCGCGGTCACACCGCGCTCCGAGGCCAGCGCGCGCAGCTCCTCCACCATCTTCAGGTTCGCGTCGAGGTTCGAACCCTGGAACCGCGGCTGAGCCACGCCGCGGAAGTCGCCGGCACCGAAGTCGGCGGCGGAGGTGAAGCGCCCGGTCAGCACGCCACGGCCCAGCGGCGAGTACGGCACCAACCCGATGCCCAGCTCGCGGGCAGTGGGCACGATCTCGGCCTCGATGTCGCGCGACCACAGCGACCACTCGCTCTGCAGCGCCGTGATCGGGTGCACCGCGTGAGCACGCCTCAACGTAGAAGCACCGGCTTCCGAGAGCCCGAGGAACCGCACCTTGCCCTCGGTCACCAGCTCGGCCATCGCGCCGACGGTCTCCTCGATCGGCGTGTCCGCCGGAACGCGGTGCAGGTAGTACAGGTCGATCACGTCGGTGCCGAGCCTCTTCAAAGAGCCCTCGACCGAAGAACGCACATAAGCACGATCACCGCGGATCGAACGGGATCCGCCCTCTTCGCGCACGATGCCGAACTTCGTGGCCAGGACGACGGAAGAACGACGGCCCGCGATCGCGCGGCCCACCAGCTCCTCGTTCACGTACGGCCCGTACATGTCGGCCGTGTCGAGCAGCGTGACGCCCAACGACAAAGCCCGGTGGATGACCGAGATCGACTCCGACTCGTCGCCGGCGCCGTAGAACTCCGACATTCCCATGCAGCCGAGCCCCTGCGGCCCGACCTCCAACGATCCCAACAAACGGCTCACGCCGTCGCCTCCAAGTCCCGCTCGACCACCGCGTAGTGGTCGATCTTGTAGTCGAGCACCTCCAGGCACGTCTGCAGCTCCGCGATGCGGGCGCGGACGTCGTTGCGGTGCTCGACGAGGATTTGCTTGCGGCGGCCTGCCGTCAGGTCGCCGCGGTGCCTGAGCTGCGCGAACTCGCGCATCATGCGGATCGGCATGCCGGTCGTGCGCAGACGCGTCACGAAGGCGAGCCAACCCAGGTCTTCGTCCGAGTAGCTGCGACGCCCACCCGAGTCTCGCGCGGGCGGGTCGACGAGCCCGATTCGTTCGTAGTAGCGCAAGGTGTCGATGGACAACCCACTGCGCTGCGCGGCTTGGGCTATCGAGTAACTCACGGCGACGACGCTACGAGCTAGAGCGCGCTCTAGGTCAAGCGGAATCCTTCGGGATTCCCCACGCTTCGAGATGGCCGGCCATCTCGGGCACGTCGATCTTGTCGCGGCCCAGGGCTCGCACGAGGTCCAGCGCGTCGTCCTCGTCCGCGTCGATCCAGTAGCCGTTGATGTCGCACATCGTGACGGCGGAGACCCAGCCGAGCCGCCAGTTTCCCTCTACCAGGGGGCGGGTTCGCACGATCGAGTCGAGTAAGGCGGAGGACTTCAGCCACAGCGTGTCGTAGGCCTCCACGCCGAGCACGGTGGCGCGGGGACGGTACGCCGCTGTGTCCAGCAGACCGATGTCCCTGACGACGAGGTCGCCACCGGTCACGGCTGTGGCCAGCACTAAGAGGTCCCCGGCGTCGAGGTAGGAGATCACGGCACCCAGTTGATCACAGAGGTCTGACAGTTTCAGGAAGATCCGAGCCTATCCAAAAGACCTCGGTACTTCGGCAGGACTCGCCCCAGAACCTCGCCGAGCTTTTCTTCCTGCTGCATGCGCTGGTAACGGTCCGCGATCGCGAGACGCACGACCTCCTGCTTGGAGCGCCCCTCGGCCTGCGCCAGTTCAGCGAGCCGGTGGTTCTCCTCGTCGGTCAACCGCAAGGTCATCGCCATTCCAGGGACGGTACCAATGTGATACCACCCTGACCAGCGGCCGTTAGGATTGCGTGATGCCCCGGCCCAAGACCCACGATGACGCTCTGCGACGGCGTCTGCTCGAGCGGGCGGGCGAGCTGCTGAGCACCGAAGGTCCCGCCGCGGTGAGCCTGCGCAAGATCGCCACCGACGTCAACACCTCGACGACGGCGGTCTATTCCCTCTTCGGCGGAAAACCCGCACTGCTCGAGGCGCTCTACGACGAGGCGTTCAACCGGTTCGGCGCGCACCTCATGGCGGTGCCGGTCACCGAGGACCCCGCGGAGGACCTGGTCCAGATCGGGCTGGCGTACCGGCGCAGCGCGCTCGCGGACCCGCAGTTCTACTCGGTGCTCTACTCGAAGGTCGTCGAACCGACGAAGGCGATGAGCCGCGCGGCCGGCCGGACCTTCGCGCCGGTGATCGACACCGTCCGCCGGGCGGTCGCTCAAGGGGTCTTCGTGGACGAGGACCCCGAGCAGATCGCGATGTCGATGTGGGGCATCGCGCACGGCCTGGTGAGCCTGGAGCTCAACGGCAACCTGCCGCCGGGCATCGACGCCCGAGCCACGTACGAGCTGGCGTTGCGCGCGCACGGCCGAGGTTGGTTGTCGCACAAGGAGAACTGACGGAATCCGGGGAGGCGGCCGCCGCGAAACCTCCCCGGACCCGCAGAACTGTCCGATCCGGACAGTCCGTCTACTTCAAGGCGCCGTCGAGGGCCTTGATCAGTTCTGCGTCCTTGGTGTCACCGTCGAGCGACCAGATCATCGCTCCGCCCAGGCGACGGTCGTTGATGAAGCGAGCCTTGCGCTTCATCTCGACCGCGTCGTCGTAGGTCCACCACGTCGTGCCGTCGTAGATCCACGCGAAGCCGGCGCGCTCATCGCGGTAGACCTTGTACTTCGGGTCGGCCAGCTTCGGCTTGATGGTGTGGAAGTCTTCGTAACCCGCCTCGTACGTGGCCGGCGCGGGCGTACCCGTGCCGAACAGGCCGTTGCGCGTACCGGGTGCCACACCGGTCCAGCCGCGTCCGTAGAACGGCACGCCGAGCACGGCCTTCGAGCGCGGAGCACCGCGGGACAGCCACGCGTTGACCGTCACCTCGGAGCTGAACTCCGCCGGGGACGGGTCCCCCTTCGGCACCCGCAGCGAGGACTGCTGGTTCGCCTCCGGGTCCCACGCACCGTGGTAGTCGTAGCCCTGCAGCGTGCCGAAAGTGAGGTAGCAGAACACCTTCGCGACCTCGAAGCCCGCGTCGACCTGCTTCGGGTCGGCGGGGAGGAACGCGGTCAGGTCGCGGTTCCAGCCCATCTGCTTGCGGTACTCGGCGAGCAGCTTGGTGAAGTTCTGCTTGTCCTCGGGCCGAACCACGTTGGGCGGGTCCATGTTGCCGTTGCTGGCAGGCCATTCCCAGTCGAGGTCGACGCCGTCGAAGATGCCCTTCGCGGCACCGTCGGGCAGACCCGGCAGGTTGCCCTTGATCCACATGTCGGTGCACGACTTGACGTGCGCGGCGCGCGACTCGGGGGTCAGCGCGGCGTTGGAGAAGTAGCGGGAGCCCGTCCAGCCGCCCAGCGAGATGTTGATCCTCAGCTTGGGGTACTTGGCCTTGAGCTGCTTGAGCTGGTTCAGGTTGCCCGCGAGCGCGCCCGGTTCGTCGGCCTTGCCGTTGACGGACTGCTCAGCGGTGTAGGGCATCTGCCAGTCCGCCCACGGGTCGGCGCTGACGCACTTGCCGGATTCGTCGAGGAATCCGAACGCGTAGTTGAGGTGCGTGAGCCGCGCGGCGGCCCCGCTGTCGACGAGGTTCTTGACCCGGAAGTTCCGGCCGTACACGCCCCACTGGATGAAGTACCCAACGGTGCGGGTCTTCGAATAACCGTGGTGCCCATTGGTCTCGACATCTGCGTTCGCCGGCACTACAGCCAGCGACGCGGACAGGGCGCCGACCGCGAGTGCGGCGACACCCCATCTCCGTCTGGACATGGTTCTCCTAAGTCAGATCGCGGCAGCGGCGATGTGGTCCACAGCACGTTAGCTCTGAGGTCTAGACCACTGCTACGTCCGATCGGAGGTATGTCCTAAACCGCCCCGTACAGACGGTCACCGGCATCGCCCAGACCAGGCACGATGAAGCCGGAGTCGTTCAGCCTCTCGTCGACGGAAGCCGTAATGAGACGAACTGGGAGCTTCGAGTCCTCGAGGTGGTTGATCCCCTCGGGCGCCGCGAGCACGCACACGGCCGTCACGTCCGTCGCGCCGCGCTGGGTCAGCAACCGGATCGTGTAGGCCATCGAGCCACCGGTCGCGAGCATCGGGTCGAGCACGAACACCGGTCGTCCCGCGAGGTTCTCCGGCAACGACTCCATGTACGGCGTCGGCTGCAACGTCTCCTCGTCGCGCGCCAGCCCCACGAACCCCATCTGGGCGTCCGGGATGAGCTTGTGCGCCTGGTCCGCCATGCCCAGCCCGGCCCGCAGCACCGGCACGAGCAACGGCGGGTTCGCGAGCTTGTAGCCCGTGGTGCGCGCGACCGGGGTGTGCGTGCGCTCCTCGGTCAGCGGCGCCTCGCGCATGGCTTCGTAGACCAGCATGACGGTGAGTTCCTGCAGCGCGGCGCGGAAAGCGGCGTTGTCCGTGCGCGCGTCGCGCATGGTTGTGAGTCTCGCCTTGGCGAGTGGATGATCGACGACGAGGACGTCCATGCCCGACACCGTAACCGCTGGGGAGGATCTCGGGGTGTTCGAAGAGATCTACCGCGAGGCACGCGCGCGCATCGTCGGCCTGACCGCGGGACTGAGCGCGGAGGAACTCGGTCGCGTCGTACCCGCCTGTCCTGAGTGGACCGTGCACCAGCTGATCTCGCACCTGTCCGGTGAGGCGTCGGATCTGGTCAACGGCCGCATGGAAGGCGCGCCGTCGCAGGAGTGGACCGCGCGGCACGTCGCCGAACGCGCGGACGTCCCGGCGGACGACCTGCTGGAGCAGTGGAACACGTCCGGCACCGCGATCGACCGGATGCCGCGGATCCCGTACCAGTTCGCGATGGACGCGATCACCCACGAGGCGGACCTGCGCGCGGTGCTCGGCCGCGAACGCCTCCCGGAGGCCGTGTGGTTCCCGACGCTGGTGTGGATGGCACCGCGCGTGGTGCCGGAAGCGACCTTCAAGACGGACCTCGGCGTCATCGGCGACGGCCCCGCCACGCTGGAAGCGGACGCGTTCGACCTGTGGCGCGCCTTCTTCGGAAGGCGGTCGCGCCGCCAGATGCAGTCGTGGAGCACCTCGGACCCGTCACTGGTGGACAAGATCCCGTTCTTCCCGGTGCGCTCCACCGATCTGATCGAGTGAACACCGTTAACTGAATGGGTGTAGGGTCGGCCGCGTGACAGACCACGTGCGCATCGGAGTCCTCGGCGCGGCCATGATCGCGCCGCCCGCTGTCATCCGCCCCGCCCGCTCCTCGACCGTCGCCGAAGTGGTGGCCGTCGCCGCGCGCTCGGCCGACCGGGCCCAGACCTTCGCCGACAAGCACGGCATTCCGCGCGTGCACGGCTCCTACGAGGACCTGCTGGCGGATCCCGCCGTCGACGCCGTCTACAACCCGCTGCCCAACGGCCTGCACGGCAAGTGGACGCTGGCGGCGCTGGAGGCCGGCAAGCACGTGCTGTGCGAGAAGCCGTTCACCGCCAACGCCGCCGAGGCCGCTGCCGTGGCTGATGTCGCTCGTGGTTCCGGACTCGTGGTGATGGAGGCGTTCCACTACCGCTACCACCCGCTCGCGCTGCGCGTGGACGAGATCATGCGCTCCGGCGTGCTGGGCCCGTTGCGGCACGTCGAGGCGAACGTCTGCTTCCCGCTGCCGGTGTTCTCCAACATCCGCTACGACTACTCGCTCGCGGGCGGCGCGATGATGGACGCGGGCTGCTACGCCGTGCACATGGCGCGTCTGCTGGGCGGCGAGGAGCCCGAGGTCCGTTCCGCGACGGCGTTGCTGCGCGGCGAGAAGATCGACAGGGCGATGCGCGCGTCGCTGCGCTTCCCTTCCGGCCACACGGGTTCCGTGCACGCGTCGCTGTGGTCGTCGACGGTGTTCAAGCTGAACATGAAGGCGATCGGCGAGAACGGCACCCTGAGCGTGTTCAACCCTCTCGGGCCGCAGACGCTGCACCGCTTGTCGTTGAAGCTCAAGGGACACACGTCGGCCGAGACGTTCGGGAAGCGCGCGACCTACGCCTACCAGCTCGACGCGTTCACCGACGCGGTGCTGCACGGCAAGCCGTTCCCGACGACCGCGGACGACGCGGTGAAGAACATGACCGTCATCGACTCGATCTACCGGGCGGCCGGACTGCCGTTGCGCCAGCCGACCGCGTAGTCAGAGGCCACCGGATCGGGTCGCTCTGCAACCCGATCCGGGAGTAAAGAATCGACAAAGCGACTCCGAAGTGTCTCGTAGCCAGTTGAGACGTGGAGGAGCGAACGGTGACGATCGAGCAGAAGCCCGTCCAGCAGTTGTGCGAGTCCCCGCTGGTCATCCTGGGTGTGTCGGGCTCGGTCGCCCTGTTGATCGGGGTGCTGCCGCTCATGTGGGGCTACAGCCCGACGCTCGCGTCGGCAGTCGGAGCACTGCTGGTGCTGGCATTCGCGATCACGGTCAAGTACGCACCGAACCGGAAGTGAGCGCTCTAAACTCGATCGGGTGAGCGACGAGCTGGTACCCGCTGACCAGAGTCACATGCGCGCCTCGGACGCGGACCGGGAACGGATCGCGCAGGTGCTGCACAAGGCGACCGCCGAGGGCCGCCTCGACATCCACGAACTGGACGAGCGGCTCGTGGCCGTCTACGCCGCGAAGACCTACGGCGAGCTCGTTCCCATCACCGCCGACCTGGTGCTGAGCGGCCTGCCCCAGCCGCCGGTCGTGCCGCAGTACCAGCCGGCCGTGAGCCCTCGCATCGGCGGCGAGCCGGGCAGCGCAGTGTCGATCGCCTTCTGGTCCGGCGTCAACCGCAAGGGCAACTGGGTGGTCCCGCGGATGCACAACGCCGTCGCGGTGATGGGCGGCATCGACCTCGACCTGACGCACGCGAGCTTCGCCGAGGCCGAGGTGACGATCAGCGTGTTCGCGTTCTGGGGCGGCGTCGAGATCCGCGTGCCGGACGACATCAACGTGAAGGTCGACGGGTTCGGGTTCATGGGCGCGTTCGAGGACCACGTTCCCGGGCGGCGGCACATTCCGGGTGCGCCGACCGTGCGGATCACCGGGCTCGCGATCATGGGCGGGGTCGAGGTCAAGGGGCCGAAGAAAAAGAAGTCCCAGATCCTGCGCGAACTGCTCGACTGATGCTGCTCGCGGAGTTCGTCGAGCGGGCGGGACAGACCGGCGTCGTCTTCATGATCAAGATGGATGGCCCGCGGCCGCGCAACAAGTGGACGGTGAAGCTCAACCAGCCGCCGTACGTCGGCGAGTACTGGTACGCCGGCGGCGACTTCGCCGACCTCGACCAGGGGCTTGCCTGCGCGCGCGAAAGCCTGGCGGAGCTGCCGGGAGACTGGGCGTGGCTGGACGAGCCGGTCAGCGACGCCGACGCGTACGCGGAGCTGTTCGAAGCGATCGGGGACACCGGCGAGCTGTTCATCGTCCAGTACAGCCTCGAGTCGAAATGGGTGCTGTTCGCCGCCAAGGGGAAGCACGAGGGCTACGCGAGCCTCGACGAGTGCGTCCTGGACGGGCTCGCGAAGCTCGGTTGGTGAACGCCTTCCGCTGGACGCGCTAGCCGGTTACCCTCCTGCGACCGCATGCCGTCCCTCCGCGAAGGTCATGACGACTCCCTCAGACAGACCCGTGTTCGTTGATCCGAGTGGCCGCCGCCGCAAGGTCGTGCGCATCGCCATCGGCGTTGTCGCCGTCGCCGTGGTGGCCTACCTGGTGTTACTCGTGATCGCGCTGGCCGGTGGCCCCGTGAATCCGACGACGTTGCTGCCGATCCCCAAGGCCGAGCCCGCGGTCACCACGACCACGGACACCCAGACGTCGTCACCCGAAGCAACATCGTTGCCACGCAACGAAACCACCACCACGGCGCCGACCACCACGACGACGGCCCCGGTGACGAACACCACCACGACCACCACGACCGAGAACGGCAACAAGCGCACCGACCCGCCTGGCGCGTCGAACCGGCCCAGCAACCCCGGTCAGGGCAAGCCGTGAGACCACAGCCGCGCGCCCACTGGGTGCTGCTGGGGTTGAGCATGGTCGTGCTGCTCGGCGCGTTGCTGCTGGACACGTTCGTGACCAGCCACGTCGGCCAGGGTGCGCAGCCGACCGCCGGGCCCGCGAAGACCGTGCCGGACAAGCTGCACCAGGGTGGGCCGTTGATCGGCGACACCGGGTCTGAGCTCAGCTCGCGCACGACGCCGGACCGCACCGTGGTGCTGACGTTCGACGACGGGCCGGACCCCGAGTGGACGCCCAAGATCCTCGACGTGTTGCAGCGCAACGGGGTCAAGGCCACCTTCTTCGTCACGGGCGCGGCCGCGGCGCAGCACCAGGACGTGCTCGAACGCATCGATGCCGAGGGTCACGAGGTCGGGCTGCACACCTTCACCCACGTCGACCTGGGCAAGGTCGGCGAGACGCGCACGCGGCTGGAGCTCGGGCAGACCGGGCTCGTCGTGGCGAGCGGCACCGGCAAGTCCAGCCAGCTGGTGCGGCCGCCGTACTCGAACCGGCCCGACGCGGTCGACGACGAGGACCTGGTCGGCATCGAGCGGATCACCGCGGCCGGCAACCTCGTGGTGCTCACCGACCTCGACAGCGAGGACTGGCGCAGGCCCGGCACCGACGCCGTCGTCGCGAACTCGACGCCCAAGGACGACAAGGGCGCTGTGGTGCTGATGCACGACGGCGGTGGCGACCGGTCGCAAACCGTTGCGGCGCTGGAGAAGCTGATCCCGGCGCTGAAGGAGCGCGGGTTCGCGTTCAAGACCACCAGTGAGGCGTTCGACGTCAAGCAGGCGATTCGGCCCGCGACAGCGGCGGAGCGCGGTGAGGGCACGGCCGTGTCGCTCGCCGTGCGGTTCTCGCGGTTCGTCACGGAACTGCTGACCTGGCTCGTCGTCATCTCCAGCGTGCTCGCGCTCGCCCGTGCCGCGGTGCTGCTGGTGACCACGGCGATCCACGCGCGCCGCAAACCGGGCAAGCACGCGCCGAAGCTGCGGCAGCAGATGGTCACCGTGCTCGTGCCCGCCTACAACGAGGAAGCGGGCATCGAGGCGACCGTCCGCACGATCCTGTCGAGCACCTGGCCCGTGCACGTGATCGTGATCGACGACGGCTCGACCGACCGCACGTCCGAGGTGGTCAAGAGCCTGCACCTGCCGAACGTTTCCTTGGTGCGCCAACGCAACGCGGGCAAGGCGGCGGCGCTGAACACCGGGCTGCGGCACACCCGCACCGAGCTCGTCGTGATGGTGGACGGCGACACCGTGCTGGAACCGGAGACCGTCGCCAACCTCGTGCAGCCGTTCGCGAACCCCGAGATCGGCGCGGTGTCGGGCAACGCCAAGGTGGGCAACAGGTCGGGGCTCCTCGGCCGCTGGCAGCACATCGAGTACGTGATCGGCTTCAACCTCGACCGGCGGATGTACGACGTCATGCAGTGCATGCCGACGGTGCCGGGCGCGGTCGGCGGTTTCCGAGTCAGCGCCCTGCGCGCGGTCGGCGGCGTCCCGGAGGACACGCTGGCCGAGGACACCGACCTGACCATGGCGCTGTTGCGGGACGACTGGTCGGTCGTCTACCAGGAGAACGCGCGGGCGTGGACCGAGGCGCCGGCGAGCCTCGGGCAGCTGTGGCGGCAGCGCTATCGCTGGTGCTACGGCACTTTGCAGGCGATGTGGAAGCACCGCGGCGCGGTCGCCGAGCGCGGCATGGGCGGCAAGCTCGGCCGCCGCGCCCTGCCGTACCTCTTCCTGTACCAGGTGGCGCTGCCGGTGCTGGCGCCCGCGATCGACGTGTTCGCGGTGCTGAGCCTCTGGACGGATCCCGCCGCCGGCGCCCTCGCCTGGCTCGGTTTCCTGGTGCTGCAGCTGATCCCGGCGGTGATCGCGTTCCGGCTCGACGGCGAGCAGCTGCGGCCGTTGTGGGCCGTCGCGCTGCAACCGATCGTCTACCGGCAGCTCATGTACCTGGTCGTCATCCAGTCCGTGATCACGGCGCTGGCGGGTGCGGTGCTGCCGTGGCAGAAGCTCAAGCGCACCGGCAGTGCCGCGCAGGACGCGCCGGAGCTGGACGAACGCACCGTGCCGTTGCTCAGAGAGGCCTTGCGCCCATCTCCCGGTACAGCTCGTCCGCCCGGAACCGGTAGTCCTCGTGGTCAGGCACCACGCGGGCAAGCCCGTCCAGGGCGTGTGCCTCCTCGATCCGGTACTCGATCTTCTCCGCGATAGCGAGTGCCGCGCGGTGGTGCTCGGCTGCTTCGGGCAGCCGTCCGTCCGCGCGCTCGATCAGACCCATGACGTTGTGCATCGTGCTGAGGTGATCACGCGCGACGCCGTGCCCCAAAGCGTCGAAAGCCTTCTGTGCGAACGAACGCGCCTCGTCCAACCGGTCGGCGCGGCGCAGCACGTTGGCCGTCTTGATCAAGCCGCGCATGGCGTAGTGGTCGTTGCCGACCTGCTCCGCCAACGCCAAACCCTCTTCCAGCAACGTCAACGCCAGCGCGTGGTCGCCCAGAACGCTGTGCGTGGCACCGAGTCCACAAAGGATTGACGCTTCCTCGCTGCGTTCTCCGAGTTCGCGGACGAGGTCGAGCGACTGGGTGAAGGGCTCCACCGCTTTCGCCGCGTCTCCGCGTGCCAAATAGGCGCGGCCCATGTTGCTGATGCTGATCGCGTACACCCGGAACGACTCGATCTGCTTGTGCAGCACCAGGCCTGCCTCGCCCTGGACGAGTGCTTCGTCGAAGCGGCCCAGTCGGTGCAGCACCATGGCCATCACGGCGTGGGAGTCGCCTTCCCAGCGCAGGTTGCCGAGCTCGTGGGCCAGCGCGCGGGAGTGCTCGATGCGTTCCAGGGCCTCGCGGTAACGGCAACGCCCGTACGCGACGTTGGCCATGCCGAAGGCCACGCCCAGTTCCTTGTCCCGGTCGCCTGACCCGCGGGCGGCGGCGAACGACAGCTCGTGCAGCTCCTCCAGGTCGTCCAGGCGGTGCGTGATGATCAGGCTGTGGCCGACGTCGCGGGTCATCGCCCACGTGTTGTGGTTGTCGCCGATCTCCGCGAGAACGCGCACCGAGGCGATGAGGTTCTCGCGTTCCGTCCGGAGCCATGCGGTCGAGTCCGCGGCGTCGCGCAGCATCGGGGCGTGCAGCGGCAGGCGGTCGATCTTCGGGGAGGAGTCGGGTCTGCCCGGCTGCAGGAGGTGGGCGGCGGTGTTGGCGACGTGCAGGTAGTAGTCGAAGAGGCCGCGCGGTTCGCCGTCGGACAGCGACCGGGCGAACTCGCGCACCAGGTCGTGGAACGTGTACCTGCCGCGCACGTGCTGCACGAGCAAGTGGTGGTCGAGCAGGTCCTCCAGCAGATCGCGCGCGTCGTGGAACGGCACGTCGGCCAACGCGGCGGCGCCGTACGCGTCGACGTCCGGGCCGGGCAGGCGACCGAGCAACGTGAACATCCGTTGCTGCTCAACGGTCAGCTGGTCGTACGACAGCAGGAACGACGCCACGACGTCCTTGTCCCCCGCCGTCAGCTCCGGCAACGTCCGCCGGTGCTCGCGCAACCGTTCCACGAGGTCCGCGACTGTCCATCGTGGACGGCTGACGAGCCGGGCCGCGGCAATGCGCAACGCCAGCGGCAGCCTTCCGCACACCTCGACGAGCTCTTGCAGCGCCTCAGGTTCAGCCTCGACCCGCGTACCGACGACACCAGCGACCAACGCGCGTGCCTCACCCGCCGGCAACACGTCCAGCGACATCGCCGCCGCCCCGTCGACCACCAGCCGCAGCCTGCTGGTGATGATCGTGAGGCTCCCCGCCGCTCCCACCAGCAACGGCCGCACCTGCTCGGCGGAGGCCGCGTTGTCCAGCACGACGACCGCCCGCCGCCGCGCCATCTCCGCCCGCCAGGCCGTCACGCGCTGGTCGAGATCGCCCGGAATCCGCGACGACGGAACACCCACCGCCTGCAACAGGTGCTGCAACGCCGCGTACGCCGTCACCGGCTCCCTCCCCGGCGTGAACCCGTGCAGGTCGACGAAGATCCGCGCGTCCGGATACCGCTCGCCCAGTCGGTGCACCGCGTGGACCACCAACGCCGTCTTCCCCACGCCCGCCATGCCGTCGACCACCACGACCTGGTGCCCGTCGCCGAGCCCTGCCAGCTCGCTCGCCCGTCCGGTGAAGTCCTGCACGTCGAACGGCAGCGCGACGACCTGCTGCGCCGGGGGCTCCAGCGACGGGTCGGCTCTGAGGATCCGCGCGTACACGTCCTGCAGCTCGGCGCCGGGATCGATGCCCAGCTCGTCGGCGAGCCGGGTGCGCGTCTCCTCGTACCGCGTCAAAGCGTCCGCCTGCCTGCCCGCGCGGTACAACGCGATCAGTTCGAGCCGGACCAGGTTCTCCCGCAACGGGTTCGCGGCCACCAGCGCGGTCAGCTCCGGCAGCACCGCCTCCCCCGCGTCCACCGCAGCTGTGATCCACTCCTCGGCAGCGGTCAGCCGTTCCGCCTCCAGCCCCGTCCGCAGCGCCGCCACCACGTCCGAGTCCGTGAGGCCGCCGAGCACCGAACCGGGCCAGAGGTCGAGCGCCTGCCGCAGCTCGCCGGCACGCATCAACGCGCGGAACGAGTGCAGGTCGACCAACCGCGGCTCGACCTCCAGCACGTAGCCGGCGGCCCGCTTGCCGATCTCGATCCCGGCCGCCCTGAGCACCTTCCGCAACCGCGACGAATAGCTGTGCACCAGCGCCCGCGGATCGCCCGGCAGCGCCTCACCCCACAGCGCGTCGACCAGCCGGTCCACCGGCACCGCGGTACCGGGCTCCAGCGCGAGCATCGCGAACAGGGTCCGTTGCAGCGGCGAGCCGAGAGGAAGGCGCTCGCCGTCCACCCAGACGTCGACGGACCCCAGCAGCGTGATCCTCAGCACGGACACCACCCCCACATGATCCAGGAGGACGGCCACCTGGGCGAGTAGGTTGCACAGGCCACTCAGATACGCCTGATCAGCGCAAACGATGTCGCAGAAAGGCAGACGGGAACTCATGGGGAGCCTCGGAGGGTACGAAGGCATCAGCATCCGCAGGATCGACGATCCCGCGCCTGTTCCGATGGCGGGGTGGTCGCGGAGGCGGTGGGAGTTCGAGGCGGCCGACGGCGCGCTCGACCCGTTTCCCCTGCCGCCGCCGCTGACCGAGATCGACACGTTTCCGCTGCTCGTCAGCTCCTGGTGGAGCGGCGACAAACTGGTCGTCGATCTCTTCACCCGCGGGCAGGACCTGCCGGTCGACGCGCTGGTGCACCTCTCGGTCGTCGCCGCGTGGGTGCAGCACAAGGCGCAGGGTCGCGACGTGCTCGTCAACGGGGTGACGAGGCATCCGATCCTGTACACGAGCCGTCTGAACGACGAGGTGGTCGCGGAGCTGACAGCGCTCGGATACTGAGCGCTCCAACACCACCTGATCAGCGCAAACGGCTTCACTTAGGACGGGCGTCCCATTCCGCTTAGACTCGCGGTCATGGCTGCTCCAACGACACTGCCGTCGGCCCTGGCTGACGCCGTGCGCGACGAATCGTCGCTGCGGCGTTTCCTGCACGGGCTCCCCGGCGTCGACCAGGTCGGCGTCGAGCAACGAGCCGCGGGCCTCGGCACGCGGAGCATCAAGAAGGCCTCCAAGATGCAGGCCATCGACCTGGCGATCAGCATGGTTGACCTGACCACGCTGGAAGGCGCGGACACGCACGGCAAGGTGCGCAGTCTCGCCGCCAAGGCCAAGCGGCCCGACCCCGAGCGGCCGGACGTGCCGAAGGTCGCGGCGGTCTGCGTCTACCCGGACATGGTCAAGACGGCCGCCGACGAGCTCAAGGGCACCGGCATCAACATCGCCAGCGTCGCCACGGCGTTCCCCAGCGGCCGCAGCACGATGGACATCAAGCTGGCCGACACGCGGTTCGCCGTCGAGCAGGGCGCCACCGAGGTCGACATGGTGATCGACCGGGGTGCGTTCCTGAGCGGCCGCTACGGGCAGGTGTTCGACGAGATCGTCAAGATCAAACAGGCGTGCGGGGACGCGCACCTCAAGGTCATCCTCGAGACCGGCGAGCTCGTGACGTACGACAACGTGCGCCGGGCGAGCTGGCTCGCGCTGCTCGCGGGTGGCGACTTCATCAAGACGTCGACCGGCAAGGTGCAGCCCGCCGCGACGTTGCCGGTCACGCACGTGATGTTGCAGGCCGTCCGGGACTGGAAGAACCAGACCGGGGAGCTGCGCGGGGTGAAGCCCGCCGGCGGCATCAGGAGCACGAAGGACGCGATCAAGTACCTGGTGGCGGTGCACGAGGTGGCCGGGCCCGAGTGGCTCGACCCGCACCTGTTCCGGTTCGGCGCGTCGACGTTGCTCAACGACCTGCTCATGCAGCGGCGGACCCAGTTGGACGGCCACTACAGCGGCCCGGACTACGTGACGGTGGACTGACAGACATGTGGGAATACGCCCCCGCGCCCGAGTCGCGGGACATCGCGAACCTCAAGCCGAGCTACAAGATGTTCGTCGACGGCAAGTTCGTCGAGGGCTCCGGCGAACCGCTCAAGACCATCAACCCCGGCACCGAAGAGGTGCTGGCCGAGGTGTCGACGGCATCAGCGTCCGATGTGGACACTGCGGTGAAGGCCGCGCGCAAGGCCTACGACCGCGTGTGGTCGAAGATGCCGGGCAGTGAGCGAGCCAAGTACATCTACCGGATCGCGCGGCAGATCCAGGAACGCGCGCGTGAGCTCGCGGTGCTGGAGTCGCTCGACAACGGCAAGCCGATCAAGGAGTCGCGCGACGTCGACGTCCCCACGGCGGCGGCGCACTTCTTCTACCACGCGGGCTGGGCGGACAAGCTCGGCTACGCGGGCTACGGGCCGGACCCGAAGCCGCTCGGCGTCGCGGGCCAGGTGATCCCGTGGAACTTCCCGCTGCTGATGGCCGCGTGGAAGATCGCGCCGGCGCTCGCGTGCGGCAACACGGTGGTGTTGAAGCCCGCCGAGACCACACCGCTGAGCGCGCTGGTGCTGGCCGAGATCATCCAGCAGTGCGACCTGCCACCGGGCGTCGTCAACATCATCCCGGGCGCCGGTGACGTAGGCGCGGCGATCACCGAGCACCCTGACGTGAACAAGGTGGCGTTCACCGGGTCGACCGAGGTCGGCAAGATCATCCAGGGCAAGCTCGCCGGCACGTCGAAGAAGCTCACGCTGGAGCTGGGTGGCAAGGCCGCGAACATCGTGTTCGACGACGCGCCGCTCGACCAGGCCGTCGAGGGCATCGTCAACGGCATCTTCTTCAACCAGGGCCACGTCTGCTGCGCCGGAAGTCGTCTGCTGGTCCAGGAGTCCGTCGCGGACGAGCTGCTCGCGAAGCTGCAGACCAGGATCAACACGCTGCGCGTCGGCGACCCGCTGGACAAGAACACCGACGTCGGCGCGATCAACTCGCGCGAGCAGCTCACCAAGATCAAGGAGCTGACCGAGTCGGGAGAGGCCGAGGGCGCTCAGCGCTGGACGTCGTCGTGCCCGTTGCCGGACAAGGGTTTCTACTTCGCGCCCACCGTTTTCTCCAACGTGTCGCAGGCGATGCGCATCGCCCGCGAGGAGATCTTCGGCCCGGTGCTGTCGGTGCTGACGTTCCGCACGCCCGAGGAGGCCGTGGCCAAGGCGAACAACACGCCGTACGGCCTGTCCGCGGGTGTGTGGACGGAGAAGGGCTCGCGGATTCTCTGGATGGCGCAACGGATGCGCGCCGGTGTGGTGTGGTCCAACACGTTCAACCGCTTCGACCCGGCCGCGCCGTTCGGCGGGTACCAGGAGTCGGGCTTCGGCCGTGAGGGCGGCCGCACCGGTCTGGAGGCCTACCTCGATGTCTGATCGCGTCTCGGTCGCGAAGACCTACAAGCTCTACATCGGCGGCGCGTTCCCGCGGTCCGAGTCGGGTCGCAGCTACCCGGTGACCGACTCGAAGGGCACCTTCCTCGCCAACGCCGCGCAGGGGTCCCGCAAGGACGCCCGTGACGCGGTCGCCGCCGCCCGCAAGGCCTTCCCCGGCTGGTCGGGTGCTACCGCCTACAACCGCGGCCAGGTCCTGTACCGGGTCGCGGAGGTGCTGGAGGGCCGCCGCGAGCAGTTCATCACCGAGGTCGCCCAGTCCGAGGGCGTCCAGGTGAAGAAGGCTCAGTCCCTGGTGGACGCGGCCATCGACCGCTGGGTCTGGTACGCGGGCTGGACGGACAAGATCGCGGCCGTGCTGGGGTCCTCGAACCCCGTGGCGGGCCCGTACTTCTCGTTCTCCACACCGGAACCGACGGGTGTGGTGGCCGTGTTGGCGCCGCAGCAGTCGTCGTTGCTGGGCCTGGTGTCCGTGATCGCGCCGGTGATCGCGTCCGGCAACACCGCGGTCGTGATCACCTCGCAGGACCGCCCGCTGCCCGCGATCACGCTGTCCGAGGTGCTCGCGACCAGCGACGTTCCCGGTGGCGTGGTCAACATCATCACCGGCCGGACCGCGGAGATC
The DNA here is from genome assembly GCF_040681245.1 of Lentzea sp. NPDC051838. Classification (NCBI taxonomy): domain Bacteria; kingdom Bacillati; phylum Actinomycetota; class Actinomycetes; order Pseudonocardiales; family Pseudonocardiaceae; genus Lentzea; species Lentzea sp. NPDC051838. The sequence continues at coordinate 58,057 of NZ_JBFAYI010000039.1, forward strand.
GCGCCGTGGCTCGCGTCGCACGCCGACGTGAACGCGCTCGACCTCACCGGCTCGCCCGAGTCGCTCCGGGCCGACCTGGAGCGTTCGGCGGCCGGCACGGTGAAGCGCGTGCTGCGCAACAAGGCGAGCGAGGACTTCGGCGTCACGCCCGACATGTCGCGGCTGCGCGCCTACCTCGAGACGAAGACGGTCTGGCACCCCATGGGTGTGTGAGCTGCCGAGCGGGTCTGGTCACGTGTTAACCAGGCCCGCTCGCCACGCCCACGAGGCGATCCCCACCCGGTTCTTCACGTTCAGCTTCGTCTGCACCGACGCGAGGTGCGTCTTCACCGTCGACAGCGACAGGAAGAGCTCCGACGCGATCTCCTGGTTGCTCAGGCCGCGCGCCACCTCTCGCACGACGTCCTGCTCCCGCGCGGTCAGCAGGCCCAGGTCAGGCCGTTCGGCCGGGCGCGAGAAGTGCTCCAGCATCCGCACGGTCACCTGAGGCGAGATCAGCGCGTTGCCCTGCGCCGCCGCCCGCACCGCCTCGACCAGCAGCGCCGGTCCCGCGTCCTTGGTCAGGAAGCCGGAAGCGCCGTTCTCCAGCGCCGTGTGCACGTACTCGTCCAGGTCGAACGTGGTCACCACGACGACCTTGGTCGAGCCGGAGATCTTCTTGGTGACCTCCAGGCCGTCCAGACCGGGCATGCGGATGTCGAGCAACGCCACGTCCGGCTTGAGCTCGCGGACCGCGGTCACGGCCGACACGCCGTCCGGCACGTCCGCGACCACCGTGATGTCCTGCTGCTTCTCCAGGATCATCCGGAAACCGACGCGGACCATCTCCTGGTCGTCGGCGATGAGAACCGAGATCACTTCGTCCCTTTCAGGGGTAGCTCTGCGAGCACCTGCCAGCCGTTCTCCCGCGGCCCCGCGGAGAACAGGCCGCCGAGCAGGTCAACCCGCTCACGCATGCCTACGAGACCGTATCCACCCTGGTTCAGCTCGTGCGGGCGGCCGTCGTCGGCGACGATCACGCGCAGCGCGCCACCGGCCGTGCGGGAGATCTCCACGTCGATCATCGTCGGGCCTTGCGCGTGTTTGTGCACGTTGGTCAGCGACTCCTGGACCAGGCGCAACACCGAGCGGCCGAGCTCCGGCGGCACCTCGTCGGGCAGGTCGATGCGCAGCCTGGTCTCGAAGCCGAGCTCGCGGGTGCGTTCGACGGTCGAGATGACGTCCGCGGCCAGGTCGGTCGTGGCGTCGTCGTGCTCGCCCTGCCGCAGCGTGCCGACCATGCGCCGCATCGCGCCCAGGGCTTCCGTGCCCGAACGGACGATGCCCGGCAGCAGGCGGTGGGCGGCGTGAGGGTCGTCGTCGGAGACCTCCAGCGCGGCCTGAGCCTGCACGAGCATGCCGGTGACGTGGTGGGCGACCACGTCGTGCAGCTCGCGGGCCAGCGCGATGCGTTCTTCCTTCTGCGCGTCGGTGACGGCGGCGGCGATCAGGCGACCGCTCTCGGTGTCGCGCGCGCGGAAGTACAGACCGACGCCGAGGGCGCCGAAGCCCAGGACCAGCGAGCCCAGCAGCTCGTTGTAGTTGCCGCGGGAGAGCCAGTTGTCGCGGACGATCGCGGCGAAGAAGCTGACGGCCATCAGCGAGCCGACCGACCAGGCGGCGGCGCGGCGGGGTTCCTCGCGCACGATCACAGCGGTCAGGACCAGGCAGGCGGCGGTCTCGGCGACGGTCAGCGGACTCAGCAGCGTGGGCAGGTTGACGTTGAACAGCCGGATGACGAACGACGCCACGAAGATCGACGCCACGGTCACGGGGATGGTGAAGGCGCGGGACTTGAACGACGTGACGGCCGCGATGCACGGCGGCACGCTGAGCAGCCACACCAGTGCCTCGGCGCTGCCGGGCCCGTTCATGAGCACCAGCTCGCCGAGCATCAGCAGCGCCAGCCCGGCGGCGATCGGCCATTGACCCCGATGACTGTCCACGGGAGACAACGGTAGGACCATCACACCCCTCTAGCCTCGGTCATCCGGCTGATCCGGTGTGTCGTCAAGGCTGAGGTTTTCCTCGGACGCGCGCGGCACCTTAAGTGGCATGAATTCGGTTCTGGCCGCTCGTGGCCTGGTCAAGACCTACGGCGACGTGCACGCGCTCGCCGGGGTGGACATCGACATCTCCGCCGGTGACGTGCTCGCGGTCGTGGGTCCGTCCGGCTCCGGCAAGACGACACTGCTGCACGTCCTGTCCGGCATCCTGCGCGCCGACGGCGGCGAGGTGTTCCTCGACGGGCGCGCGATCGGTGAACTGAACGAGACAGGACGCAGCGAGCTGCGCAGGACGGCGTTCGGGTTCGTCTTCCAGTCGGGCATGCTCGTCGCCGAGCTCACGGCCGAGGAGAACGCGGCACTGCCGATGCTGCTCGCCGGCGGTTCGCGCGAGGAGTCGCTCGGTGCGGCCCGGCTGTGGCTCTCGCGGCTGGGCCTGCAGGGCATGGAGAAGCGGCGGCCGGGTGAGCTGTCCGGCGGGCAGGCGCAACGGGTCGCGATCGCGCGGGCGTTGGCGCACCGGCCGCGGGTGATCTTCGCGGACGAGCCGACCGGCGCCCTCGACACGCGGACCGGCCAGGAGATGATGACCGCGCTGCTGCAGGCCGCGGAGGAGACCAACGCGGCCGTCGTGATCGTCACGCACGACAAGGCGATCGCGGACCGGGCGTTGCGCGTGGTCGAGATCCAGGACGGGCGCATCGCAGCCAAAATGATCGACTCAGGGGTGTCGGCGTGAGGATCGCTCTCGCGGTGCTGCGCAGGGATCGGCGCAGCCAGATCGCCACCGTGCTGGTCGCGCTGGGCGTGATGATCGCGGTGTCGCTGGTGCTGTGGCTCGTCGCCGCGCCGAACGGCCTGCAGGCGCGGGCGGACCGCACGGCCTGGCGCGAGGTGTTCGGGCAAGCGGACAAGGGCGCGATCTCCGTTGCGGTGAACAAGGACTCGTTCGACGGCAAGCTGATCGAACGGTTCGACGTCGCGCGCAACGAGCAGGGCGACATCCCGGTGGCCAAGGGAATCGCGAAGTTCCCGGAGGCGGGCGAGGTGCTGCTGTCGCCCGCGCTGTCCGACCTCGTGCGCAGCACACCTGCCGAGAAACTCGGGAATCGCTTTCCCGGCAAGCAGATCGGCGAGCTCGGGCAGGACGCGCTGAAGTTCCCCGGTGAGCTCGTCGCGGTCATCGGCCACGACAAGGTCGAGAACGGTTACCCGGCTTCGGGGTTGCTGGGTGGCTCCGGCTCGTACCGCGACGACTACCACGGCATGCTCTACCTGCTCACCCGCGTCGGGCTCGTGGTGCTCGTCGTGCCGTGTCTCGTGCTGGTCGCGTCGGCCGCGCGATTGACTGCAGCGAAACGGGAACGGCGTCTGGCCGCGTTGAGGCTGGCCGGTGCGTCGCCGCGGCAGGTCGTGATCATGACCGCGGTCGAGACGGCCGTCGGCGCGGTTGTCGGCAGCGTGCTGGGCGTGGTGCTCGCGCAGCCGTTCAGCCACATCACCGCGAAGATCCCGTGGGAGGGCGGCACCTGGTATCCGGGTGACTTCGTGCCGTCGGTCCCGGTCGTCGTGGCCGTCGCGGTGCTCGCTCCGGTGCTCGTCATCGGGGCGGCGATCATGGGGCTGCGGCGCGTGGTGCAGAAACCGTTGGCAGCGGAGGAGAAGCGCAAGGTCCGGTCGTGGCGGCTGCTGATGATCGCCGGGGCTCTCGGCGTGTTCTTCCTCGGGATCGTGTACGCGCAGGAGGCCAGCGGCGACAGCCAGTTCACCGTGGTGCTCCTCGGTCTTGGCGCGGTGGCTCTGGCGTTGGTGCTGGCCGGGCCGGTGATGACGGCGTGGGTCGGCAGGTTCTTCGTCTCGCGATGGCACAAGCCGTCGACCCTGCTGGCGGGACGGCGGCTGGCGGGTGACCCGGTGGCGGCGTTCCGCGGTTCCACCGGTGTCGTGATCGCGGTGTTCACCGGCTCGATGGCGCTGACCATGTTGCCGGGCCTGGAAAGTCAGGTGCCGTTCCGCGACTCGACGTGGAACGAGAACGCGATCGTGGCGGAGCAGGTGACGCACGACATCACCCCGTTGCGGCTGCAGACCTCGGCGCCGATCGTCGCGATGCTCGACGGCACGGTCTCGACGGGCAAGAAGGCCGACTACGGCACGTACGTGATCGTCGGCAAGTGCGCTGACGTCGCGAAGGTGCTGAACGGCCTGTCGTGCCGGCCGGGGCCCGCGGTGTACTCGTCAGCGAAGCTGGACGGCGACGAGTTCAAGTCGGGCGGCCCGCACGACGTCGTGACCTCCAAGCTGCCCACGCAGTACGAGACGCGGCCGTTCAGCCCGTCCGGCCGGGTCGGCGTGGTGATCGACCCGGAGCTGCTGCCGGGGGTCGAGGGCAAGACGTCGATGGTCGGCGTGCCCACGACCGCCGAGAACCGGGACGCCGTGCACACGGCGTTGGTCGGAACGCTGCCGGGCGTGCGGCTGGTCGACGGCGAACAGCGCGAGCTCTACGGCGACACGCTGATGGACGACCTGCAACGGGCCACGATCATCGGTCTGTCGATCGCGGCGGTGCTCGGTGGCATCGGCGCGGCGGTGGCCGCAGCCGGTTCGGTGATCGACCGCAGGCGCACTTTCGGTGCGTTGATCGCGGCAGGAACACCAATTCGTGTGCTGGGTCACGCATTGCGCCGCGAGGTAATGCTTCCGGTGTTCGCCGTCACAATCGCGGCGTGTGGTGCGGGCATTGTCGTGGGCCTCGGATTGCTCACTCTCGCGCGTGGACTGGTGGGTCACGGCGAAATGCCGCTCACGCCGTGGGTGCTCGCTCCGGTGGGCGTCGGAATGGTGGTTGCGCTGGTAGCAGCCCTGGCGTGCGGCCCGGTACTACGGGGCATCAGCCCACGGGATTACGCGGCCGAGTAGGTCTCGGCCGGAAGTACGAGGATGAGACTGGCCCTCAGCGCGATGTGCGCTGAGGGCCATTTTCATAACTTGGATTCATGACGAATGCACAGCTCGCGAGCATCCAGTGGGGCCTTTTCCTGTCGGTCGTCTTCCTGCTGCCGCAGCTGTTGTTCCGTCAGCTGACGTTCCGGAGCGCGACCATCACCGTGTACGCGAGCATGCTGTTCTCGGCCACGTTCCTGCCGATGCAGACCGTGCCGCCGCGCCAGGCCGTGCAGCTCGTGCCGTTCCAGTGGATCGCCGACACGTTCCGCGACGGCCAGATCGCCTTCGACCAGATGACGTTGAACGTGCTGCTGTTCGTGCCGCTGGGCGCGATGCTGATGTTCTGGGGCCGTAGGACCGTGGGCCAGGCCGCGTTGATCGGGTACGGCGTCTCGCTGCTGATCGAGGGCTCGCAGCTGATGTGGGCCAACCGGATCTTCGACGTCGACGACCTGATCACCAACACGACCGGTACCGCACTGGGGTGGCTCGGCGCGCTGGCCGCGGTGAAGATCTACGCCCGCGTGAAGGCCGTCCCGGTGCCGCAGCGTTCACTCGCCGGCGTGAGGTAAGTCGCGGGCCCGGTCCCACGGCTCGATCATTGAGGACATGAGCTTCGTCGAAGCGTTCAGCATCCTCGTCGCCGTCGTGGGCCCGCCGAAGATCCTGCTGGCGTTTCTGATGGACACCGAAGGCGCGGACTCGCAGAAGCGCTGGCGGGTCGCTTGGAGCTCCACGGCCATCGCGCTGGGCGTGGGTCTGTTCGTGGTGGCGGCGGGACGGTTGCTGCTCTCCCTGTTCCACATCAGCCAGGGCGCCCTGCTGCTGGCCGCCGGCGTGATTCTCTTCGTGCACGCCCTCGACCTCGTCCTCGGCCGCAAGCAGGAGCCGACCCACGACGTGACCGGCGGCACCCACGAGCTGGCCACCGCGTACTACGCGAACCCGGTGGCACTGGCCTACCTGTTCCTCCTCGCGGACACGAAGGAGGTCCAGGTGACGTTCGTGCTGGCCGGTGCCTTCGCCGCGGTGATCGCGCTCGACCTGGCCGCGATCGCGGTGCTCGGCATCGCGATGCGGTACGTGAAGATGACCTACGCGTGGGTCCTGGTCCGGGTGCTCGGCATCCTGCTCGCGGCACTGGGCGTCGAGCAGATCATCAACGGTCTGGAGGCGCTGAAGGTGCTGGAACCGATCAGCTAGTGCGCCAGCCCAGCTCACCCGCGGTGTTGACCTCGGGGAAGCAGTGGCCGACCGCGCTGCGGTTCTCCAGCGCCGTCGCGACCTGGTCGAACATCTCGACGATCGACGTCCACTCCGGCTTGACCATCTCGTTGCGCTCCTGGTCCCACTCGACCACGCAGCCGCGCAGCACGCCGGGCCTCAGGTCCATCGCGAGCACGTCGCCGGTGCCGTCGAACGCGATCGGCAGCCACTCGGGGTGGAAGCCCGCCGTCGGTGAGCCGGCCTCGGAGGCGTCAGCGGGCTTGCTCGCGTGGGTTTCCCTCAGCACGAACGCCCGATCGGCGCCCAGCGGCGTGTAGAAGGGCGGCAGGATCTCGGCGAAGAGGCCCTCCTCCGTGCCGCCGTAGACGCTCCACCACATCTGGAGATCGATCGGAACCCGAAGCTCCGGCAGCGCGTCGTACCTCGGACGCAGCACGGCGCGGGTGGCCGGAGCGTGCTCCGCCAGCCATGCCAGGATCCGGTTCCAGTGCTCGATCACACCCACTGCTCCATGATCTTGTGCGAACGTCGGGCGAGGTACCGCTCATCGGGGCAGGATCAGGGCGGAACAGGTCACTACTGGGGGAAGAAGCTTTCAGATGGCGGAACAAGGTCTCAAGGTCGACCTCGACGCCCTGACCGGATACGCGTCGGCGGTGGCCGGTCTGGCGAGCGAGGTGGGCGCGGTCGGCACCGGCACGTTGAACGGCACCACAGCACTGCCCGGCGACTGCTTCGGCAAGATCGGCAACGAGGTGGGGCTCAACGCCGCGTTCCAGACCGCCGCGCAGGCGCAGATGGACGCGCTGAAGGCGGCGTCTGCGGGTCTGTCGGGCCTCGGGACCGCCGTCTCCAAGGCCCGTGAGGCGTACATCGCGCAGGAAGAGGCGCACAAGGCGTCGCTCGACAAGGCGGCGCGTGCATGAGCGTCGAAGGGCTTTTGAGCGCGTTCATCGCGCCCATGAAGGAAGACCTGGCGAAGCTGGACGGCGACACCGGTGGCGCCACGCGCGCAGGCGACGCGTTCGGCCGCGCGCAGACGGCCATGACCGACCTGGGGACACGGCACTCGTCGGCGTCGACGGCCGTGCTGAACACGTGGTCCGGCGACAAGGCCAACGCCTTCACCGGCCGCGTCGCCACCTTCGCGTCGGCCACGAACACGTTGTCCTCCAACGCTTCCGTCTTCAAGACCGTGGCGTCGTCCGGCGTTTCCGCGGTGACCGGCGGGCGGACGGCGATCCAGGGCCTCATCGACGAGTTCACCTCGAAGGCGACGCCGAAGCTCGCGGCCGCGATGGCCGCGTCGCTGGTGGCCGGTCCCGGCATCGTGCTGGCGGCGCTGGCGGACCTCGCCGGCATGGCCACCGGCTACCAGGGCAAGACCTCCGCCGAGCTGCAGAAGGTGCGCGACCAGCTCACGCAGCTGATCGGGCAGCTGAACGGGTTGCAGAAGCCCGATCTCGGCGCGCTGGGCAAGCTCGGCGAGCCGCTCGGCGGTGACGAGGGCACGACCTCCACGGCCGGTGCGACCGACACGAAGAAGCAGGAGTCCGCTCCCTCGCACAGCTCCGGCTCCAACGGTGGAGGCGGCGGCTCGGGTGGAGGAGGCGGCGGTGGTGGTGGCGGCGGAGGAGGTGGCGGTGGCGGCGGTTCCGGCCCTCGCCTGCCGGTCGCGATCCCGCCGCAGCCCGGCACCGGCGTCGGCGTGAACCTGCCCGACGGCAGCAGTGCCGAGGCGCCCAACGAGACCGCCGCCAAGGCCGTCCGCAACGCGCTGTCGGCGCTGGGCACCCCGTACGTGTGGGGTGGCGCGAACCCGCCGCAGGGCACCGACTGCTCGGGCCTGACCCAGTGGGCCTACAAGAACGCGGGCTTCGACATCCCGCGCCCGGCGTCCTCGCAGGCGATGGGCGCGTCCGTGCCTGCCGACCAGCTGCTGCCCGGCGACCTCGTCGTGTGGGACGGGCACGTGGCGATGGTGATCGGCAACGGCCAGATGGTCGAGGCCGGCGACCCGGTGCAGGTCGGCAAGATCCGCACGACGAACAGCGGGATGTCGTTCTACGGCTTCTACCGCCCGACGGGCTGAGCGAGCTTGGTCCGGGCGATCTTGAGCGCCGCCCGGACCAGCCCCTTCAAGCACGCGTAGACGAAGGTCGCGTTGTCGTAGTAGTCACGCCACAGCACGACCTTCCCGTCCCGCACCACGAACGTCCCGCACACCCAGAACTCGGCCCGCCACGCCTGGGCCCCGCCCACCCAAGGGGGCCACACCAGCCACACTGTCGACGTTAGCCGCGAAATCGTGACGTCAACCCGCCGCTCGGCGATCTGTGGACAACTCGGGGCCCGGCAGCTGGTTGTCCACAGATCGCCGAGCGGGGCCTTGACAGCACGAATCCGCCAGTAAGTTGCGTCCTAGGACTATGTGGCGGTCTGCCCCCTAGGGAGGGCGGGGCCAAACGCGAGCGAGCACATCCCGAGGATCGCTCATGCACCGACCCTACTGAGCAGCCTCGGCGATCTTCCGCAGCTCCTCGACCTTCACAACCTGACCGCCCGCTCCCCAGGTCCCCTCCGGCTGCTCGTTGATCAGCACCCACACCCGCAGCGCGTCGCTCTCCGCCAGCCCAGCGGCCTCCAGCACCAGCGCGGTCGCCTCCTTGATCAGCCCGGCCTTGCGCCGGTCGGACAGCGCGCCCGCCGGAACCGTCACGTCCACCCGGAACCGCGGCGCGTCGTCCAGCGCGGTCGTCTGCGCGCCCGCGGGCAGCTCGTGCAGGTAGGTCCAGGCGACCGAGCGGAAGAAGTCGTTGTCCGGCGCGCCCTCCCACTTGAGCAGCAGCTCGGCGAGGTCCTTCTGCACGCTCTTGCGGCCCGCGTCGGTCAGCGATCCGGCCGGCGCGGTCAGTTCGATCATCGGCATGGCACGACTCCCCTTATGACGACTGTTATAACCCCAACGGCACGCTATCGTATGACAGTCGTTATAACCAGAGAGGCTCAGGAGATGTCCCGACAGCAGATCGTCGCCGGAGCGGCGGACATGCTCCGGCGCCGCGGCCTCAACGCGACGAGCATCCGGGAGGTCGCGAAGCACGCGGGCACGCCGCTCGGGTCCACGTACCACTACTTCCCCGGCGGCAAGGACCAGCTGGCCGCGGAGGCCGTGCGACTGTCTGCGGACTTCGTCTCGAAGGTGCTCGACCAGCAACTCCGGCAGGGTCCCGCGGAGGGTGTGCGGGCGTTCTTCGAGCTGTGGCGGGAGGTCGTGGCCGGCAACGACTTCAAGGCCGGCTGCCCCGTGGTCGCGGTCGCCGTCGAGGAGGCGGACCACCCCGAGGCGCTCGCCGCGGCCGCCGACGCGTTCCGGGCGTGGTCGGCGCAGCTGGCCGCATCACTGGAGGAACACGGGGTCGAGCCCCAGCGGGCCGCTCAGCTCGCCACGCTGGTCGTCGGGGCCGCCGAGGGCGCCGTGGTGCTGTGCCGGGCGCAGCGGGGCATCGAGCCGCTCGAGGCCATCGCCACCGAACTGACCGCGCTGCTGGCTAGCGCGGTGCGTACATGATCACAGCCACGCCGGCGAGGCACACCAGAGCGCCGATCACGTCGTAACGGTCGGGCCGGAACCCGTCGACGACCATGCCCCAGGCGAGCGACCCCGCCACGAAGACGCCGCCGTACGCCGCGAGGATCCGGCCGAAATGAGCGTCGGGCTGCAGCGTCGCCACGAAGCCGTAGACGCCCAGCGCGATCACCCCGCCGCCTATCCACAGCCAGCCGCGCGACTCCCGCACGCCCTGCCACACGAGCCAGGCGCCGCCGATCTCCATGAGGGCGGCGAGGGCGAACAGCAGGACCGAACGCAGCATCATGCGGCACACTGTCGCAGTAGGGGGTGATCGGGTGGACGACGACGTCGAGCGCGCCGCGAGGAAGGTGCGCGATGTCGAGCAGGCCGTGTCGCAACACGTCGCGCGCAGTGGTCCCATCACGGGACGGGTGTCCTCACCGGACGGTGCCGTGACGGTGGTCGCCACGCCCGGTGGTCCGCCGCAGCAGATCGTGGTGAGCCCGGCCGCGTTGCGGATGGGGCCGCAGGGGCTGGCCGCCGAGATCATGCGCATCGCCGAGAAGGCCCAGCGCAGCGCGTCGTCGCGGTTGCACCACACGTTGGAACGCGTGGTCGACCCGCGCGAGCTGACGGAGCTGGGCTTCGCGCCGGAGCAGGACGAGGACCTCGGGTGGCGGCGGTGAACGAAGAACGCATGCAGGCCACCGAGCAGCTGCAGCAGGATCTCGCGCGCACCGCGGAGACGGTCGAGCACCCGAACGGGTTGTGCATGGTCACGGCGTCCGCGAAGGGCGAGATCAAGGCCCTGCACCTGCACCCGGCGCTGCTGCAACAGGGCGCACGGGCGGTCGGCGAGGTCGTGACCGAGACGGTGCGGCTCGCGACCAACGCGGCCGTGCAGACGAGTTTCAACAGGATGGCACTGGCGCTGGGTGACGGAATGGCGATCGACGTCGAGTCGATCGCGGGCGACTCACCCTTCCGGTCGACGTGGAACCCCGTCGTGCCCCCGAAATCCGCAGCTCCCGAGGCAGCTCAGGAGCGGCGGCCCAGGACGCCCGTCGTCGAGGATCCCGACGAGGACGCGTTCTTCGAGAACCCCTTTGGGCGCCGGTGATCAGCACCGTTAGGCTCGCCCACGGCATCAGGCAGGCGTGACCGGGAGGTCAGGATGGCGCAGGACATCGTCCCCATCGAGCTGGGGCTGACGCAGGGTGACGTCGTCACGCTGTGGGCACCCCGTTGGCGCGAGAAGGGCGAGGAGTGGGAGGCGTTCCTCGGTGACGAGGAGGACCTGTTCGTCTTCCCCGACGCCGCGCACCTCGCCGCCTTCGTCCGCACCGCGGAGGAGCACGACCTGACCGATCACCCAGCGTGGCCGGTTGTGCCGTCGCTGGGCGTCGCGGACCTCTCGCCGGACGACAACCACCAGTTCGACCTCGTCGGCGTGCCCGAGCTGATCGCAGAGGACCCGGACACCTGGACGATCGGCGAGCTCGCCGACGTCATCGCGATCGTGCGCGCTCTTGCGGACGTCTGCGACCTGGAGAAGGTCCACGAGGTGCTCGACAGCGCGGAGGGCTTCTCGCTGCTGCCGCAGGGCACGCTGCCGTTCAGCGGCCGTGACGGCGCGAAGCTGTGGGACGAGCTGTCCGAGGTCGTCTCCGAGAAGTGGGACGAGGTCCTCGACGCGATCGACGGCGTCGTGAACACGCCCGAGGTCCCGGAGAAGCAGCTCGCCGTCGCGCAGGAGGAGCTCGCCGCGCTCGAGGCCGAGACCGCAGCTGCCGCCGCCGTCGAGGCTCCCGACTCGGAGGACTCCGACGAGGACAAGCCCGAGCCCACCGGCTTCTGGGTCGAGGTCGGCATCGACCCCATCAAGATCATCACGTCGGCCGGCGAGTTCTACACGCTGCGCTGCTACCTCGGCGACGACCCGGTGTTCCTGGGCCGCCGCGGCAAGATCGAGGTCTTCACCTCGCAGCGCGCGCTGAGCCGGTTCGTGGCCGAGAACGACGACCACGACCTCGCCGACGTCGAGACGTGGAACGACGTCAAGGTCAAGGCCACCGCGGGTGAGCTCGAGGTCGACGTGGACGACGACAACGTCTACGTGCTGACCGGCATCGCCGAGGACATGGAGGAGGGCCCCGACGCCCTCGACCCGCAGCAGCTCGACCTCGCCGTGGAGCTGTTCGAGGACGCGGGTGACTGGGCTGAGGACGAGTCCGTGAAGGACGCGCTGGCCTCGTCCGAGTCGCTCGGCTGGCTGGTGTCGTTCGTCGTGTCGCCGGACCCGACGCGGCTCGCGCCGTCCGCCCCGTACGACGCCGAGGTGGCCGCGTTCCGCACCCTCCAGGCCTCGTTCGAGGACCGGCTCAACGCCAACTGACCCTTTTCACGATGAACGGCTCTTTCATCCACCTGGTGTTTTAACCAGGGGTGAGTTCCTTGAGACGGGTCGTCGCGTCAGCGGCGGCCCGTCTCTTGTTGTCTGTCGTGGGTTTGTGAGCTGCG
>NZ_JBFAYI010000040.1:0-85 GCF_040681245.1 Lentzea sp. NPDC051838
CAACTCGACACGCTTTACGTCGAGTTGACACCCCTGACCTGGTGTGGCTCGCTCGGACGCGACTCGTGACGGGACCCACCCCACA
>NZ_JBFAYI010000040.1:183-67664 GCF_040681245.1 Lentzea sp. NPDC051838
CCAACGCACCCACCAACGCACCCACCAACGCACCCACCAACGCACCCACCAACGCACCCACCAACGCACCCACCAACGCACCCACCAACGCACCCACCAACGCACCCAGAAACGCAACCGGCAGCCGCCCAAAGCAACAGGCGTGCCATCAACCCGCGTATGGCGCTGGTGGGTCTTTGATCAGATTGGCGGGCAAGGGCAGAGCCCTCGCTTGAAACAGCACCCGCCCCACCCAAGGCGACCACCCACCAAACCCGCGATCGCAACCGCCGGGCACCCACGGAACCCGCCCACCCCACGGACACAAAACCGCCAGCCGCCAACACAAACCGGGGGACGACCTACGGAACCGGCGCGTGCCGCCAACGGCGGCCTCCAAGACCCACCCAACCCAAGACAAACCGGACAGCGCACACCACCCCTGACCAGCAAAAACCCAACCCAGCCAGAAATCTCAAGAAAATCCCAAGTTTCAGCGCAACGAACCCAACCTTCGTACGTCTATGTGGGTGTCGCAAGCAGCACAGCCGCGGGACGTTCGGGGCGATCCGCAGCAAGACGAGCAGCCTGCAGACACAAGGGGAGCGAAGGGAAGGCGGGGGCCTGACTTCGCGGCGAGTGCGGCCGGACCGAACGGGAGAGCGGTCCGGCCGTACGACAAGTTCCAAACATCAGCTTCAGGATCAGGCTTCAAGGCCCGGCCACAAGGCTGCCCAACTCAAGGCCCAGCCCAAGGCTCCGGTAGACGCTCAAGGTCCACCCCAAAGGCCAGCCCAAGGCCCAGCTAGGTGCTCCAGGTCCACCTCGAAAGGCCCAGCTCAAAGCCCCGGTAGACGCTCGATGTCCACCTCAAGGGCCGAGTTCAAGGCCCAGGTAGCTGCTCCGAGGCCCAGCTCAAGAGGCAAGCTCAAGCGGCCTAGCTCACGGCCCCAACTCACGGCCCCAGCGAGACGCTCACCCCCGGGCAGGCCCAAGTTCAAGCCATCCACGAGCCCAACCAGACCGCGACCCTCAAAAATTGTCAGACCCACGGAGCATCATCAACCGCGTGTGGACCAAATCCCCCGCGGGAGCGCTCTCAATGGATCACGTACTGGCCAACGTGCTGCACGAACGTGTGTTCGCAATCCTCAACCAGCTGGAATCCCCGGAGACCACCAGACTCACCACGGCCTGGCGCACCCTGCTGACCCTCCACGAGCCAACGGACTCCGGCGCCTGCAAAGCCTGCGGCCCGCGCTGGCGAAAACACATGTGCTCGGTCTGGCGAGTGGCGTCGGCCTACTTCGTCCGCCAAGACGCATGCCCACCATGACCCAAGCCCGCGATAGCCCGGACACGGACCTCGCGCAACAGGATCCGGCTCAACTCCGCCTCGAATCCGCCTCAAGCCGAGTAACGACTCGCGGAATACGAGCGACAGGAGCGCTGTTGGAGGCTTATGAGGCCCCTGGGGCCCCTGAACCGCTCACCCGCACCCCAGCGGGTGGGTCAACTCAATTCAGCCCGCGAGAAAGCTACTGAGCCGTAGTTCAGCACCGAGCGAACCGGCAGCGAATCAGCAGCAGATCAGACGGTCACACCGCGAGCGTTGAGCCACGTGAGCGGGTTGATCTTCTGGCCGCCGGGGTTCCACACCTCGAAGTGCAGGTGAGGGCCGGTGGAGAAGCCACGGTTGCCCATCCGCGCGATCTGCTGGCCTGCCTTGACCGCCTGGCCTTCGCGGACGCTGTAGGTGTCGACGTGGCCGTAGACGGTGATGGTGCCGTCCTCGTGCTGCACGCGGACCCAGAGGCCGAAGCCGGACGCGGGGCCTGCCTCGATCACGACGCCGTCGGCGGCGGAGAGGATCGGGGTGCCGATCGGGCCTGCGATGTCGATGCCGAGGTGCATGGTGCCCCAGCGGCCGCCGTAGCCCGAGGTGAAGTCGCCGGCGGCGGGGCGGACGAACTTCGGGCGCTTCTTCTCGGCCTCTACGGCCTCGCGCTCGGTGGTGAGCTGCTGGCTGCGCAGGAGCTTGGCTGCCTCGGCGGAACCCTCGGACGTGGTCTTGGAGACCGCGAGGATCTGCGGGGCGGGGGCGGTGTCGCCACCCTGGCCGGTGAACGCGGCGGAACCGTCGGTGTGGTTCGCGAGCTGGACGTCCTTGGCGTCGTCCGCGGCGGCCTGCAGGGTCTGGCCTGCGCCTGCTGCGGCGAATGCGCCTACTGCGACGGCGGCGACGACGATGCGTCCGCGGAGCGCGGACGGCGGCGGGGGGAGCCGGTGGGAGCTGACGGTGCGCGTGGAGGCGCGGTCGACTGCCTCGTCAAGCGCAGCACTGCGTTCATGGCCGCCGGGGGAGCGGTGGTGACTCAAAGCATGCCTTTCCGCCTTCGGGGAGCCTGATCGGTGGACTGCCGGGCGGGGGATTCCCGGTGAGTCAGATTTCGGGGTTCTGACTCGGTGTCCTTCTGTGATCAGACCGTGACAACGGACCGGGGGACAGTAACGGCGGGGAGCCTCGGAGGGCAAACCCCAGTTCGTTATGTCGTCTGAACGGGCGGCGACCAGGAGCTTTCAACTGTCAACTGTGACCGTCGGTCACTCCGGACGGGCGACACGCCTCACCGCCAGCGGCGATGGGGTGAGTCAGAGAGTCATCCGATCGGGTGATGGCGGTCACAACTACGTGAAGAGTCCTCGTGTCAACCGGCAAAGAAAGGTGACCTGAATCACGTATCTGGTGTTCCTCGACGAGTAACGACGAGTGCTCCAGTCGGGCGTTGCGCTGGGGCACGATGATCTGGTCCATCTCCGACCAGACCACGACGAACCGCGTGCGGCACGGGCGGCAGGGCTCGGCGAGTTCGGACAACAGCTCCGAACCGGGGCGCAGCTGCCGCGTCAGCGAGGTCGGCATCAGATAGGCGAGCAACGTGCCGTTGTGCGGCGTTCCGAGTGTTACGAGTGTGCGAACGCGTGAGTCGCCGTGCAGCCGTTGTACGTAATACCTGGCGATGAGCCCGCCGAGCGAATGGCCGACCACATGCACCTGATCCGCGCCGGTCTGCTCGCAGATCCGCTCGATGTGCGCGCCGAGCAGGGCGGCCGAGCGGCGGACGTCACCGGTCAACGCCGTCAGCACGCTGTAGTTGATGGCGTGCACCACCCCGAAGCCCCGCCTTCGCAGCGCCCCCGACAGCACCGCGAAGGCGGAGCGGTTGTCCCCGATGCCGTGCACCAACACGATCGGGGTGCCCACCGCGTCCAGCGCCGAAACCATCAGCCCGCGCTGGCGTGGCCCCAGCCCGTCGGTTCGGTAGTGCCGGAACTGGGCCTCCGGGCGAAGCTGCTCGGTGATCGCGCCCCATGGGTAGAGCACCGTGTGGGCCGTCAACCAGGCCGCTTCCCGCACGACTCCGCGCATCCCGCCGGGCGTGGCCATGGCGCGCAACGCGACCTTTACTTCTTCCGCGACGTCGCGCGCTGTGTGCACTCCCCAGTCGGCACGGTCGAGAACGGCGTCAGTCAGACGCGTCATCCACGACCGGCCGGTGTCGCTCATATGAGCGACGGTAAGTGATGGAGTCACCGACTAGGAGTACCCGCCGGATCTTTTCCACATGCGAACGAATTTCGTCTCAGTACGTCAACACAAGGGAACAACGGTGTTGCTAGGTTCGCCCGCGATGACTCGAACCGAGCTCGAGAACCAGACCCCTGCCGCCGCACGCCTGCGCACCTCCTGGGCCCTCGCCGCGGCGGGTGGTGTCCTCGCCGCTGTCGGCCCGCTGCTCGGCGTGGTCGACGGCGCGGAACCCGCCTTCACGTCGTGGCCGCTGCTCGCCCTGCTCGCGCTGGTGCCGCCGGCCGTGGCGGGTGTGCTGCTGTTCCGCGGCAGGCCTTTCGTGGCCGCGGGGCTGATCGCCGCGATCGGGGTCTTCGGCGTAGGACGCCTGCTGAGCGACCTCCAGGTCGTGTTCGCGCCGATGTCGGTGGCCCGCCCGGAGCTGTTCCGACCGGCCACGCTGGTCGCGGTCACGCCGTCGATCGGGCTGTGGGTGCTGATCGCCGGGCACGCGCTGGTGATCGCCGGTGGCGTGCTCGCGTCCGGCCGGGCCGGCATGCCCGCGGACGAGTCGGAGCCTCCTGGCCTCGTCGCGATCCACGTGATCATCGCCTTCTGGGTGACGGTCGGGCTGCTCGGTCAGCCGTTCACCTCGTCCGACCCGTTCCAGCTCGACCGCGGCCCCTGGGACCTGCCGGCGCTCGGACTGACCGGTGGCCTGCTGGTCGCACTGGCCGCGCCGCTCGCCACCGCTCTCGCCGCCAGCTCGCCCGACCCGGACACCCGCGAGGGCGGTATGTACGGCGTGACGCTCGCCGTGCTGGCCGTCGTGCTGCCGTCGCTCGTGGCCGGAGCGACCGTGCCCGGTCTCGGGCTGACTCCCGGCCCGTTCATCGCGCTGACCGCCGCGCTGCTGCTGCCCGCGGTGCCGCTGCTCGCCCGGCTCTGGCGGCTGGTGCGCGGCAAGCGCGACGAGACGCACGACCTCGCGTTGCCGACGGAACGGCGCATGCACGTCACGGCCGGTGTCTTCGCGATCCTCGCCGCTCTCGCCATGATCGGTGGTGCGATCGCGCCGCAGCTCGTCCTGACGACGGGCGACACCGCGCCGGAGCTGGCCTCCGCGAACCTGCTCTGGCCGGGCGCGCTCGCGTTCGGCGCGCTGGGCCTCGCCCTGTTCGTCCCCTCCATCGCGAGCACGGTTCGTCCCGCCCTGTTCTTCGGCTATCTCGCGATGCAGCTGGCCGCGGCGGGTGCGACGCAGCCGGTGCTGGCCGCCAGCCAGGCCGGCATCGCGCAGCCCGGCGCCGGCTTCTGGATCATGATCCTCGTCGCGCCGTTCGGCATCCTCGCCCTCATCTGCGCTGGTCTCGCGGGTGCCGGCGAGCGGGAGAACCTGGTGTCCGCCGCGCCTGCCAGGAAGCAGCAGGTGCCGATGCCCGAGATCGGCGCGGTGCTGCTGGGCGGGCTCTTCGCGATCGGCGCGTTCGCGTTGCCGAACGTGCTCGGCGACAACTACAAGGCGCCGACGCTGGTGCCGGACAACAACCCGGTGGTCTCGGCGGCGCTGCTCTCCTCTCTCGCCCTGTTGATCATCGGCCTCGTCATCGCGTTCCGGTCGAGGCCTGCTCGCGGTGCCGCGGTGTTCGCGGGCGCGGCGTTGCTTGTCGGCGTGCGGGCACTGGAGCTGCCGCTGACCGGAGCAGGAGTCGTGCGCGCGACCGCGGGTCCCGGCACGTGGCTCGCAATGGCGTCGGTGGCGGCGTTCGTGGTCGCGGCGGGGTTGACGGGAGCTCGCGCGACCCGCTGAAACGTGGCGAAGAACTCGTGTTTCCTTATATCGCGCGCGCACGCGTGATCGACCTCACCGCAGTTGAGACCGACCTCACCGAAGGTGGCGTGCGAGCAGTACGCGCAGCTCGATAGTGTCTGGGCCCAGCCGCGTCAAGTGGGTTCGCTTGGCCCCTTGAGGACCACCCAGGCGCGGTGTTCCGACACCGACGTCGCAGGAGACCCGAGTGGACCTGTACGAGTACCAGGCGAAGGACCTCTTCGCCGCCCACGGCGTCCCGGTACTGCCGGGCGATGTGGCCACCAACCCCGCCGACGCCAAGGCCATCGCCGCGAAGTTCGGCCAGGCCGTCGTCGTCAAGGCCCAGGTCAAGACCGGCGGCCGCGGCAAGGCCGGTGGTGTGAAGCTCGCTTCCACCCCCGAGGAGACCGAGGAGAAGGCGACCGCCATCCTCGGCCTGGACATCAAGGGGCACATCGTTCACCGCGTGCTGGTGACGCCTGCCTCGGACATCGCGGAGGAGTACTACTTCTCCTTCCTCCTCGACCGTGCGAACCGCACCTTCCTCGCCATGGCGAGCGTTGAGGGCGGCATGGACATCGAGGAGGTCGCGGCCACCAAGCCCGAGGCCCTCGCGAAGATCCACATCGACGCCATCAAGGGTGTCGACGTCGCCAAGGCCACGGAGATCGCCGACGCGGCGAACTTCCCGGCCGAGGTCAAGGACCAGGTCGTCGACACCATCGTGAAGCTCTGGGAGACCTTCGTCTCCGAGGACGCCACGCTGGTCGAGGTGAACCCGCTGGTCCGCGACCCGCAGGGCAAGATCGTCGCCCTCGACGGCAAGGTCACGCTGGACGAGAACGCCGACTTCCGCCACCCGGCCCACGCCGAGCTGGTCGACAAGGCTGCCGAGAACCCTCTCGAGGCGAAGGCCAAGGAGAAGGGCCTCAACTACGTCAAGCTCGACGGCGAGGTCGGCATCATCGGCAACGGCGCCGGTCTCGTGATGTCCACTCTGGACGTCGTGGCGTACGCCGGTGAGCAGTACGGCGTGAAGCCCGCGAACTTCCTCGACATCGGCGGCGGCGCGTCCGCCGAGGTCATGGCGAACGGCCTGGACGTCATCCTCGGCGACGAGGCCGTCCGTTCGGTGTTCGTCAACGTCTTCGGTGGCATCACCGCGTGCGACGCCGTGGCCAACGGCATCGTGAAGGCGCTGGAGATCCTCGGCGACTCGGCCACCAAGCCGCTCGTCGTCCGCCTCGACGGCAACAACGTGGAGGAGGGCCGCGCGATTCTCGCCGAGGCCAACCACCCGCTGGTGACCGTTGTCGACACGATGGACAACGCGGCCGCCAAGGCCGCCGAGCTCGCGGCTGCGGGGGTCTGACCGAAATGGCTATCTTCCTCAACGAGAACAGCAAGGTCATCGTCCAGGGGATGACCGGTGCCGAGGGCACCAAGCACACCAAGCGCATGCTCGCGTCCGGCACGAACATCGTCGGTGGCGTGAACCCGCGCAAGGCCGGCGAGAAGGTCGACTTCGACGGCACCGTGCTCCCGGTCTTCGGCACCGTCAAGGAGGCCATGGAGGCCACCGGCGCGAACGTGACCGTGATCTTCGTGCCGCCGGCCTTCTCCAAGGCCGCGGTCGTCGAGGCGATCGACGCGGAGATCGGCCTGGCCGTCGTCATCACCGAGGGCATCCCGGTGCACGACACCGCCTACTTCTGGGCGCACGCCGTCGCGACCGGCAACAAGACCCGCATCATCGGCCCGAACTGCCCCGGCATCATCAGCCCCGGCAAGTCGAACGCCGGCATCATCCCGGCGAACATCGCGGGCAGCGGCAAGATCGGTCTGGTGTCGAAGTCCGGCACCCTGACCTACCAGATGATGCACGAGCTGAAGGACTTCGGCTTCTCCACCGCGATCGGCATCGGTGGCGACCCGATCATCGGCACGACGCACATCGACGCCCTCGAGGCCTTCCAGGCCGACGACGAGACCGTCGCGATCGTGATGATCGGTGAGATCGGTGGCGACGCCGAGGAGCGTGCGGCCGCGTACATCAAGGAGAACGTGACCAAGCCGGTCGTCGGCTACGTCGCGGGCTTCACCGCTCCCGAGGGCAAGACCATGGGCCACGCCGGCGCCATCGTCTCCGGCTCGGCGGGCACCGCGCAGGCGAAGAAGGAGGCCCTCGAGGCCGCCGGCGTCAAGGTCGGCAAGACGCCGTCCGAGACCGCCGCTCTGATGCGCGAGATCATGAGCGCTCTCTGAGCACTTTGAGCACCACCAAGGGCCGGATTCCGAGTACTTTCGGAGTCCGGCCCTCGCTCGTCTGGCGGAACCGGCATGATCCGGTCATCGTCTGAGCATGTGCGTCAAGTAGCGTTTTGAAGCATCACTCGGTTGGAGGAGACCTGACATGTCCGTGCCTTACGGCGCACACCAACAGCAGCCGCCGGGTCCGGCACAGCACCAGGCACCGCCGCCGGCCCACGGGGCTCCCGGCACCAACAACATCAACCTGGGCCTGATCCTGCCGCTGGTCGGCGCCGGCCTCGGCCTCGTCGCCTACCTCGTCGCCTTCGCGGACGACGTGAGCAGCGGCAACGTCGTCTACCTGCTCGCCGCGGGTGCGCTCGCGGGCCTGTCGATCCTGCCGAGCATCCCGAAGGGCTTCGTGCCGGTCGCCGCGGTGCTGGCGGCCGTGCAGACGCTGCTGCAGCTGCAGGTGATCATCAAGTCGCCGTCGGTGCAGGGTCTCGACATCGTCCTGCTCATCGTCGCGCTGCTCGAGACCGCGGCGATCGTGCTCGCCTTCCTGCTCGCCGAGGGCATCGTGAAGTTCGAGCCGAAGCCGGCGAACCCGTACGCGGGTCAGCAGGGTCAGCCCGGTGGCTGGAACCCGCAGTCCGGCGCGTTCCCGCAGCAAGGTCAGCACCCGCAGCACGGTGCGCCCCAGCAGCAGGCACAGCCGCAGCAGCCGTCGTTCGGCCAGCAGCAGTTCGGTCAGCAGCCGCAGCAGCCCGCGCAGCCGGGTCAGCCGCCGCAGCAGACGAGCTTCATGCCGCAGCCCGGCCAGTTCGGTGCTCCGGGCACGCCGCCCGGCGGCTTCGGCGGACCGCAGCAGTAAGCAGTCCTTCAGGGCGTCTGCAAGTACTGCCAACTCGCAGTTGGTGGTACTTGCAGACGCCTTTTCGCATGACCGGCGTGCCTCACCCGAACGGCTCAGCTCGCCTGACACAGTGGAGAAGTGCCCGTGCTGCAACGCGATGTGACTCGCGAGGTGAACATCGTGCGCCCGCCGGAGTTCTCGCGCTCCGAACGCATGCGCGTGCTCGTCGCGGCCGCGATCGGGTCGGTGGTCGTCGGGTACGCGGCGGTGGCCGCGCTGCTCGCGCTGATCTCCGCGACGGCCACGTACGCCGCTTTCTCCACGGCCGGTGTGCTCAGCGCCGCGGCACCCGCGTGGCTCGCCGCGCACCACGTGCCGTTGCGCTTCGACGCGGGTCAGCTCGGCGTGCTGCCGCTGCTGCCCACCGCGTTGCTGATGCTGCTCGTCGCCCGTACCGCCGCCAGTGCCGCCGACCGGCTCGGGCTCTACGAACCACTCCAGGCTCGTGGTGTCGTGCTGAGCATCGCCGGTGCTCACGCGGTCGTCGGCGGCACGATCGCGCTGATCATGGGTGACGGCGTCGTGCGCGCCACACCCGCGGTGGCGTTCTTCGGCTGTGCGGCCGTGTCCGGTCTGGCCGCGACTCTCGGCGTCGCGCGCCGCTGCGGTCTGGTCGAGATCGTCTTCGACAAGCTGGATCCGGTGGCGCTGCACGGTCTGCGCGCCGGGTTCATGGCACTGTTCGCGCTGATCAGCGCGGGTGCGTTGGCGGTGGGGGCCGGGCTCGCGATCTCGTGGCCCAGGACCAGCGAGCTCTTCGCGGGAGCGGGTCCGTCGGTCGGCGTGGGCCTCGGCGTGTTCCTGCTGTGCCTCGGCTATCTCCCGAACGCGATCATCGCCGGCCTCTCGTACGTCGCGGGTGCCGGGTTCTCGATGGGCGCGGTCGAGATCACGCCCCTGCGGTTCGTCCCCGGCCCGGTGCCGTCGGTGCCGCTGCTGGCGGCGATGCCGGAAGAAGCGGTCGTGTGGAGCCCGGCCGTGCTCGCCGGGGCGGCGCTGATCGGCGGGTTCGTCGGCTGGACCTGCCGCAAGGTGTCGGACCGGCCGTCGTCGCGGTTCCGCGCGGTGCTCGTCGCCGCGATCACCGCCGCTGTCGGCTGCCTGGTGCTCGCCGCGACCGCCGGTGGACGGCTGGCGTCCGGCGCGTTCGACCCGGTGACGGTGCCCGCCGGTCTGCTCGCCCTGATGGTGGCGCTGTGGGTGCTGGTGCCGGGTGTGCTGGTCGCGTGGCTCGCCGGTTCGAAGGCCAAGCCCGCGGTGGTGGCCGACGACGCCGAGTTCGTCGAGTCGGACTTCGACGAGGAAGAAGCCGTCGACGAAGACGTCGTGTTCGAGGACGACGAGCTCACGGACCAGTTCGAACAGCTCGAAGTGGTGGACGAGGACGAGTTCGAGGTCGACGAGGACCTCGAGGACGACGACTACTACGACGAAGACGAGTACGACGAAGAAGAGTTCGAAGAGGACGTCGTCGACGAAGAAGAAGACGACGAAGAGCCGGAAGACGTTGAGGAAGAAGAGGAAGACCTCGACGCGGAGTTCGACGAGATGCTGGGCATGGAGCCCGAGGAGGACCTGGACGGCAAGCCGGAACGGTGACGGCCTAAACTGCCCCTGAGCTGCTACAACACGCCACGCCCAGGAGTAGACGCTGAGCACCGAACTTCGGCTTCCGACACCGGCGCGCGTCGTCGTACTCGTCTCCGGTTCCGGAACCCTCATGCAGGCCTTGCTGGACGCCACCGACCTCCCGATCGAGGTGGTCGCGGTCGGCGCCGACCGGGAGAACATCGAGGGTCTCAAGCGCGCCGAACGTGCCGGGGTGCCGCACTTCGCCGTGAAGCTGCGCGACCACGCGGACCGCACCGCCTGGGACGCCGCGCTGACCGAGGCGGTGGCTTCCTACGAGCCCGACCTCGTGGTGTCCGCCGGTTTCATGAAGATCATCGGCGAGCAGTTCCTCGCGCGCTTCGGCGGCCGCATGATCAACACTCATCCCGCTCTGCTGCCCGCGTTCCCCGGCGCCCACGGCGTGCGGGACGCGCTGGCGTACGGCGTGCACGTCACCGGATCGACCGTGCACCTGGTCGACGCGGGCGTGGACACCGGGCCGATCCTCGCGCAGGAGGCCGTTGTCGTCGAACCCGACGACACCGAGGAGACCCTGCACGAACGCATCAAGGTCGTCGAACGCCGGCTGCTCGTCGAGACGGTCGGCAGGCTGGCCCGTGAGGGCTGCACCGTGAACGGACGAAAGGTGAGCATCCCGTGAGCACTCCTGCCGAGAGGCGACCGGTTCGCCGGGCCCTGATCGGGGTTTCCGACAAGGCCGGCCTGCTGGAACTGGCCACCGGCCTGCACGCGGCCGGAGTCGAGATCGTGTCCACCGGCGGCACCGCGAAGGTGCTGGCCGACGCCGGCGTCCCGGTGACGCCGGTCGAGCAGGTCACCGGGTTCCCCGAGTGCCTCGACGGCCGCGTGAAGACGCTGCACCCGCGCGTGCACGCCGGGCTTCTGGCTGACCTGCGCAAGGAGTCGCACGTCCAGCAGCTGCGCGAGATGGACATCGCGCCGTTCGACCTGCTGGTCGTGAACCTGTACCCGTTCACGCAGACCGTCGCGTCGGGTGCTTCCGCGGACGACTGCGTCGAGCAGATCGACATCGGTGGCCCGGCGATGGTCCGCGCGTCGGCGAAGAACCACGCGAACGTCGCCGTCGTCGTCGACCCGGCGCGCTACGAGTGGGTCCTTTCGAACGTTCGTGACGGTGGCTTCACCCTGGCCGACCGCCAGCACCTGGCCGCGGATGCCTTCCGCCACACCGCTTCCTACGACGTCGCGGTGGCGTCGTGGATGGGCAACGTGCTGGCGCCCGACGACGAGGGCAGCGGCTTCCCGGGCTGGGTCGGCGCGACCTGGAACCGGTCGAACGTGCTGCGCTACGGCGAGAACCCGCACCAGAGCGCCGCGATCTACACGCAGGGCGACGGCCGTTCCGGTCTGGCGTCGGCGAAGCAGTTGCACGGCAAGGAGATGTCGTACAACAACTACCTCGACGGCGACGCCGCCTGGCGTGCCGCGTGGGACCACGAGCTGCCGTGCGTCGCGATCATCAAGCACGCCAACCCGTGCGGCATCGCGGTGTCCGAGGTGAGCATCGCGGACGCGCACCGCAAGGCGCACGAGTGCGACCCGGTCAGCGCGTTCGGCGGCATCATCGCGGCCAACCGCGAGGTCACGGTGGAGATGGCCGAGTTCGTCTCGGAGATCTTCACCGAGGTCATCATCGCTCCGTCCTATGCGGACGGTGCGGTGGAGGTGTTGCAGCGCAAGAAGAACGTGCGCATCCTCGTGGCGGAGGCACCTGCTCGCGGTGGTGCGGAGATGCGTCCGGTGTCCGGTGGCCTGTTGCTGCAGCAGCGCGACGCGATCGACGCTTCGGGTGACTCGCCGGCCAACTGGACGCTGGCGTGCGGCAAGCCCGCGGACGAGAAGACGCTGGCGGACCTCGAGTTCGCGTGGCGCTCCATCCGCGCCGTGAAGTCGAACGCGATCCTGCTGGCGGACGACGGCGCGACCGTCGGCGTCGGCATGGGCCAGGTCAACCGGGTCGACTCGTCGCACCTCGCGGTGAAGCGCGCGGGCGAGCGCGCCAAGGGTGCCGTGGCGGCGTCCGACGCGTTCTTCCCGTTCCCGGACGGCCTCGAGGTGCTGCTGGAGGCCGGTGTCCGCGCGGTCGTGCAGCCGGGTGGCTCGGTGCGCGACCCCGAGGTCATCGCCAAGGCCGAGGAGCACGGCGTGACCCTTTACCTCACCGGCACCCGCCACTTCGCGCACTAGCTCGATGAAGGGAACCTTCATCCACCTCACGTGGATGAAGGTTCCCTTCATCGTTTTCAGAGCTTGGTGACCATCTCTTCGACGATGGTCCGTGCGGCGGCCTCGAACTCCGGGACGTCCGGTTGCACGTTGGTGAACAGGCCCGCGTCCCAGCCGGAGTAGTCGATCTCGACGATGGTGTCGCCCTTGCGCACGATGATCCAGATGTCCGTGTACGCCGAGTCGCCCAGCACCAGCACCGCCGCGGCCTGGTCGCCGAGCCCGTCGAGCTTCTTCTGCTGAGGCACGCCCCTGGTGGACATGTGCTGCGACACCGACCGGTCGAAGTCGACCTCCGCCTGCTCCAGCCCGCTGGTGACGTAGACGTCGGTGCTGCGGTGGCCGGTGCCGTCGACGCCCTTGGTCTGGTTCCAGGCGCAGATCGTGCGCGTGCCGGTGGACAGCTTCGACTCGGACGAGCCGACGCTGTTCGGGTTCGTCGTGCGCGCCTCGGCCAGCGCGGCCTCGGAGATGTTGCCGCACAGCGAGGGCAGTTTGTCAGCGCGCTTGGGCGAGCCGCTGTCCTCGTGGACGTCGAGGTACAGCACGAGCGCGGTGATGCCGCCGCCGAGCAGCAGCACGACGGCGGCGATGATCCCCACGATCATCGGTGCCTTGCTCTTCTTGGGTGGCTGAGGCGGGCCCCAGCCCGGTTGCGGCGGGTAGCCCTGCTGGGGCGGGTAGCCCTGCTGCGGCCAGCCCTGCGGTGGCGGCGGCTGCTGCTGATGCCAGCCGTGCGGTGGTGGTTGGTTCACGGTTTCCCCAGTTCCCAATGGCGCTGAGGGCACCGTAGATGACCTTCCGGAGTCGTGTGGCGGTGTCCCCCAAAAGGGTGACGCCTTGGCATTGACACAAGGGTGTGTCCGCGCGCTACGATCATCCCGTTCGTTCGAACAGGAGTTCGAATAAGCAAGTCGCCGAACTTCCCGCGGCGGCCGTGCACAGGGGTGCGCACGGTCCGAGACGGGAGGTGGGTGGAGTGTCCAGGTCGGCAACGGCGTCGCTGTCCGAGCTCGGGGTGAACCCGGCCAGCGAGCTGACCAGCACCACCACCGACCACACCACGGGGCGGGTCTTGCCGGTTCGCGGGGAACTGGCGGGCCTGCTGCCGTGGGGCGGCTTGCGGCGAGGCAGCACGGTGTCGGTGGGCGGATCGACATCGCTGCTGCTCGCCCTGCTCGCGGGCGCGACCGCGGACGGCTGCTGGGCCGCCGTGGTCGGCCTGCCGCAGGTGGGCGTGCTGGCCGCGGCCGAGCTCGGGGTCTCGGTGCAGCGGCTGGCACTCGTCCCGCGTCCCGGATCCGACCCCGGCCCTGTCATCGCGGCCCTGCTGGACGGCATCGACCTCGTCGCTGTCGCCTGCCCACTTCCTCCTTCACTCGCTCGCCGGCTGACGGCCCGTGCCCGTCAACGTCGTGCCGTCCTGATCGCTTTCGGTTCCTGGCCCTCGGCGGACGTGGAGCTGACCGCGGAGTCGGTGCGCTGGAACTCGCTCGACGACGGCGCGGAGACGTTGCGGCGTCAGGAGATCAGCGTGCGCAGCGGTGGGCGCGGC
The DNA here is from genome assembly GCF_040681245.1 of Lentzea sp. NPDC051838. Classification (NCBI taxonomy): domain Bacteria; kingdom Bacillati; phylum Actinomycetota; class Actinomycetes; order Pseudonocardiales; family Pseudonocardiaceae; genus Lentzea; species Lentzea sp. NPDC051838. The sequence continues at coordinate 14,147 of NZ_JBFAYI010000040.1, forward strand.
TCGGCGGGCAAACCGAAGCACGTGCTGCTCACGTTCGGCGCGGAAGAGATCGAGCTCCCGCTGGTGGCCGGTACCGCGGCCGAGTCCGACGAGCCGGCTGATGCCGGTCCGGACGAGGTCGACGAGCTGGCTTCCAGGCGGGCTACAACCCGGGGTCGTCCTGCGTGAAGGACACCCGCCTCCTCGCGATCTGGTGCCCGGACTGGCCCGTGGTCGCGGCCTGCACCGCCACCGGCACCGGCCAGCACCTGCCGGTGGCGGTCCTCGACGGCAACGAGATCGTCTCCACCTCGGCCGTCGCGCGGGCCGAGGGCATCCGCAGAGCCATGCGCAAACGCATGGCCGAGGCGATGTGCCCCGAGCTCGTCACGTTCGAGCACGACCCGCAGCGCGACGCGAAGTTCTTCGAGCCGGTCGCCGAGGCCGTCGAGGAGCTCGCGCCCGGTATCGAGGTCGTGCATCCGGGACTGGTCGCCGTGCCTGCCCAGGGCCCGGTCAACTACTTCTCCTCCGCCGAGCAGGCCGCCGAACGCATCGTCGACCACATTGCCCAGCAGACCGGCACCGAAGCCCAGGTGGGCGTGGCGGACAGCCTTTTCGCGGCAACGATTGCCGCGCACCGCAACGTGATCGTCCCGCCGAGTCAGACCGCCGAGTTCCTGCGACCGCTGGGCGTGCACGAGCTCGACGCGCCGGAACTGGTCGACCTGCTCAGAAGACTCGGGCTGAAGACGCTGGGCTCCTTCGCGGACATCCCGGAGAACGCGGTGGCGTCGAGGTTCGGCGGCCCGGCCACGCGCCAGCACCGCCTGGCCCGCGGCCTGCCCGAACGTCCGCTCGACAAGCGCAAACCCGCGCCCGAACTGGCCGTCACGGAGACCTTCGACGACCCGGTCGAGCGCATCGACGCGGCCGCGTTCGCCGCGAAGATCCTCTCCGAACGCCTCCACGAGAACCTGAGCGCCAGGAGCCTCGCCTGCACCAGGCTCGGCATCCACGCCCGCACCGAGAACGACGAGGAGCTGCACCGGGTGTGGCGGGCCGCGGAACCGTTGACACCACGGGGAATCGCGGACCGCGTGCGCTGGCAGCTCGACGGCTGGCTCACCCGCGAGCGCCTCACGTCCGGCATCAGGACGCTCACCCTCGAACCGGTCGAGGTCGTCGACGGCACGGCGTTGCAGCTCGGTTTGTGGGGCCACGACGACGAACGCGCGGTGCGCGCCCTGCTGCACGTCCAGGGTCTGCTCGGCCCTGACGGCGTGCTCACCCCGGTGCTCGACGGCGGCCGCGGCCCGAAGGAGCAGGTCAGGCTCGTGCCGTGGGGAGACGAACGCGCCCCGGCGCACAACCCGGACCACCCGTGGCCGGGCCGCCTGACCAGAGCACCCGCGACTCTCGCCGACGACCTGGCCGACCTGAAGGACGCGGACGGCAACGAAGTTGGTGTGACCGGTCGCCTCGAACTCACCGCACAGCCGAAAAGCCTTGCCGTCAGAGGAAGAACGCAGGAGGTGACCGCGTGGGCCGGTCCGTGGCCGGTCGACGAGCGGTGGTGGGCACCGGATCCGCACCGGGCGGCGCGCATCCAGGTGCAGACGCAGGACCAGGCGTTCCTGCTGATCCGCAGGGACCAGAGGTGGTTTCTGGAAGGGGTGTACGACTGATGTACGACGAGTACTGGGATCTGCTGGAGACCCTGATCCCGTTGCCGCGCAAGGCACCCGATGGGCTGGAATAACCCGCCGGTCCGCTGGAGGGAGCTCGAACGCGCTCTGTCCGGCAAACCCGTCGAGCAGAAACCCGACGGCGGCGACGGTCCCGGCTTCTCACGCCACCGCGACCGGTACACCGCGCCGCCGGGTTTCGAGCTGCGCGTGGACGATCTCGCGGTCACCCGCAAGCGCGTCCCGTACGCGGAGCTGCACTGCCACAGCAACTTCAGCTGGCTCGACGGGGCGAGCCACCCCGAGGAGATCGTCGAGGAGGCGCAACGGCTCAAGCTCGACGCCATCGCGATCACCGACCACGACGGCATGTACGGCGTGGTCCGGTTCGCCGAGGCCGCGAAGGAGCTCGGCATGCACACGGTGTTCGGCGCCGAGCTGAGCATCGGGCTGTCGAAACCCGCCAACGGTGAACCGGATCCCGAGGGTGATCACCTGCTTCTTCTTGCCCGCCAACAGGAGGGCTACCACCGGTTGTGCCGCACGCTCACCACCGGCCATCTCCAGGACGACGCGGAGAAGGGCAAACCCGTCTACGACATCGACAAGATCGTCGCGGACACCAAGGGCGAGGTCGTGGTGCTGACGGGCTGCCGCAAGGGAACCGTCCGCAGAGCTTTGACCAGGGAGGGCCCGGAGGCGGCGTACCGGGAGATCGTCCGGCTCACCGACCTGTTCGGCACCGGACGCGTCCACGTCGAGCTGACCGACCACGGCCTGCCGGAGGACAGCAAGCGCAACGACCTGCTCTTCGCGATGGCGCAGGACCTCAAACTTCCCGTCGTGGCAACGAACGCCGTGCACTACGCCACTCCGAGCCGAGGCAGGCTGGCAGCCGCGATGGCCGCGGTGCGCGCCCGCAGCAGCCTCGACGACATGGCCGGTTGGCTGCCGCCGTCACCCGCCGCGTTCCTGCGCAGCGGCGAGGAGATGTTCCACCGGTTCCGGCGTTATCCCGGTGCCGTGCACAACGCCGCGTTGCTCGGCATGCAGCTGGCGTTCGACCTCAGGCTCGTCGCGCCGCGGCTGCCGCCGTTCGACGTGCCGCACGACCACACCGAGAGCAGCTGGCTGCGCAAGCTCACCTACGAGGGTGCGCGAAGCAGGTACGGCGACGACAACGAGAAGGCGTTCCTGCAGATCGAGCACGAGCTGAAGATCATCGAACAGCTCGGCTTCCCGGGATATTTCCTGGTGGTGCACGACATCGTGAAGTTCTGCAAGGACAACGACATCCTCTGCCAGGGCCGGGGCAGTGCCGCGAACTCCGCGGTGTGCTTCGCGCTCGGCATCACCAACGTCGACGCGGTCAGCTACGACCTGCTCTTCGAACGGTTCCTCGCCCCCGCCCGCGACGGTCCTCCCGACATCGACGTCGACATCGAGTCCGACCGGCGCGAGGAGGTAATCCAGCACGTCTACACCAAGTACGGCCGCCGGCACGCCGCGCAGGTCGCGAACGTCATCACCTATCGCGCGCGGTCCGCCGTGCGCGACATGGCTCGCGCGCTCGGCCACTCGCCGGGCCAGCAGGACGCGTGGAGCAAGCAGATAGACCGGTGGGGTCCGCTGACGACCACGACGGACGACTGCGACATCCCGCGTGACGTGCTGGAGCTGTCCGCGCAGCTGGAGAACTTCCCGCGGCACCTGGGCATCCACTCGGGCGGCATGGTGATCTGCCACCGGCCGGTCAGCGAGGTGTGCCCGGTCGAGAAGGCGCGCATGGACAAGCGCACGGTTCTCCAGTGGGACAAGGACGACTGCGCCTCGATCGGACTGGTGAAGTTCGACCTGCTCGGTCTCGGCATGCTCTCGGCCCTGCACTACGCGATCGACCTGGTCCGCGAGCACGAGGGCGTCGAGGTCGACATGGGCAAGGTGCCGCTGGACGACCATCGCGTCTACGAGATGTTGCAGAAAGCCGATTCCGTCGGGGTTTTCCAGGTGGAGAGCCGCGCGCAGATGGCGACGTTGCCACGCCTGAAGCCGCGGAAGTTCTACGACCTCGTCGTCGAGGTGGCGCTGATCAGACCCGGGCCGATCCAGGGCGGCTCGGTGCACCCGTACATCCGGCGCCGCAACGAGGTCGAGAAGTGGGACTACGACCACCCGTTGCTGGAGAACGCACTGCACAAGACCTACGGCGTGCCGTTGTTCCAGGAACAGCTGATGCAGATCGCCGTCGACGTGGCCGGCTTCACCGCCGCCGAGGCCGACGAGCTGCGCAGGGCGATGGGCGCCAAACGTTCGACGGCGCGCATGGAACGCCTGCGCGACCGCTTCTACGAGGGCTGCGCTGCGAACGACATCGACGAGGAGCTGGCCGGTCGCATCTACGCGAAGCTGCTGGCGTTCGCGAACTTCGGCTTCCCCGAGTCGCACGCTCTGTCGTTCGCGCACCTGGTGTTCGTGAGCGCGTGGTTCAAGCTCTACTACCCGGCGGCGTTCTGCGCGGCCCTGCTCCGCGCCCAGCCGATGGGGTTCTACTCGCCGCAGTCGCTGGTGATCGACGCCCGCCGTCACGGCGTCACCGTGCACGGTCCGTGCGTGAACCTGTCGCTGCCGTGGGCGGGGCTGGAGATGCACGAGGGAGCGAACGCCGTGCGCATCGGCCTGACCGCGGTGCGCGGCATCGGAGACTCGGATGCCGAGCGGATCGTTGCGGCACAGCCGTTCCGCGACATGGAGGACTTCGGCTCGCGCGTGCAGCTGACCACGGCTCAGGTGGAGGCGCTCGCCACGGCCGGTGCGTTCTCGTGCTTCGGGTTGGAGCGCCGTGAAGCGTTGTGGGCAGCGGGTGCGGTGGCCGCGATCCGGCCCGACCGCCTGCCCGGTACCACGGTCGGGGTGGACGCGCCGTCGTTGCCCGGCATGGACGACGTCGAGCTGGCGGTGGCGGACGTCTGGGCCACGGGCCTGTCGCCGGACAGCTTCCCGACCCAGTTCGTCCGGTCGCAGCTGGACGCGATGGGTGCGCTGACCGCTGCCCAACTGTCCTCTGTGGAGCGTGGCACGAGGGTGCTCATCGGTGGTGCGGTGACCCATCGGCAACGGCCGGCGACCGCGGGCGGTGTCACGTTCCTCAACATCGAGGACGAGACGGGCATGGTGAACGTCGTGTGCTCGCCGGGGTTGTGGGCGCGGTACCGGCGGGTGGCGCGCAGCAGCGGGGCGATGCTCGTGCGAGGCGTGGTCGAGTCGGCGGAGGGCGTGGTCAGCCTGATGGCGGACCGGTTGCAGCACCTCGACCTGCGCATCCCGTCGAGGTCGCGCGACTTCCGCTGACCTGGGGCCAGCACCAGGGGAGAGCCGGTGGTCATCCCCATGGAGCGGAGCTCGCGGTGACGAGAGGCTGGGAGCATGGGGACCTTCAAGCTGCTGGTCGTGGCGGCAGTCGTGCTGGGCTGTGTGCCCGCGGCGGCTGCCTCGACCTCGACACTTCAACGCGACGTGAACACCTTGTCCGCCACCGGAACCACCGGCGTGCTCGCCGAGGTCAGCGACTCCTCGCGGGCACGTGCGGGCGGTGTTCCGTGGAACGCCAAGCACCGGATCGCGAGCACCACCAAGCCGTTCACCGCCACCGTCGTCCTGCAGTTGGTCGGCGAGGGCGAGTTGCATCTCGACGACACCGTCGAGCAGTGGTTGCCCGGACTGGTCGCAGGCAACGACAACCACGGTTCGAAGATCACCGTGCGGCAGCTGCTGGGGCACAAGAGCGGGCTGCGCGACTACCTGGACGACCTGCCGCTGGAACGCGCCACCACCCCTGAGGAGTTCAAACGGGAGCGCTTCCGCGCGTACCGTCCCGAACAGCTGGTCGCCATGGCCGTGAGCCGGCCGCCGGTGTTCCAGCCGGAGGAAGACAAGTGGAGCTACTCCAACACCAACTACGTCCTGGCCGAGATGATCATCGAGAAGGCCACCGGTGCGTCGTGGCAGCAGGCGGTGCACGAGCGCATCGTCGAACCCCTGGGGCTGGCGGACACCATCCTCACCGGCACGTCCGCCTACCTGCCGTCGCCGCGCCTCGCTCCGCACAAGCGCCTGCGGCCGGGCGGCCCGGAGGTCGACGTGTCGACCTATGTCGCCGGCCACGGTGACGCTTCCATCATCAGCACGACGAGTGACGTCAACAGCTTCTTCCGCGCGCTGCTGGGTGGTCGGCTGTTGAAGCCGGCGCAGCTGGCGGAGATGCAGAAGACCACACCCGCCGAGCAGTACGAGCCCGTCTGGGACGAGCCCGGCTACGGGCTGGGGCTGATGAAACGCCGGCTGTCCTGCGGCGAGCACGTCTGGTTCCACGGCGGCGGGTTCCTGAACGCCATCACCGACAACGCCGTCACAACCGACGGCCGCCGCGCTGTCACGGTGTTCGTCGCCAGCGCCCTGGAAGCGGGCCAGGACCCGATCCCGCAGTACCGCGCGTCGGCCGCGCTGATCGACCACGCGCTGTGCGGCAAGCGATGAGTTTCAGTCCGCTCTCTGGTCTTCAGGTACATCCACGTTTTGGAGGTACCTGTGAAGCTCTTGCTCACCTCAGGCGGCGTCACGAACCCGAGCATCCACTCGGCGCTCGTGGGGCTTCTCGGCAAGCCGATCTCCGAGTGCCACGCCCTCTGCGTGCCGACAGCCCAGTGGGGTCACCCGATGTCCGCCCCGGTGTCGGTGCGGGGATTCGTGGCCGCCGAGCCCCGGTGGCGGAACTTCTCCGGCCTGGGCTGGGCGTCGCTCGGTGTCCTGGAGCTGACCGCGCTGCCCACCGTCGGCGCACAACGATGGGTTCCCTGGGTCGAGGAGGCGGACGTGCTCCTGGTCGGCGGCGGCGACGCGACGTACCTGTGCCACTGGATGAGGGAGTCCGGGCTGGCCGATCTGCTGCCTTCGTTGCCGGACAAGGTCTGGGTCGGAGTGAGTGCGGGCAGCATGGTGATGACGCCCCGGATCGGGACGGACTTCGTCGAGTGGCCGTCCGCGCCGGACGACCGCACTCTGGGAGTAGTCGACTTCTCGATCTTCCCGCACCTGGACTTCTTCCCCACGAACACCATGGCCGACGCTGAACGGTGGGCCGCGGAGATCGGTGTCCCGGCCTACGCCATCGACGAACAGACGGCCATCCAGGTCGTCGACGGGTCCGTCGAGGTGATCTCCGAAGGACGATGGAAGACGTTCGGGGTGTAGCGGAGGATGCAGGATTCGAACCTGCGCGGCGCTCGCGCGCCGACCACCGTTTTCGAGACGGATGCCTTACCGGACTCGGCCAATCCTCCTTACCAGGACGCGGAGGGCGCGCGGGTCGAACGCGCGCCGGGGGTGAACCCGGACCACGGCTTAGCAAACCGGTGCCTTACCACTCGGCCAGCCCTCCTCGTCCTGCGTGGCTCCCCAGGGAGTCGAACCCTGACCGCCGAGTCTTCACCCCGGTGCTCTGCCAGTTGAGCTAAAGAGCCTGGCGCGCATTCCAAAGAATGGAGTGCGCCTTTCACAAAGTCGGATGCCCGCGAGTCGAACGCGGTATGTCCTCATCCCAAATGAGGCGGGTTAGCCGTCTCCCTCGCATCCGCGAGCACCCCTGCCAGGAGTCGAACCTGAATCTCGGCGTTCGTAGCGCCGCACTCTTTCCATTGAGCTACAAGGGCGAAATGAAAGCACGCTGAATACAAGAAGCCGCCCTGCTCGGTCTCCCGAGGGGCGGCTCCCTGAACATAACGTTCTACCAGGTCATGGCGGGGAGCCGGCGCCGCTCTCCGACGAGAACGGGCGCGAGGACGGTCGGCGTGAGCTAAATCGGCTGCCGCTCATGTCGTTTCCCTTCCGTCTCGGTGTTGGTACGAACATTACGGGTGGTCGCGGTGTTCGTCAATCATTTATTCGACATCGGCAGACGGTCGAACACGCTGATGATGTGCGTGATGCTTCCGTTCTCGACGGTGAAGTGGTCGATTCCGCGGAAGTCCTGCACGAACGGGGTGTCCGTCGTGTACACGGCCACGGCGCGGTTGCCGTCGCCCAGCACGTCGATCACCGAGGCGCTGGTGACCATGCTGACGAACCGCGAGAGGAACTCCCGGTAGCGGTCGACTCCCTCGAACCGGCCGCTCGGGGCCTCGCACACGACGTCGGGAGCGAGGAGGCTCAGGGCCTTGTCGACGTCGCCGCTGGTCCACGCCCGGACGAAGTCGTCGGCGGTCTGCTGTGCAGTGCTCGTAGTCATGTGCGGCAGCATCGCAACGGATATAAGACATCCTCCGTCATATATTTCTGAGATTCTCGACGGCATGAGATCCGACCGGCTGCTGTCGATCCTGCTGCTGCTCCAGACCCACGGGCAGCTGTCGGCGGCCGACCTCGCCGAGCGCCTGGAGGTGTCGACGCGGACGATCATGCGTGACGTGGAGGCCCTGTCGGCGGCGGGTGTGCCGGTCTACACCGAGCGCGGACGTGCCGGCGGAATCGCCCTGCTGCCCGGCTATCGCACCGACGTCACCGGTCTGACCGCCGACGAGTCACGCGCCCTGTTCGTCCTCATGACCGACCAGGCCCACAGCGATCTCGGGCTCGGGCAGGCACTGGGTTCCGCGCTGCGCAAGGTCATGGCTGCCCTGCCGGCGCTCCAACGGCCTGACGCCGACCTGGTCAGCCGCCGCGTCCTCGTCGACCCCGCCCGCTGGCGCACCAGTCAGCAGCCCGTCGACCTCGAGTTGCTCCAGCGCGCGGTCTTCAGCGACCGCCGGCTGAAACTGACTTACCGCCACGGCCGCGACAGTCAGGTCCGCAGCTACACGCTCGATCCCTACGGCCTCGTCAACAAGACCGGCGTCTGGTACCTGGTGGCCGATCACCGCGGGCAACCGAAGCTGTTCCGCGTCGACCGCATCCTCTCGGCCGCGGTCGTCGACGAACCCGTCCAGCGCCGCGATGGACTTGAGCTCGCCGACGTCTGGGAGCCGCTGAGGCGGGTCATCGACGACATCCCCGACCCGATCTCCGTCACGGTCAGCGTGCGCAGAGAGGTCCTCGGCAAGTTCCTGCGCATCCACGCCGCCGACCTCGCCGCTCCGCCGGTCGACGACGGCGCGGAAACCGTTGTGCTGGAACTGCACTTCCGCGCACTCCGCGCCGCCGAGACCCTGCTCGCCTTCGCGGGTGACGCGGAAGTCCTTGCCCCGCAAGAACTCCGCGACCTCCTCGCCCGCAAGGCCGCCGAAGCCCTTGCCGTCTACGAACGCTCGTAGGTCATGAACGAAACTCCGCTCTCGAACAGCTGCGCGTTGGTCCGCGCGAACTTCGTGATGTCGGCTTTCCCGTCGAACAACGGGATTCCGCGCCCGAACACCACTGGGTGGATCTTCAGCAGCAACGTGTCGATCAACGGCAGCAGCTCGGCGGCGAGCTTGCCGCCACCGCACAGCCAGATGTCGAGGCCTTCCTCTTCCTTGAGCTCACGCACGCGGCCGACGACGTCCTGACGGATCACGGCGACGTCGTGCGGGGTGTCGATCAGCGACGACGACACCACGAACTGCCGCAGGTGCGCGTAGGGCGACGGCAGACCGCCCGGCACCTGGTAGGTGTGGCGGCCCATCAGCACCGTGTCGAAGTGCCGGTTCGGTGCGTCCTGCAGTCCCAGTGCCTCGCGGAACTGGGTGGGCAGCGTGTCCGGGTACTCGGCGTTGATGCCGGCCATGTGGTCGCCTTCGAAGACGAACCCGTCGAAGGTCCCGTCCTCGGCCGCGATGAACCCGTCCAGCGTCACTGCCACGTAGTAGACGAGCTTTCGCATCTAGATCATCCCCTCAGATGTTTGAACCACGACAACTGTAGTACTATGGCTGTAGTGGTTGTCAAGGAGGAAACGTGGTCCGCAACGAAGCACGGCGAACGGCACTGCTGGACGCGGCGATCGACGTCCTGGCCGAGGAGGGCGCGCGGGGCCTGACCTACCGCGCGATCGACGCCAAGGCGGAGGTGCCCGCGGGCACGGCGTCGAACTACTTCGCCAACCGCGACGACCTCATGTCGGAGGTGGCGATCAGGGTCAACCAGCGGCTCATGCCGTCCGACGAGTCGATCGCGGAGTCGCTCGCCCTGCCCCGCGACAGGGCGCTCACGCTCAAGTTCATGCACGACATCATCAAGCGGGCGGACGCCGACAAGGCCTGCTATCTCGCGATGATGGAGCTGCGGCTGGAGGCCACCAGGAGGCCCGACCTGCGGACCGCGCTCACGAAAACGGTCGCCGACAACCTCGAGTTCAACGTGAGCTTCCACCTGGACTCGGAGCTGCCCGGCGACCGGATGACCGTCGTCTCGCTGTACTTCGCGATGACCGGGTTGATCTACGAACGACTGACGCTGCCGGACATCACCGCGCCGATGGACCTCGACGAGCTCATCGAGGTCCTCGTCGACCGCGCTATCGGCTGAGCGGACCGCCGGTGATCGTCAGCGAAACCGCGATCACCACGATGCCCAAGGTGGAGTAGAGGAACGCGTCCATGCCACGGCCGCGGATCTTGATCAGACCGGCCTGCTCGTCGGTCACCAGGATCCGCAGCACGGCCGCGACCAGCAGCGACACGCCGAGCAGCACGGCGCCCTGCCGCCAGTGGTACTGGAAGATCCGCACCAGCCCGAGCACACCGACCCCGAGCACCAGCGCGAACGGCAGGTGCTTCCCGGGGCCCGAGCGCCAGCGCTGTTCCGGCATGAGCGCCTCTGCGTCAGACCGTCGCATGGGCGCGCTCGGCGGCTTCGACGGTGTTGGTCAGCAGCATCGCGACGGTCATCGGGCCGGCGCCGCCGGGGATCGGGGCCAGCCAGCCGGCGACCTCGCGCACCTCGGGGGCCACGTCGCCGACGAGCCCGGCCTCGGTGCGGGTGATGCCGACGTCGACCACGGCCGCGCCCGGCTTCACCATGTCCGCGGTGATCAGGCCGGGGCTGCCCGCGCCCGCGATCACGATGTCCGCGCGGCGCACCTCGGCGGCGAGATCCTTGGTGCCGGTGTGGCACAGCGTCACGGTGGCGTTCTCACTGCGGCGGGTCAGCAGCAGGCCGATCGGGCGGCCCACGGTGACGCCACGGCCGATGACCGTGACGTTGGCGCCGGAGATCGGCACGTCGTAGCGGCGCAGCAGTTCCACGATGCCGCGCGGGGTCGCGGGCAGCGCGGCGTCGATGCCGAGCACGAGCTTGCCCAGGTTGACCGGGTGCAGGCCGTCGCCGTCCTTGCGCGGGTCGATGCGCTCCAGGATCGGGCCCGCGTCGAGGTGCTTGGGCAGCGGCAGCTGAACGATGTAGGCGGTGACCTCGGGGTTCGCGTTCAGCTCGTCGATGACGGCCTCCAGCTCCTCCTGCGTGGTCTCCTCGGGCAGGTCGCGGCGGATCGACTTGATGCCGACCTTCTCGCACGCCCTGTGCTTGCCCCTGACGTACGAGTGCGAGCCGGGGTCGTCGCCGACCAGCACGGTGGCCAGACCGACCGAGCCGGGCAGCGCGGCGACCCGCGCCTTGAGGTCCTCGAACAGCGCGTTCCGGGTTTCGTTGCCGTTGAGCAGCGTCGCAGTCACGTCTTCATCCTCCCACTGGGCAGCGCGGCCACGCCCACCGACACCAGCGTCAGCACCACGCCGATGATCGTCGGCAACACCAGGTGCCCGCTGACGGCGTCCAGCAGCACAGCCCCGATGAGCTGCCCGCACACCGCGCACAGCCCGACCATCAGCACGCCGATGAACCGCACGGACACGATCGCCCCGCCCACGCCGACGATGCCGAGCAACCCGCCTATGTAGAGCCACCACTGCGACGGGAACGCGGCCGCTCCACGCGCCGCCACCAGGTTGACCACCGCCAGCACGACCGTGCCCGTGGCGAAGTTCACCATGATCGTGACCAGCGAGTGGCCGGACGCCTCGCGCACCAGTCCGTTCACGGCCTGCTGCCAGCCCATCAGCAGTCCGGCGACCAGCGGCAGCACCGCGAGCCACAACGCGCCGGGCGACGTGAAACGGGTGGACACGGCGACCACCACGGCGACGACACCGACCGCCGCCCCGGCCACGCGGGTCCACGTCAGCGGCTTCGGCTCGCCCGGCCCGATCCCGCTCCGGTCGACGACCAGGCTGCTCACGACCTGCCCGACGACCACCGCCACCGTGAACACCGCCACACCGATGGTCGCGATCGCGAGGCCCTGGGAGGCGACGAGGAACGCTCCGCAGGTGCCGCCGATGCATTCCCACCAGCGAATTCGCCTCTGCCTCAACGCATCCCGCAACCGCAGGAGGCCGGCTCTGCCCGACTTCGCCGGCAGCACCGCGGTGATCAGCACGAGCAGTCCACCGCCGAATGAGACGAGAGCCGCCAGCAGTCCGTTGTGCAGTTCCTGTGCCAACGAGCCGTTGATCCGCCCCTGCACCGCGATCGCCACACCGCCCAGTGCGGCGAGGAGACCGCCTGTCACCTGCGAGGACCGCGACACCGGGCCTCCGGGGTTCTTGATCAGCTTTAACGCGGGCACACGACCAGGTTATGGTCGGGCCTCCACCGTTCGGCGCAGCGGCGGGGGACGTGTGCGATCCGGCGAGTTGCGGGGGAAGATGTTGGCGTGTCCGAGCCGAAGCCGTTGAACCCTACTGAGCAGGACGCTCTGGTCAAGCAGATCGGCCTGACTCTCATGCGGGCCGCACCAGAGGACTGGCGCAGCGTGATCGCGCAGTACCGAGCCACCGGCCGGTACTTCGAGCTGGAAGCCGAGATGCGGCTGCAGGACGGCTCCTCGCACTCCTGGGCGCCGCCGCAGGACGTCGCGTCCTTGTTCGCCCGGCTGCGGGCGGGCATGCACCGCGAGGGCAGGGGCAGCTGGACGAACGCCCGCTACCAGCTGGATCACCCGTCGAGCTACAACCTCGACTTCGACCGAGCCGAGCCGAGCTGGCAGACGCCTCCTCCGCAGCAGGCGTACTTCGACGAGATGCGGTTCTTCCCGCGTGCCGACGAGAACCTGCCGGACTGGCTGCGCCGCAGGCTGAACCCGCCGACGCCGACGTTCCGCACGGTCCGGGTGTTCGACGGGGCCGGGCAGAACGGCCGTCCGTCGGTCAACCGCCCGCCGGTGCCCGAGGCCGAGGTCGCGCCGCTGCTGACGTACCTGTCGAACGCGCCGGTCGCCGTGGCCGGACGCGGGTTCGACGCGGACGTGCTGGCACCGGACGCGCCGCAGGTCGTGCCGTCCGGGTTCCAGACCGACGGCGGGTGGATCTGGCCCGCGGGTGTCTCCTACTACCTGCGCAAGTACGGCGTGCCGCCCGAGCCCGAGCTGGTCGAGCGCGCCCGTGCCGCCGGTTTCAGCCTGCCCGAGGTGTCCGAGGAGTCGAGGCTGGCCGCGGCCGCGAACATCGGCGCGCCCGCCGCGCCGCCCGGAACCCAGCTGCTCGAACCCGAGCCGGAACCGGAGCCCGAACCGGAACCGCAGGCCGACGCCACGCAGTTCGTGCAGGCGCCGACCTTCGAGCCCGCGGAGGAGCCGGAGGAGTACGACTTCGAGCCGATGTACCCCGAGCCGCGGGCTGCCGAGGTCACGACCGAGCAGCCGCAGGTCTCCGAGGAGGACCACGGCGCGACGGTCGCCGTCCCCGTGCCGCTGCCGACGAGCGACGGCCCGCCGTACCGCGTGGTCTTCGACTCCGACGGCGTGCCCGACCACGTCGACGAGCGGCGCCTGCGCGACACCTACGGCGCCGGCATGGACCTCTTCGCGCCGCACCCGAGCGAGGAAGAGGCGCCGGAACCCGTCGTCAAGGCGGTGCCCGACCCCGAACCGATCGCCGAAGAATCGAACGAAATCGGCCCCGGCGACGAACACGAAGTCGTGGACGCCGCCGACGAACCCGAGATCCCGACCGCAGGGCCGGACGAGCCCGTGCTCCTCACGCACCACCGCGAGGCGGAGCTGACGGACACCATCGAGGCCGAGACCGAGGAACGCCCGCGCGACGCCATGCAGGACACGATGGCGTGGAGCCCGGTCCTCGACGAGCCCGCGGAGACCCCGGCCGAGGTGACCGAGGAGCACCCGGTCGTCGCGGTCGCCGAGGACGAGCCGGACCTGGCCGAGGAGGAGATCGAGTCCACCACCTCGTTCGAGCCCCAGGCCTTCGAGCCCCAGGCCTTCGAGCCCCAGGCCTTCGAACCGCAGGCCTTCGAGTCCCAGGGCTTCGAGTCCAAGGCATTTGAGTCCCAGCTCGACGTGCACTTCGACCCGGAGCCCGTCGCCGAGCCCTCGCCGGTGCCGCCTCCTGTGGTGCCGGTCGTGCCGGTGCCGGTTCCCGCGCCCGCTCCCGTCGAGGAGACGACCCAGTTCGACGCGGCGCTGTTCAACGAGCCGGAGCCCGAACCGGAACCCGAGCCCGAACCGGAGCCGGTGAAGCCGCCGCGCACCGTCACGCCGGAGGAAGACCGCGAGCTGTCGGGCACCCGCCGCGCGCTGGACGACCTCAACGTGCCGCACGGCGTCTTCCGCATCGGTGAGCCCGCCGACCGCACCTGGACGCTGCACCTCGACGGCGACCAGTGGGAGGTGTGCTGGTTCGACCACGGCCCGAAGAGCCCGGTGCGGTTCGACAAGGTCGAGGACGCGTCGGCGTACCTGGTCGGCAAGCTGGTGCTGGGCAACTTCCGCACGATTCCGCGGGCTCCCCAGCCGCCGCCACCGCAGCGGCCGATGACCAACGGTTTCCGCGAGGAGCCGCGCCGGCCCGTTCCGCCGCAGCGCCCGCCGATGCCGGCCCCGCAGGCGCCGATGCCCGCCCCGCAGGCCCAGCAGGCACCGCCGCCCCCGCCTGCTCCTCCGCAGATCCCGGCACCGGCTCCGGCACCCTCGCCGGTCGCCGCCGCCGTGGCCCAGGAGGAGCCGTCGAAGCGGAAGTTCCCGATCTCGCCGCTCGCGGGCGAGCCGCCGCTGACGTTGTTCCGCCACAAGCAGATGTTCGAGCTGCCGGCGGGCACCGAGGTCGACCGCTACGGCGACCAGAGCGGCAACCTCGTCTACGTGGCGGGCACCCCGTTCCCGGAACGCAGCCTCGTGCCGTCGTGGATCAACCGCCCGTACCGCGTGTACCGGTTGCGCCGCCCGCTCGAGGTGCTGACGGGTGTCGCGGTGCCGTGGTTCGAGCAGCCGGGTGGCGGAACCGCCTACCTGCTGCCGAAGGCCGTCGAGGAGATGGTCGCCGACGGCATCCTGGTGGAGATCACGGGATCAGCTGACAACTAGTCCGTAAGCCGCGGCGAAAGCGATCGCCGTGTCGATGTCGATCAGGGCTCCGGCGAGCTTGGCTTGCCGGAGCCCGTTCGCGTCGATCTTCGCTCCGCGCAGGTCCGCGCCTTCGAGCTTGGCGTCGAGCAGCCGCGCGCCCATCAGGTCCGCACCGCTCAGATCCGTGTTGCGCAGATCGGCTTCGCTGAGGTTGGTCTCGCGGAACCGCTGACCTGCCAGCTTCAGGTCGTACAGCGGCGCCTTCACGAACGACGCCAGCGTGAAGTCCACCTCCGTGAAGGTGACCGGCCGCAGCACGCAGTCGACGAAGTTCGACCCCATGAGGCTGCACGAGTTGAACGTCGACCGCGTCAGCACCGTGCGGTCGAAGGTGCACTGGCGGAACGCCGTCGCCTGGTGCTTCGACTCACCGAGATCCGTCCGGGTGAAGTCGCACCGGGTGAACGTGCACCCCGCCGTGACGAGCTCGCGGAGATCGGCTTCGGTGAAGTCGCAGTCGGTGAAAGACCGCTTCTCCCAGTGCTGATTGGGCAAGTTGGCGTCGGCGTAATCTTCGCCAACCTCTTCGACCGGGTTGTCCACTCTCACACTCTGCCATTGGCCACGTGTTGGTAACGTGCGGGTCGCCGGGCGACCTGCCCGACGTCAACGAGGACCGTCATTCGGGAAGGCTCATGACCCGCACGCCCGTGAACGTCACTGTCACCGGTGCAGCCGGCCAGATCGGCTACGCACTGCTCTTCCGCATCGCTTCCGGCCACCTGCTGGGCCCGGACACCCCGGTCAACCTGCGGCTGCTGGAGATCACCCCCGCGCTGAAGGCCGCCGAGGGCACCGCGATGGAGCTCGACGACTGCGCCTTCCCGCTGCTCAAGGGCATCACGATCACCGACGACGCGAAGACCGCGTTCGACGGCGTGAACGTGGCCCTGCTCGTCGGCGCCCGCCCCCGCACCAAGGGCATGGAGCGCGGCGACCTGCTCGAGGCCAACGGCGGCATCTTCAAGCCGCAGGGCGAGGCGATCAACGCCGGCGCCGCGGACGACGTGAAGGTGCTCGTGGTCGGCAACCCGGCCAACACCAACGCCCTCATCGCCCAGCAGCACGCGCCGGACGTCCCGCGCGAGCGCTTCACCGCGATGACGCGCCTGGACCACAACCGCGCCCTGTCGCAGCTCGCCAAGAAGCTGGGCGTCGCGGTCACCGACATCCAGAACATGACGATCTGGGGCAACCACTCGGCCACCCAGTACCCGGACCTGTTCCACGCCAAGGTCGGCGACAAGACCGCCGCCGAGGCCGTGAACGACCAGGCGTGGCTGGAGAACGACTTCATCCCGACCGTCGCCAAGCGCGGTGCGGCGATCATCGAGGCCCGTGGCGCGTCGTCGGCCGCTTCCGCCGCGAACGCCGCCATCGACCACATCTACGACTGGGTCAACGGCACCGAGTGGACCTCGATGGCCATCCCGTCGGACGGTTCGTACGGCGTGCCCGAGGGCATCATCTCGTCGTTCCCGGTCAAGTGCTCCGGTGGTTCGTACGAGATCATCCAGGGCCTGGAGATCGACGAGTTCTCCCGCGGCCGCATCGACGCCTCCGTGGCCGAGCTGGTCGAGGAGCGCGACGCGGTCAAGGGCCTCGGCCTGATCTGATTTCGTGAGAGTGTTGGGCACGTGCGCATTCCATGGGACGTGCCCCAGCCACAGCTCTCCGATGACGTGCATCCTGCGCTCGCTGACGCCGCCCGCGCGGCGTCAGCGGCGTACGGACGCGCCCGATCTCTGCACACGCGCCTGGAGCTCCGCGAGGACGTCGCGGACGGCGCCGACGGAACACCGACGATGCGCGTCGATCGCATCGTCGAAGACGCGATCCTGGAATCCATCCACCGCAGTCGCGTGAACCTGCTCTCCGAGGAAGCCGGGTTCGTCGACAACGCCTCCTCGATCACCCTCGTCATCGACCCGGTCGACGGGTCCGCGAACGCCGCGTTCGGTGTCCCTCTCTCTTGCTTCGCCGGTGTCGTCGTTGAAGACGGTGTCGCTCACGAAGCTTTGACCACGTGGTTCGACACGGGCCGTGCGTGGCACGCGCGCGCAGGAGTACCGACGTCGTTCCGCACCACCGGACGCACGTCGTTGGACGGCGCGTCCGTGTGTTTGATGCGCCCCAAGACCGGCACGCAGGACGCGTGGCTGCGCATCGCGAACCGCGCGGACCGCATCCGGGTGCTGTGCACGACCTGCCTGGAAACCATGCTGGTGGCCGAGGGCACCGTCGACGCGTTCATCGACCCTGGCAGCGACACGCACCGGATCATGGACCTCGCGACGGCCCTGGTCACCGTGCCCGCCGCGGGTGGCGTGCTGGTCGACCTGCACGGCCGGCCGTTCACGTTCGAACCCGACCTGACCCACCGGTGGTCAGGGGTGGCGGCAGCGACTCCTCAGCTGGCCGAGGAGCTGATCGCGACCGTTCTGGGTTAGATCTCGCCGCGTGGTTCGACGATGCAGTCGGGTCCGGGGAAGACCAGGCCCTCGTGGCCGTCGTTGAAGCGGACCAGGTACGGCGGCTGGCCGTCCATTCCGCGCACTTCGAGGATCTCGCCCAGGCGCTCCTCGAGTCCTACGGAGCGGCTGTGGACGTGGAGCCTGTCACCAACGGTTGCTTGCATGATGCTGCGACACCTCCGGTGTGCGGCGTGAGGCATGGCGCGCTGAACGCGTTAAAGCCTAGGCCGACACCGGAGGTGCGCAACAGGGCTCAAGTGCTCATCCGCCGCAGGCCGAGGAAACCTTCGCCACGAGGTCGGCCTTCTGCTGCACCCAGTCCGCCGCGGAGCCGACGTTCTGCATGCCGTTGGCCGCCTCTTCCAGGGCCTTCTTCACCTGCTCGTCCGGAGAGGAGCTCGCGAGCTTCTCCAGCTCGGCGGCCTTGGCCTTGGTGTCCTCCAGCGCCTTCTGCGGGTCGCTCAGGTCCGGCGAGAAGCCCAGGAGCTGGATCGCGTCGGCGCACAGCTTCACCTTGTCCGCGGTGTCGCTGACTCCCTGGATCGCGTCGCACGCCGTCAGGCTGCCCAACGCGATGACGGCTGCTGCCAGCGTTCCAACTACGCGCATTCGCTCTCCCTCATGCCCGATCTGTCCGTTTGTGTCACTCATGACTCTACCGATGCGCGTCCGCTGAGACCTGGCGTTGGTAGAGCTTGCGGATGACGTCGTCGATTTCCGGCTCCACGACGGCGAGGTCGTGGACCTCCACCTGCCGCACCACCTGGGTGATCAACTGTGCCGCCGTCGTCTCCGCTCTCCTGAACGTGAGGTGGTGCCGCAGCCCTCCCGCCTCGCTGCGCACCGCCGTTACTCCAGGGACGTCCGGCGCCGGGCCGGGTTCCCTGAGCTCGATGACCAGCACGCGGTCCGGGGTGACCTCGGCGCGCAGTTCGTCCAGCGGTCCGTCGGCGAGCACCCGGCCGTGGTCGATCACCATCAGCCGCGGGCAGAGGCGTTCGATGTCGTCGAGGTCGTGGGTGGTGAGCAGCAACGTCGTGCCGCGGCGGGTGTTGATGTCCTGCAGGAACTCCCGCAGGCGTTCCTTCGACTCCAGGTCCAGGCCGATCGTCGGTTCGTCGAGCACCAGCAGCTCCGGCGCGTGCAGCAGAGCCGCCGTGATCTCGCCGCGCATCCGTTGGCCCAGCGAGAGCTGACGCACCGGCGTGACCAGGAACTCTTGCAGGCCAAGGAGTTCGACGCACTCGTCGAGCCTGCGCCGATAGTCCTGCGCCGACACCCGGTAGATCGACCTCAGCAGGTCGAAGCTGTCCTGCAGCGGCAGGTCCCACCACAGCTGGCTGCGCTGGCCGAACACCACGCCGATGCGCTTGGCGAGATCGCGGCGCTGCTTGGACGGGTCCACGCCGCCCACCCGGATGTGCCCGCTGGTCGGCACCAGGATCCCGGTCAGCATCTTGATCGTCGTGGACTTGCCGGCCCCGTTCGGCCCGACGTACCCGACGGCCTCGCCCGCCTCCACCCCGAACGTGACGTCGTCGACCGCCGTGACGGTCTTGTAGTTGCGCCGCAAGCCTTTCGACGTGGCGACCTTGAACTCCCTGCGGAGCTCCCTGACCTCGATCATGATCCCGTTCCCCGGTAGTGCCTGACCGCGAACCGCCACACGAACCCGGCAACCCCGGCTGCCAGTGCCGCGACGAGCGGTGATGTCCAACCGACCCAGCCCGGCAGGCCGAGCGGGTCCTGCTTCCCGAGCAGCGCGAGGCTCGGGTAGTACGCGACGAACGCCCCCGGCACCACGTACGCCATCACCCAGCGCAGCGGCCGGGAGTAGACGTTGATCGGGTACGACGTGAAGGCGTTGCTGCCGTAGGTCACCGAGTTGGCGAACTCGCGTCCCTCGACGATCCAGAAGCAGATCGAGCAGGCGACCACCCAGACCGAGCTGTAGATGACAGTGCCCGCCAGCGGTGTCACCACGGTCAGCAGGATCTTCGCCGCCGACCAGTCGATCGGAACCTGCGTCAGCGCGTAGATCATCACGCCGAGCGCGCTGGTGATCCGCCCGATCCTGCGCAGCCTGATGTCCGAGCACATGATCTGCGGCAACGTGCCGAGCGGCCGCATCAGCAGCACGTCGAAGCTGCCCGTGCGGATGTAGGTCGGCAGGTTGTCGAGCTGCCCCGCGAAGAGGTCCGCCACTCCGAACGCCGTGCCCGCGAACGCGTACATCAGCAGCACTTCGTTCCTGGTGAACCCTCCGAGCGCGTCGATCTGGCTGAACAGCACCAGGATCACGATCAGCTCGTAGCACTGCGCCAGCACCTGCGACACGAAGTCCACCGCGAACGAGGCGCGGTAGGACAACTGGCTGCGCAGCTTCGCGCCGATGAGCTTGGGGTAGATGAACTCAGCCACCCTGCACCACCACCTTGCGCACCGCTCGCTGCAGCGCGAGGTGCCCGATCCCGAGGATCACCGCGGCCCAGAACGCTTGGTACAGCAGGAGTTTCACGACGTTCCCATGACCGAGGAACACGTCGATCGGTGCCTGGATCAACGCCGGGAACGGCGACATCCACAACGCTTCCCGCGCCCACTCGGGGAAGAACGAGATGGGCACAGTCAACCCGCACAGCAGGCCGGACGAGACGTTCCAGAACCCGTACAGCCCGCGGTTGTCGAGCAGCCAGAACGCGCTGAGCTCCACCAGAAACCGCACCCCGAAGCTGATCGTGAGCGCGATCGTCGCGCTGATCAGGAACAGCGGCCACCGGATCGGGTTCTCCGGGAACTGGAACGGGAACAGCAGCATGCCGAACACCACGGGCGGCGCGAGCCGGACGAAGAACGCGAACCCGCCGCGCCCGATGTCCTGAGCGAGCAGTGCGCTCTGCAGATGCCAGGGCCGATAGAGGTCTACTACTACGTCACCGGATCGCACGCGCTCGGCGAGCTCGTTGTTCCCCCACAGAAGGACGAACCCGAGCAGCCCCTGCCCGATCCAGACGTACGTGTTGGTGGCAGCGATGTCGTAGTCCGCGATCTCGCCGTTCGCAGCCGTGAGCGCGGCAGCGAGGATGGCGACCCGCAGCAGGCCGAAGACCACGTTCGCGGTCATTCCGGCCAGCATCGCTTGTCGGTAGGTCGAGTACCTTCGAAATCCAGCAATGATCAAATCGGCGTGGACACGCACGTCGTTCTACGTTAGTGACCGTCGCAAGTGGATTTGTTCAACTGCCGAAAGCGCTGTTCACGACCTCGCCCTCCTCGGGATCGGACCCGAGGCAGAGGAAGTAGTTGCGGGTGCCGTCGGCGAACCCGACCGCGGTGATCTCCCAGCCGGTGGTGTCGACGGTCGGCCGGGTGCTGGCCTTCATCACCGCCGCCGTGCAGACGTTCTTCACCTCGGCGGAGGCCAGCAGCTCGTCGGAGTCGACCGCGGGGATCGCGCCGGAGAGCCAGCCCCCGCCGAACGCCTCCCAGTAGTGCTCGTCCGCGCAGCTGCCGACCTTCCGCGCCGTGGCCGCCTCGCCTCCGACCGTGGTGATCCCGCGGTAGCAGGTCGACTTGTCGATGCAGAACCCGCTGTCGCACTTCTTGAGGAACGGCGGGACGTCCTCGGCCCCTCCCTGCTGCGTCGTCTGTGGTCCGGGGCCCTGGGCACCGGCTTTTTCGTTGTCGAAGAGGTTCCACGCGAGCACACCTGCGCCGATCGCGACGACGAGCCCGCCCGCCGCGACCAACGGCCACACCTTGCGCTTCGGCGGCTGAGGCACCGGAACGGTCGGCTGGCGCATCGGGTCGAGCAGCTCGTCACGCAACTGCGCGGCGCTCGGCGTGCGCAGGTTGGCGTCGGGGTGCAGAGCCCGCGCCAGGGTCTCGTGCAACGCGGCCGGCACACCGGGCACCGCCGTGACGGGCCTGCGCAGGATCTCGCCGAGCTGGTCGAACGACGTGATCGGCCACGGCACCGGACGTGGCGGCTTGCCCGCGAGCAGCGTGTAGAGCGTCGCGGCGAGCGAGTAGACGTCGGCCTGCGGCGTGGGTTCGGCCATCGCGAACGCTTCCGGCGGCGCGTAGCTGGGGCTCAGGGCGTCACGCGTGACCGTGCTGCCGCCCTGCGCGTCGAGCAGCGCCGCGAGCCCGAAGTCGGCGAGCTTCGGCGTGCCGTAGCGGTCGACGAGGATGTTGCCGGGCTTGATGTCCCGGTGCAGCACGCCTTCCGCGTGTGCGGCGGCGAGTGCGTCGGCGAGCTTCACGCCGAGGTCGCGGACCTGCTCGTGCGGCAACGGCCCGCGCTGGTCGAGCTGGTCGGCGAGCGAGCCGCCCGTGCACAGCTCCATGACCATGTACGGCGTGCCCTGCGCGGTGATGTGCGCGTCGTGCACCCCGACGACGTGCGGGTGCCCGGACAGCCTGGCCGCCGCGTGCGCCTCGCGGAGGAACCTTCGCTTGTCGCGCTCGTCGACGAGCACGCGATTGTCGATCTTGACCGCGACGTCGCGGCCGAGCTGGGCCTGATGGGCGCGGTAGACGGTGGCGAACCCGCCTGCGCCCAACGGTCTCAGGTCGGTCAGGCCGGGAATGCGGGGTGCGGTCACGCGCGGCACTCTAGCTCCGCACCCCGACACTCCTCGGGTTAGGCCGTGCAGTTCAGCGAACCGCTCCTGAGCGCGTGACTGCTCGTGTTGTCGTCGTCCGACCACAGCACGACCTTCTTGCCCGCACTGCAGGTCGGCGAGATCGCGAACCCTTCGAGGTTCACGTTCGAGAGCCCGGACGGCCGGTTGTACGTCGCGGTGACCTTGAAGTTGCCGCTGCTGATGGCGAGGGTGGTCGTCCGGCCGCTGCAGTTGTTGTCGCAGATCGTCCACAGCTTGCTGCCGTCGAACTCCAGGTCCATGACCTGCGCCTGCCCGCTCGCGAACTTCCTGAGCAGCTTGGCCTCGCCGCCCTGCAAGGCATACACGTACACCTCGCCGGTCGCCTCGAGCCCGACGAGGAACAACCCGCTGCCGTGACCGGGGTAGTCGGCGGGGTTGTAGGTCTTCCCGCTGCTGTCCTTGAAGCCGTTGGCGGTGAGGTACGAGTCCGGCACCCACGAGATGCCCTCGGGCCCGTCGTTGGGGTCGACGTCGGGCATGCCGCCGAGGTCCCACTCCGCGACCGCGTTGCTGCCGCTGCCGTACTTGAGGATCATCGGCCTGCTCACGTCACCGTCGTCGTTGTCGCGCTCGACAGCGACGAAGAGCCCGTCCGGCGTCGACACCACACCCTCGGCATCGGGATCGCCCTGCCCGTCGGCGAAGTTGAGCGACCGCTTCTGGTCCACCTTCCAGGTGCTGCCACTGGGCACGAGCCGGTACAGCGTCGAGGGGCTGTTCTTCACCGCCCACACGACGTTCGCGCTCTCGAACGAGAGCCCGCTGAGGTTCTTGCCGAAGACGCTCGTCCCGTCAGCCGTCTTGGTGGCCGAATCGCCGGGCCACGTCGTAGCGGCCTGCGCCGGGGTAACGGTGAGGCCGAGGGTGAGGACCGTGAAAACGCCAATCGCCTTGATGCGCAACGCAACCGCCCCTTCTCGCACGAGGTGGTCAAGATCGCACCTCGTTCGGGCTGGCGGCGTTCATCCAGTGGACCAGACGATGAACAGCGTGCGCTACTTCGCCTTCGCCGCGGCCTTGGCGGCCTTCTTGAAGTCGCGGACCTCCAGCAACGACTTCTGATCCGTCACATCCGCGACGCTGCGCCGACTTCCGTCCTCGCCGTAGTGCCCGGCGGCCTCGCGCCAGCCGTCCGGGGTGACGCCGAACTGTTTGCCCAAAAGGGCCAGGAAGATCTTGGCCTTCTGGTCGCCGTAGCCGGGCAACGCCTTGAGCCGCTTGAACACCGAGGCCCCGTCCCCGTCGGCCCAGATCCTGGTGACGTCGCCGTCGTAGTGCTCGACGACGAACTGGCTGAGTGCCTGCACGCGCTTGGCCATCGAACCGGGGAAGCGGTGCACGGCGGGCGGCGTGGCCATGATCGCGGCGAACTCCTCGGGGTTCGCCTCGGCGATGCGGTGGACGTCCAGGCCGCCCATGCGGTCGGCGAGCACCTTGGGGCCGGAGAACGCCTTCTCCATCGGGATCTGCTGGTCCAGCAACATTCCCAAGAGCAGCGCGAACCGGTCGGAGGCGAGCAGCGCGTCCGCGTCGGGGTTCTGCGCGAGGCAAACCGTGCGGGTCATGGCGGCAATCCTGACACGCGCCGAATCGGAACGCCGTGCAACCCGGCGTCACGTGCACCCCGTCTCCCTGACAACGCAAGGGTCTGATCAGGGGGAACCATCATGAAACGCATCGCGAGACTCGCTGCCGCCGCGGTCCTGATGGCAGGGCTGACCGCAGCCACCGCCGGTACCGCGCACGCCTGCAGCTGCGTCCCGTTCACCGAGGAGCAGTTGCTGGAGCGCGCCGACCACGTGTTCCAGGCGCGGGTGCTGTCGAAGTCCGAGGAGCCGGACCAGATGATGCGGTACCGCGTTGTCGTGTCGCAGGAGCGCAAGGGAGACGTGCCGCGGTACCTCAGCGTCATCTCGCACCGGAGCAGCGCCACGTGCGGGGTGGAGTTCGTCGTCGGCAAGGACTACGTGGTCTACGCGACCGGTGACGCGAAGGACCGCAGGGTCGAGACGCACCTCTGCAGCGGTACGCGGGTGGCCGATCTCGCCAGGCCCGCCTGCGGGAACTAGAAATGGCAATTGGCCGCCCGCGCAAATGTGCGGGCGGCCAATTCAGGTGTACTTCAGGTTATTAGCCGTAGATGGAGTCGGAGTTGTACGGCTGGAACAGCTGGTTGTCCGAGCCCTTGCAGTCCCACTGGATGAATGCGGTGCCGTTCGCGCTGCTGCCGCCGTTGAGGTCGAGGCACTTTCCGGTGGCGAGGTTGCGGAACATGATCGGGCCGTCGTAGGTGCCCGGGTCGACACCGGTGGGCAGCACGATGTCCCAGCGCTGGTTCGAGCCGTTGTGGCAGTTCCACTGGATCACGGTGGCGCCGTTGTCGACCGATCCGCCGTTGAGGTCGAGGCACTTGCCGGAGCTGCGGTTCGCGAAGATCACGGTGCCGTACTCGCTGTTGCCGGCGACGCCGATCGCAGACCAGTGCTGGTTCTGGGCTGCCGTGCGGCAGTCCCACAGGATGACGGGTGCCCCGTTGTTCTGCGAGTTTCCGAACACGTCGACGCAGCGGTCGACGCTCGCGCCGAAGGAGCTGTCGGTCACCTTGGGCTGGAGGTAGTTGTACGTGGCCGGGCCGAGGGCGGCCTTCGACTGCACGCCGACGTTCGGCGTGAGGTCGACGGGGTTCTTCGTCGTGTCCGCCGAGGCCGGCGAGATCACGATGGACATCAGTGCGGCTCCAGCCGCAATGGCAACAGAAACTCTGCGAATGACGTTCTTCACGTCTAGCCCCCATGTTTGCTGATCACAAAGTACATGGGAGAGCGTCCCCCGACGCATAGTTGCTCCCCCAAGCAGTGGGGATAATCTTTCAGCCCCTCACGCGCGAGTCAAGAGTCTTTTTGTCTCAACTCGGACGGATATTCGTGAGGGGTGAAACAAGTCACGCGCCGGCGACGCGAACCTCCGACACGACCTGTCGGACGAGCACGCGCAACGCCTCGCGGTCGACTGTGGACGGGTCGTCGGCGAGCCAGTCGCCGATCTCGTTCACGAACTGCTCCGGGGTCATCGGCGGGATCTCGAAGTCGAGGTCGTCGTCGCACGTGACCTCGCCGGCGCGGCTCGGGTAGACGATCAGGGCGCCGCGGATCTCGAGCCACGGCAGGAGCTCGGCGAAGCGTTCGACGCCGTCGAGCAGTTGCGAGCCCCCGCCGCGGAACGGGTGGCCGTTGCGCCAGAGCTCGCCGTCCTCGTCGCAGTAGTAGTGGCCGGGCAGCCACGACTTCGACTCGATCAGCACCAGCCGGCGTCCGCACAGCAGCGCGTGGTCGACGTCGGTGAAGACCGAGCCGGGCCACGCGAGGCCGTGGAAGATGCGCACACCCGGTAGCTGCGTCAGGTACTCGGTCAGCAGTCCGGCGGTCAGCCGTTCGCGTCTGTTTTCACCCGGACGGCCGAAAATCGTGTTCCCGTCGTACTCCCCGGCGAACGCCCGTTCGGCCCTCGCCACCGCCAGATACCGGCGTGCCAGTCGGAACGCCGCGTAACCGGCGCCTGCCACGAGAGGCAGCCAGACGGCGATCAACAGCGGCGACAACGGCAGCGCCAACGGGATCAGCAGGACGAACCACCCGCCGATCGCGGCGGCGACCGGGGCGTGGCCGAGGCTCGTCGCGGGCACGTAGCGGACCCGCGCGCCGAGGTCGATGCGGTGCCACCAGTCCATCGAGCCGAGGTCGACACGGGGCCGCGGTGCCATGAAGCTCGGGTCGTCGCCGAAGTCGCGCAACCGGCCCGTGTGACCTGTTCGACGAGGTCGCGGGCGGGTCGCGGGGCGCACGACGGGAGGAGGGGGAGCGACCGGGCGGTCGTAGTCGGCGCGGCGGACCGGGTCCTTCAGCGTCTCGTAGGCCTCCTGGAGCAGGCGGAAGCTGCCAGACGTCCCACCCGCGTCGGGGTGCATGACCTTGGCGAGAGAGCGGTATGCGGACTTGATCTCCGAGGCGCTGGCGCCCCGGCTGACACCGAGCAACTCGTAGTAGTCGATCCCTGGCACGACACCGTCCAGTCCGAGGTTGGTGCATGAACCTTATTGGGTCCAACACTTTCGCAGGGCATACGGCCTGAGTTTGACGGTCTAGTGTGTTCGTACGCAGTGCGAAGGGGCCTGTAGCGCAGTGGTCGTCGCGCCCACCCACATGGGTGGGAACACGCCGGTTCGAATCCGGCCGGTCCCGCCGAGAACCTCGACCCTTCTCGGCTTCCTCCTTCCCTCCTCCCGGTACGGCCCGGTCGCGTTCCCGGTTCAGCTGTTGACGGCAGTGGTCTAGTCCACCTAGCTTGAGTGCAAGCGCCGCCGCGCCGTCACCCCCTGAGGAGACCGCATGTTCAGGCGCAGAATCATCGCCGCCGCGACAGCACTCTTAACGGCAGCGACCCTCGCGGCACCAGCCTCACAAGCCGCGCCACAGACCGACATCGGCGCTCAAGCGATCACCAACCGCGTCGTCGGCTACTTCGTGCAGTGGGGCGTCTACGCCCGCAACTACCACGTGAAGAACATCCGCACGTCCGGCTCGGCGAGCAAGCTGACGCACATCAACTACGCGTTCGGCAACGTCTCCGGCGGCCGGTGCGTCCTCGGCGACACCTATGCCGACTACGACAAGTTCTACGACGCGGCGTCCTCTGTGGACGGTACGAGCGACACGTGGGACGCGGGCGCCCTGCGCGGCAACTTCAACCAGCTGCGCAAGCTCAAGAAGCTCAACCCCGGCCTCAAGGTCCTGTTCTCCTTCGGTGGCTGGACCTGGTCCGGCGGCTTCCCCGCGGCGGCGGCGAGCCCGAGCGCGGCGGCGGCGTTCGCGGACTCCTGCTACAAGCTCGTCGAGGACCCGCGCTGGGCGGACGTGTTCGACGGCATCGACATCGACTGGGAGTACCCCAACGCGTGCGGGCTCAGCTGTGACACCAGCGGGTTCAACTCGTTCAAGACGCTGATGTCAGCCGTGCGCAGCCGCTTCGGCTCCGGCAACCTCGTCACTGCGGCGATCACCGCGGACGCGTCCACCGGCGGCAAGATCGACAAGGCGGACTACGCCGGCGCCGCGCAGTACGTGAACTGGTACAACCCGATGACGTACGACTTCTTCGGCGCGTGGGCAGCGCAGGGCCCGACCGCCCCGCACTCGCCGCTGACCTCGTACGCGGGCATCCCGCAGCAGGGGTTCTGGACGGACGCGGCGATCCAGAAGCTCAAGAGCAAGGGCATCCCGGCCAACAAGATGTTGCTGGGCCTCGGATTCTACGGCCGCGGCTGGACCGGCGTCACCCAGACGGCACCCGGCGGCACGGCAACCGGTGCGGCGCCTGGCACCTACGAGGCCGGCATCGAGGACTACAAGGTCCTGAAGGGTCGTTGTCCTGCCAACGGCACCGTCGCCGGCACCGCGTACGCCAAGTGCGGCAGCCAGTGGTGGAGCTACGACACCCCGGCCACGATCCGCAGCAAGATCTCGTGGGCGAGCGGCCAGAACATGGGCGGCGTGTTCTTCTGGGAGCTCTCCGGTGACACGTCGAACGGCGAGCTGATCAGCGCGATCCGCTCCGGCATCGGCTGACGACCTCTATCGGGTGATTGCCCCGCAGACGCCCGGTCGGCAACTCGACGATCGAGTTGCCGACCGGGCTGACCTGCCGCAGTCTTCCGCGCATGGCGACCTGTGACGTCTGTGGCAACGAGTACTGGATGGCCTTCGAGGTGCGCACCGTCGGCGGCGGCGTGCACACGTTCGACAGCTTCGAGTGCGCGATCCAGCGCCTCGCCCCGCGCTGCGAGCACTGCGACTGCCGCGTGATCGGGCACGGCGTGGAGGTGGAGGGCCGCTTCTTCTGCTGCGCCCACTGCGCGCGTTCGGCGTCCACCGACCTGGGCGCGATGATCCGCGACACCGTCGGGGCCCATCCGGGTTAACTGGGTGGCGTGAAGACCTGGGGGATCGCGGCCGCGACGTGGTGCGCGCTGTTCGCCGCACTGCACGTGTACTGGGCGCTGGGCGGCTCGGCCGGCCTGGCCGAGTCAGCCGGCGCCGGGCTGGCCGCGCAACGGCCGGCCTGGTTCGTGCTCGGCGGGCTGTGGGGCGTCGCGGCGCTGTTGCTCGTCGGCGCCTGGTTCTGCCTCGACCTCACGCGAAGGTGGCGGCGCCTGCTGACGTTGCTGGGCGGCGCGGCCCTTCTTCTGCGCGGACTCGCCGTCGAGATCGCTTTGCTGACAACGGATCTGCCGCAGCAGGTCGGCGAGCGGCAGACCAGGTGGAGCCTGTGGCTCTGGAACCCGTGGTTCGTGCTCGGCGGCGTGCTCGTGCTCGCCGCCTACTGGAGCACCAGGTCGAGGCTCAACGGCACGGGCGGCGGCAGTGCGTCCGTGCCGGTCCTGAACGACTCCAGCAGGTAGGCGACCAGGCGTTGTGACGCCGCCACCGCCACCTCGACCGGCGCGCCCGCGAGACCGCTGTTGGCCAGGAGCACCAGCGTCAGGTCGTGCGGCGAGAAGTCCGCGCGCAGCTGCCCACCGGCTCGAGCCCGGTCCACCAGCTCGCCGAAGCAGTGCCACGTCCGTTCCCGCACCTCGGAGTGCATCTCGGGGAACGTCGCGACGAACGCGGCCGTGAACCCGCGGTCCGTCGCCTGCAGCAGGCAGACCTTCTCGATCACGGTGCAGAACCCGCGCCACGGGTCGGGATCCACCAGCGCTTCCTCGATGACGGCTTGGCAAATGGCGAACTGCTCCGTGAACGCCTCCACCACCAGCGACTCCTTGGTGGGGAAGCGCCGGTACAACGTCGCCACGCCGACACCCGCACGACGTGCGATCGCGGCCATCGGCACGTCCAGGCCGCGTTCGGCGAACAACTCCCGTGCGACGGCCAGCACCCGTGCGCGGTTTTCCTGGGCATCGGCGCGCAACTGAGACTGCGAGGCGGTCATTTCTTCTCACTTCGAGCCAAGTGGAGGGGGTTCTCCACTTACGAGACTACGTTGGGAGCCATGAACTTCAAGGGATCGTTCGTCCGCGGCGTGAACAGGATGATGGTCGGACTGCGCGACGCCCCGGTCGTCGGGAAGCTCGTGCGCAAGGGGATCACCGTCGTGTCCTACACGGGACGGCGCTCGGGTCGCACGTTCTCCACACCCGTTGGCTACCAACGAAAAGGCGACGTTGTGAGCATCCAGGTGATGATGCCGGACGCCAAGACGTGGTGGCGCAACTTCAACGGCGAGGGCGGTCCGCTCACTCTCGACCTCGATGGCGCGCAACAGACTGGACACGCGACATCGCACCGTGACGACAAGGGTCGTGTCACGGTGCGAGTGAAGCTGTAGTCGTCATACCGCAACGCGACGGCGTTCCAGCAGCGCGGCCACCAGGTAGGCGCCGCCGCCGAGCACGGCCAGCACGGCGAACAGGCCAGGTGCGGGCAGGAACAACGAAGCGGCCGCGACCAGCGCCAGGAACGTCCCCAGGTTGTAGTGCAACGCATTGCGGCGTACGGCGCCTTCGGCGATGTAGATCAGGCCAACCACGATCGTCGACCCCGCAGGCCACAACACGGTCTGCAGCTCGGGTTTGTCGAACACCGTGCTCAGGCCCGTGATCGCGAGCCCCAGTGCGACGAACCCGGTCACCCACGCCGTGCCGACGAGCTTCTCGGCGCGGCGCTGGTCGGCCGATGCCGTGCGCTGGACGTGCAGCGACACCCTCGTGGCGAGGATCGTGCCGACGAGAAGCCCGCCGCCGAGCAACCCGAGCGGCAGCCATCCCGGCAGGGGCAGCGAACCTGTCTTGGACAGCAGGTTGGCGCCGTGGCCGAAGACGTAGGCGAACGCGAAGCCGAGGTAGGCGGCGATCATGGTGGAACCTCCGAGAGTGAAGTGATCAGGCGCGGGGCGACGGCGGAGAACACGTGCGTGCGGCGGCTTGACGAGCGTTGGTGGGCGAGACCGTGCAGGCCGAGCCAGAGCGCGGTGTTGCCGGAGAACAACCGGACGGCCGGTTCGGCGAGGTCCGCCACGCCGAACATCAGCCGGTAGCGGCGGGGATGGCGAGCGGCGAAGTCCAGGTAGGCGAGGCCTGCCGCGTGGACGTCGGCTGCGCTGAGGACTGCTGCTTCGAGCTCGGCGAAAGCGTTGCGGCACACGGCCAGCAGGATCGCCGCGGGGTCGGGGAAGTGCTGGTAGATCGACGAGGTGGGGAGGTCCGCCTCGCGGGCGACGGCGCGCAGGGTGACTGCCCGGCCGCGGTCGACCAACGCGGTCGCGGCCGCGACGACGAGCGGCTCGCTCACGGCTCCGGGACGATGACGACCTTGCCGAGAACGGTGCGCGACTCGGCCAGCGCGAGCGCGGAAGCCGCTTCGGACAACGGGATGCGCGCGGCGATCTGCGGCGTGAGCACACCCTTGCCGACCAGTTCCAGCACCTGCGTGAGGTCGTCGCGCAGCCGAGCGCGGAAGGCGGCCGGGCGGAAGCGCTTGCCCGCCCAGAAGTTGTAGAAACCCGCGCGCTTGCCGTTGGGCAGCAGGTTCCACAGCATCAGCTGACCGAAGAGCTTGAGCACCGGCAGCATCGCGTTGCCCGGCTCGTCCTTCGTCGCGGCCGAACCGTAGTTGACCAGGCACCCGCCTTTGCGCAGCAGCTTCCAGGACTCCTGCAGAGCGGGGCCGCCGACGTGGTCGAACACGGCGTCCACCCCGTCCGGCGCGATCTCGCGGATCCGGTCGTACATGTTCGGGTCGCGGTAGTCGACGGGAATCGCGCCGAGCGCGCGCACCGCGTCGTGGTGACGCTTGGAGGCCGTGCCGATCACCTTGATCCCGGCGTGGCGGGCGAGCTGCACCAACGTCGAGCCCACGCCACCGTTCGCGCCCAGCACGACGATCGTGTCGCCGCGCTCGACCTTCGCCGTCCGGTACATCATCTGCCACGCCGTGACTCCGTTGACCACAACGGTTTCCGCCGCGGCCGCGTCCACCCCGTCCGGCACCGGCACCAGGTCGGCGGCCTCGACGATCAGATGGCTGGCCCACCCGCCGACCTTGGTGACGACGGCGAACCGGTGCAGCTTCAGGCTTTCGTCGACGCCCGGCCCGGTCGCCACGACCGTGCCCACCACGTCGTAACCGGGCACGAACGGGAACGGCGGCTGGTCGAAGTACTTGCCCAGACGCATCTGCTGCTCGGCGAACGAGACGCCGGTCGCGTCCATCCGCAGCACGACCTGCCCCTGTGCCGGCGCGGGCAGCTCGCGAACCTGCACCCGCAGGCCGTCGGGCTCGACGATGCCCGGCAGGACGATCTCGGTCGTGGTGGCGGTGGTGGCGTTCATCTTGGCTCCTCTGGTTCGTGCTGACAGGCGTAAGCTAACGCCCGTAAGTCTACGAACGCAAGACCTAACACCGATAAACTTTCAGGTGTATGGTTACGCGTGTGACGAGCACCGAACCGCGCAGGCGCAACCGCCGAGGTGAAGGCGGCAAGCTGCGAGAAGAGATCATCGCCGCAGCTCAGGCCCTCCTGGACGAGGGCGGCGACGAACGAGCGGTCACCCTGCGCTCGGTAGCCCGCAAGGCGGGAATCGCCGCGCCGTCGATCTACGCGCACTTCGCGGACCAGCCGTCGATCATGCTGGCGGTCGTCCAGCAGGAGATGGACCGGCTGGCGGTCGCGTTGCGCGAGGCCAACGTGGGCCCGGACCCGCGCACGAGGCTCTTCGCGGTCTGCAACGCCTACCTGGACATCGCGCGCGAACACCCGCAGCGCTACCGGATCATGTTCGGCGGCCTGTGGACCCCGTCGGTCGACGACACCTCGATCACCGACGCCGACCTGGACTCACTGGGCGCCGAGGCCCTCACCGTGCTCGCTTCGGTGCTCGGCGATTGCGTGGACGCCGGGATCGCTGATGGGAGCGACGACCTCTACGGCGACGCGGTGGCGTTGTGGCTCGGACTGCACGGCCTTGCGCACCAACGGGCCGTGGTGCGCAAGATGCCGGGGCCGGCGGACGTGGCGGACCGGCTGATCAAGGCGTTGGCGCACCTGAAGTAGGGCGTGCCCTGCTGCATTCGGGTCAGATCCCGGTAGCAGCGGAGTCGAACCGGTCCGAATGAGTTTTGATGGGCCGATGCCCGTCGAAACCGCCTTGATATCGCTCGGCACCGTCGCGGTCCGCACAGCCACCAAACTGTGGCTCGGCGACCACAAGATCGCTGCCGAGCTGGGCGGCGCCGCGGTCGACCAGCTGTCCGCCAAGCTCACGAAGGAACGGGACCGGCGCAAGTTCGTCCGCCTGATGGACGATTTCGCGGAGGCCGTGGTCGATCGGCTCGAACCCATCATCGAAACGGAGTTCCGCACTCTCGCGGAGAACGACCAGCTCGCCGCGATCGAGGCGGTGCGCGACACCTTCGACGGTGCCGCGCTGGACGACACCGATCTGTTCGCCGCCGATCTCGACGCGGGTCATCTGGACCCGGTCGATCCGCCGACGGGTGCCCAGCCAGACGACATTGCTGTCCGCGGACTCCACGGCGTTGTACGACCTGCTGCTGCGAGAGTGCTGTGGCTATGTCATCGAGATCTCCCGCGGACTGCCGTCGTTCTCGGCGAACGCACTGACTGAGTTGCTGCGCAGGGATCGCGAGATGCTCGACGGCATCCGCGAGGTCCTCGCCCGCCTGCCACAACGCGACCGCAGCGCCGGCTTCGACTACGACTACCGGCAGCTGGTCGCCCGCAAGTTCGACCAGGTAGAGCTCTTCGGCGTCACTCTGGCCGACGCGAGCAGGCGGTACCCGCTGTCCGTCGCCTACATCAGCCTGACCGCGTCGTCCGATGAGGTCGGCGATGTCCGTCGGGTCGAGCAACTGCTCATGGATGCTCGAAGGGTCTTCATCCGCGGTGAGGCAGGGCTCGGCAAGACCACCTTGCTGCACTGGATCGCCGTGCGAAGCGCCCTGGGCGACTTCCCCGAGGGCTTGGCGGACTGGAACGGGACGATCCCCTTCTTCATCCCGCTGCGGAGGTACGCGGGTAGGGAGCTGCCGGCCCCCGAGCAGTTCCTGGACGAGATCGGCAGGTTCATCACGGATGAGCTTCCGCGTGGCTGGGTGCAGCAAAAGCTGCGTGACGGCAGCGCGGTAGTGCTGATCGACGGTGTGGACGAGCTCACGGCCGACCGTCGTGAGGAAGCCCGTACGTGGTTGCGAGACTTGGTCGGCGCATTTCCACTGACCAGGGTGGTTGTGACGTCTCGGCCCGGCGGCGCGCCTCCGCAGTGGCTCCTCGACGCCCGGTTCTCGGTGATGAACCTGCTGCCCATGAACCGCGCCGATGTTCAGCTGTTCGTGGAGAGATGGCACGGCGCGATGCAGCTGATGTGCGTCGACGACGAGTCGCGGCAGAAGCTCAAGGACTGCGAGGCGGGCCTGCTCGACCTCCTGGTCAACCGTGCGCACCTGCGCAAGCTTTCCGGGTATCCGTTGTTGTGCGCGTTGTTGTGCGCGCTGCACCAGGATCGCCGGGCGACGCTACCGAGCAACCGCATGGAGCTGTACGAGGTCGCACTGCAGATGTTGCTGGAGCGCCGCGACCTCGAACGCAAGATCGGCGCGGTCGACGGGCTCGGCAGGACCGAGAAGTTGCTGCTTCTCGGAGATCTCGCGTATTGGCTGATTCGCAACGGCTACACCGACGTCGAGGTGCCGAGGGCGTTGTACCGCATCTCCCAGCGTTTGCACCACATGCCGCAGGCCAAGGCCGGCAACCAGGACGTGTACCGGCATCTGCTCGAACGCTCAGGCCTGATTCGTGAGCCGGTGGAGGGCCGGGTCGACTTCATCCACCGGACGTTTCAGGAGTACCTGGCCGCCAGAGACGCCATGACCATCGATGACGTGGGCACGGTTGTGCAAAACGCTCATCTCGACCAATGGCACGAGGTTGTCGTCATGGCGGTGGGACACGCCTCGCAGAGACAACGCGAGGAACTGCTGCGTGGCCTGCTGAACCGCGGCGATCTGCAGCTGCTGGTGCTGGCGTCGCTGGAGACCGCGCCGGAGCTGGATTCGGACCTGCGTCGCGAGATCCAGCTCAAGACGTCGAGTCTGTTGCCACCGAGGTCGATGAGCAAGGCGAAGACGATCGCTTCCGCGGGTGAGTACGTCATCGATCTGCTCGCCGACTGCAACCCGCAGACGATCGAGGAGGTGACAGCCACGATCCGGGCGCTGGCCGAGACCCGCTTGGACGAGGCGCTCCCGGTGCTGGCCGGGTTCGCTGCCGACCCGCGGGACCGGGTGTTCGAGGAAGTGCTCCGGTGCATGGCGTACTTCGAAATGCGGGACTACGGCGAGGCGGTCCTCGGAACCCTGCCCCGGAAAGCGTTGTACGTGAAGGACCAGGCAACACTGATTGCCGCCCGGCACATGCGATCGCTGAACAAGCTGACCCTCGGCTACTTCCTCGACAAGGAACCGCCGTTGTCACTTTTCGGCATGTTGCCTCAGGTGCCGAGCCTCGAACTCGACCGCTGGCAGGAGAAGGACCTCGACGTGATCAAGACGAGGTTCCGTCTCGCCGAGCTCACGATCGACTCGATGGAGCTTGAAAGCCTTCACGCGTTCGACTTCGTCGAGTCGGTGGCGGAGATCAGGTTCGAAGGAAGTTGGTTCGAGTCGCTCGACGGCATCGAGCGATGGCGCGACTCGCTGAAGAAGGTGTCGGTCGTGAGTGTTGAACGGATCAACCGTGATGCGCTGAGCGCGCTCAAGCGTGAGATGCCGCATTTGGCCGTGTCACCCTGACATCAGGGCGCCTCGAACAGGGTTGAGACCGACTCGCCGACGTTGATCCGCCGCATCGCCTCGGCCATCGCCGGCGCGATCGACAACACCTTCAACTTCGGCACGACCTTCTCGGCAGGAATCGGCACGGTGTTCGTCGCGACGATCTCCAGCACGTCGTCGAACGCCTGCAACCGATCCAACGCACCAGAAGAAAACAGCCCGTGCGTACAAGCCACCCGAATCGGCCCGGCCCCGCGCTCCCGCAGCTTCCCCAGCAGCTCGATCACCGTCGACCCCTTGGCGATCTCGTCGTCCAGCACGATCACATCGCGCCCGGCCACGTCGCCGATCACGGTCTGGATCTGCACCTTGTCGTCCGCGAACCGCTGCTTCGCCCCAGCCGCGACAGGCAGACCGAGGATCCGGGCGAAGTGCGCCGCCTCCTTGGCATTGCCCAGGTCCGGCGACACCACAACGGTGTTCGACAGGTCGTAGCGAGAGAAGTGCGCCGCCAACTCGCGCAGAGCGTGCAGGTGATCGACCGGCACCGAGAAGAACCCGTGCACCTGCGGCGAGTGCAACGTCATCGCCAAAACACGCGACGCCCCCGCGGCCACCATCAGGTCCGCGACCAGCCGTCCGCCGATCGAGATCCGTGGCGCGTCCTTCTTGTCGGAGCGTGCGTACGCGTAGTGAGGCAAGACCACCGTCGTGCGCGCGGCGGAGGCTCCACGGGCAGCGTCCAGCATCAGCAGCAGTTCGACGAGGTGTTCCTGCACCGGCGGCACCAGTGGCTGGATCAGGAACACGTCCCGTTCCCGGCAGTTCGCCTGCAGCTGCACCTCGAGGCAGTCGTTGGCGAACCGGGTCAGGCGGCTGGGCGAGAGGTCGACTCCGAGATGACCACAGATCTCGGCGGCGAGTGACGGGTGGGCGGAACCGGTGAAGACAGCGATGTCACGCACACCAGCAGAACCTACTCGACGACCAGCACCAGCTTGCCGTCCTGGAAGAACGGTGTGAGGTTGCCGCGCGTGTCGACCGTGTGCACACCACGCGGCAAAACAGCCTCTATGGCCGTGAACGCCAGGATGTCCGACACGCCGTGACGGCCGCGCAACGACCGTTGGCCTTGGTAGCGCAGAGCGCGCCCCTCGCGGCGGTATTGGTGGGCCTCGGCAGCAACGGAGGCGCCTGCTCGCAGCGCCTCCGGTCCTACCAAACGCCCTGATGACGCGCCACGTACCGCAACTCCGAAGCCCTGCTGGACCAGTGAGTTCACCACTGCGTCCGACGGCGGGACCGGAACGAGGAAGGACATCGCGTAGTGCTGCTCGACCTCGTGCACCACGACGGTTCGCGCCGTGGTCAGCAGGGTGTCGTGCAGTTCCAGAGCGATTTTCTCCGCTTCCCAGCGGTTTTCGTAGCCGGCGTCGACGCCGATGAAGGTGCTGGTCACCTGACCTCCACGAAGATCGGGTTGGTGTAGCACCACAGGTCCTCCCACGGGTTCGCGGCTCCCGGAGTGTCCGCCTGGGGTTCGAACGCGCCGCGGTTGCCGTCGGTTCCGCGCAATCGGAGGTAAAAAGGCTCCCGGACGTTGCGGAACGTGTGCGTGAAGACCGCATAGTGCCAGCGCGGCTCGTAGGATCGCTCGACCTTCACGTGTGGCGTGGACAACGTTTCAGATGGGGCCGGACCGGTTACCAGGCCCTTGATGAGGTCCAAACGACGAAGCCGCGGCACGAATCCCGCGCTGTTCGGGCGGGTTGCCAAACGTGCCTTGACCAGCACCGTCACGTCGGATCCACGGCGCACGCGCAGCCGTTCGCCCAACGTCGCCGAGCCGCCGGTGCCGTAGATCGAGAACTCGAGGTTGTCCACCAGACCGCCGTGCGAAACCCATGCCCGTCCGGCCCGCAGACCCTCCATCACGGCGCCGCGCGTCCGTCGGGTGGCGCCCACGACGGTCCGGGAAAACTCGCACGGGAAGAAGTCGACGTACGGCGGCAGCACCTGGGGCGGGCCGATGTCGAGCGGGTCGAGGTGCTTGCCGGTGAGGTCGAACTGGTTGCCCGGCTCCGGCACGCGGACGATGGTGTCGCGCGAGTTGAAGTGCGAGTCGGAGTTCGACGTGATCCACCAGCCGCGGCCCTCGGCGAGCAGCGAGTCCCAGACGCCGCCGAGCTTCGCCGTCATCCAGTCGAAGCCGCCGAAGGTCTTGTAGGCCTCCGCCGGATAGGCCGGATAGGAGTTCGAACCTGGGCTGTTCGCGTAACCGCCGCGGTGGCCGCCGGGTCCTCGCAACGGTGAGCCGTCGCCTTGCGCACCGGGCGCGCCCTCCATGCCGACAACGATGTCCGGTGCCAGGTCGCGCATGTTCCGCAGCTCGTAGGGAGCGACGCGGCCGTTGCGCATCGGGTGGTTCACGAACACCAGCGCGGACTTCATCGTGCCGTTGCGGATCTTGGTCTGCAAAAACCGGATCGCGTCGAGGGCCTTCTTCTCGTTGGCCGGGTTGGAGGCCTCGGCACCGTTCAACCGCCAGTCGAACTGCCGCTCGAAGTCGCGCAGCACCCCGGCCTCGTCCCGGCAGTCCTCGAGGAAGAGGGTCGCGTGCTCGGCGCCGGGAACGTTCCACTCCATGCCGTGCCACAGCAGCAGCTGAGGGAACTTCCGCCGAGCCCGCGCGATGTCCGCCGCGGTCGCCTCGACCGAGTGCGCCTCGTGCGACGCGTGCCCGTGGTCGGTGATCACGAGCCAGTCCGTGCCGTGCCGCAACGCACCGCGGATCTGCTGCTCGATCGTGTACATGCCGTCGTACGAGTACTGCGTGTGCGTGTGGTGGTCGCCGGAGAGCCAGTGGTACCGGGACGACGCGGAGGCCGTTCCAGCCCCCAGCACCCCAGCCACACCCAGCGCACTCGCGCCCTGCAAGAAACGTCTGCGGGCTACTTCGGGCACGGCTGATCCTCCACACGACTGGTCCGGGTTCGTGGAACCTAGACCGATCGGGTGAGCCCCAGGTAGCCGCTGAATGGCTGGTGGAAGAACGATTGAGTGAACGATCTAGATCGGCAGCAGGTCGACCCAGTCCAGGAACGGCAGAGCGCCCGTGGCCTGCAGCGCGGCGAGTCCGAGCCACACCGACAGGATCGTCACGACCGGTCCGACGATCGCCATCTCCACCACGCCACCGGTCTTCATCCGCATGATCTTCGGCGGCGCCACCGGGAACCACGTCTTGCCCATGATCGGGATCGGCCACAGCATCGGGCAGCCCTGCTCGGTGATCGCGTCGCCGACGTAGTGCGCGAAGCACCCGACGCCGACCGCGATTCCGCACGCCGCGGCGGACGCGTTCGTCCGCGAGGTCCACGCGATCATCGCCCACGTCACGCCCGCGGACACGACGGTGATCATCAGCGCGTCCTGCTTGGGGTTCCAGTCGTTCAGGATCCCGCGCACGGCCAGGCCCGCGAACACGAACATCAACGCCGGCAGCGCCCACTTCTGGCTGTTCTGCACGACGGCGGTGGTGAACAACGCCGCGATGACCGCGAAGACGAGCGTGTGCGTGAGACCGCGATGTCCGCCGTCTCGCTTGGAATCCTTCTTCAGACGTGTTGTCCGGTAAACGAAGCTGCTGACCACGTTGATGCCCGCCGACAGCCCGCCGCTCAATGCTCCGAACGTGCGCGAGATGGTCGATCCGGGGTGGTCGAGGTCGGGCAGAAGTGCCGCTCCGGTAGCGAGAACTGCTCCAACAGCCCAGCTCTGCGGCGAGAGTTGGCCGATCGGGTGACTCGACGCGAGTGCGGTGACAGCGCTCCAAGCGAGCAGCCCGCTCATCGCATGTGTTGGCCCAGTTGACACTTACGCCCCTTCTGGTGATCACCCGACGGGTGAAAACAGTAGCTGCCGGTATCAGCGTCTGAAGCCAGAACTCCATATGTCCGGACAACTGATCGCTGACGAATGGAGCACGGACATGGCGCAGGTTTGGCTCATCACCGGCAGTTCCCGCGGTATCGGACGCAAGACCGCGGAGGCCGTTCTCGCCGCCGGGCACCGGCTCGTCGCCACCGCGCGCAACCCGCGCGATCTCGACGACCTCGTCTCTCAACACGGCGACCGGGTCAGATCTGTTGCACTCGACGTGCGTGACGCTTCCCAAGCGAGACGGGCCGTGGCCACCGCGGTCAGTGAGTTCGGCCGCCTCGACGTCGTCGTGAACAACGCGGGCGCCGGCCGCGTCACGTCGATCGAGGAGTGCTCGGAGGACGACTTCCGCGACCAGCTGGAGATCAACCTCATGGGCGTCGTCAACGTCACCAAGGCCGCGCTGCCGGTCCTGCGCGCCCAGCGGTCCGGCCACTTCCTGCAGATCGGCTCGACCGCGGGCCACACCGCGCTGGGTGGCGGGCTCGCGCCGTACGTCATGGCCAAGTTCGCGCTGCGCGGCTTCACCGAGTCGCTGGCGGCCGAGTGCGCGCCGTTCGGGGTGAGGGCGACGATCGTCGAGTGCGGCGGGTTCCAGACGGACTGGACCGGCCCCTCTCTGGTGGTGACCGAGCCGGGAGAGGACTACGTTCCGTCTGTCGGGGCCCTCCTCGACATGGTGCGTGGCGCGCACGGCAACATGCCCGGTGATCCGGCCAGGGCCGCGCGGGTCATGCTCGACGTGGTAGCCATGGAGGAACCACCGCTGAGTCTGCTGCTCGGCGGCGACGCGGTGGAC
Source organism: Lentzea sp. NPDC051838 (assembly GCF_040681245.1). NCBI lineage: Bacteria > Bacillati > Actinomycetota > Actinomycetes > Pseudonocardiales > Pseudonocardiaceae > Lentzea > Lentzea sp. NPDC051838. The sequence goes on from NZ_JBFAYI010000040.1 coordinate 53,928, forward strand.
ATGATCCGGATGGCCGACCAGGCACGGAACGCGGAAATCGACAAGTGGGAGCACGTGAGCCGCTCGACGGACTTCGATCTTGAAGACGCCTGAATCGGTGTAACCAGGGTCGCAGGCACACCCGAGCGGTTTACCAGTACGCTTGTCTTGCTTGCATCGTCGCGAGAGGAGCGCCCGGAGTTATGGGCAAGATCAAGGTTCAGGGCACCGTCGTCGAGCTCGACGGCGACGAGATGACCCGGATCATCTGGCAGTTCATCAAGGACAAGCTGATCCACCCGTACCTGGACGTCACCCTTGAGTACTACGACCTGGGCATCGAGCACCGGGACGCCACGGACGACCAGGTCACCATCGACGCCGCCAACGCCATCAAGAAGCACGGCGTCGGCGTCAAGTGCGCCACGATCACGCCGGACGAGGCGCGCGTCGAGGAGTTCGGCCTGAAGAAGATGTGGGTCTCGCCGAACGGCACGATCCGCAACATCCTCGGCGGTGTCGTCTTCCGCGAGCCGATCATCATCTCGAACGTCCCGCGCCTGGTGCCTGGCTGGACGAAGCCGATCATCATCGGCCGTCACGCCCACGGCGACCAGTACAAGGCCACCAACTTCAAGGTGCCCGGCGCCGGCAAGCTCACGATCACGTTCCAGCCGGAAGACGGCTCGGAGCCGATCGAGCACGTCGTCACCGAGTTCCCGGCGGAGGGCGGTGTGGCGATGGGCATGTACAACTACAACAAGTCCATCGAGGACTTCGCCCGCGCCTCGTTCTCCTACGGCCTGCAGCGGGGCTACCCCGTCTACATGTCGACGAAGAACACGATCCTGAAGGCCTACGACGGCGCCTTCAAGGACATCTTCGAGCGCGTGTTCAACGAGGAGTTCAAGGCGGAGTTCGACGCCAAGGGCCTCACCTACGAGCACCGCCTGATCGACGACATGGTCGCCGCTGCCATGAAGTGGGAGGGCGGCTACGTCTGGGCGTGCAAGAACTACGACGGTGACGTCCAGTCCGACACGGTCGCGCAGGGCTTCGGCTCGCTCGGCCTGATGACGTCGGTCCTGATGACCCCGGACGGCAAGACGGTCGAGGCCGAGGCCGCGCACGGCACCGTGACGCGTCACTTCCGCCAGCACCAGGCCGGCAAGCCGACCTCCACGAACCCCATCGCGTCGATCTACGCGTGGACCCGTGGCCTCATGCACCGCGGCAAGCTGGACAACACCCCCGAGGTGATCCGCTTCGCCGAGGCGCTCGAGGAGGTCGTGATCGAGACGGTCGAGGCCGGTCAGATGACCAAGGACCTCGCCCTGCTGATCAGCAAGGACCAGGCGTGGCTGACCACCGAGGACTTCCTCGCCGCGCTCGACGAGAACCTCAAGAAGAAGATGGCGTCGTTCTGATCGCCTGATTCGAGTACGTGAGAAGGCCACCCCGGTCACACCGGGGTGGCCTTTCTCGTTCCCGTGTCACCCGACCGGTTCCTCTTGCGGGTGGTTGCCGCGCCGACGCGTCCACGAGGCCTGTTGAGCCGCTATATCTGCTGGTCCAGGCAGTGCGGTATCTCGGAGGCGGCGATGTTGGGTGTACCGGTCAGGGGATTGATCGTGATTGGGGTGCTCGGCGTCGCCGGGGTGATGTACCTCGCGAACGGCGGCAAGCCGATGGGCAGCGACAAGAGCGCCCAGATCTGCAAGGTCACGGTGACGGCGGACATCCTCAACGTCCGGTCCGGCCCCGGTGACATGCAGCCGATCGTCTCCACGATGCAGCGCGACGCCGTGGCCGACGCCCAGGCGCGCGTCGAGAACGGCTACCGGATGCTGAGCGACCGGCGCTGGGTCAGCCAGCAGTTCGTGGCGTTGACGAGCGACTCCAACTGCACCTGAGGACTGCTCCGAAAGTTCGAGGTGTTTCCCGGTCCGGTAAGCCCTTTCCAGGCCGGGTGGGCCTCCATAGGATTGAGCTGGCTGGACTGGTTGGAACGGCCTAGAACGCGCCGCCACGTGTTCGAACTGCGTTGCGGCGAAGGGGCGTATCCAGGTGGCGGTCACGAGTTCCGTGGTGTCCGACCGCAAGCGCGAGCTGACGGCAGTGCGGCACGCGCTGGAGGAGGCCGCCGCGGGCGTGCCCTCCGTGGTGTGCGTCGAGGGCCGGGTCGGCATGGGCAAGACGTCGGTGCTGACCGAGACCGTGCGGATGGCTCGCGAGCTCGGCTTCGAGGTGTACCGCGCGCAATGTTCGGTGTCGGAGTCCCGGTTCCGGTTCGGGGTTCTCGCGCAGCTCTTCGAGAGCGAGGCCGACGAGATCCTCGACGGCGACGCGGACCAGGCCGCGATGCACCGGCTGCACCGGCTGGTGCGCGAGGTGTCCGCCGGTTCGCCGGTGCTGCTGGCCGTCGACGATCTCGAACACGCCGACGCGCAGTCGTTGAACTTCCTGTCCTACCTGCGAAGACGGTTGGGCGAGCTGCCGGTCGCCGTGGTGGTGACGCGGGGGCTCGCGCTGGACGCGACGCCGTTGCTGCGCGAGGTGGTCGGGGACGCTTCCCGCGTCCGGCTCGGCGGCCTCGACCAGGCGGCGTGCGGCAGGTTCCTGCGGACACTGTTTTCGAGTGGTGTCACCGACGAGGTGGTCGCTGACTGGCGCGTGGCCACCTGCGGCAACCCCTATCTCCTAGGTCTGCGCCCTCGCGACCTCGGCGAACGGGACGGCGAGCTGGTCTCGCGGCTCGCTCAGGCGGGCTCGCAGGTGGTGGCGCTGGCGCGGTCGTTCGCGGTGCTCGGCGAGGCTGATCTGGCGCTGGCCGGTGCTGCCGCCGGGCTGGGGCCGCAGGAGGCCGTGGACGCGTCACGGGCGTTGAGCGGCTTGGGTTTCGCGGGTGTGCCGATGGTGCTGACGACGTTGGCTGCCAGCACGACCGCGTTGGACCGGGCGGCGATCCACGCTCGCGCGGCCCGGTTCCGGCACGACGACCAGGCGCCGGTCGACGACGTGGCCGCGCACCTGCTGGAGGCCGCGCCGATCGGGGAGGACTGGGTGCGGGACGTGCTGCGCGCCGCCGCCCGCCGGTCCACTTCGGACAGAGCGATCGCCTGTCTGCGCAGGCTTCTGCGCGAACCGCTGCCGGACGACCTGCGCGGCGAGGTGCTGGTCGAGCTGAGCGAGGCGCAGTCGCTGGTGGATCCAGGGGCTGCTCTGGCGTCGCTGAACAAGGCCGCGGGGGCGTCGATGGACGTGCTGGCCGAGGGACGGATGGCGTTGCTGCTCGCCTACGACCTGGCGGGCCGGCGGATGTACCGGGACGCGGTCGCGAAGGTCGAGTCGGTGATCGCCCGGGTGTCGGGTGTCGACGCGGATCTGGCTCAGCGCATGGACTTGTACGCGTTGTCGCTCGGGCTGGAGGAGTCGTTCTTCTCCGGCGAGGTGGAGACGCGGATCGCGCGGTTGAGCGGTTCGCGGATGACCTCGGCGCGCAACGAGCGGTTCTTCAACACGTTGCTGGCGTATCGGGGCGCGACGATCGGTGTTTCTCCCGGCGAGACGCGGCGGCGGGTGCAGTCGTCGTTGCCGTTGCACATCGGGCGCGACCTGATCGACCAGTTCTCGTTCGCGCACATGATCGTGGCGTTGATCGGGATCGACGAGTACGAGCAGGCCGACCGGCAGTGCGACGAGGCTTTGCGGGTGACGGCCGAGCGCGATCTGGCCGTGTGCGCGGCTTTGGTGCAGGGGTTGCGGTGCCATGTGGCGCGGCGGCTCGGGGCGTTGCCCTTTGCTGAACAGCACGGGATGACCGCGCTGGAGAAGCTGGATGCCTTGGGGGCCAACCAGGACGGCAACGTCGTGATCGCGGTGGCCGGGCTCGTCGGCGCGTGGGTCGACACGGGGGCGACGGCTTCTGCTCTTCGCCTGGTGCGCGAACGCGAGCTGGACGGCGATCTGCCTGAATACGTGCACTACCACGCACTTCTGCACCAACGCGGCCGGCTGCACATGGCTTTGGGCGATCCCGTCTCGGCGTTGCGCGACCACCTCGACTGCGGTCGTCGCATGGAACGTCGTGGAGCTCGTAACCCTTCTTTGCAGCCGTGGCGCTCGCACGCGGCGTTGGCGCACTTGGCGTTGGGGGAGCGAGATCAGGCCTTGCGGTTGATCGGGCAGGAGCTGGAACTGGCCCGCGACTGGGGACTCCCGGTGCCGATCGGGGTGGCTTTGCGCGTTTCCGGTGTGGTGTCAGGAAGTGTGGCGTTGCTGGAGGAGGCCGTGTCGACGTTGCGGACGTCTTCGGCACGTCTTGAGCTCGCGCGCGCGTTGGTCGACTGGGGTGTCGCGCTGCGTTCCGTTGGCCGCGGCCCGGAGGCTCTGGCGGCGTTGCGGCAGGGGTACGACGTGGCGAAGAGGTGCGGCGCGATCCCGTTGATGGGCGTCGCGGCACGGGAGCTGCGCGCGGCGGGAGGACGTCCGGCCCGCACGTCGTCGGGCTCGGTGCTGACCGCACAGGAGGACCACATCGTGCGCCGCGCCGTGCTCGGCCTGACCAACCGGCAAATCGCGGCGGAGCTGTTCGTCACGCCACGAGCCGTCGAACTTCATCTGACGCGTGCATATCGGAAATTGGGCATTTCCGGTCGCCGCGATCTGGCGGCGGCATTGGAAAAGGCCGGCGCGTGAGGGCGGCGCCGGCCTTTTCCGTTGGTGTTACTTGATGACGACGATGCCCGACGCGACGATCTTGCCGTCGACCTTCTTGCCGTTCACGTTCACCGACGCGCCGACCTTCAGTTCGCCCGACACGACGGTCTTCTTGACGTCGTAGTCCACGTCCACCGCCGTGGAGGCGTCGACGCGCACCTTGATGGACTTGCCCTTGACGACCGCGACGACCTCGCCGGTCACGTTCGCCGACGCCTCGGTCGACTGCGACGTGGCCGGGGCGGCGACGGCCTGGGCGGCACCGCCGAAGAGCACGGCGGTGGCGGCGAGACCGACGAGAACACCCTTGATCGCGTTCATTTCTTCTCCTTGATGCTTTTCGCTGCTTTGGGGAGATTTCCTGGGCCCGGTGGAAATTTGGCTGATGTGGGTCCGCACGCTCAAGAGGTGCGATTCAAGTGTTCGTTGACACCGAAGTGCCGGTTTGCATTGGGCAACGACTTCGGTGGCGTGTGGCAAACTTGTGGCCATGCTGCGGAACATGTTTCGGTGGGGCAGGGCCAGAGATCTCGTTCCGTGCACCTGCGAGCCCGAGTGGCAGGGCCTCTACACCGAGATCGACGGCCAGCGCCAGCTCGCGCTGCCCCGCGACGAGATGGCCACGGTCGTCGGCTACTTCGACCTGAGGGCGTACTGCGCGGGCTGCGGCGCCGAGTACCCGAAGGCCTGGGGCCTGGCCTCCCAGTAGGCTCCTCCGTCGTGCTCACGGTCTCCACGATCAACGTCAACGGTCTGCGCGCCGCCGCCAAGAAGGGCTACCTCTCGTGGCTCGCGTCCTCCTCCGCGGACGTGGTGTGTCTGCAGGAAGTCCGCGCGGAACCTGACGAGCTGTCTCCTGACGTCCACTCGCCCGAAGGCTGGCACGCCGTCTACGCCCCGTCGTCGCTGAAGGGCCGCGCGGGCGTGGGTGTGCTTTCACGCGTCGAGCCTTCGTCGGTGCGCGTCGGCTTCGGTGTTTCCGAGTTCGAGTCGTCCGGCCGGTACGTGGAGATCGAGCTGCCGGACGTCGTCGTGGCGTCCCTGTACCTGCCCTCCGGCGACGTCGGCACCGAGAAGCAGGACGAGAAGGACCGCTTCATGGCGGCCTTCCTGCCGTACCTGGTGTCGCTGCGGGAAAAGGCGGCCGTGTCGGGCCGCGAGGTTCTCGTGTGCGGCGACTGGAACATCGCGCACCAGGAGTCGGATCTGAAGGCCTGGAAGACGAACCAGAAGTCGTCCGGCTTCCTGCCCTACGAGCGCGAGTGGATGTCCTCGGTCTTCGCCTCGGGCTACACCGACGTGATGCGCTCGCTGCACCCCGAAGCCGTCGGGCCGTACTCGTGGTGGTCGTACCGCGGCAAGGCGTTCGACAACGACTCCGGGTGGAGGATCGACTACCAGGTGGCGACGGACGGGCTGGCGGCTCGCGCGCAGTCAGCTGTGGTGGAGCGGGCGGCCACGTACGCCGAGCGCTGGTCGGACCACGCCCCGGTCACCGTCGTCTACGCCTAGGGCCGTTTGCGGTTCCGCCACGCGTGGTCGACCCCGAGCACGAGCGCGGCCGCACCCACGATCCCCAGGATGAAGAACAGCCCGTACGGATACCCGGCCTGGCCTTCGTGCGTGAACACCTCGTCGCGCGCGCCGATGTCGAACGCGCGCACGCTGGTGCCCTCCTTCAGGCCGCGAGGCAGGCCGTTGCGGATGTGCACGCCGGACCGCGTGGTCTTGCCGTCGTCGCTCGTGAACGTCCCGGAGCGCGAGTAGCAGCGGGCCGAGCACTCGATCTGGCTGCTGACCACGTACGTGCCGGGTGTGCCCAGGTCGAGGCTGACCTTGAACGCCTTCGGGAGCGCGGGCAGGGAGATGGCCAGCAGCACGATGCCGATCACGACCGCGATGGCCGCGTGCGTGCCGTACTGATCATCGTCTGCCATGGACCCACCTCCTGGCACTCCAACGCCGCCTGGGCCGAGCGTGTTGCAGTAGGCCGACTGACCCAGCCCGACCAGCCTTTATCGCTCTTGTCCCCCGGCTGACGGCTCGATTTCACCTGCCAGCTCCCCGAATCTGAACATGATTCACCATCGATGAGATCGGGGGCGGCTCATGTCTGGTTTCAGCAGGCGCACCTTCCTGACGGCGATGGGTGTCGGCGTGGCGGGTGTGCCGCTGCTCGACGGCCAAGCGTTTGCGTTCACCGCGGGCACCACGCTCGACACCGCGGCCGCACCGATCGGCACCAGCGGCTACCGCAGGCTCGCGGCAGGGCCCGGCTGGCCGACGGTCGTGCGCAACGACCTGATCCAGGCGAAAACCGGCAGGGAAGCTCGGCGCCGAGCGCTGACCAGCTTCGTGCAGTTCAGCGACATGCACATCTGCGACGCCCAGAGTCCGCTGCGCTTCGAGTACCTGCACCCGATCATGGGCTCCAGCGCGCACCGGCCGCAGGAGGCGCTTCTGACGCAGGGCTCCACGTCGCTCGTGAAGCGCGTCAACGCCGTCAAGAGAGGGCCGCTGACCGGCAGGCCGTTCGACTTCCTCATGACGACCGGCGACAACACGGACAACCACGAGAACATCGAGCTCGACTGGTTCCTCGCGATCCTCAACGGCGGCCGCATCACGCCGAACACTGGCGACAGCAGGTACGAGGGCGTGCAGAACGCGGGCATCAAGACGTTCTGGCAGCCGGACATGAGCGGCTCGGACGACTACAAAGCAGCAGGCTTCCCGCAACTCAACGGACTGCTCGACTCGGCCGTCAGGGAGTTCACCAGCCCAGGGCTCGAAATCCCGTGGTTCGCAACCATCGGCAACCACGACGACAGCGTGGTCGGCGCGCTGCCGGACGGCCTCCTCGACAGCTGGTACACCGGCCGCAAGAAGATCGTCGGCTTCGGCGACCCCGTGCAGAACGCGAAGGTCGCGCAGGCGTTCAACGACCCCAAGGCCATCCCTGAAGCGATGGCCATCCTCGCCACGGGCGGCGTCGTCCGGACCGTCACGCCAGACAGCAGGCGACGACTCTTCGACACCGGTGAGTTCGTGCGCAAGCACCTGCCAACGGGCGGCCACGGGTACACGGACGCCAACGCGGACGGCACGGACGTCTTCTACACGTTCCGGATGGCGCCGGGCGTCACGGGCATCAGCATGGACACCACGAACCTCGCCGGCTTCTCGACCGGCTCGATCGGCCTGCACCAGCTCAACTGGATCGAGAAGACGCTCAAGCGCAACAGCTCGCTCTACTACGACTGGCTCGGCAGGCCGACCCGGCAGAACGTCACCGACGAGCTGTTCGTCCTGTTCAGCCACCACACGAGCACGACCATGGGCAATCTGCTGCCGGACAAGCGACGCCCGCTCGACCCGCGTATGAACGGCGACGCGCTCGTCAACCTGCTGCACCGCTTCCCGAACGTGCTGGCGTGGGTCAACGGCCACACGCACCGCAACGTGATCACGCCGCACCGCCACGACACGGCGTCCCGCAGCTTCTGGGAGATCAACACCGCCGCGCACGTCGACTACCCGCAGCACGCCCGCGTGATCGAGGTCGCGGACAACGGCGACGGCACGTTGTCGCTGTTCACGACGTTGCTCGAAGCCGACGCGCCGTACCAGGTCGACTACGACGACCGGTCAGACACGGCGCTGGCGAGCCTGTGCCGCGAGTTCACCTACAACGACATCCACTCGCGGACGAACCCGCTGGGCACGCTGCTGGACCGGAACACGGAGCTGCTGGTCAGCGTGCGCTGAGGTAATACTTCCCACACCCTGATCGCGGTGATCAGGAATTTCAGCGGCCTAAGGTCGTTGACGTGGCAGTGGACATCTCGCTAACCCCACCGCAGCCCCGCCCGAGCGCGGCGGCCATGAGGCGTGCGCTGCGCCGGGCAGCTGACGGTGCCGTGCTCGACGCGACCGAGGCCTCCGTGTTGCTGCATGCGCGCGATGAGGACCTCGACGCGTTGCTTCAAGCGGCCGGCAAGGTGCGGGACGCGCACCTGCTCGCCGAAGGGCGTCCCGGGGTCGTCACCTACAGCCGGTCGGTGTTCATCCCGCTGACCAGGTTGTGCCGGGACAGGTGTCACTACTGCACCTTCGCGACCGTGCCGCACAAGCTGCCTGCCGCGTTCCTGGAACGCGACGAGGTGCTGGCGATCGCGAAAGCAGGCGCCGAGCAGGGCTGCAAGGAAGCGCTGTTCACCCTCGGCGACCGGCCGGAGGACCGCTGGCCGCAGGCGAAGGAGTGGCTGGAGGCACGCGGCTACGAGTCCACTTTGGACTACGTGCGGGCCAGTGCCATCGCGGTGCTCGAGGAAACAGGCCTGCTGCCGCACCTCAACCCCGGCGTGCTGAGCTGGGAGGAGCTGACCAGGCTCAAGCCGGTCGCGTCCAGCATGGGCATGATGCTGGAGACCACGGCGGAACGGCTGTGGAGCGAGAAGGGCGGGCCGCACTACGGCAGCCCGGACAAGGATCCCGCCGTCCGCCTGCGGGTGCTGACGGACGCCGGACGCGTCAACGTTCCCTTCACGACCGGGATTCTGATCGGCATCGGCGAGAACCTGACCGAGCGCGCCGAGTCGTTGCTCGCGATGCGTCAGGTCGCCAAGCAGTACGGGCACATCCAGGAAGTCATCATCCAGAACTTCCGCGCCAAGCCGGACACGGCGATGCGCGGCATGCCCGACGCCGACCTGACCGAGCTCGCGGCGACGATTGCCGTTGCGCGCCTTGTCATGCCGTCCACCGTGAGCGTGCAGGCGCCGCCGAACCTGGTCGGCGAGGAGTTCGACCTCATGCTGCGCGCGGGCGTCGACGACTGGGGCGGCGTCTCGCCGATCACGCCGGACCACGTCAACCCCGAGAAGCCGTGGCCTCAGGTCGACAAGCTCGCGGACATCACGCGCGAAGCCGGTTTTTCCTTGCAGGAGAGGCTGAACGTCTACCCGCGCTACGTCCGTGCGACGGCGGGGCAGTGGATCGACACCCGGCTCACCGCGCACGTTTCCGCGCTGGCGTTGGAAAGCGGCCTCGCGAACCCCGACGCGGAAGTCGTCGGCCGTGAGTGGCAGGAGCCGGACGGCGGGCTCGACACGTACGGACGCGCGGATCTCAACACCGCGATCGACACCGAAGGTCGCACGAGCGACCGTCGTGGCGACTTCGACGAGGTCTACGGCGACTGGGACGAGCTGAAGATTCCCGTTGCCCCGCAACGGCTTTCCGAAGACGTCCAACGTGGACTGAAGATCGCCGCGAACGACCCGGCGGCGTTGCTCGACGACACCGACGCCGCGATGGCGCTGCTCACCGCCGACGGCCAGGCGTTGGAAGAGATGGTGAAGCTGGCCGACGACCTGCGCCGCGAGGTGGTCGGCGACGACGTCACGTACGTCGTCAACCGGAACATCAACTTCTCGAACGTCTGCTACGTCGGCTGCCGGTTCTGCGCCTTCGCCCAGCGCGAGCGCGACGCGGACGCGTTCAGGCTCTCGGCTGAGGAGGTCGCCGACCGGGCGCAGGAGGCGTGGGACTCGGGTGCGACCGAGGTCTGCATGCAGGGCGGCATCGACCCCAAGCTGCCGGTGACCTACTACGCCGACATCGTGCGGGCGATCAAGAAGCGCGTGCCGGGCATGCACGTGCACGCGTTCAGCCCGATGGAGATCGTTTCAGCCGCCGCGAAGGCCGGCGTGAGCGTGCGCGAGTGGCTGAGCGAGCTGAAGGAAGCCGGGCTCGACACGATTCCCGGTACCGCGGCCGAGATTCTCGACGACGACGTGCGCTGGGTGCTGACCAAGGGCAAGCTGCCCACTTCCACCTGGCTCGACGTCGTCGGCACCGCCCATGAGCTGGGTATTCGCTCGTCGAGCACGATGATGTACGGCCACGTGGACCACCCCGGCCACTGGCTCACGCACTTCCGGGTGCTGTCCCGGTTGCAGGACCGGACCGGTGGGTTGACCGAGTTCGTGGCGCTGCCGTTCGTGCACCGCAACGCCCCCATCTACCTGGCAGGAGTCGCCCGCCCCGGCCCCACCCGCCGGGACAACCGGGCCGTGCACGCGTTCGCCAGGCTGGCGCTGCACGGACGCGTCGACAACATCCAGTGCTCGTGGGTGAAGCTCGGCGACGAGGGCACCGCGGAGATCCTCAACGGCGGTGCGAACGACATCGGCGGCACGTTGATGGAGGAGACCATCAGCCGCATGGCAGGGTCCGAACACGGGTCGGCGCGCACTGTGAGTGAGCTTGAGACCCTGGCTTCACTAGCAGGGCGTAACGCCCGTCAGCGGACTACGACATATGGGCGAGTGCGAACCGATCACCGGTGACCGATAGTCTGATTCGGCGCATCGACGCTACCGGTGATCGGTAGCTTGGCGGCCAATCAACTAGCAAGGTTCACCCGTTCCGGGTGGGTCTGTGCCTTGGGGAGGCTCGGCAAGTGCACGGCATGAGTCTGGTACTGAGTGCTGCGGTCGAGAGCAGCATGACCGGTACGGCAGCTGGTCCCGTGGGTCTGATCGCGGTCACGGCGGGCGTCGGCGGTCTGGTGTACGGCCTGGTGAAGCGCCGCAAGCCGGCCCCGGTCATCGCGGCGAACCAGCGCGTCGACCTGGTCCAGCAGGACACCACGCAGAACTGATCCGCGCTGGTCTGAGAAGATTTCGTTCGTGTCCACGGAGAACGCGCCTGCAGAGCCCGTAAAGCGTCCCCGCGTCCTGTCCGGCATCCAGCCGACGGCCGGGTCGTTCCACCTCGGCAACTACCTGGGTGCGGTGCGGCAGTGGGTGGCCCTGCAGGACGACCACGACGCGTTCTACTGCGTCGTCGACCTGCACGCGATCACCGTGGAGCAGAACCCGAAGGAACTGCGCCAGAACACGCGCGTCTCGGCCGCTCAGCTGCTCGCGCTGGGCATCGACCCGGATCGGGCGACCCTGTTCGTGCAGTCGCACGTCCCGGAGCACGCCCAGCTCGGCTGGGTCATGCAGTGCCTGACGGGCTTCGGCGAGGCGTCGCGGATGACGCAGTTCAAGGACAAGTCCTCGCGTTCCGAGAACGCGGTCGGCGTGGGCCTGTTCACCTACCCGATCCTGCAGGCCGCGGACATCCTGCTGTACCAGGCGCACTACGTGCCGGTCGGTGAGGACCAGCGCCAGCACCTGGAGCTGACCCGCGACCTGGCGACGCGCTTCAACTCGCGCTACGGCAAGACCTTCCGCCTGCCTGAGGCGTACATCGTCAAGGACACGGCCAAGATCTTCGACCTGCAGGAACCGACGGCGAAGATGAGCAAGTCGGTCCCCGGCGGCGTCGTCGAACTGCTGGAAGACCCGAAGCGCTCGGCCAAGAAGATCCGCTCGGCGGTCACCGACACCGGCCGCGAGATCATCTTCGACGTCGAGAACAAGCCGGGCGTCTCCAACCTGCTGACGATCTACTCGGCCCTGACGGGTCGTTCGGTGGAGTCACTGGTTGCCGATTACGACGGCAAGGGTTACGGCGACCTGAAGAAGGACCTCGGCGAGGTCTTCACCGAGTGGGTCACGCCGGTGCAGGAACGCGTCCGCATGTACCTCGACGACGTGGCGTCGCTGGACAAGATCCTGGCTCGTGGCGCCGAACGCGCTCGCGAGGTCGCGGCCGGCACGTTGCGCCGGACGTACGACAAGATCGGGTTTGTTCTGCCCGAGTAGTGCAGGTGCACTAGCGTCTTGTTCGTGGACAAGTGGCGGCGGAAGTACGCGTGGCTCGACCACATCATGCTGGCCTACGAGCGCTACACCGAGCGCTACGGCACGCACTACGCCGCCGCGGTCACGTACTTCAGCGTGTTGTCTCTCGTGCCGATCCTGATGATCGGGTTCGCTGTCGCCGGGTTTGTGCTGCAGTCGCAGCCTGATCTGCTGGCTGAGCTGCGGTCTGTGATCGCCGAGGCCATTCCGGACAAGAACCTGGTCGAGCAGATCAACGAGGCCGTGGACACCGCTCTGGAGTCCAAGGGCACGGTCGGCATCATCGGTCTGCTCGGTGCCGCGTACTCCGGCCTTGGGTGGATGAGCAACCTTCGCGATGCGTTGACTGCGCAGTGGGGGCATGACAAGCAGAACCTGCCGTTCTTCGGGACGTTGTGGCGGGATCTGGTCGCGTTGATCGGGCTTGGGCTTGCGATCGTGGTGTCGATCGGGATCACGGTTGCCGGGACTGGGTTCGCTGAGGACATCCTCGGGTGGTTGGGTTTTGAACGCGCTGGGTGGGCTCGGGTTTTGCTGGCCATTGGCGCGATTGTGCTGTCGTTGCTGGCCAACTGGATGGTGTTTTTGTGGGTGCTTGCTCGGTTGCCTCGTAAGCCCGTTGGGTGGCGTAGTGCGTTGCGCGGGGCTTTTGCTGCTGCTATCGGGTTTGAGGTTTTGAAGCAGGCTGCGTCGATCTTTTTGTCGTTTGTTACTCGGTCGCCTACTGCTGCGGCTTTTGGGTCTGTTATTGGTGTGCTGGTGTTTGCTAATTTGGTGGCGCAGTTTTTGTTGTTTATTGCTGCTTGGACTGCTACTGCTCGGGAGAATCTTGAGCCTGTGGTGGTTGCTGTGCCGCCTCCTGCTGTTATTTCTCCTGTGGTTTCGGTTCGGAGTGGGCCTTCGCCTTCGTTGATGTTGGGGGCTGGGGCTGTTGTTGGGGCTTTGGTTGGGTTGCGGTTTCGGAAGCGGTAGGGCTGCGCGTCTGTTCCGTAGGCCGTCCCCCGGTTGCGTCGGCGGGTCCTGTTCCGTGTCCGTAGGTGGGCGCGTGCCGTGCGTCTGTTCCGGTTGCGTTCTGGGAGCTCTGCCCCAGACCCCGCCAATCTGATCAAAGACCCACCAGCGCTACACGCGGGTTGATGGCACGCCTGTTGCTTTGGGCGGCTGCCGGTTGCGTAGGTGCTTGCGTTGGTGGGGTGGGTCCCGTCACGAGTCGCGTCGGAGCGAGCCGCGCCAGAGGGGTTGGGTCAAGTCGACGAAAAGCGTGTCGACTTGACCCAAC
>NZ_JBFAYI010000041.1:0-61263 GCF_040681245.1 Lentzea sp. NPDC051838
CGTGCGCTCCGGCGGGCCCCGTCACGAGTCGTGCCTGATCGTTGGCCGCAGCCGAGGGGTTGGGTCAAGTCGACACGCTTTTCGTCGACTTGACCCAACCCCTCTGGTGTGGCTCGCTCCGGCACGACTCGTGACGGGGCCCGCCGGACCGCACCACCTACGGAACAGGCAGCCGCTGTAAGCAACAGGCGTGCCATCAACCCACCCGCAGCGCTGGCCCCCTGATCAGATTGGCGGGGTTTGGGGCAGAGCTCCAAGAGGGAAGCACGCAACAGGAACGCGCCCTACGCAAGGCGACCACCCGCAAGGTCGCGACTCGCAAGGCGACAGTCGCACGCAACAAGACCACCTACGGACACGAAACAGGCACCCGCCGACGCAACAGGGAGACAACAACGGCAACCGGCGCGCCCCCCAGAACCCCAGGTGCGCACGGTCACGCCCAGTAGGCACTGTTGGCTGATGCCATACGGACGTCTTATCTGGCAATCTGGTGAACGTGCTGAGGCTGGCCGGAGCGCGCGTGCTGGACGAACGCGACCTGATCGACGTACGCGGGGTCTTCGACAACGACCCCGTAGCCGCGTGCATGGTCGCAGCGAGGGTGGAAGCAGCCGGCCTGGACCCGTGGCGCCTGGGCGGCGAAATGTGGGGCTCGGACACAAGGCCAATCCGAGGCAAAGTGGACGGAATCTGCTTCTCCGGCCCCAACCTGATCCCTCTGAAGGGCTCAGCCAACGCCATGCGCATGTTCGCCGACCGAGCCCGCAGACGAGGCAGGATGTGCTCCAGCCTCGTAGGCCCGGCAGAACAGGTCTTAACTCTGTGGGATGAACTCCAACCGGACTGGGGCCCGGCCAGGGAGGTAAGAGGAGACCAGCCCCTCATGGCGATCTCCCAAGCCCCCAAGATCACCCCAGACCCGTTGGTGAGACAGGTCCGCCCCAGCGAACTGCCGAGATACCTCCCCGCAGCCATCTCGATGTTCATCGAAGAGGTGGGCATCGACCCCTGCGCGGAAGACGGCGGCGCAGGCTACCGAGCCAGAGTCAGCGAACTGATCGCCGCAGGCAGGGCGTTCGCGAGGTTCGAACACGGCGAGGTCGTCTTCAAGGCCGAGATCGGCGCCATGTCCAGCCGGGTGGGCCAGATCCAAGGCGTCTGGGTCCGCCCGGACCGGAGAGGCGAAGGCATCGGCCAAGCCGGCACCGCAGCAGTGGCGGACCGCCTGACCAGAGTCCTCAACCGCACGGCCAGCCTCTACGTCAACGGCTACAACCACGTCGCCCAAGCCGCCTACCGCAAGATCGGCTTCGAACAAGTCGGTCAATACGCGACTGTCCTCTTCTGACGGGGCATACTCGCCGAGGTGCGCCTCGCGAAGATCACGCCAGCGGTCCTGACAGCGGTCCTGACGGTGAGCCTGAGCGGCTGCGGCCTGTTCAAGTCCGAACCGGGGGCTCCGGAGATCACCAACGACTTCCTGGCGAAGCTCGCCTCCGGTGACGTCCAGGGAGCCGCCAACCTGACGGACAACCCGAACGAGGCCAAGGAGACGCTGGAGAAGTTCCGGGCGGCGCTCAAGCCCAAGGCTCTGACCAGCAAGGTCGACCAGCTGCGCAAGAACGGCGAGACGGCGTCCGAGGCGAGCGTCACCCTCGACTGGGACCTCGACAAGAACCGCCACTGGACGTACCCGACGAAGTTCGACGTCCGCCAGGAGGGCGAGAACTGGAAGGTCCACTGGCAGACCTCGGTGCCGCACCCGAAGCTCGCGCCGCAGCAGTCCATCCTGCTCACCGAGCTCAAGCCGGACCCGGCGCCGGTGCTGGACCGCGAGGGCACCCCGCTGCTGGCCCCGGAACGAGTCGTGTCGGTGCTGCTCGTCGCCAAGGAGGCGGGTGACGTCAACGCGGTCGCCAAGTCCCTGGCCGACGCGCTGAACCCGCTCGACAAGGCGATCACCCAGCAGTCGATCACCGAAGGCGCCGGCAAGACCCCGGAGGGCCAGGCGTACCAGGTGGCGGCGCTGCGCGACCCCGACTACCAGTCGGTGAAGGCCAAGATCTACGACCTGCCGGGCGTCCGGTTCAGCACGCAGACGTCGTTGCTCGCACCCAGCCGCAACTTCGGGTCGCAGGTGCTGCCGGCCGTGCGCAAGCTCGTCGAGAACGACATCGCGGGCAACGCGGGCTTCCGGATCGCCACGATCGACGCGCAGGGTGCCGAGGTCGAGGAGCTGACCTCGAAGGCCCCCGAGCCCGCCAAGGCCGTGAACATCGCGCTGTCCAGGGCCATCCAGGCCGCCGCCGAGGACGCCATCGAGCCCGTGCAGCAGCCCACGGTGCTGGTCGCGATCCAGCCGTCGACGGGCGACATCCTCGCCGTCGCGCAGAACGACCCCGCCGACGCCCAGGGCGCGATCTCGCTGACCGGCCGCTTCCCGCCGGGCTCGACGCAGAAGGCCGTGACCGCGCTCGCCGCGATCCAGTCCGGCAAGGTCACCGCCGAGACGCCGCTGCCGTGTCCCGGCAAGACCACGATCGACGGGCGCCGGATCGTGCCGAACTCCAACGAGTTCGACAAGGGCACGATCCCGCTGCGCAGCGCCTTCGCGTTCTCCTGCAACACGACGTTCGCGCAGCTCGCCGTCGACATGCCGGCCGACCTGCTGACGAACACCGCCCAGTCGCTCGGCCTCGGCGTCGACTTCGACATCCCGGGCCTGACCACGATCACCGGGTCTGTGCCGCCCGCGACCGACGTCGTGGAACGGGCCGAGGACGCGTTCGGGCAGGGCAAGGTGCTGGCGTCGCCGTTCGGCATGGCGCTCGTCAGCGCGTCCATCGCGAAGGGCTCGATGCCGACCCCGCAACTGGTGCGCGGCAAGGAGACCAAAGCGGACAAACAGCCCGCAGGGCCGCCCGCGGCCGCGCTCGACCCCGTGCGGCAGATGATGCGCGAGGTCGTCGACTACGGCACTGCACCGCAACTCAAGCCGTACGGAGACGTGAGGGGCAAGACTGGTACCGCACAGTTCGGCGACGGCGTGCACTCACACGGGTGGTTCATGGGCTATCGAGGCGATCTCGCGTTCGCGACGCTGGTCCTGAGTGGAGAAACTTCAACTCCAGCCGTGGACGTGGCGGCGAGGTTCCTGAAGGCGGTGCCGTGATGACCAGACCTGACCTGCTCACCTTGCGGGAGCGCCTGCTCCGCGCGGGCGTGCTGCTCCCCGCGCCCCGTGAGTCGCTGGAGCAGGACGTTCCGCCGTGGATGCGGGGCAAGGACCAGGTCCGAGGCGGTTCCGTCGCCGCCAAGTAATGTGGGGCGCATGGCTGTTCGTGCTCCGCTGCAACCCGGTGTCCAGTCTCCACGGCGTCAGGTGCCCTCGCGCATCACGCGTCCCGAGTACGTGGACAAGCCCGCGCCCCAGCGCGGCACCGACCCGTGGGTGCAGACGCCGGAGATCATCGAGGCCATGCGGATCGCCGGGCGTCTCGCCGCCCAGGCGCTGCAGGAGGCGGGCAAGGTCGTCGTTCCCGGCGTGACCACGGACGAGATCGACGCGGTGGCGCACGAGTTCCTGTGCGACAACGGCGCGTACCCGTCGACGCTGGGCTACCGCGGCTTCCCGAAGTCGTGCTGCACCTCGCTCAACGAGGTCATCTGCCACGGCATCCCGGACTCCACGGTCGTCGAGGACGGCGACATCGTGAACATCGACGTGACGGCGTTCATCGGCGGCGTGCACGGCGACACGAACGCGACTTTCCTCGCGGGCAACGTCTCCGAGGAGAACCGGCTGCTGGTCGAGCGCACGCACGAGGCGACCATGCGCGCGATCAAGGCCGTCAAGCCCGGCCGTGAGATCAACGTCATCGGCCGCGTCATCGAGGCGTACGCCAAGCGCTTCGGCTACGGCGTGGTGCGCGACTTCACCGGCCACGGCATCGGCCGCTCGTTCCACAGCGGCCTGGTCGTCCTGCACTACGACGAGCCGTCGGTGAAGACCGTGCTCGAACCGGGCATGACGTTCACGATCGAGCCGATGATCACGCTCGGCGACTTCGAGCACGACATGTGGGACGACAACTGGACCGTCACCACGAAGGACAAGAGCTGGACCGCTCAGTTCGAGCACACGCTCGTCGTCACCGAGACGGGCTCGGAGATCCTCACGGTCTGCTGATCACCGGTGAAGCGCTGCGTCCTGTTCGATCACGACGGCGTTCTGGTCGACACCGAGTTCTGGTACTTCCAGGCGGGAGCACGCGCTCTCGCCGAGATCGGTGTGACCCTGGACGAGGATCGGTACCTCAGCGACATGGGCCAGGGACTGGGGACCTGGGCCCAGGCGAAGGCGGCAGGGGTCGACGAGCAGACCATCCGCAGGCAGCGCGCGGTCCGGGACGCGTACTACCAGGAGTACCTGCGAACCGAGTCGATCGAGATCGAGGGCGTCGTGGAGACCCTGGCCGAACTGTCGAAGTTCGTCCGCATGGCCATCGTGACCACCGCGAAGCGGGTGGATTTCGACATCATCCACGAGCAGCGCCAGATCACCCGGTTCATGGAGTTCGTTCTCGCGCGGGAGGACTACACGCTCGCCAAGCCGCACCCGGAGCCGTACCTGACCGGCCTGGCTCGGCTGGGGGCGAGCAGGGAGGAAACCCTGGTCGTCGAGGACTCGGCACGGGGGTTGCGCTCGGCGGTGGCGGCCGGCATCGACTGTGCCGTCGTCCACAACGAGTTCACGAAAGGACAGGACTTCTCCGGAGCCGCCCACCGGATCCAGACCCTGGCGGAACTGAAGGAAATCCTCCTGCGCCAGGTCACAGACTGCTGATGACGGACCGCAGCGCGGCCGCGACCGTCGAAGGCGACGTCGCGGCCGCCAGGTGGTGCGACTCGACGCGCTCGACGGGCCAGCCCAGCGCTTCCGCCTTGTCGGCTGCGTCGTCGTAGGCCGCGGACAGCAGCACGTACCCGCACGCCCCGGACCACTCGACGACCGGGCGCTGCTCCTTCAGGAACTCCCACGGCACCTCGGGCGCCTCGTCGCGCATCTCCTCGCGCAGGTCCGCCGGCACGAGCCGCAACGGGTCCTCGTCGAACCACCGGTCCCAGCGCGGCAGCCTGCCGTCCCGCACCGACGCCTTGACCTGCCGCACCAGCGCGGGGTCGACCGTCTCGCGCCACGCCTTGCCGGGCGTCGGCAGGTCGGAGTCGAGGAACACCAGACCGGCCACGTCGAGTTCCAGCGCGTCCGCGAAGCTCGGCAGCAACGGGCCGGCGCCGCTGTGACCCACCAGCACGAGTGGTCCGGCGACGCCCGAGTCCTCCAGGGCGTCCGCGAAAGCGCCGATCAGCCGCTGGTGGACGGGGGCCTCGTTGACGGTCATCTGCAGGTCGACCAGCAGCACGGCCACCCCGTCGGAGGCCAGTTCGTCGGCGAGCGGGCGCATGCTCGACGGGCCGAGGAAAGGGCTGTGCATGAGGACGACGGTGACCATGGGGGTGATGATGGCAGCATTGGCGTCCATGCGGGGCGCGATGTTGATCTGTGGGACGACCTCGGACGCGGGCAAGAGCGTTCTGGTCGCGGGTTTGTGCCGCTTTCTGGCACGCCAGGGCGTCGACGTCGTGCCTTTCAAGGCGCAGAACATGTCGAACAACTCGTTCGTCACACTCGACGGCGGCGAGATCGGGCGGGCGCAGGCGTTGCAGGCGCGGGCGGCGTTCAAGGAGCCCAGCGTGCGGTTCAACCCCGTGCTGCTGAAGCCGGGCAGTGACCGCACGTCACAGGTCGTGGTGCTCGGCAAGGCGGTCGGCGAGGTGTCGGCGCTCAGCTACCGCGAGCGCAAGCAGCAGCTGCTCGACACGGTTTTGTCCACTTTGGACGGGTTGCGCGCCTCGCACGAAGTGGTGATCTGCGAGGGTGCCGGGTCGCCCGCCGAGATCAACCTGCGCGCCAACGACATCGCGAACATGGGCCTGGCGACGCGGGCCCAGCTTCCCGTTCTGGTCATCGGCGACATCGACCGCGGGGGTGTGTTCGCGCACCTCTTCGGCACGGTCGCGGTGCTCGACGCGGCCGATCAGGCACTCGTCTCGGGCTTCGTCATCAACAAGTTCCGCGGGGACGCACGCCTGCTCGAACCGGGCCTGCACCAGCTCAAGGCGCTGACCGGACGGCCGGTGCTCGGCGTGCTGCCGTGGCGCGAGGAGCTGTGGCTCGACGCCGAGGACTCGTTGTCCTACAACGCGGACGGCGTGATCGGACGGCCGCGGCCTCCGGTCAGGGACTGGCTGCGGGTCGCCGTGATCCGGTTGCCCAGAATCTCCAACGCCACCGACGTCGAGGCTTTGGCTTGCGAGCCAGGCGTTTCCGTGCGGTTCGTGACCGAGCCGTCACGGCTGGCGGACGCGGATCTGGTCGTGCTGCCCGGTTCCAAGGCCACTGTCTCGGACCTCGCGTGGCTGCGCGAAACCGGTCTGGCGGAAGCGATTCGGCGGTTCGACGGTCCGATCCTGGGGATCTGCGGCGGCTTCCAGATGCTGGCGAAGCGCATCGAGGACGACGTGGAGTCCAAGGACGGCGTGACCGACGGACTCGGCCTGCTCGACGTCGACATCCGCTTCCAGCAACAGAAAACCCTCGCCAACCCCAGCGCCGTCGCGTGGGACGAACCGGTCACCGGCTACGAGATCCACCACGGCCAAGTGGTGCGCAGCAACGAGAACCCGCTCATCGACGAGGAGGGCGCCGAGACGGACCGGGTTCTGGGCACGCACTGGCACGGGTTGCTGGAGAACGACGGGTTCCGCCGCAAGTTCCTGCTGTGGGCCGCCGAACGCGCCGGACGGGACTTCGTGCCGGGCGAGGTGAGCTTCCAGGCCGCCCGCGAGGCTCAGCTGAACCTGCTGGGCGACCTGGTCGCGGAGAACCTCGACACCAAGGCCGTTATCGACCTGCTGGAACGAGGAGCTCCGGCCGGCCTTCCGTTCGTGCCGCCCGGCGCCCCACCAGCTGCGGGATAGCGAGCCCGGCCAGCACCAGCCCGCCCGCCGCCACCTGCACGCCGTTCAGACCCTCGCCGAGGAACGCCCACGCCGACAGCATCCCGAACACCGGCACCAGCAACGAGAACGGCGCCACCACCGAAGACTCGTACTTGCGCAGCAGGAGCCCCCAGATCCCGAACCCGAGCAGCGTCGAGATCCACGCGACGTACCCGATCGCGCCCACGCCCGCCCAGTCGAGCCTGCCGAGCGCCGACACGTCCTCGGTCAGGAACGACAGCGCGAACAACGGCAGCACGGCGACAGCGCTCACCCACACCATGAACCGCAACGTGTCCGCGGGCCGCGCGTACCGCATCAGCACGTTCGACACGCCCCAGCACGCCGCCGCCGCGACCAGCAGCATGAACCCGAGCAGCGGCGAACTCAGCCCGTAGTCCCACGCGATGATCCCGATGCCCGCCACCGCGAGCGCGATGCCGGTGATCTGCACTGGCCGCGGCCGTTCGCGCAGCACCACGGCGGCGAACACGGTCGTGAAGATCACCTGACTCTGCAGGACGAGGCTGGACAGCCCTGCCGGCATGCCCGCCTTGAGCCCGATGAACAGGAAGCTGAACTTCGCGACGCCGAGCACCAGCCCGACCGCGATGATCCAGCGCCACGCCACCCGCGGCCGCCCGACGAAGAAGATCGCCGGCACCGTCGCGGCGAGGAACCGCAGCGCCGAGAACAGGATCGGCGGGAACTCGTCCAGGCCGACCTTGAGCACGACGAAGTTGAAGCCCCAGATGGCGGCGACCAGCACGGCGAGCAGGAGGTGACGGGGGTTCATGCCCTTAAGCTTGCAGGCGCTAACTATTTAGCACCAGTTCCGCTTTGTTAGGTGATGGGTTTAGCATCGCTACATGCTCGATCTGGGAAGACTGAAGGCCCTGCACGCCGTCGCCGTCCACGGCACCGTCGGCGCCGCGGCCGAGGTGCTCGGCTACACGCCGTCCGCGGTCTCGCAGCAGATCGCCAAGCTCGAACGCGAAACCCGCACCACGCTGCTGGAACGCCGAGGCCGAGGCGTTCGCCTCACCGACGCGGCGCACCTGCTGGCCGAGACCGCCGGCCAGGTGCTGAAGCTCGTCGAGGAGGCCGAGGTCGCCCTGGAGGAACAGCGCGGTGCCGCGATCGGCCGCCTGTGCATCGGCTCGTTCGCCACCGCCGCCCGAGGCCTCCTCCCGGACGTGCTGGTCGCGCTCGCGGACCAGCACCCCGCGCTGGACGTCCGGATCAAGGAGATCGACCCGCCCCTGGCCATCGAGGCCGTGGCGCGCGGCGAGCTGGACATGGCGATCGTGCACGACTGGCAGAACACCCCGCTGCCGATTCCGGACTCGCTGTCCAGGGCCTTCCTCGTCGAGGACGTGGCGGAGGTGCTCATCCCCGCGTCCAACCCCTTGTCGCAGAAGGAGTTCCTGGAACCCGCCGACCTCGCGGGGCAGCGGTGGATGTGCCAGCAGGAAGGCTCGATCTGCTTCGACTGGCTGGTACGGACGTTCCGCGCGGCCGGTGTCGAGCCGAAGCTGGCCTACCGCATCAACGAGTACCACACGCAGTTCGCGTTGCTGGAGAAGGGAATCGGCGTCGCGCTGATTCCGCGGCTGGGCAGGGGAGAGATGCCGGCGGGTGTGCGGGTCGTGCCGTTGCGGCCGAACCCGACGCGGCGGCTGTACGCGGTGTGGCGCACGCAGGCGTCACGCCGTCCGGCGATCACCGCGGCTTTGGACGTGATCAAGCAGGTCGCGGTCTAGGAGGCCTTGCCCTCGCCGCGACCGCGGAAGTTGGGGCCGACCTTGAAGTCGTTCGGCTCCTCGTTCTCGCCGCCCTTGCCCGAGTTGCACGGGCCGCACATCGGGTCGAGCTTCGCGGCGGACGCGTCGTTGTACCAGGCGTTGCGCTCGTCGTAGCTCATGTTGTTGCCGCCCTTGGTCTGCCAGTGCGTGATCACCGACGGCTCGTGGTCGAACGTGAGCGGCGCGCCGCCCTTCTTGTTCAGGCGAACCTGCTTGCAGTGCGGGCAGAAGTAGGCCTTCTTGTCGCTCGCCAGGGGGGAGGCGGCCGGGACGAGCAGGCGGAGCGAGTCGAAGGCGGCCCTGCGGTTCTTGCCGCGGGTGTCGTTGTCCTTGTTCCAGCTGCCGTACACCTCAGGGCGGAACTTCTTGCCGCGATAGTTGCTCTTGAGCTCCTGTTCGGCCGTGACCCACTCCGAACCGTGCGCGAGGCTCTTCAGGCTCTTCATCTTGTACTCGCGGCCGATGTCCACGAGCAGGCCGGCCGCGTTGACGATGTGCTCGTTGATCTCCTTCTCGATGGCGGCGGTCATCTTGACGCCATGGGTGCTCGGCGACTTCTCCAGGTTCTCGGCCAGGACGAGCTGACGGCTCACCTTCTCGAGCTTCTTCCTGAGCCCCTTCCTGGGCAGGTTGCTCCTGTCGCGGTCGGCGAGCTCGTTCCACGCGTACTGGAGCAGGTCCTTCAGGTTCTCCCGTCGTGCCGAAGCCATCTGGACGACGAGCTTGCCGCCCTCGCTCTTCGCGTAGAGGGTGTGCCCGGCGCCGTCCATGTCGAAGGTCTTCTCGATGTTGATGTTCGCCGGGGTCGCGGGCGCGGCGGGCTCCTTCTTGCCGCCGGTCAGCCTGTCCTTGACGGCCTCCGCCTTGCCCTTCACCCACGCCTTGCCCGCGGCGACCTTCGCCTTGACCTTGCCGCTGATCCCCTTGATGCCCTTGATGATCGGGCCGGCCAGCGTGAGGCCCTTCTTGATCACCCAGTCCAGGGCCTTGTTCACCGGCTTCTGCAGCGTCTCGATGATCGACTTGATCTTCGCGCCGATGCCGCCCAGCCCGATCGCGCTCGCGAGGAAGCCGATGATGATCGGGACCATCTGGCCGAGCACGTCGTTGATCTTGTTGACGACGCCGCTCACGTTGCCGCGCACGATGTCGGCCACCGAGTCGATGACGGTGTTGACGAACTTCAGGATGCGGCTGCCGTTGTTCACGAAGAACATCACGACGTCGTAGATCAGCTTGCAGGCCTTGATGAAGGCGGCGGCGGGGTTCAGGAGCCCGATCAGCCAGGTGATGCCGGCGGTGATGATCTTCGTGATCACGAAGTCCTTCACCTGCTCGAGAATCATGTTCTTGATGTCGCCGAGCTTCTCCAGCAGCATCTGCCACAGACCGGCGACGCCCTGCGAGGTCAGGACCTGGAAGATCTCGACACCCTTCTCGGCCGCGGCCATGGCCTTCTCGCCGATCTGCTTCACCAGGCGGTTGCGGATGTTCGACCAGGTCAGGCCGAAGATCGACGCCAGCAGCTTGATGATGCCCTTCAGGTCGAACTTCTCGGGGAGTTCGATGCCCGCCTCGGCCAGGGCGCCGAACAGCCAGCTCATCAGGCCCTTGCGCAGGTGGTCGACGATCTCGTCCTTGAACTTGAGGATGCCGCCCTTCACGCCCGCGATCAGGTTGCCGAGGAACTCGACCGGTTTCTTGATGATGTCGCCGACGACTCCGGCCGCGCGGGACAGCACGTCGCGCAGCATCGCGGCGAGCTCGCGGATCGTGTTGATCACGCCCTTGACGGCGTCGATCGCGGCGTCGACGAGGCCCTTGTTCTCCGCCTGCAACGCTTCGATGCGCTCGTCGAGCCCAGCGCGTGCCTCGACGTACTTGCTGGCCAACGAGTCCACGACGGAGTTCTGCTTGTCGGCGACGTCGCTTTCGAGCTGCTCGAACCTGGAGTTGATCTCCTCGGACGCCTCGGCGCCGACCTTCTGCAGGTCTGGCGACAACGTCTTCACGTACGCGGCGATCTCGGCCTTGCCCGCCGCGATCTTCTGCTTGGCCAGGGAGAGGTCGTTGCCCACGATGTCGGCGACGCGGGAGATCACGCCGTCCATCTGCTTCAGGTAGAGCTCGCGGCCGGCGGTGTAGAACTCGTTGACCTTGTCCGGCATGCCGAGCAGCTTGTCCTTGGCCCAGCGGAACCCGCCGAGCCAGCCGGAGTAGCGATCCTGTTTGTAGGCACCGACTTTCGCCGCCACGAACGCCTCGAACGCCTGCCGTGCCTGAGCCTCGCCTTGAGTGAACGCCGCGTCCACCTTCGGGTCGATGCCTTCCAGGATCTTCTTCACCTCGGCCTCGGTGGCCGTGAAGATGCTCTGGACCTTCGTCGTCACCTCGGCGCGCTTGGCCTCGTCCTTGGTCTTCGTCTTCCCCTTGTCCGCCACCAGTTTCGCCAGTGCGGCACCCTTCGCGCCCTGCATTCCCGCCACACCCGCGGCGGTCTCGGCGGAGGCATCGGCCTTGGTCTGTCCGATCACCTGCTGTTCCTGCGTGCGGAACTCGCCGGGGGCGGTGCTGGCGTGGGCGGCGGCGGTCTGCTTGGCGTCCAGGGCTTGCTGGAACTGCGGTTCGTTCGACTGCCGCAGCTGCTCGTCGGTGACGTCACCCTGTTCCTGAGCGACCTGCTGCTTGCCGGCGGACAGGTCGGTCTGCGCCGGCGCGGCGGGCTTCGGTGCGGCACCGGCAGCCGGGATCGCCGGGGCGGCACCGGGGTTCTCGGGTGCCATCGGCGTAACGGGCTTCGGTACGGCTTTTGATTGATCCGGCGGCGCGTCGGTGGCTGCCGCGACATCCTTGGCCTGTCCCTGAGTGCCTTGGGACACCATGCCTTTCACTTCGGACGCGACCCCGTCGGCCTTGCCCTCCGGAGAGGTGGCGTCCTGCAACGTCTTCGGCGACTTCGCCTCGATCGCGGTCTTCACGGCCGCGATGAACGCCTGCTTGTCGAACGACCCCGCCTGCTGCGCGTCCATCGCGTCGACCTTCGAGGCCTTCGCCTGCCCGGCCAAGTCGTCGGTGGGCGCGACCGCCGCGTCCTGCGCCTCCTTGGCCTTCGCGGAGGCGGGCGGGTGCGCCTTCTTGGCTGCAGCGAACCCCTTGACCTTCGCCGTTACCTGCATGAACGCCGGATCTGCCGCGGCGACAGCAGGAACCGCAGGTGCCGCAACGGGTTTCGCGGCCGCACCACCGGTCTTGGCCGCTGGTTTCGCGCCCGCCTTGCCGAGCTTCGACTGAGCGGGCACCGGTTTCGGTGGCGGCACGGGCTTCTTGGGCTGCACGGCGTTCGGCCCGAACCCGGTCGTCGTCACGGCCAGCGCCGACGCGGGCGGTTTCGGCCCCTCCAACGTCACCGGAACACCCGCCGACTGCGCCGCCTTCAACCCCTTCTCGACGGTGTCGATGTCCGGTTCGTCGCGGCGAACCTCTTTCAGGGCAGCGTCGATCGACGCCTCGTCCGGCTGCTTCTGCTTGGCCGCCATGAGCGCGCCCACGGCCGCGTTGCCCGCGTCGCGTTGCAAGGCGAGCAGAGCGTGCAGGCCGACAGGGCCCGCTCTCCGTTTACCGTCCGCGAGAGCGTCTGTGACCTTCGCTTCGGCTGATCGGCGTGCGGCGACCATGGGACGAGCGTGAACTGGCCTCACGACCTGGAACACGCCCGCCAGACACCCTTGAGGGCACAGAATTCCGCCCTAAGGGGCAGCGATCACGTGCGTCTTCTTGGGCGCCATCACCTTCAGCACCGCCTTGGCCTCGCGCACCACACCCGCGATGTCCTTCTTGAAGGTCTTGAAGTACGGCTCGATGTGCAACGTGGCGGTGTCCTTGGTCTCCACCACGTTCCAGGTGCCGCGCACGAACCCGTCCACGAGGAACGTCGGCGGGAACACGGCGTTGCGCACCGCACCCCACCGCGCCCGCGCCTCGTCGCTCATGATCCGGCTCTTGTCGGCGTGCCCGAACATGACGCTGTCGAACGCCGGCAGCAGCCGTGCGGGCGCGGGCGTGCTCTCGTCCACGATCAGCCCGTCCGGCACGTCCAGCAGCACCTTGCCCGCCTCGTTGCGGTACTCCACGAGATCGAGGTCGGCCGCGTGCGCCTTCAACCCGATCAACCGCGACCAGGCCTGCATGTCCGCGAGCGTCGCCGGCCCGAACACCCGCAGGTACCGCGTGATCAGCTCCGCCACCGCGGCCTCCTCCGGCAGGTCGCGACCGAGCCACGTGGCCATCGCGATGTTCTGCGGAATGCCGCCCACACCCCAGATTCCGCGCGGCGGCACCTGGATCATCGGCACCAGCATCTGCGCCTGCGTCGACAGCTCCCGCGCCCTGCCCTCGGGAAAGTGCTCCTCGAGGTGCGTGCCGATCTCCGCCACCGTCCGCGGCTCGGTGTCGACGAACTCGCGGGTGATCCGCGCCAGCTTGTCGAGGTCGATCTCGACCCGTTCGGCGGGCGGCATCGCGTTGCGCGCCCACTTGTTCAGCTCCGGCTGCAACGCCGTGCGCATCAGGTAGACGTCGGAGGCCGAGATCAGGTGCAACGTGCCGCGCCACAACGTCATCCGCACCAGCGACCGGTCCACGATCAGCTTGCTCAGCGCGTCGAACTTGAACGGCTTGAGCCGCGTCCACAGCGCGAGGTAGGGCGGCACCGGCGCCTGGGCGTGCAGCCCGCCGAGGTGCTCGACGGCCTGCACGATCGGCATGTCCGTCCGCTCCAGCAGGAGTTGCCGGGCGAGCAGCGTCCGGTTGAGGGTGCGGTTCGACAGCGTTGTGGTCACTGCGGCCTCCGGTGGAGTTCACGACCCTCCGACCGGGGAGGCGTCTTGCTCGTTGTGTTGGTGAGGTGCGGGCTTTGCGCTGTCACGTCGAGGCCCGGACGGCGTGGGAAGAAAGTCACAGCGATCCGAAGAACTTCCTGATGTCTTGGACCAGCAGGTCCGGCTCCTCCATCGCGGCGAAGTGCCCGCCTCGGTCGAACTCCGTCCAGTGCACGAGCGTCGGAATCATCTTCTCCGCCAGCGACCGCACCGGCGCGCTGATGTCGTGCGGGAAGATCGCCACGCCCGTCGGTACCGTCGTCGGCTGCTGCTGGCCCCACGACGCCGCCTGCTCCTTGTAGAGCGCCGCCGACGAGCCCGCCGTGCCGGTGAACCAGTAGATGGACACGTTGGTCAGCATCTGGTCGCGATCGACCGCGTCCTCTGGCACGCCCTCGTTGTCCGTCCAGTCGTGGAACTTCTCCACGATCCACGCCAGCTGCCCGACGGCTGAGTCGGTCAGCCCGTACCCGAGCGTGCGCGGCCGGGTGCGCTGGACGTGCATGTAGCCGGAGAGCTCCTTCTGGTAGTGGTCGAGCGACTCCAGCGACTTGAGTTCCTCCGGCGTCAGGTCGTTGACCCCGGACGGCCGGAAGGTCTGCAGCATGTTCACGTGCACGCCGACGACGTGCTCGGGGAACACCCGGCCGATCTCCTGCGCGATGCCCGAACCCCAGTCGCCGCCCTGCGTGCCGTAGCGGTCGTAGCCGAGGCCCTCCATGAGCTTCGCGAACGCCCAGGCGATGCGCAGCACGTTCCAGCCGGTCTTGCGCACGGGCCCGGAGAAGCCGAAACCGGGGATCGACGGGATCACCAGGTGGAAGTCCTCGGACAGCGGCTCGATCACGGGGAGGAACTCGGCGAACGAGCCCGGCCAGCCGTGGATCAGCAGCAACGGCAGCGCGTCGGGTTTCTTCGACCGCACGTGGACGAAGTGGATCCGCTGGTCGCTGATCTCGGTCGTGAACTGCGGGTAGGAGTTGATCCGCTCCTCCTGCGCACGCCAGTCGAACCCGTCGGCCCAGTAGGCGGCGAGCGGGCGCAGGTAGGTCAGGGGGATGCCGTAGGACCAGCCGACGCCCGGCAGGTCGTCCTCGGGCCACCGCGTCCGAGCCAGGCGCGCACGGAGGTCGTCGACCTCGGCCTGCGGGATCTCGATGCGAAACGGCGTCGTTTCCATGGCCCCCACGCTATGACCTGATGCGGACTACTTTGGTCCGCATTTTTCAGCAGAACTTCTCGATCAGCTCCTCGAAGAACCCGCCCGCCTCGATCGCCGCCTTCTCCTGGTCGCCGTCCCGGACCGCGTGCAGCAGCCCGGTGTGCGACACCTGGTCCTGACCAGGCTGACTGGTGTCGACAGATGCCGCCACCGAAGCCTTAACGGCCTCGGTCAAGCCCTGGTAGAGCTCCGCTAGGAGCGTGTTGTGCGAGCACTGCACGAGCAGCACGTGGAACGCCGTGTCGTGCTCGATCACCTCGCTCCACTGCTCGGCCTCCATCGCCGCGTCGCGCTTGCGCAGCAGCTCGGTGAGGCGTGCCAGCTCGGCGTCGGTGCGGTGCTTGGCGGCGAGGCGTGCGCCTTCCATCTCCAGCGTGCGGCGGACCTGGAGGACTTCCTTCAGCTCGGTCCCGCACATGCGGCGGACCGCGCCGGAGATCTCGCTGGTCGCGCGGACGAACGTGCCGTCGCCCTGCCGCACCTCCAGCAGGCCGGCGTGCGAGAGAGCGCGCACGGCTTCACGAACCGTGTTCCGACCCACCCCGAGCGCGGTGACCAGCTCGGGCTCGGGCGGGATGCGCTGCCCGACGGGCCATTCGCCGCTGGTGATCGCGCTTCGCATCTGCTCGATCACCTGGTCGACGAGGCCTGCACGTCGGGTAGTGGCCAACGGCACAGCGTCATCCTTTCATCCGAACATCCCATGTCTGCGATAGTGGTGCGCGTGACGATTCAGCAGACGACTAGTGCCGCACAGACTGCCACCGATCCGGGTCGCAGGGTGACGGTCGTCAAGAATCGTCACGTTCCGCTGGTCGGGTCCACGCTGCTCGCGATCGGGGTCGCCCTCGCTGCCGCGAATCTCCGCCCTGCGGTGACCAGTTTGGCCTCGGTCCTCGGCGATGTCCGCGCCGCCCTGGGGGTTTCGGCCGCTTGGACCAGCGCGTTGACGGCCGTTCCGGCGCTCTGCTTCGGCTTCGCGGCGTTCGCGGCCCCCTGGCTGGGTCGCCGCCTCGGCATGGCCCGCGCGATCGGACTGTCCTTGGGGGTGCTCACGCTCGGCCTGGTGCTGCGCGTGATCGACGGTCCGTGGGTCGTGCTGGGCGGCACCTTCATCGCGTGTGCGGGCATCGCGGTGTCCAACGTGCTGATCCCGGTGGTGGTGAAGGCGTCCTTCCCGGACAAGGTCGGCCTGATCACCGGCGTCTACACGGGAACTCTGTCCGCCGGCGCCGCACTCGCCGCCGCGCTCACGCCACGGCTGGAGGACTTCTTCGGTTCGTGGCGCCTCGCCGTCGGGGTGTGGGCGCTTTTGTCAGCCGGCGCGGTGATCGTGTGGTTCGCCGCCGCACGCCACGGTCAGGAGTCGACGGTCGTCCGCTCGGCCACTCCGGTCGAGAAGCGATCGTTGCTGCGCAGCCCGCTGGCGTGGGTGATCACGGTGTTCTTCGGTCTGCAGTCGCTGTTCGCCTACACCGTCATGGGCTGGTTGCCCGCCATGCTCGTCGACTCGGGCGTGGACCGGAACACCGCCGGCATGCTGCTCGCCGTCTCGATGCTGCTCAGCGTCCCGGTGTCGTTGTTCGTTCCGCCGATCGCCGCACGCTTCAAGAGCCAGGGCCCGATGGTGCTCGCGCTGGGCGTGCTGTCGTTCGCGGGCATCCTCGGCATGCTGGTGGCACCCGCCGCCGCACCCGGCCTGTGGGTGGTGCTGATCGGGTTCGGCATGGGCATGTTCCCGCTGGCGCTGCTGGTCATGTCGCTGCGCACGAAGTCCACTTCGGACACCGCGCGGCTGTCGGCGATGGCGCAGAGCCTCGGCTATCTGATCGCGGCGACCGGACCGTTCGCGTTCGGCATGCTCCGGGACGCCACCGGCGCGTGGACCACCTCGCTGGTGCTGCAGCTGGTGCTGCTCGCCGCCTTGACCGTTCTGGGCATGATCGCGGGTCGTCCTCGCTACGTTTGATCCCGTGAGACTGGGTTTTCTCGGCGACGTCGTCGTTTCGCGGGACGGGCAGGAGCTGAAGGTCGGGCACGCGCGTCAGCAGTGCGTTCTCGCCGTGCTCGCGGTGGAGGCCGGGCGACCGGTCTCGCTCGACCAGCTCACCGAACGGGTCTGGGGTGACGATCCGCCCGCCAAGCCGCGGGACGCGCTGCACGGCTACCTCTACCGGTTGCGGCAGGTGCTCGGCGACGACGTGATCGTGCGGAAGGCCGGCGGGTACGCGCTGGTCGGAGAGACCGATCTGCACCGGTTCTCGCAGCTGATCTCGGCCGGTCGGTACGAGGACGCGCTGGCGTTGTGGCGCGGGGAACCGTTCGCCGGGCTGCAGTCGCCGTGGCTCGACTCCGCGCGGGACCGGCTGCTGCAGGAGAAGCACGTCGCCGAGACCGAACGCGCGGAGGTCGCGCTGCGCGAAGGTCGCCACGGCGAGGTGCTTGCGGGGTTGATCGCGCGGGCCGCTGATCATCCGCTCGACGAACGGGTCGCGGGTCAGCTGATGCTCGCCCTGCACCGCAGCGGGCGGCCGGCGGAGGCGCTGGAGACGTTCGAACGGGTGCGGCGCACGCTCTCCGAGGAGCTCGGCACGGATCCCAGCGCGGTGCTGCGCGATCTGCACCACCGGATCCTGACCGAGGCCGAGCCGTCCGGAATCGAGCTGCCTGCCCTGCGCCGTCCCCGCAACGCCGTGGTGCTGGCCGTCGCCGGGGTGGCGGTGGTCGCCTTGATCGCGGTGCTGGTCAACCAAGGTGGCCCCACACAGCCGTCTTCCGCGCCCACGGGCAAGTACGCGGCCCGCTTGAAGGCAGGCGATCTGTGCGTGACCGAGGGCCGTGACCGGCAGACGCACGACGGCCCGCCGATCGCCGTGCAGGGCGCTTGTTCCGACGCACCACCGAAGACGTTGATCGAACCGGTGGGCGGCGACAACGACAGGATCTGGTGGGACCACCCGCAGAACGGCCTGGGCTGCCTCAGCGCGATGGGTGGCACGGCGCAGGAGGGCGCGCGGCTGGAGCCGTGGGACAAGTGCCGGGACGACATGACGTTCCAGCAGTTCCGGTTCGAACGCGTCGGCCAGGACCGCTACCGGCTGCGGCCCCTGCACACCGACCTGTGCGTCGGGGTGCAGGAGCCGCTGGCACCGGGTGCCGAGGTGGTGCTGGAGCAGTGCACCGGTGGTGCCGATCAGGAGTTCACGGTCGAACGCCTCTAGAAGGTCGGCTTCACGTAGCCGTAGACCGCGCCGCCGTTGGTGGTGGCCGTCTTCGGGTCGATCGTGCGCTTGGTGACCTTGTCGGACAGGTTGCCGTCGATCGTGGTCAGCTTGCCGTCCGCGTGCACCTTCACGACGAGCCCGACGTACCCGTTGAGGCTGCCGGGGTTGCCGAAGACGATCGCGTCACCGGCCTTCGGGCTGCCGCCGCGCGTGCCGGCCGGACGCTTCTTGAGCAGGCCCTGGTCCGCACCCCACTTGGCCCAGTACGTCGCCACCCACGCCTTGCCGTAGCCCGCAGGCGGCAGCTTCTTCACGCCCGCCTTGTTCCACACCCACCGGGCGAACATGCCGCACCAGGCAGCGCAGTCCTTGCTGTACTTGGTGCAGTTGCCGGCCCCCTCCTTGTAGCCGACCTCGTTGGTCGCGATGCGCACGATGTCGGCGGCCGACGAGATCTGGACCTCTTCGGCCGTGGCAGCGGTCGCCGATGACCCGATCAGCAACGCGCTGATGATCGCGGACAGCACTCCCGCGATGAACGTCTTCCTGATGCTTCGCATTCGCCCCTCGCATGTCGTCTTGCGGTGCTCGTTCGAGCGCCGGGCCCAAGTCGACACAGGGGCTCTGGGACGGATCTGGATCACGCTGGGACGCGACTGGAACAGCAGGTCAGAAGGTGGTCAGGAATCGAGAAGCGACCAGCGTTGTGCGCTTCTAGCGTTGTCGGCATGGACATCAACCTGCACGCCACGTTCCTCCCGCACACCGACCCCGACGCCTCGCTGGCGTTCTACCGCGACCTGCTCGGCTGGGAGGTGCGCGGCGACGTCGGCCAGGGCCCGATGCGCTGGATCACCGTCGCGCCGGTGGGGTCGAGCGCGTCCGTCGTCCTCGAACCGCCGGCCATGGCCGAGGGCCTCACGGACACGCAGAAGACCGCCATCGCCGAAATGATCGAGGGCGGTTCGTACGGATA
The DNA here is from genome assembly GCF_040681245.1 of Lentzea sp. NPDC051838. Lineage (NCBI taxonomy): Bacteria > Bacillati > Actinomycetota > Actinomycetes > Pseudonocardiales > Pseudonocardiaceae > Lentzea > Lentzea sp. NPDC051838. The sequence continues at coordinate 19,170 of NZ_JBFAYI010000041.1, forward strand.
CATCCAGCTGTCCACGCCTGACCTCGACGGTGTCTTCGACAAGCTGCAGGCGGCGGGCGGTGACGTCGTGCAGGAGCCGACCGATCAGCCGTGGGGCGCGCGTGACTGCGTGTTCCGCGACCCGGCCGGCAACAACGTGCGGATCATCCAGGTCTAGTTGGAGACGAACCCGCGGTGCAGCACCGTGAGCTGATCGGCGAGGTAGCGGGCCCATGCCTTCGCCCGGTCCCAGTCCGGTGCCGCACCCGCGAAGCTCACCGGCCCACTGGCCCCTAGCTTCCGCACCATGCGGGTGACATCGTTCGGTACGGGCGGATTACCACGATGGAACAACCACATGGGCGTGTGCTTCAACGAACTCTTGTGCCGCCGCACGAACCGATGCGCATCGCGGGTCGCGGCGTCACCCATGATCACGGCACCGAACCCGTGAAGTGTGTCGGCGGCGGCGACCGAGAGCACGGTGACTCTCAGCCCGCAGCCTGCGAGTTCGGTGCCGATGATCTGGGCGATCTCGTCGGTGGCGGCGATCTGCGAGGTGTACGCGACGAGGACTCTGTCAGTCATCGCTGCATCGTTGTTGGTCAACGCCGTTGACGGCAGCGGCGGAAGTCCCTGTCGTTTAAGGCCTTCAGTCCAGCGGAAGGTTGAGAAGCGCGTTCTCGACCAGTTCCGGCATCGCGGGATGGATCCAGTACTGCCCACGTGCCATGGACTTCGCGTCCAGACCGAAGCTCATCGCCTGGATCAGCGGCTGGATCACCGTCGACGCCTGCGGGCCGATGATGTGCGCGCCGAGCAGCTGTCCGGTGGCGGGATCCGCGATCAGCTTGGCGAAACCGGTCGTGTCCTCCATCGCCCAGCCGTACGCGATGGACGCGTAGGCCTGCGACGAGGTGACGTAACGGATTCCCTGCGCCTTGGCCTCTTCCTCGGTCAGGCCGACGCTCGCGATCTGCGGGCTGGAGAACACCGCGGCCGGCACGAACCGGTGGTCGCTCGCGCGCGGTTCGTCCGGGTTGAGCAGGTTGTGCTGCACGACCTTGGCTTCGTGGTTCGCCACGTGCTTGAGCTGGTACTCCGAGCTGATGTCGCCCATCGCCAGGATGTGCGGCTGGCTGGTGCGCTGGAACTCGTCGACCTTGATCCGGCCGTCGTCGTGCAGCTCCAGCCCTGCCTTGGTCGCGTCGAGCAGGTCGGTGTTGGGCTGACGGCCGACCGCGACGAGAAGCTGCTGCGCCTCAACGGTTTCCTCGCCGTTCGGGCCTTCCATGTGCAGGCGGACGCCGGTTTCGGTCTTCTCCGCGCTGACGGTCTTGCGCTGCAGCCGGACGTCCCACTTCTGCTTCGCGATCTCGGTGAAGCGCTCGGCGATCTCCAGGTCCTCGTGGCGCAGCAACAGGTTCGAGCGCGCGATCATCGTGACCTTCACGCCGAAGCTGCTGAACACGTGCGCGAACTCGGACGCGATGAAGCCGCTGCCCACGATGATCAGGCTCTCGGGCAGCTCGTCGAGGCGCATGATCGAGTCGCTGGTGTGGTAGCCGACGGTCTCGATGTCCGCGATCGCGGGAATCGTCGGCCTGCTGCCCGCGGCCACCACGATCCGGTCGGCGGTGATCGTCTCGCCGGTTCCGGTGTCGATGGTGTGCGCGTCGAGGAACGTCGCCGTGCCCTCGTAGACCGTCACGTTCGCGTTCTCGTTGGCACGCCAGTTGCGGCCGCCCTCGGCGATCGGGTCGATCCGGCCGAAGATCCGGTCGCGGATCTGCGGCCAGTGCACGGCGTCGAGGTGGGCGTCCACGCCGAGCTTCTTGGCGTTCGCAGGCGCCGCGGCCTGGTCGGCGGTGTGGACGAACATCTTGGTGGGGATGCAGCCCACGTTCAGGCAGGTGCCGCCGAAGGTCCCCTTCTCGAGGATGGCGATGTTCCAGTGCGCCATCGCGTCGCTCGGGATGGAGTTGCCGGAGCCGGTACCGATGATGACCAGGTCGAAGTGCCTCACATGTCGATCCAACCATCTGACGTGGACCGGTGTTCCCCGGTCGGGTGTTACCTGGGTCTTACGCGTTGGCGAACGTGCGCCGATACGCGTTGGGGGAGACGCCGACGTCCTTGTAGAAGTGGTGCCGCAACAGAGCAGCCGTGCTGAACCCGCTCCTGCGCGCGACCTCCTCGACCGGGATCGAACTCTCCTCCAGCAGCTTGCGGGCGTGCAGGACGCGTTGCGTGGTAAGCCAGCGGACCGGAGTCGTGCCGGTCTCCGCGACGAACCGCCGTGCGAACGTGCGTTCCGACAGCTGGGCGCGGCGAGCCAGCTCGGCGACCGTCTGCTCGCTGTCGATCGACTCCAGCATCCAGTCGAGCACCGGCTGCAGACTCGTCGCCGCATCCGTCGGCACCGGCATGTCGATGAACTGCCGCTGCCCGCCTTCCCGTTGCGGCGGCACGACCATCCTCCGCGCGATCGCGGTGGCCGGTCCGGTGCCGAGCTCGCGGCGCACGATGTGCAGGCACGCGTCGATGCCCGCCGCCGTGCCCGCGCTCGTGACGATGCTGCCGTCGTCGACGTAGAGCACGTTCGGGTCGACGACCGCCTTGGGGAACCGTTCGGTGAACGCGGCGGCGTGATGCCAGTGGACCGTGCACGGCCGGTCGTCCAGCAGTCCAGCCTCACCGAGCAGGAACGCGCCGCTGCACACCGAGAGCAACGTCGAGCCGTTCGCGTGGGCCTCGCGCAACGCCTGCAGCACGGCCGGTGGGTAGTGCTCGCGCAACTTCGCGGCGGGCACGGCGATGAGGTCCGCCCCGGCCAGCGCGTCCAGTCCGAGCTGCGGAACCAGCTGCACGCCGACGTTGGTGCCGACGGGTTCGCCCGGCCGTTCCCCGCACACCCGGAACTCGAACGACGGCACGCCGTCCTCGGTGCGGTCGATGCCGAACACCTCGCACACGACACCGAACTCGAACGGCGCGACCCCGTCGATCAGGACCACCGCAACTGTACGCAGCATGGCAGGATCTTAGCGAAGGGTGTCAACGCTGCCACTGTTGGCGGTATCTGAACCATCGCAAACTTAGCGCCATGACCATTCAAGCGGCTGACCTGCAGAAAAAGGGTGTCGTCGAGCTGACGATCGCCATGGTGCTGTCCGGAACCATCGGTGTGTTCGTCTTCGAGTCCGGCGCGCAGCCGTTCACCGTGGCGTTCTGGCGGTGCGTGTTCGGTGCCGTCGCGCTGGGGCTGTACTGCTGGATCCGGGGTTTCCTCAGCGACACGCGCTTCACCCGCAAGACGTTCCTGCTGGCGTTGCTGGGCGGCGTTTTCCTCGTCTACAACTGGGCTTTCCTGTTCTCCGCCTACTCGAAGACGTCGATCTCGCTCGCCACCGTCGTCTACCACACGCAGCCGTTCTACGTCGTGCTGCTGGGAGCGTTGGTGTTCAAGGAGAAGCTCACCGCGGTGAAGCTCGGCTGGATCGCCGTGGCGTTCGTCGGCGTCGTCCTGGTCACCGACATCACCAGTGTGACCATCAGCGGCAACTACCTGCTCGGCATCGGCCAGGCGCTGCTCGCGGCGTTGCTCTACGCGTTCGCCACCATCATCGCCAAGCAGCTCAAGGGAATTCGGCCGCACGTGATCGCACTGACCCAGGTGAGCGCCGGAGTGTTCCTGCTGCTGCCGTTCGTCGACTTCTCCGGCACCGCGACGATCGGCACGGGCTGGGCCTGGCTCGTCGGCATCGGCGTGATCCACACCTGCGTCATGTACATCCTGCTGTACTCGAGCTACCAGAAGCTCCCGACGTCGCTCATCGCCGTGCTGTCGTTCATCTACCCGGCGGTCGCGATCGTCGTCGACATGTCGGTCTACGGCACCAGGATCCACCCGCTGCAGATCGTCGGCATCGTGCTGATCTGCGGTGCCAGCCTGGCCAACTCGCTGGGCACGTCCCAGCGAGCCGGCCGGGTGGTCAGTGCTGGTAAGTCGGCGTGATGATCGCCCGCGCCAGCGTGTGGAACGCCAGGTTGAAGCTCACGACAGCCGGAGACGCGTCCCCGTCCACGTCGAGCTTGTCGACGTCCAGCGCGTGCACCACGAAGTAGTAGCGGTGCGGGTGGTCGCCCTTGGGCGGGGCGGCACCACCGAACGCGCGCGTGCCGTAGTCGGACCGCACGTGGAACGCGTCACCCGGAAGTGTGGCGTCGGAGGCCCCGGCGCCGGTGTCCAATGAGGTGGTGGTCGCGGGGAGGTTCACGGCCACCCAGTGCCAGAAACCGGAGGGGGTGGGGGCGTCGGGGTCGAAGCAGGTGACCACGAATCCGCGCGTCTCGGCGGGGAAGCCGGACCACGAGAGCTGGGGCGAGGTGTTACCGCCCTCGAAGACCTGGGCGTCGGGGAGCTGGTCGCCGTCGCGCACGTCCGACGAGGTGACGTCGAAGGTGCCGACCTGCGGGAGCAGCTGATACGGATCGGGAGCGACTGGGCGCTCGAGGCTCATCGGATCTCCTCCTCTTTGTGATCAGTTCGAGCCTATCCCCGTGCAACCATGAAGGCCTGCGCGGCGTCTTCCGCGTGGAGGGGGAAATTCGATGTCCAGGTTGCGGCTTGCCGCTGCATTTGTACTGGTTGCCGGGCTCGTCTCCTGCGGAGAGACACCCGACGCGCAACCCAGTGGTCCCGTTCTCACGACGTCTTCGCCGGCGCCGACGACGACCACGACCGAGCGCCCGAAGCGCATGTTCGAACCGCCGTACGCGTACGGCACGGTGCAGGCTCACGCGCCCGCGACCGTCGACGGCATGGTGCCCGTCGTCACGCACATTCCAATGGACAAGCCATATGTGTTCATCACGATCGACGACGGCGCGGTGCAGCACCCGAAGGCGCAGGAACTGATGATCAACGCGGGCATCTGGCCGTCGTTGTTCCTCAACACCAAGTACGCCGAGGGGCACAAGGACTACTTCAAGCAGTTACCGGCCACGATCCACAGCCACACCTCGAACCACCCGAACCTGCAGGGCAAGCCGTTCGAGTTCCAGAAGCAGGAGATCTGCGGCAACGCGGACTTCCTCGCCGCCGAGTACGGCAAGCGCCCGACGCTGTTCCGGCCGCCGTTCGGCAACTACGACGCGACGACGCGCAAGGCCGCCGCGAGCTGCGGGTTCAAGGCGCTGGTCAACTGGACGGCCGCGGTCAACGACGGGCGCGTGCAGTTCCAGATGGGCGACAAGCTCAAGCCCGGTGACATCGTGCTGATGCACTTCCGGACGACGTTCGTTGAGGATTTCACCGCGTTCTTGAACCGCGCCAAGCAAGATGGACTCACTCCAGTGCCACTGGAGGACTTTCTGGGGTAAGGCAAGTCCGTGAAGAGGGGGATCTTCATGAAGCGTTTCATCGCTGTGCTCGCCGCTGCCGTGATGGCGGTGACGATCGTTCCGAGTGCGTCGGCCGCCGGCAACGCGCAGCTGACCGACATCAGGACCGGGCAGCACCCGACGTTCGACCGCGTGGTGTTCGACCTGACCGGTGACCAGCCGGGGGCGAGCTACTCCCGGATCACCGAGCCGACGAACTGCGGTTCCGGCAAGCCGATCTCGGCGCCGGGCGCGGAGTTCGTGGAGGTGCGGCTGCAGCCGGCCGCCGCACACGACGACAACGGGAACCCGACCTACACCGGGTCCCGCAACTTCCGGCCGAACCTGGTCCAGGTGAAGAGCGTTGTGTTCACCTGCGACTTCGAGGCCGACCTGTCGGTCGCGATCGGTGTGAAGGACACGGGCCGGCGAGTCGACGCCTTCTTCTTGACCGGTCCGCTGCGCTACGTCGTGGACATCTATCACAGCTGACGCAACTGTGACGCGGGTCACGCGTCTGTTCTTTCATCGAGCAGCCCTGAGAGGGGGCCAATGATGAAGAACAGACGCTTGGCCGCGATGCTGGTGGCAGTGCTCGCGGTCTTCACCTTCGCAGTGCCGATGGCGTCGGCGCAGAGCACGCCCACGCTGTCGAACATCCGGACCGGCGCGCACACCGGCTTCAACCGGGTCGTGCTGGACATGTCCGGTCTGCCCGCCGAGCACCGGGTCCGCGAGGTCACCTCGGTCCGCGACTGCGGGCCCGGGAACGTGGTTCCCATGCCCGGCAGCAACGAGATCCTCGAGGTCGTCATGTTCGGCGCCGCGGCGCACGACGACAACGGGAACCCGACCTACACCGGGCCGCGCAACTTCACGCCGGCCAACACCACCAACGTCCGCCGCGTCGCGCTCACGTGCGACTTCGAAGCGGTGCTCACCATCGCCGTGGGTTACAGCAACACCAACTCGTGGCACCGGGTCTTCACGCTGACGAACCCCAACCGGGTTGTCATCGACATCGGTCTGTAGCAACGAAAAAGCCTCGTGGGGACAGCAGTCGCCGCTACTGCCCCCACGAGGGGTCTGTCAAAAACCGTTACGCCGCAACGGTCGCGACGGTCTCCTTCGAGAGCGCGTGCTCCAGCACCTCGGACACGTCCGACACCAGGTGCACCGTCAGCTGCTCCCGGATCGCCTCTGGCACGTCGTCCAGGTCCGGCTCGTTGCGCGACGGCAGCAGCACCGTCGTGATGCCGGCGCGGTGGGCGGCGAGCAGCTTCTGCTTCACGCCACCGATCGGCAACACCCGGCCGGTCAACGAGATCTCGCCCGTCATCGCCACGTCGGAGCGCACCGGGCGACCCGACAGCAGCGACGCCAGCGCCGTCGTCATCGTTACGCCCGCGGACGGACCGTCCTTCGGCACCGCACCAGCCGGAACGTGGATGTGCACGCCCCTGCCGTCCAGTGCCGCGGCCTTGTCGTCGTGCGAACGCAGGTACGACAACGCGATCTGCGCGGACTCCTTCATCACGTCACCGAGCTGACCCGTCAAGGTCACGCCGGACGCGCCGGTGTCCTTGGGTGCCAGCGAAGCCTCGATGAACAGCACGTCGCCACCGACACCCGTGACGGCCAGACCCGTTGCCACACCGGGAACCGAGGTGCGCTCGGCCGACTCCGGGGTGTTCTTCGGGCTGCCCAGGTACGACTTCAGCGACGGCTGGTCGACGACGACCGGCAGTTCCGAGTCACCCAGCGCGACCTTCGCGGTCACCTTGCGCAGCACCCGTGCCAGCGCACGCTCCAGTTGCCGCACACCGGCTTCACGGGTGTACTCGCTCGCCAGCTGGTGCAACGCGGGCTTCTCGAACGTGACGTCCTCATTGGTGAGGCCGGCGCGGTCGAGCTGGCGCGGCAGCAGGTGGTCGGACGCGATGGTGACCTTCTCGTCCTCGGTGTAGCCGTCGAGCTGCACCAGTTCCATGCGGTCGAGCAACGGCGCCGGGATCGACTCCAGCACGTTCGCGGTCGCGAGGAACACCACGTCCGAGAGGTCCAGCTCGACCTCCAGGTAGTGGTCGCGGAACGTGTGGTTCTGCGCCGGGTCCAGCACCTCGAGCAACGCCGCCGTGGGGTCGCCGCGGTAGTCGGAGCCGACCTTGTCGATCTCGTCGAGCAGCACGACCGGGTTCATCGACCCTGCCTCGCTGATCGCCCGGACGATCCGGCCCGGCAGCGCGCCGACGTACGTGCGGCGGTGACCGCGGATCTCGGCCTCGTCGCGCACGCCACCCAGCGCCACCCGCACGAACTTGCGGCCCATCGCCCGTGCCACGGACTCGCCGAGCGACGTCTTGCCGACGCCGGGAGGGCCCGTCAGAGCCAGCACCGCGCCGGAACGACGTCCGCCGACGACGCCCAGGCCGCGGTCGGCCCGACGCTTGCGCACGGCCAGGTACTCCGTGATGCGCTGCTTCACGTCGTCGAGCCCGGCGTGGTCCGCGTCGAGGATCTCGCGCGCCGCCTTGATGTCGTAGGAGTCCTCGGTCCGCTCGTTCCACGGCATCTCGAGGACGGTGTCGAGCCACGTCCGGATCCAGCCCACCTCGGGGGACTGCTCGGAGGTGCGCTCCAGCTTGTCGACCTCGGTCAGCGCGGCCTTGAGCACCTTCTCCGGCAGGTCGGCGGCCTCGACGCGAGCCCGGTAGTCCTCCTGCTCGGTGGCGGGCTTGCCGTCGAGCTCAGCGAGCTCCTTGCGGATCGCGGCCATCTGCTGGCGCAGCAGGAACTCCCGCTGCTGCTTCTCGACGCCTTCCTTGACGTCCTTCGCGATCGTCTCGTTGACGTCCAGCTCGGTCAGGTGCGCCTGGCCCCACTCGACCAGCTTCTCCAGCCGGGTGGTGACGTCGGACGTCTCCAGCAGCCAGATCTTCTGCTTCTCGTCGAGGTAGGAGGCGTACCCCGCGAGGTCGGCCAGTGCCGACGGGTCGCTGATCTGGTTCACCGAGTCGACCATCTGCCACGCGCCGCGCGTCTGCAGGATGTTCGTCACGAGCGCCCGGTACTCGCGGGCGAGCTCACGGGTGCGCTCGGTGATCACGGAGTCGTCCGCGATCGTCGCGTTCACCCACAGCGCCGCGCCCGGCCCCGTGGTGCCCGTGCCGATGCGCACGCGCTTGGTGCCGCGCACGACGGCCGCGCGCTCGCCGCCGGGCAGGCGTCCGACCTGCTCGATCTCGGCCAGCGTGCCTACTGCCGCGTACTTCCCGTCCAGGCGTGGAACCAGCAGCACTTGATGATCTGCGGCGGTCGTAGCCGCGTCTACGGCCGCACGGGCCTCGGCGCTCGCGTCCGCACCGGAGATGCGGATCGGCACCACCATGCCGGGCAGCACCACGACGTCGTCCAGCGGCAGTACCGGCAGGGCCAGAGTTTCGCCCATCTCGTCACCCTCCAAAGTTGAGTCTGTACCGCTCAACCATCTGGAGCGTGGTGGTGTTCCCCTCGGCTGTTCGCTGTGAGCGAGCACCGCGCAACGGGTGATGTCGGTGGACACTCGTGTGCACACGAGCGAGGATGCGCCCGTGATGGAAGAGCTGAAGTGGGTCCCGTCCACGGTCGACGTCACGCGTCCGAGCGTCGCGCGGATGTACGACTACTACCTGGGCGGCTCGCACAACTTCGAAGCCGACCGCGCCGCCGCCAAGCAGGTGGAGCAGATCTTCCCCGGCGTTGCCCAGAGCGCCCAGGCGAACCGGTCGTTCCTGCGCAGGGTCGTCCGCCACCTCGTCGCGGAGGGTGTCGACCAGTTCCTCGACCTGGGCTCCGGCATCCCGACCGTGGGCAACGTCCACGAGATCGCGCAGCACGACAACCCGAACGCCCACGTGGTCTACGTCGACTTCGAACCGGTGGCCGTCTCGCACAGCAACGCCCTGCTGGCCGACAACCCGTACGCCACGGCGGTGCTGGCCGACCTGCGCAACCCGGAGGCGGTCCTGGGCAGCGCGCGCGACGTGCTGGACTTCTCCCGCCCGGTCGCCGTCCTGATCGTGGCCGCGCTGCACTTCGTCCCCGACTCGGACGACCCGTACGGTTCGGTCGCCCGGTACATGGACGCACTCCCCTCCGATTCGTACCTGGTGATCACGCACGGCACCCAGGACGGCATCACGGAGGAGGAGAAGGCCATGGCGGACCGGATCACGAAGGTCTACCAGAACACCGACAACCCGGTCACCGTCCGCACTCATGCCGAGGTGACCAGGTTCTTCGACGGGATGGAGCTCCTGGAGCCGGGCGTGGTCACGGTGGACAAGTGGCGGCCCGACTCCTATGAGGACCGCACAGGCGTCTACGGCGCCGTGGCCCGCAAGCCCTGAAGCAGCCTGTCCCGGATCTCGTTCGTCTCGCGGTCGGTGAGGGTGCGTTCCGGCGCCCTCATCGTCACGCGGATGAGCACGTTCTTCTGGCCCGGCCTGGCTTCCAGGCGCAGTTGAACGTGTTCCGGTAGTCGCTCGGTGGGCGTTTCGCTGAGGATCGCGATCTCCTCGATCACGTCTTCCGGGGTGAGTGCCCGGATCCGGTCGCCCAGCGTCTCGACGTCCTCGCTCTCGTCGGCCATGATCGAGATGTCCCTGATCGCGGCGGGATGCCGTGAGATCGGTCGGTACTCGTCGAGGTCCTGCATCTGGCCGGCGATGCGCGGATCGGGGTTGCGCAACAGCCGGATGTCCGGCACCCCTTTGCGCAGCATCAGAATCCGATCCAGCCCCCACCCCGTCGCGAGGCCGTGCGGGTGGTCCTTCAGCACGTGCCGCGCGGCCCGTCCGCCCTCGCCGATCTCCACCCACTCGCCGTCGTGCTCGACATCGATCTGCTTGCCGTGGGTCGTGTACGGGTGCTCCGCGTCGACCAGGCGATAACGCTTGCCGGGCAACAACGTCGTGACCACCGTCGCCACGAGATCGTTGAAATCCTCCTGGCTCCGGCTGATCCGCCAGACGTCCAGCTGGTGCGGGGTGCCGGTGTGCAGCCGGTCGACGGTGTCACGGCGGTATACGAGCCCGGGGCAGACCAGCGTCACGTCAGGCGTCGCCCCGTCCAGCGCGGGCGGGATCATCGCGGTCGTGTGGCTGCGCAGCATGCACGTCTCGCTGACGTACCTGGTGTAGCGCTCTTCCCTGGTGACGGCGTCCGCCGGATACCCGAGCCGCTCGTAGTTGTGCTCCACGGGGACGAGCGGGTGGTGCCGGACTTCCCTGGGTTCGTTGAGCGCGGCCTTGAGATCGGCGATCAGCAACTGCATCGCGTGCGGACCCTGGGATGGATCGCTGAGGTCCCGGACGTTCAGGGCGTGCACGAGCTCATCGGTGCGGTACATGGGTTTCTTCCCGTTCTGCGTGGTCTGGGTGGGGTGCGGAGTCCCCCGACCAACGGGAAGGTTTTAAACGCGCGCCACCGCCGCGGGTCGGGGGTGGCTAAATCGCGTCATGAACCCAGGTTAGCGCGCCTACTCGGGAGGCGTCAGCCGCAAATCGGGATCCACCGGCGGCACCCCGTCGAACGGCCCGTCGTCCTTGAGCTTGCCCACGTGGTCCAGCGCGACCTCGACCTGCGCGCGGAACGGGTCACCGTCGGCAGGGGGAGTGCGGAACCACTCGTGCAGCGCCTCGGGAATCTCGAACCGCGCGAGCAGCTCCTCGTACATCGCGTCCCGTTCCGAGGCCTGCACGCCGAGCTCCTGGTACTCCCGCACCGCCATGCGCAACCGGATCCACCTGTACCTGTCGGTGTTCTGCTGCTGCTCGAACCGCTCGCGCAGCAGATCCCCGGCCTTCTGCCCGCGCAACGCCAGCTTGCGGATCGTGGCCGGCGGCATGAACAGGTTCGTGCCGCCTTCGTCGTCCGCCTGACGCACGTGCGCGATCCGCCCGCGATAGCCGGGCAACGCCGACTGCATCGTGTCCCGCCAGTCCAGGAACGTGTCCAAAATGGACGCCAGGAACTTCGGCATCGACGCGATGGTCCCGTAGTGCGTCCCCGCGGTGGATGCGTCCTGCTCCGGCAGCCACACCTCGTTCGTGTCGCCGTTCGGGTACGGCTGCAGGCTCAGCCCGAACGTGGGCCAGCGCGGCAGCAACGAGTCGAAGAAGTGGATCGGGAAGTTGCTCGTGATGCCGCCGTCCGAGAACCAGTGCACCCGCCCGTCGCGGCACAACGGCACCGCCGCGATCAGCCCGGGGAACGACAACGACATCCGCACCGCCAGCACCACCGGCAGGTCGTCGCGTCCAGGCAGCTCGCGCAACGGCATGTGCTCGTGCTCCGGGCACTTCGCGGGGGTCCGCGGCCCGTTCATCTGCTCGACCACCCTGCGCGGCAGCACGTACCCGAGGCACTCCTCGCAGTACTGCCAGTTCCCCTTGAACGGCAACCGGTACGGCCGCCCCTCCGACAGGTCCGTGGTCATCAGCACGAGGTTGATCTCGCCCAGATCCCCGAACGTCACCGCCCGCTCGGTCCCGGCGAGGTCGTCGAGCTGGTCCGCGATCCAGTCGGCCAGCGGCGGCACACCTGTCGACTTCGGCATGCCCGCCAACCGGTCCAGCCACGACGGCGTGAAGTCACCCGTACCCGGCACGAGTCCGAAGTGGATGGACCGCGCGTTGTGCTTCAGGTACTGCTGCATCGCATACCCGTACGTGACGGTCAACGCGCTGACAGCCGCCAACGTCAGCACCAGCCACACCAGCAACACGATCGCGGCCGTCGCGTAGTGCCGCGAGAACGCCAGCCCGAGCACGAGCGGCACGATGACGAACACCGCTGCAGGCCAAGGCAAACTCGCGCGCAACGGCCACAGAACCGTCACCAGACACGCCACCGCGAGCAGGACGACCAGCACCGCCAGCCACGTCGGATACGCGGCGGGGGCCAGCCAGGCGGAGAAGAGTACGGGCCCGCCCAGCCACAGCAACGCCATCAGCCCGAGCACACCCTTGGCCCGCAGGCCAACCGCACCCAGCAGCGCGAAGAACAGGCACGAGATCGCACTACGACCAGTCGTCTCCCGCTTCTGCATGGTCGCCACGACGATCCGGTACAGCGCGCGAGTCTTCCCGTTGGGCTGGAACAACTGCGCCAGCCGCCACTGCTCCGCCCCCGTGCCGGAGGTGAACCAGTCGATCAGCCTGACCAGCTTCTCGAAGCCACCATCACCGCGCCCCCGTTCGGCAGCCGCCGTGAACGCGGCGGCGATCGCTCCCGCGGACGCGCCACCGATCTGCTTGAACTCGTAGTGGCGCGCCAACGACGCAACCGCCAGCGGATAGACAACACCGCTGGTCGTGCCGCCGCGCATCGTCAGGTCGCAGTAGCGGTCGTACTCCATGTGCTCATGGTCGCGCGATCAGGATCATTCGTCGCGAAAGTTCACTCGTCCGCCACCGAACCGATCTCCACTCGCCATCTCGGATCACCACTGCCACGGCGGATCGGGGACGACGCCGCCCTGCGCGCGGTAGCGCTCGGCGAACACGTCCAGCACCTTGGTGATCTCCCCGTACCGCGCGATGTCACCGCGCCGGACGCTCCCGCAGTTCAGGTCGAAGACGACCGTGTGGTCCGAGCCGTCCGCGTACTCGAACCGCATCCGGTACCCGGGGCGGAGCATCGCCAGGCAGCCTTCGCCGAGTTTCGTGCTGGGCAACGCGTTCAGCGCGCTGACAACTCCGGCGAGGTCCCTGTCGACGGCGGCGTCCGCTGGCCAGTCGCGCACTGCGTGCCAGTCCACGTACATCCGTGCCCGCACGGCACCTGCCGGCACGATCGGTTCGTCGCGCAGGATGAACGGCGCCGACGCGGCGGCCAGCAGGACCACCGCGCCCACCGCGAACCAGCGCCGTCTCACTCGATGCCCGCCACCTCGGCCAGTTCGGCGGGCGTCCCGGCCATGATCACCCGCACGTGCTCGGTGACCTTCTCGACCGGCCAGTCCCACCAGGCGATGCGTTCCAGCAGCGCGATGTCCTCGTCGCTGTACCGCTTCTTCAACAACTTCCCGGGGTTCCCGCCCACCACGCCGTAGGCCGGCACGTCGGACACCACCACCGACCCGGACGCGATGATCGCCCCGTTGCCGATCCGCACGCCCGGCATGATCAGCGCCTGGTACCCGATCCACACGTCGTTGCCCACCACCGTGTCCCCGCGCGAGGCGGCCCCGAGCGCGATGTCGAGCGTCTTCTCGCCCCACACCCCGCCGAAGATCGTGAACGGGAAGGTCGACACGCCGTCGGTCCGGTGGTTGGCGCCGGACATGATGAACCGCGTCCCCTCGGCGATCGCGCAGTACCGTCCGATGACCAGCTTCTCCGCGCCGAAGTTGTAGAGCACGTTGCGGTGCTCGAACTCGAGTGCGTGATGCGGGTCGTCGTAGTAGGTGTACTCGCCGATCTCGATCTGCGGGTTCTTCACCAACGGCTTGAGCTGCACCGTCCGGGCGATGTCCGGCAACGGGTAGAGGTTGTCGGGCGAGGGAATGGTCATGGCGTTCCGATCGGCTCTTCGCTGAACTGCGTGCGGTACAACTTCGCGTAGTGGCCCTCCAGAGCCAGCAACTCGTCATGCGTACCACGTTCGACGATCTCGCCGTGGTCGACGACGAGGATCTGGTCCGCCGCCCGGATCGTCGACAGCCGGTGCGCGATCACCAGTGACGTCCGCCCCGCCAGCGCCTCGACGAGTGCCTCCTGCACCGCCGCCTCGGAACGCGAGTCCAGGTGCGCGGTCGCCTCGTCCAGGATCACCACGCGCGGCTTGGCCAGGAGCAGCCGGGCGATCGTGAGTCGTTGCCGTTCACCACCCGACAGACGGTATCCCCGTTCTCCCACAACGGTGTCCAACTGATCCGGCAACGACGACACCAGATCCGCCAGCCGCGCCCGCCGCAACGCGTCCCACAACTCGTCGTCGGTGGCGCCGGGTGCCGCCAGCCTCAGGTTCGCGCCGATCGACTCGTGGAACAGGTGCCCGTCCTGCGTCACCATGCCGACGGTCTCGCGGATCGAGTCGAACGACAACGAGCGAACGTCCACACCGGACAGTCGTACCGCGCCGGTGTCCGCGTCGTACAAGCGAGGAACCAAAGATGCGATCGTCGACTTGCCTGCACCCGACGCGCCGACCAGCGCGATCAGCGAACCGGGCTCGGCGGTGAACGAGACCCCGCCGAGAATCTCCTCGCCACCACGGGTGTCGAGGGAGGCGACCTCTTCCAGCGACGCCAGCGACACCTTGTCCGCGGACGGGTAGGCGAACCGGACGTCCGAGAACTCCACGGACACCGGCCCGTCCGGAACCGCGACCGCGTCGGCCTTCTCCTTGATCAGCGGCGGCAGGTCCAGCACCTCGAAGACCCGCTCGAACGACACCAGCGCGGTCATCACGTCGACCCGTGCGCCGGCCAAAGCTGTCAACGGCGCGTACAACCGCGTCAACAACAACGCCAGCGTCACGATGGTGCCCGGCGCCATGGTTCCGGCGATCGCGAAGTACCCGCCCAGTCCGTAGACCAACGCCAGCGCCAACGACGACACGAGCGTCAACGCCACGAGGAACAACCACTGCGCCACGGCGGTCCGCACGCCGATGTCACGCACCCGGCGAGCGCGCGCTCCGAACTCCAAGCTCTCCAACGACGGCCGCCCGAACAGCTTGATCAACGTGGCACCCGGCGCGGAGAACCGCTCGGTCATCTGCGTCGTCATCGCCGAGTCGAGGTTCGCGGCCTCGCGGTGCATCGATGCCAACCGCTTGCCCATCCGCCGCGCGGGGATCAGGAAGATCGGCAGCAGCACCATCGCGAGCACCGTGACCTGCCACGACAGCGTCAGCATCACGACCAGGGTCAGCACCAGAGCGATCACGTTGGTGACCACCCCGGAGATCGTCTCGGAGAACGCCCGCTGCGCCGCGATCACGTCGTTGTTCAGCCGCGAGACCAGCGCACCCGTCCGCGTGCGGGTGAAGAACGCGATCGGCATCCGTTGCACGTGGTCGAAAACGGCC
Source organism: Lentzea sp. NPDC051838 (assembly GCF_040681245.1). Taxonomy (NCBI): domain Bacteria; kingdom Bacillati; phylum Actinomycetota; class Actinomycetes; order Pseudonocardiales; family Pseudonocardiaceae; genus Lentzea; species Lentzea sp. NPDC051838. The sequence goes on from NZ_JBFAYI010000041.1 coordinate 34,611, forward strand.
TGCCGCAGCCGCAGGATCAGGTCCTCGCCGACCCTCGACGACTGCCAGCGCTCGGCCAGCGAGAACCCGGCCTCCAGCACCGCCACGCCGGCGATCGCCAGTGCCAGCCACACGACCAGCCCCAGGTCGCGCCCGCCGACGATCTGGTCGACCACCCGTCCCGCCAGCACCGGCGACGCCACGGCCAGCACCGCGGCGAAAGCACTCGTGGCCAGCAACGCGTACACGGCACGGCGCTGCGGACGTGCGAACCGGGCGACGCGCTTCAACGTCGCCCGGCTGACGCGACGATTTTTCTCGTCCTGCATCGCGCTTTCGAGCGCGTACCAGGCGTTGAAGTCGATGTTCATGACGACCAGTCTCGAACCTCGACCTACAACGAGGTCAAGCCGTTTTCAGGAACTCGTCGATCGCGTCGAGGGCCGCGACGCGCACCGGCTCGGTAGACAGGAACAGGTCGTGCATGCCGTCCTTGATCTCGACGACGCGCACCGACGACCCGATCTTCGGGCCCCACTTCCTCATGCCCTCGACGTCGAGCACCGCGTCCGCCTTGGACACGTCCTCGCTCCACTGCTTGGCGTTCAACATGCTCTTGTCCGAGTGCAGCACCAGGACGGGCACGCGCACGTCGAGTCCGTTGTGGACCTTCTCCTGCGCGATCAGGATCGCCCGGATCCACCCGGCGAGCACCGGGAAGCCCGCGAGCGGCTTCCACTTCAGGTCGAAGTCCCACTCGCCGTGCTTCGAGCTGTGGATCGCCGACCCGTAGGCGTCGCCGAGGTTCGCGCGGATCTTCACCTTCGGCGCGACCTGACCGATCAAGCGAACCAGCTGGCGCACGAACGGCGGTTCGACGACGTCCAGCCACGGACTGTTGAGCACCAACGCGCTGATGAGGTCGCTGGAGCGCCGTTCGTGCGCCCACAACGACGTGGTGAGGCCACCGGTCGAGTGCCCCATCAGCACCACACGCGAATGTTCTTCGCGAACGACGGCGATCGCGGCGTCGATCTCCTCGAAGTACACGGCCATGTCCGTCGTGTAGTTCGGCACCTCGCCGTCACGCAGCGAACGGCCGTATCCACGCAGGTCGACGGCGTAGAAGTCGTAGCCCTGGGCCGTGTAGTGCTCGGCCACGTGCTCCTGGAAGAAGTAGTCGGCGAACCCGTGCACGTAGAGGATCGCGCCGCGGTCGTTGGCCGCGGCACGCCTGCGCACCAGGGTCGCCACGGCACCGCCACGCAGCGGCAGGACGGTGGTGTCTTCGTCGGTCACCGCGTCAGTTTGCAACCATCCGGCGCCGATTCCGTGCAGCCTTGTCCGGATCGTGTCTAACCTGGAGGTGTGACGGGGGATATTGAGCAGTCATCGAGGGTGCGCTTCCCGGGCATCAGCCCGCGCGCCTATGAACATCCTGCCGACCGAGGCGCCCTCGCGGTGCTGAGGGCGGTGCCCGCCGTGGCACCGATCCTCAAGGCGGTCGCCGGAGCCTTCTCCGAGCGTGGTGAGCGTCTGCTTCAGGTCGCTTCCTCCGTGCGAGTCGGCCCGAAGCAGTACCCGCTGATCGACCGGATCCGCAACGAGGCGGCGGCGACGTTCGACCTCGACGAGGTTCCCGAGCTCTACGTCGAGCGGAACGCGCAGGTCTACGGCTTCACCTACGGCATCGACAAGCCGTTCATCGTGATCAGCACCGGCGCGGTCGACCTGCTCGACAACGAGTCGCTGCGGTTCCTCATCGGCCACGAGATGGGCCACGCGATGTCGGGCCACGCGCTCTACAACACGCTGCTGCGCCGGCTCATCGACCTGACCACGTCGTTCGCGTGGGTGCCCGCGGGCGCCATCGCCATGCGGGCGGTCATCGCGGCACTGCGCGAGTGGCAGCGCAAGACCGAGCTGTCCTGCGACAGGGCGGGCCTGCTCGCGTGCCAGGACCCGCAGGCCGCGTTGCGCACGCACCTCGCGATGGCCGGCGACCTGGGTGGCCAGGTGGACATCGCGTCGTTCCTCGCCCAGGCGAAGGAGTACGAGGAGGTCGAGGACATCCGCGACAGCCTCCTCAAGCTCCTGCACACCGAGCACCGGTCGCACCCGCTGGTCGTGGTGCGGGCCGCCGAGCTGCAGCGCTGGTCGGCGACCGAGGAGTACCGCGAGATCCTCAGCGGCACGTACCCGCGCCGCGAGGACGACAGGCCGGCGAGCAACCTCACGGACGACGTGAAGTCGGCCGCGAAGTCGTACAAGGAGTCCATGAGCAACTCCGCCGACCCGCTGATCAAGACGATCAACGACATCGGCGAGTCGGTCATGGGCGCGGCGAGCAGGGTCTGGAGCAAGGTTGCTCCGAACGGAGCAGCGGAGTAGCTACCATCTGGAGTCATGAGACGACTCCTGGTGCTGGTTCTCGTCGCAATGCTGGCTTCGAGTGGCACCGCCGCCGCCAATGAGCAGGTCATTGGCGGCGAGCGGGCCTCGATCGAGGCCAACCCGTGGGTCGTCTACCTGACCGACGACAACGGCCTGCAGTTCTGCGGCGGCACGATCGTCGCACCGGCCAAGGTCCTCACCGCGGCGCACTGCGCGCTCGGTCGTTCACCCCGTGAGCTGCGCGTCGTCGCAGGGCGCGAGGACAAGCAGGATCGCGGTTCCGGGGTGTCCGTGACGCCCGCGGACATCTGGATCCACAAGCAGTACGTCGCGGCGGACGAGGGCGAGGACGTGGCCGTCCTGACGCTGAAGAGCCCGCTGCCGTACACCCCGCTGCCCATCGCGGAACTGACCGATCGGGCGCTCTACCAGCCCGGCACGCAGCTGCGGGCGCTCGGCTGGGGCCGCACCAGTGAGAACGGCAAGACGTCGCGCTACCTCATGCAGGCCAAGGTGCCGGTGCTGCCGGACGACTACTGCGTCGAGTCGTACCCGCAGTTCGTGAAGACCGACATGTTCTGCGCGGGCTACGACGGCGGCAAGATCGACACCTGTCAGGGCGACTCGGGCGGCCCGATCGTCGCGGAGGGCAAGCTCGTCGGCGTCACGTCGTGGGGCGAGGGCTGTGCGCGCAAGGGCAAGCCCGGCGTCTACGTCCGGCTCGCCCGGTACGCGAAGGACCTTCACCCGGTCGTGGATGCTTTGCCGACTGGAGTTGTCGGGTCCTAGGCCCCTGGGTTCAGTGGGGTGCATGCGTCTGCTGGCGGCGGTTCTGGCTCTGCTCGTGATCACGGTGACCCCGTCGCACGCCGAGCCCAGAGTCGTCGGCGGAGTCGTGGTCGAGAACGCGGACGAGACGCCGTGGATGGTCGCGCTGACCACGTCGTCGGGCTACCAGTTCTGCGGCGGCGCTTTGGTCGGTCCGGCTCTGGTGGCCACGGCGGCGCACTGCGTCTACGGCCGCACGCCCGGCTCGATCACCGTCATCGGTGGCAGGCTCGACCTCCGCACGGATGGTGGTTCCACGTCCGTCGCCACGAAGTACCAGATCGCCGACGGTTACTCGACTCCCTCACGTGGCAAGGACATCGCGTTGCTGACGCTCGGCGAGCCGATGCCGTACGCGCAGCTGCCGGTAGCTGACACGACAGACGTGTACGCGGCGCGCAACGTCGGCGTCGTGTACGGGTGGGGGCGGCAGGCGGAGAACGACACGAACAAGAGTCCGTTGCTGCACAAGGCTTCCATTCCGATCATGTCGGACGAGCAGTGCGGCGCGACCTACGTGCGGTACGACGCTCTGGCCATGTTCTGCGCCGGCTATCCGGAGGGCGGCGTCGACGCGTGCATCGACGACTCCGGCGGCCCGTTTGTCGTCGACGGCAGGCTCGCGGGCATCGTGTCGTGGGGCATCGGGTGCGCTCGCCCCAACGCCCCCGGCGTCTACACGCGCGTCACGAGTTACTTGAGCTGAGCGCGCACGAGATCGGCGCGGTAGCGCAGGCCCGCCGCCTCCGCCCGCTCGATCGCCTTGTGGCACAACGCGTTCGCGGTCTCGACATCGCCGTTCTCCCGCAGCAACGCCGCTTTGCCCGCGAGTGCCAGCACCTCGATGATCAGGAACCCGGACTCGGTCGCCCGCCTGAGCACCTCGTCGTACTCGGTGATCGACCGGTTCAGCTCCGCCAGCACGAGGCCGGCGTTGACCTCGATGAACAGGTTGTCCTCGCCGGCCAGTTCGAGCGCGCGCAGGGCGTGGTCGCGGGCCTCGTCGCGCTTGCCGGCGGCGACGAGCAGTTCGGAGGACTCGACCAGCGCCGACATCTCGATCGCCCGCAGGCCGTGCTGCCGGGCCAGCTCCAGTGCCTCCCGGAACGCCTCCTCCGCGGCAGTGAACTCCTGGTTCGCCGTGAGCACCGTGCCGAGGTTGCCGAGCTGGTGCGCGAGCGTCACGTGGTCGGCTTCCCTCGCCAGGCCGACCGCGCGGCGCAGCGAGTCCACCGCCGTGCCGTGGTTGCCCAGCTCCATCTCCAGCAACCCGAGATTGCCGAGACCGCCCATCAGATGCGCCTGCAGGTCGTTCGCCACGTACAGCTCGATCGCCGCGCTGAGGTGCTTGCGCGCGAGATCGAGCTCGCCGAGGTTGTGATAGGCGCCGGCGAGGATGTTGAGCGCCACGGACTCCTGGTGCTGCATGAGGGCGGCCCGGAACTCGGCGATCGCCTTCTCGCAGTGCTCGATCGCTGATCGGTGCTCGCCGAAGCGGTAGTCCAGGTAACCGAGGCACACGCGCATGGCGGCGGCTCGTTGCCCCACCTCCACCTCGAGCGCGGCACGGGCGATCGAGCGCAGGTCGGAGAAGTGACCGGTGAGCAGGAGGTGCGCGCGCAGACCGATGACGAGGCCGGCGTCCGGCTGGTCCAGGGCGAGCGCGATCAGGTTGGCCCGCTCGGCCTCGAACCACGCCTGCGCCTCCTGCTCGGAGGCGTACGGCACCGGCTCCTGCACGGTCGGCAGCAGCCGGGTGAACCCGGAGCTCAGCGCGGCGTCGGCGCCGTCCACCCGCACCAGGTACCAGTAGAAGATCGTGCGCGCGTTGCCGCTCCTCGTCCGCGAATGGGCGTAGAGGCGCAGCAGGTCGTGCAGCTGGTAGCGGTCGTTTCCCGTGCTCTGCACCAGGTTCGCCGCGACGAGCTCGTCGATCGCGTCGCCGGCGAGGGCGCGCGGGATGTCCGGACCCGGTACCGCGCCGAGGAAGTCGAACGTCCGCCGCGCCGGTTCCGACAGCTTCCGGTACGAGAGGTCGAACGTCGCCTGCACGGCGGTGTCGTCCTCCTCGATCTCGAGCGCCGCCAGCCGGTGCTCGCGCAGCTCCTCCACGTAGTCCGGGAGGTGGCGGCCGGCCAGGTTCGCGCCGGCGATGCGCAGTGCCAGCGGCAGCCGCGCGCACAGCTCGATCAGCTCGCCGGTGTCGCCCTCGACCCGCATGTTGCCGAGCAGCTCGCGTGCCTCCTGCTCCGCCAGCACGCCCAGCTTGACCTGCGCGAACATCGGGAGGTTCGCGCGGCTGGTGATCAGCGCGGCGCAACCGGGCGCGTTCGGGAGGAGCGGGGCGATCACGTCCTCGGTGGCGTTGTCGAGCACCACCAGCACCCGCCGGCCTCGCAGCAGGTCGCGGTAGTCGTCGTCCTGGCCGCCGCCGAGCGCCTTCGAGAACCGGGCGAGCGCCTGCTCGACGGTCATCGACGGGCCGGTGGAGTAGCCGCGCAGGTTGACGTACAGGCGGCCGTCCGGGAACTGGTCCTCGAGCCGGTGCGCCTCCCTCACCGCGAGCACGGTCTTGCCGACGCCCGGCAGTCCGGTGATCGCCCGCACTGGCGCGTCCAGCCGCTGCAGCCGCGCGATTTCCTCTTTCCTGCCAACGAAGTCCGGCAGGTCCGCGGGCAGCTGGTTCGGCGCGGGCGGGCGGGGGACGAGCCGGTAGCCGGACGGTTCGGTGATCACCCGCTCCGTGTTGCGCAGGCGTTGGACCAACGTGCGCAGCGCCGCTCGTGGATGCTTCGGCGGGTCGTCCTGCCAGACCTCGGCGACCAGTCGGTCGAACGGCACGGGTTCACCGGGGTGCGCGGCCAGTGCGTCGCGCAAGGCCTGCAGTCGATCTGCCACGCCTGCCGAACCTAGACCACGAGGCCTACGGACATGGTGAGGAAGACAGCCGCACAGACGGCGTCCAAAGCGGTGGTGACGCCCGGCCTCTTGAGCTTCCCGGCCACCCGCGAGGCCGCCAGGACGATCATCAGCTCCCAGATCGCGGCGAGCCCGAGGAACACGACGGCCAGCATCGCGAGCTGCGGCGCCGGTTCACCCGATCCGATGAACTGCGGCAGGAAGGCGAGCGAGAACAGGATCATCTTCGGGTTCGTGATGTTGGTCAGGAAGCCCTGCCGGAACGGCCGGGTGCTCATGACCTCCTCCTGCTGTTCGGTGTTCCGCTTGAGCAGGCCGCGCGTGATGGAAACCGCGAGGTAGAGCAGGTAGGCGGCACCGATCCAGCGCAGTGCCGTGAGCACCATCGGGTACTGCGCGAGCACCACGCCGAGCCCGGAGATCACCAGTGCGACCTGGACCGCCGCGGCGCTGTGGATGCCCGCGAGCGCGAGCAGTCCGGAGCGGGTGCCCGACCGCAGTGACGTGCGCAGCAACAAGAACGCGTCAACACCGGGGGTCACGATGACGACCGCGCACGCGATGAGAAAGGCCGGAACCTGGCCGAAGTCGAACAACACCGTACATACCCCCGTGATCTGCGCCACTGGCCGTAAAATCTCCGGCCTATCGGGACACTAACACGAGAATCTCCGGTTTTGACGCCGTCCTAGCGCGATCGCTACGGTTGGTGACCGATCGTCCACCTGGCGCAACGAGGAGTGGTCCGTGAGGGGTAAGCGGTTGGCCGTGCTCGCAGCGGTGATCGCGCTGGTCAGCGGTTCATCGACGGCCGATGCGATCGTTGGGGGGACACCCGCGCGGGTGGCGGACACCCCGTGGGTTGTGGCGATCACCACCACCGACGGCCAGCTGATCTGCGGTGGCGCCCTGGTCGCTCCGGACAAGGTCATGACGGCCGCGCACTGCGCCACGTTGAAGGGCGTGCTGGGCAAGAACCAGCGCCCGGCCGAGCAGCTGCGCGTGGTGGCGGGCCGGACCGACCTGCGGGTGCAGGGTGAAGGCATCGAGTCGCCGGTCGCGTCGGTGTGGCGGCACCCCGACTACGTGGAGGTCACCAAGGGCGACGACGTGGCTGTGTTGACGCTGGCCCGCGCGCTGCCGTACCGCGTCATCGCGCTGGGCGAGGTCGGCGACGAGGGCACGGTGCTCGGCTGGGGCCGCACCGCCGAGAACAGCCCGCCGTCCATGACCCTGCGCAAGGTGACCGTGCCGATCTTGTCGGACCAGGAGTGCATGATTAAGGAGCCGGACTACCGGCCGGGTGCGATGGTGTGTGCAGGACGCGGAAACCGTGACGCGTGCACGGGCGATTCCGGCGGCCCTCTCGTGGTGCGGGGCAGGCTCGCCGGTGTCGTGTCGTTCGGCCGAGGCTGCGCGCGTGCGGATGAACCGGGCGTCTACACCCGTCTGGCTCACTACCGGTCCGTACTGGGCTTCTGATATCCAAGGTCCGGTGCGAACCACACAGTTTCCAGCCACCCTGCGCCGGCAGTGGGGCCTCGACCTGAGCCCCGCCCAGCTCTACGCCATCCTCAGACTGCGCCAGGACGTCTTCGTCGTGGAGCAGAACAGCATCTACAGCGACGTGGACGGCCGCGACCTGGAACAGGGCACCCGGCACTTCTGGCTGGAAGCCGACGGCTCGCACGACCCCCTGGCCTACCTCCGCCTGCTGGAGGAGCCGGACGAGACGTTCCGAATCGGCCGTGTCGCCACCGCGCGCATGGCCCGGGGCCGCGGGTACAGCCGCCGGCTGATGCAGGCTGCCCTGGCGGACATCGGGGGCGTGTCCTGCGTGCTTGACGCGCAGACGTACGTGACGGACTTCTACGCGTCGTTCGGCTTCGTGGCGGAGGGTGCGGAGTTCATCGAGGACGGCATCCCGCACCTGACGATGCGCCGCACACCCTGACGCCACCCCTGCCGGGCCGGCTGCTCAGAGAGGCCGCGCCTCGACTCCGCTGGTGGTAGCGCGCACTGCTCGGCTGACCGCATGCGGAGCTCGTTCGTCCGTTGTGAAGGTGCGAATGCTCGTTGCGGGTGGCGGTCGGCGCGGCTGTGTCTGGGCTTCGGCGGTGGTGGCGCGCACCCCTCGGCTGACCGCATGTGGAGCCCGTTCGTTCGTTGTGAACGTGCGAATGCTCTTAGCGAGGGTGGTCGGCGGCGACCGCATGCGGAGCCCGTTCGTTCGTTGTGAACGTGCGAAAGCTCCGTGCGGCGGCGGTCAGCCGCGACGCGTCTCGACTCCGGCAGTCGCGGCGCACTCCGTGATCACCCGAACCGCGCGCTCGATGTCGGCCTCGGTCAGGTCGGCGCGCGCGGTGAGCCGCAGCCTGCTGACCTGGTCCGGCACCGAAGGCGGCCGGAAGCAGCCCACGATCACGCCCTGGGTCCGGCACGCCTCCGCCCACCGGAACGCCTGCTCCGGTCCCGGCGCCCGCACGCTCACCACGGCGGCCGTCGGCGTGCTCACCTGGAGACCGGCTTCCTTGAGCCGGTGCGACAGGTCGTGCGCCACGGTCAGCGCGCGCTCGGGCCGGTCCGGCTCCTCGCGCAGGATCTTGATCGCGGACAACGCCGCCGCCGCGCTGGACGGTGCCAGCCCGGTGTCGAAGATGAACGTGCGCGCGGTGTCGACCAGGTGCTTGATCACGCGGCTCGGGCCGAGCACCGCACCGCCCTGCGCGCCGAGCGACTTCGACAAGGTCAACGTCGTGATCACGTCCGGCGCCTTGATGAGGCCGGCCTCGGCCACCGCACCCCGGCCGCCGGGTCCGACGACACCCAGCCCGTGCGCGTCGTCGACCACCAACGCCGCACCAGTAGCGCGGCACGCCGAGTGCAGCTCGTTCAACGGCGCGATGTCGCCGTCGACGCTGAACACCGAGTCCGTGACCACGATCGCGCGACGCTTGCCGCGCGTCTCCAGAGCGTGCCGGACCTTGCCGACGTCGCAGTGGTCCGCGACGACGACGTCCGCCTTGGACAGTCGCGTGCCGTCGATCAGCGAGGCGTGGATGTGCTGGTCGGCCACGATCGCCGTGCCGGGGCCGGACAGCGCGGTGACCGCACCGAGGTTCGCCAGGTAGCCGCTGCTGAACACCAGGGCGGACTGCGAGCCGCAGAAGTTCGCGAGCTCGTACTCCAGCTCGGCGTGCAGCTCCGTGGAACCCGTGACCAGGCGCGATCCCGTCGAGCCCGCGCCCCACTTCAACGTGGCGGCGGCCGCGGCACCCGCGACGCGCTTGTCCTTCGCGAGCCCGAGGTAGTCGTTGCTGGCGAGGTCGAGGTCCGTCGAGTCCGCGGTGCGCGGCCGGACGCGACGGGTCAGACCCGCCTTGGAGCGCGCTTCAGAGCGGACGTCGATCCAGTCGAACGTCGACTCACCACCACTGGAAATCGCCTCAGTTGTGCTCACGGTCACCGCCTGACTATCCCATCCGCCCACTAGCGTGCCGCTTGTGGACCTGTTCACCTTCACGCGTGCCGAGCTCACCGAAGCGGTGCAGTTCTGCGATGGCCGCTGGGTGGTGTCGGCCTACGACGACGTGCGCGCGATCCTCGCCGATCCCGTCACCTACCTGCCCGACAACGCCCTGACCGCCGTCACGCCGGTCGCGCCCGCCGCGCTGCGCAGCCTCGTCAGAGCCCGCTTCTCGCTCCCGCCGACCCTCGCGAACAACGGTTCGGAGTCGCACGCCAAACTGCGGAAACTCGTCGCGTCGTTCTTCACGCCCTCACGCGTCGTGGCGGCTGAGCCTCGCATCCGAGAGCTCGTTTTGGAACGTCTGGGTGGCACGGATCTCGTGCGCGACCTCGCCTGGGATCTCCCTGCCATCGTGCTGATGGACCTCCTCGGCCTGGAGAACGTCGACATCCCGACGCTCAAGCGCTGGAGCACGGGTTCCCTGGAGTTCTTCTGGGGCAACATCTCCACCGAACGCCAGCTGGAGCTGGTCGACGACGTCGGCGACTTCCACCAGTGGCTCATCAAGCGCTATCACGCCCGTGACGGCGAGTTCTTCCAGGCGCTCGCCGACGCCGGCGTGTCCGCCGAGGACTCCGCCGGCCTCTGCTACTTCCTGCTCATCGCGGGCCAGGAGACGACGACCCAGCTGCTGTCCACCGCCCTGCGGCGCGCCCTCCAGGACCGCGACCTGTGGGCGCGTCTGCCCCAGCGCGAGACAGCCGAGTCGTTCGTGGAAGACGTGCTGCGAACGGAAACCCCCGTGGTGACCTGGCGACGCCTGACCGCGCGCGAGGTGGTCATCGCAGGTGTGCGCGTGCCCAAGGGCGCCGAGCTCGTGTTGTTGTTGAGCGGCAAAGAAACCGACCCGAAGCACCTGGCGTTCGGCTACGGCCGCCACTTCTGCCTCGGCGCCGGCCTCGCCCGCCTGGAAGCCGCCGTCACGCTGCAGACCGTCGCCGGGCACGAGCCGGGCCTGCACCTCGCCGGCGACACCCCCGAGTGGCTGAACCTGCTGTCGTTCCGCGCGCCGAAGTCGGTGGCAGTGAGCCGCTGACCGAGGTTTGATGCGAGCGTGATGAACCGACAGCTCTCCGGAGTCAGGAAGCGGACACTGCTGGAGCAGCTCGGCCCGGTCCCGGACGTCGAACCCGACCGCTACGGCGACGGCGGCCCGGTAGGCGCTCTCGAAACCCGTGTAGCGCGGTTACTCGGCACCGAGGCCGCCCTGTTCGTGCCGACGGGAACCATGGCGCAGCAGATCGCCCTCAGGTGCTGGGCCGACCGCACCCACAACCCGATCGTGGCGATGCACCCGCAGGCCCACCCGCTGCACCACGAGGACGACGCGCTGACCGTGCTGTCCGGCCTGCGCCCCGTCAAGGTCCGCAACGACGACGTGGCCACCTGCCCGGAGCCGTTCGGCACGCTGCTGCTCGAAGTCCCGGACCGCGAGGCCGGCTTCATCCTCCCGACCTGGGACGACCTCACGGCCACCGTCGACGCGGCACGGGAACGCGACGCCGTGGTCCACCTGGACGGCGCCCGCCTGTGGGAGAGCACCCACGGCCTCGGCAAGCCGCTCGAAGAGATCGCGGGCCTGTTCGACTCGGTCTACGTCTCGTTCTACAAGTCGCTGGAAGGCATCTCCGGTGCCGCGCTCGCCGGCACCCAGGACTTCGTCGACCAGGCACGGGTCTGGCGCCACCGCTACGGCGGCATGCTCTTCCAGCAGTGGCCGGCCGCTCTCTCGGCGATGCACGGCCTGGACACCGTGCTGCCGCGGCTCGGCGCCCAGGTGCAGCACGCCAAGGTCGTGGCGCGGGCGATGGGCCTGCCCGAACCGCACACCCACCAGTTCGCGCTGCACCTGCCCGGCGACCCGGCGCGGCTCAAGGAGCTGAGCGGGAAGTTCCTCGGCGGGTTCTGGCAGGACGGGCCTCTCGCCAAGACCGAGATCACCGTCGCCGAGCCCGCGCTGGAGTGGACGGCGGACGAGGTCGGGGAGGCCTGGGCGCACTTCCAGAGCCTGCTCTGACGCGATGTCGCTCACCTGGCTGTTGGACCGGCAGGTGCGAAATGCGACGATGCCGGGGCTGTGAGGGGAACGCGAGGAAGCCGGTGCGAATCCGGCGCCGTGCCCGCGACTGTGACCAGGCAGGACCTGGGAGTCAGGAACTCGCCCCCCTCGTCGATCAACCGGCCACGGGCGTGGACACCCGAGGAAGGACTTCGCTGAGCATGTACCCCTTTTCGGCTGTCGTCGGACACGACGACCTCCGGCTGGCCCTGCTGCTGAACGCCGTGCACCCCGGCATCGGCGGCGTTCTCGTCCGCGGCGAGAAGGGGACCGCGAAGTCGACCATCGTGCGTGCCCTGGCCGCGCTGCTGCCCGAGCTGGACGTGTCCAAGGGCTGCCGCTTCGGGTGCGTCCCGGGCAGCACCGACTGCCCCGACGCCCCGCACGAAGCCGCGGAACGACGGCCCGCCAAGCTCGTCGAACTGCCCGTCGGCGCCACCGAGGACCGCCTGGTCGGCTCGCTCGACCTGGAGAAGGCGCTGACCGAGGGCGTCCGGGCGTTCCAGCCGGGTCTGCTCGCGGCCGCGCACCGGGGCGTGCTCTACGTCGACGAGGTCAACCTGCTGCACGACCACCTCGTCGACCTGCTGCTCGACGCCGCCGCGATGGGCCGCGCGCACGTCGAACGCGAAGGCGTCTCCGTGTCGCACCCGTCCCAGTTCCTGCTGGTCGGCACGATGAACCCCGAGGAGGGCGAGCTCAGGCCGCAGTTGCTCGACCGGTTCGGCCTCACAGTCGCGGTGAAGGCCGCGCGGGACGTCGAGGTCCGCACCGAGGTGATCCGGCGCCGTCTCGCCTACGAAGCCGACCCCACCACGTTCGCGGCCAAGTGGGCGGACGAGGACGCCAAGCTCAAGCAGCAGATCACCGCAGCGCGCGAAAAGCTGCCCCGAGTGTCCCTTCCGGACAGTGAGCTCCGCCGGATCGCCGCTGTCTGCGCGGCTTTCGAGGTCGACGGCATGCGCGCGGACCTCGTGGTCGCCCGTGCCGCCACGGCTCACGCGGCCTGGCGAGGCGCTGAGGAAGTCGAGGAACTGGACGTCGAGACCGCGGTCAGGCTCGCCCTGCCGCACCGGCGCCGCCGCGATCCGTTCGACGAGCCCGGCATCGAGGAGCAGCAGCTCGAGGACGCCATGCGCCAGGCAGCCGAGCACGCGGACGAAGAACCCCCGGACGACGACGGCCCCGGCGGCGGTGAGCTCCCCGAACCGCAGGAAGGCCCCAAGGGCAACGGAAACGCGCCCAACGACCGTCCGGCCCCGGAACCCGCTCCGGCGTTCAAAGCCCGCCTCCTGGAAGTCCCCGGGGTTGGAGAAGGCGCGCCGGGCAAGCGTTCCAGGGCCCGTGCGCGCACCGGCAGGATCGTCCGTTCATCCAAAGTGGACGGATCGGGACTCCACCTCGTCGACACGCTCCTGAACGCCGCACCGCACCAGCAGTCACGCGGCCGCACGAGCCCAGGCCTCATCCTCGAGGCAGCCGATCTGCGCAAGGCCGTGCGGGAGGGCAAGGAGTCCAACCTCATCCTGTTCGTGGTCGACGCCTCGGGCTCGATGGCCGCACGCCAGCGCATGTCCGCGGTGAGCGGCGCGGTCGTCTCGCTGCTCCGCGACGCCTACCAGCGCCGCGACAAGGTCGGCGTGATCACGTTCCGCGGCGGCACCGCCGAAGTCGCTCTGCCTCCGACGACTTCTGTCGACGCGGCGGCGACCCGCCTCAAGAAGATGCGCACCGGCGGTCGCACGCCACTCGCGGACGGCCTCCTCAAGGCCCACAGGATCCTGGAGATCGAACGGCTCAGGGACCCGCAGAAGCGTCCGCTGGTGGTGCTCCTGACCGACGGCCGCGCCACGTCGTCCGGACTCGGCGGCGACCCGACCAAGGACGCGCTCAAGGCAGCGAGCCTGCTCGAACAGACCGCCGTGGTGGTCGTCGACTGCGAACAGGGCCACATCCGCCTCGGTCTCGCGCAGAAGATCGCCGAAGCCCTGCAGGGCACCTGCGTCCGTCTCGACCAGCTCAGCGCCGACCACCTCGCCGGCGTAGTCCGCGCCGCATAAGGAGAAACCCCAGTGCCACAGGGACAGCCCACCGAGGTGCCCAAGGACGGCCTGACGACGAGACAGCGTCGCAACCGGCCGTTGCTCATGCTGCACACCGGTGAGATGAAGGGGAAGTCGACGTCCGCGTTCGGCATGGCGCTGCGCGGCTGGAACCAGGGCTGGGACATCGGCGTGTTCCAGTTCGTGAAGTCCGCCAAGTGGAAGGTCGGCGAGGAGTCCGCGTTCAAGGCGCTCGGCAGGCTGCACGACGAGACCGGCGAGGGTGGCGCCGTCGAGTGGCACAAGATGGGCGAGGGCTGGTCCTGGACCCGCAAGCAGGGCACCGAGGAGGACCACGCCGCGGCCGCGCAAGAAGGCTGGGCGGAAATCGCAAGGCGACTGCAAGCCGAACGCCACGGCTTCTACGTCCTCGACGAGTTCACCTACCCGCTGCACTGGGGCTGGATCGACGTGGACGAGGTGGTTCAAGCACTCGCCAACCGTCCCGGCCACCAGCACGTCGTGATCACCGGCCGGTACGCGCCGGACAAGCTGATCGCGGCCGCCGACCTCGTGGTGGAGATGACCAAGGTCAAGCACCCGATGGACGCCGGACAGAAGGGCCAGCGGGGGATCGAGTGGTGAACAGGCTGGTCGTCGCCGCCCCCGCCTCGGGCAGCGGCAAGACCACCGTGGCCACAGGCCTCATGGCCGCGCTCAGACGAGCCGGCTCGCGGGTCGCACCGTTCAAGGTAGGCCCGGACTACATCGACCCCGGCTACCACTCGCTGGCGACGGGGAAGGCGGGCCGCAACCTCGACCCGGTGATGGTCGGCGAAAACCGCATTCCAGGCCTGTTCGCGCACGGTTCCAAAGGCTGCGACATCGCGGTCGTCGAAGGCGTCATGGGCCTGTTCGACGGCCGCGTCGACACGGCGGGCGTCGGCTCGACCGCGCACGTCGCCAAGTTGATCAACGCGCCGGTGCTGTTCGTCGTGGACGCACGGGGCCAAAGCCGATCATTGGCGGCACTGCTGCACGGCTTCCGCGGCTACGACCCGACGGTCCGGCTCGGCGGCGTGATCCTCAACCAGGTCGGGTCGGAACGCCACGAACAGGTGCTCAGGTCGGCGTGCGACGAGGTTGGCCTCGACGTTCTCGGCGTGCTGCCGCGTGACCCGCAGTTCTCTTTGCCCTCAAGGCATCTGGGCCTCGTCACGGCAGCGGAACACGGTTCGGAAGCAGTTGCGGCTGTAGACGCGATCGCCGCTGCCGTGGCCAAACACGTTGATCTTGACGCCGTGCGCCGGCTGGCGAGCTCGGTACCGGCGATGGCTGTCGCCGCGTGGGAACCCCAGGTCGAACCGGTCACCGGCGAACCGTTGATCGCGGTCGCGGGTGGAGCGGCTTTCACGTTCGGCTACGCGGAACACGTCGAGGTCCTCAAGGCGGCGGGTGCGGCCGTGGCCGTCGTGGATCCGCTCAACGACGAAGATCTTCCCGCGGGCACCGCGGGACTCGTGCTCCCCGGCGGATTCCCCGAACAGCACGCGGAAGCATTGTCAGCCAACGCGAAGTTGCGCGAAGCCGTCGCGCGGTTCGCTCGATCGGGTGCCCCGGTCCACGCCGAGTGCGGCGGTCTGCTTTATCTAGCAAGATCATTGGACGGTCACCCGATGTGCGGCGTGCTCGACGCCGAGGGCTTCATGACACCGAAGTTGACCTTGGGCTACCGCGATGCCGTCGCGTCCACGAGCTCACCGCTGCACCCGCCCGGCAGCCGCGTGACCGGCCACGAGTTCCACCGCACGCAGCTGTCCACACCGCACTCGACCCCGCCCGCGTGGCACTGGCGCGGCGTCGATTCCCGCCCGGTCGCAGAGGGTTTCGTGGCCGGGGGAGTGCACGCGTCGTACCTCCACACGCACCCCGCCGGTGATCCGGAAGCCGTAGCCAGGTTCGTGCGGGCCTGCCACCCGTTCGTGGCCGGAGCGACAGGCGGTACGGTCTTCGCTCAAGCCAAAGTCCGAACCCCTGTGGAGCTGTCGTGACGACGACCGGTCGGGTTTCTTTCGTCGGCGCCGGTCCGGGTGCCGCCGACCTCATCACTCTCCGAGGCGCGCGCCGCATCGCGGAAGCCGACGTCGTCATCTGGGCTCCCACGGCGGTGGACGCCGAGTGCGTTCGCGAGCACGCCCGTGCGGAAGCCGAGCTGGTCGACTTCTCGCGCGTGACGCAGGAGGAGATCACGGACCTGTACCGCCGTGCCGCCGCGTCGCGCCAGACGGTCGTCCGTCTGCACGCCGGCGACGCCGCGACCGGTGGTGGTGTGCAGGAGCAGCACGACCTGTGCGTGCGTCTCGGCCTCGAGGTCGACGTCGTGCCGGGCGTGTCCGTGGTCGCCGCCGCTGCCGCCAGGATCGGCCGCGAGATCACGCTGACCGAGGCGTCGTCCACGGTGCTGATCTCGCCGGAGAGCAGCGAGCTGGTCGCCGAGTTCGCGGGGCTGCAGACCACGATGGCCGCCACGGTCTCGGGCGCGCGCACCGGTCAGTTCGTCGAGAAGCTGCTGCAGGGCGGGTACAGCGAGTCGACGCCGGTCGTCGTCGCTTACAAGGTCAGCCAGGCCGACGAGCTCGTCGTGCACACCACGGTCGGCGAGCTCGAGTCGGTCGTGAAGAAGCACAAGCTGTACCGGCCGACGTTGTTCCTGGTCGGCGCCGCGGTGAAGCAGCCGACGCGGCGGGTCTCCACGTCCGCGACGACCTCTGTCGACGAACCGATCCGCGCCGCCCGCCCGACCCGCTGGTCGCGCCGTGCCGCCCAGCGCGTCTCGGCTCGCGTCGAGGAGCCCGCTCCGGCGACGGCTCCGGTGGCCGAACCGAACCCGGCGTGGACGGCGGTCGAGGAAATACAGCAGTCGGTGCGCAAGCCCGCCGAAGAGCCTGCCCCGAAGCCGAAGCTGACCGTGGTCGCGGCGGAGAAGCCCAAGCCGCCGACGGTGCGTGCCTCGACGTCGACCGCGAAGAAGAAGCCCGCCGCCCGTAGGCCGAAGCGGCCCAGCAACTGATGACAGTCGAGAAGCTGCGGGAGGCAGCCGGGCGCCCCGTCGAGGTCGTCGACGCGGCGGACGGCCTGCGTCCCGCGCTGAACGTGTGCCGCGCCCGGTCCGCCGTGATCGTGAAGCTGACCGACGGCATCGGTCCCGCCGAGATCGGCGCGGGCCTCGCGGGCTGGCGCCGCACGCTGACGGTGTCGGACTCCGATGAGCTGATCCCGGTGGACCCGCGTGACGCGGTGACCCGTCGCTGGACGTCCCCGGACGCGGTGTTGTGCTTGGCGGACAACGAGTTCCTCCGGTCGAACGACGGCTGGGCGCTGCCGGACGACGAGTTCGCGAGCCGTTCGCACGTGCTCGCGGCGGAGGTGCGCGCGTTCGTGCTGGCGCGGCTCGCCCCGCGTCCCGGCGTGCTGGTGTGGGACGTGCTGGCCGGTTCCGGCGCGGTCGGCGTGGAGTGCGCCCGGCTGGGTGCGGCGGTGCTCGCGGTCGAGCCGGATCCCGTGCAGTGCGTGCGCATCATCGCGAACGCCGCGGCGCACGGCGTTGATGTGCGCGTGGAAGAAGCCGAACTGGACACGGCTGCCTTGCCTCGCCCGGACGCGGTGTTCGTCGGCCGTGGTCAGCTCGCCGAGGTGAAGGCGTGCGCGGCCGTGAACGCACGACGCCTGGTCGTCGCGACGGAGAGCGTCGCCGAGATCGTGCCCGCGCGGGATGCGTTGGTGGCCGCCGGCTACGAGGTGGAGGGCGTGCACTGGACCGCCTCCCGCCTGCTCGACACGGGTTTCGCTCCGGCGGTCCCGGTGACTTTGTTGTGGGGAACCAAGAAGTGATCGGTGTCTTCGCTGGCCCTGCGCAGCGCGGCGACGCGGCCGATCTCGCGGGCCTGCTCGGCTCGGACGCGGTCGTCCCCGACGGTGCCGTCAAGCCCGCTGTCCTTCGTCTGTGGCCCCGTCTCGGCGCCGCCGTCCTCTTCCTCGACGCGGGCACCGCGGTCCGGTTGATCGCGCCGTTGTTGCGGGACAGGCGATCCGATCCCGCCGTGGTGTGCGTCGACGCGCATTTCGTGGTGGCGCTGGCGGGGGACGCGGACACGTTCGCCCGTCACGTCGCCGATCTGCTGGGTCGCACGGCGGTGGTGACCGGCGGACCGTCGATCGACTCGGTGCTGGACGAGCTCGTCGAACAGCTCGACGCCACCGCGGACGGCAACCTGGCAGCCTGTGCCGCCGCCATCGAGTCGGGCGAGAAGGTCGTGCTGCGCAACCCACTGGGCTTCCCGTTGCCCGCGTTGCCGCCCAACGTCGTCGCGGCGGGCGAGGACGCCAGCTGGATGATCGTCATCGACGACCGCGCCGCCGGGCCGAAGGACAACGTGCTGCGGATCATCCCGCGCACGTTGGTCGTCGGTGTGGGCTCGACGCGGGGTGCGTCGGCCACGAGCGTCGGTGCCGCACTGTCCGAACTGGACGCGCAGGGCGGTCTGGATCTGCGTGCCATCAAGGCGTTCGCGACGGCGGACGCCAAAGCGGACGAGCCGGGCATCGTGGACGCCGTGGAGGACTGGGGTTTCTGGCACGGCGACACGGCCGAGCTGCTGACGTTCCCCACCGAGGAGCTGGCCGAGATCGGTGTGCCGAACCCGAGCTCGGTGGTGCGCAACTCGATGGGCACCGCGAGCGTGGCGGAGGCGGCGGCGGTGCGCGGCGCCCAGATCCTCGGGCACGGCGCGCCGGTCGAGCTGGCGGCCGAGAAGTTCAAGCGGGACAACGTGACTGTGGCCGCGGCACGAGTCCTGCCGCGCGGGCGGCTGGCGCTGGTCGGACTCGGTCCTGGCGACGCGGAGGAACGCACGCCGCGGGCAGAGGCGGAGATCCGGCGCGCCGCGTTCGTGGTGGGAACTCCCGAAGCGATCGACGCGGTCTCGCCGATCTTGAGGGCCGGCACGGAGGTTCGTCACGACGGCGCGTGCGATTTGGCCGCGCACGGTGCGGCGGTCGCGTTCGTCGCATTTGGAACCGGGCCAACGCTGGACGATCCGGTCGAAGCGGACGTAGTTGTTGTTCCCGGAGTGTGGGAACGCTGATGTTTTTCCTTCTTTCGTAGGGTCTCTCCTCAACTTTTCTTGATTAGCGTCGCCATGCACACGGCCCTCCCCCTGCCTTGGGCCCGAAGCACTGGAGACCGACATGAGAGCGCGTCGTCTCGTCGCTGTCGCCTGCACCGCCGGCATCGCCATTTCCCTGCTGACCGTCAACGCGCAGGCCGCGGCTCCGAAAGAAGGCCTGCGGCTGCTGACGGTCAAGGACTCGCTGACCGCCACGCACACCTGGTACGAGCAGACCTTCGACGGCAAACCCGTGCTGGGTGCCTACTACGTCGAGCACGTCGACAAGGCGACCGGCGAGAAGACCGTGGACGACGGTCGCCTCGCGGTCGGGTCGGTCGACGTCACGCCGGCCATCACCGCCGAGTCGGCCAAGACGAAGTCCGCCGGTGTGCCCGAAGGGGCGAACCTCAAGGTGCTGCCCGGCACCGGCCTCGTCTACGAGGTGATCTCCGACAACGGCAAGGGATCCGAGCGCACCCTGGTGCACGCGGAGACCGGCGCCGTCGTCCGTTCCGAGAGCCTGGTCAAGCACGCCGAGGGCACCGGCAAGGTGTTCAGCCCGAACCCTGTTGTGGCGCTGCAGAACGAGAGCCTCAAGGACGGCAACGACGCCGACTCGGCGGTGCCCACCACCGCGTACAAGTCCGTCGCTGTGACCAACCTGGACAGCTCCGGGTACCTCAGGGGCGACTTCGCGTACATCACGGGTGCCACGAGCAAGCTCGCCAAGAGCAGCACCCGGAAGTTCGAGTACACCAGGCACAACCCGTTCTTCGAGCAGACCAACGCCTACTGGGGCATCACCGAGGCGCAGAAGTACATCCAGAGCCTCGGCTTCAAGAACGTCAACAACGAGAAGCAGAAGTTCACGACGCTCGGACTGACCGACGACAACTCGTTCTACGACCCGTCGAAGGACCAGATCACCTTCGGCACGGGCGGTGTGGACGACGCCGAGGACCTCGAGGTGGTGTGGCACGAGCTCGGCCACGCGATCCAGGACGCCCAGGTGCCGGGCTTCGGCTCGTCCGCGGAGGGCGGCGCGATCGGTGAGGGCTTCGGCGACTGGTGGGCGCTGATCATGGCGTCGCGCGACTCGAAGGACACGGCCACGACGCCGTTCGCGTGCATCATGGACTGGGACTCGACGTCCTACACGACCACGACGCCGCACTGCATCCGTCGCACCGACACCAACAAGACCACCGACGACAAGACCGGTGAGGTGCACGACGACGGCGAGATCTGGTCGCGCGCGCTGTTCGACATCTACAAGGCCTTCGGCCGCGAGAAGTCGGCGAAGATCGTGCTGGAGTCGCAGTTCTCGTACTCGCCGTCGACCAACTTCGCCCAGGCCGCGAACGCGACCGTCGCCACGGCCAAGAAGCTCTACGGTGACGCGGATGCCGCCACGGTCTCGGCCGCGTTCAAGGCTCGTAAAATCATCCAGTAGTCAATTGTGAAGTCGGACATGTACGACTAATGGCGGTTATGCCGCCGAATCTCCGCCCGTGACGCTGTGTGTGCCGCCGCTCGACACCGTGCACACACAGCGTCATCGGGAAGGACTGGCAGCTATGGCGAAAACCCTGCGTCGCCTGATCTTGTCCGTCGTGGTCACATCACTCGCGAGCATCTTCTTCACCGCACCGGCAGCGAATGCCGACGACGTGTCGCCGATGATCGTCGGTGGCACGCGAGCCAGCACCTCGACGTACCCGTGGGTCGTCATGCTGACGACGACCGCCAACTTCCAGTTCTGCGGCGGCACTCTCGTGAAGGCCAACAAGGTCGTCACCGCCGCACACTGCGTGAAGGGCCGCACGCCCGCCAGCACGCGCGTCGTCCACGGCCGTGACGACAAGCAGACCACCGTCGGCACCACGGCCAACGTCACCAAGATCTGGGTCCACCCGAGCTACACCACCGCGACCGCCGGCTACGACGTCGCCGTGCTGACGCTGGACCGCAACATCAGCTCGGCCACCCTGCCGCTCGCCACCCCGGCCGACACCGCCCTGTACGCGGCGGGCAACTCCGCGCTGATCCTCGGCTGGGGCACCACGTCCTCCGGTGGTTCCGCGTCCCGGTACCTGCTGAAGGCCAACGTGCCGCTGACCTCGGACGCGACCTGCAAGACCGCGTACTCGCAGTACAGCAACACCTCGATGGTGTGCGCGGGCTTCCCGCAGGGTGGCGTGGACACCTGCCAGGGCGACTCCGGCGGCCCGCTGGTCTTCGGTGGCAAGCTCATCGGTGACACGTCGTGGGGCCAGGGCTGCGCGGCGCCTCGCTACCCCGGCGTCTACGGTCGGATCGCGCCGTACTACTCGGTCATCAACGCCCAGCTCTAGTTACAACTAGCCTTTGGCAGTAGGCAAAGCTGTGCATTAGTCCACAGTGGACAAATTCAGGGTAGCGTCTTCTGCCATGGGCTTCGGGCATGGGCACGGACACGGGCACGGCCACCACACCGATCCTCAGCACACGGTGTGGTGGTCGTTCGCCGTTCTGATGGCGACGGCGCTGGTGCAGGCCGTCGTCGTGGTGTTCAGCGGGTCGGTGGCGTTGCTCGCCGACACCGTGCACAACTTCGCGGACGCGCTGACGGCGGTGCCGCTGGGCATCGCGTTCTGGTTGAGCCGCCGGGCCGCGTCGGTGCGCTTCCCCTACGGCTACGGGCGGGCCGAGGACCTCGCCGGTGTGGCCGTGGTGGCGTTGATGGCGTTCTCCGCCGTGTTCGCCGGATACGAGGCCGTGTCGCGGCTGATCGAACCCCGTGCTGTCACGGCTGTTCCGGCCGTCGCGGTGGCCGCGGTCGTGGGATTCCTGGGCAACGAGTTCGTGGCGCAGTGGCGGATCCGGGCGGGGCGGCGGATCGGTTCGGCTGCGTTGGTGGCTGATGGACTGCACGCGCGCACGGACGGCTACACGTCGTTGGCGGTGCTTGCTGCTGCGCTGGGCTCATGGCTGGGGTGGTGGTGGGTCGACCCGGTGGTCGGTCTGGCCGTCGCGGTGATGATCGGCGTCGTGCTGGTCGACGCGGGGAAGCAGGTGTTCGGGCGGTTGCTCGACGCGGCCGACCCGGTGGTGGTGGCGTCGGCGTCCGAGGTCGCGGGTGAGACGCCGGGGGTGCTCGCCGTGGAGGACGTGCGGATGCGCTGGTCCGGGCACGGGCAGCTGGCCGAGCTGACCGTGGTGGTGGCGCGCGAGACCTCTCTCGTGGAAGCGCATCGGATCGCACACGACGTAGAGCACCGTCTGCGGCATTCGGTACATCGGTTGCAGCGCGCGCACGTTCACGCGCATCCTGCGGGGCATGGCTGATCTACAAGCTGTCCCGGAAGACTGGTCGAGCGCGCTGGTCGTCGTCGCTCATCCCGATGACATGGAGTACGGCGGTGCGGGCGCCATCGCGCGATGGACTCGGCAGGGCAAGAACATCGCGTACTTGCTCGCGTGTCGCGGCGAGGCGGGCATCGACACGATGGAGCCGTCGATCTGCGGGCCGTTGCGGGTCGAGGAGCAGATCGCGTCGTGCGCGGCCGTGGGGGTCTCGGTCGTCGAGTTCCTGGACCACCAGGACGGCGTGATCGAGTACGGCGTGCCGTTGCGGCGTGACATCGCGGCGGCGATCCGGCGGCACCGGCCCGAGTTCGTGATCGTCAGCAACTTCCGCGACACCTGGCCCGGTGGCGGGTGGAACCAGGCGGACCACATCGCGGTCGGTCGTGCCGCTGTCGACGCGGTTCGGGACGCGGCGAACCGGTGGATCTTCCAGGACCTGGGCCTCGAGCCGTGGAATGGCGTTCGGTACGTGGCGGCGGCGTCCTCACCGTTGGCCACGCACGCCGTGGACATCACCGACTCGTTCGACGCTTCGGTGGCATCGCTGCGGGAGCACAAGGCGTATCTGGCTGCTCTGGGTGGGGACATGGCCGAGCCGGAACCGTTCCTGCGTCACACCGCGGAGGCCGTCGGGCAGCAGTTCGGCGGGGTGCTCGCTACCTCGTTCGAGATGCTGCAGGTGTGACCATGTTCCTTTCGGGTGGACATGGCGTGTCCGGTGTGGATGCTTCTACGCATGCCCTTTGAACAGCACTACCTGGCCGGCCTCGACCTGCGGGGCCGGCGCGTCCTCGTGGTCGGCGGAGGCACGGTCGCCCAGCGCCGCCTGCCTCGCCTGATCGCGTCCGGCGCCGCCGTGGAGCTCGTGTCGCCGTCCGTCACCCCCGCCGTGCAGGGCATGGTCGACGCGGGGGAGCTGACGTGGCATCAGAGGCGGTTCGAGCCCGGTGACGTCGAGGGCGCCTGGTACGTGGTGGCGTGCACGTCCAACGTCGAGGTCAACGCCCAGATCGGCGATGAGGCGACATCGTTGCGTGTGTTCTGCGTGCGCGCGGACATCGCCGTCGAGGGCACGGCCGTCACTCCGGCCGTGGGCACGCACGACGGTCTTGTGCTCGGCGTGCTGGCAGGTGGAGAGCACCGTCGTTCGGCTTCCGTTCGCGATGGTCTCGTGGCCGCGCTGAGGGACGGGCGGATCGCGGACCAGGCCGCCCCGCCTGTGGGCGTCGCTCTGGTGGGTGGCGGTCCTGGTGACGCCGAACTGATCACGGTGAAGGGCAAGCGTTTGCTTGCCCATGCGGACGTCGTCGTCGCCGACCGGCTGGCCCCGCGCGAGCTGCTGGAGGAACTGCCCGCGCACGTCGAGGTCGTCGACGCCGCGAAGATCCCCTACGGCCGTGCGGCGACGCAGGAGTTCATCAACCAGACGCTGATCGACCGCGCCAAGGAGGGCAAGTTCGTCGTCCGGTTGAAGGGTGGCGATCCGTACGTCTTCGGGCGCGGTTTCGAGGAGCTGCTGGCGTGCGCGGAGGCCGGCATCCCCGTGACCGTGGTGCCAGGCGTGACGTCGGCTTTCGGTGTGCCTGCATTGGCCGGTGTGCCCGTGACGCACCGAGGAGTGGCGCACGAGGTCGTGGTCGTCTCCGGGCACGTGGCCCCCGACGACCCGCGCTCTCTCGTGGACTGGCCCGCAATCGCACGCCTGCAGGGCACCGTCGTGCTGATGATGGCTGTGGAACGCGCCGGTGCCTTCGCCGCGGCGTTGATGGAAGGCCGCCCGGGTTCCACACCCGTCGCCGTGATCCAGGAAGGCTCAACGGCGTCCCAGCGCGTCTTCCGGTCCACTTTGGACTCCCTCGGGGCCGACGTGAAGCGCTGGGACGTCCGCCCGCCCGCGATCATCGTCGTGGGCCCGGTAAGCGGGATTGCTCTCGCAAATAGTTAGATAAGTTTCTTTACAAAAGCCGCGCAACCGGTGGACTCTGCACACACGCCGCCTAAGTCCACCGGTTCTTGCGGAGGCACGCATGAAACGCGCCCTGTCTGTGGCGGCAGGCATTTTGCTTGTGATGTCCGGTTTGTTCGCTTCGTCACCCGCGAGCGCCGCAACATCCCAACAGGTCTTCTGGACCTTCTACGGCTGGTACGACAACACCCCTCCGGGCGGCGACATCGCCTATCCAGGTCGCCACCAGACGGCCGGCGGCAAGGGGACCTACGACGACCCGATCACGTTCGCGACGTCCAGCAAGGAAGCCAAGCCGGGCACGATCATCTACTTCCCGCGCGTGAAGAAGTACTTCATCATGGAGGACTCCTGCTCCTCCTGTGAGCAGGACTGGAACGGCAACGGCCCCAACGGCGGCCCGAAGCTGTGGCACTTCGACGCGTGGGTCGGCGGCAAGGGCGGCAACGCCATGAACGCCATCGACTGCGAAGACGCCCTGACGAACTACCACGACGACGGCAAGCCGGTGATGGAGGAGACGATCCTCAACCCGGCGCGGAACCTGACCGTGGACCCGACGCCGATCTTCAACACCTCCACCGGCGAGTGCTACGGCGGCGCGAAGCCCAAGACCACCAACGGCGAGTACAAGAACGTCTCGACCGGCAAGTGCTTGGTCGGCGGCGCGTCCGGCTCGCAGCTGACGACGGCGGCGTGCAACGGTTCGGCGGCGCAGCAGTTCAAGTTCCACGGTGCGTTCATGGAGCAGGGTTCGCCCCAGCTGTGCACCACGCTGTCGTCGGGCAAGGTGCTGCTGAAGAAGTGCGACGGCGGGCCGGCTCAGCAGTGGTCCATCAACCCGAACAAGACCATCTCGGACATGCAGTACAACACCAAGTGCTACCGAGATGCGTCCGGCAAGGTGACCGCCGCGTCCTGTTCCGGTGACGTGGCCAAGTGGACCTTCAAGGCCGCAGCCAAGAAGTGAGTGCTTAGCGGCTTCAAGCTCAGCAGGCCGACCGTGGTGCGCAGTGCAATCGCTGCGTACCACGGTGCCAGCAGGCCGAAGTTGTCCGCTATCAAGCCGCC
Organism: Lentzea sp. NPDC051838; assembly: GCF_040681245.1. Lineage (NCBI taxonomy): Bacteria > Bacillati > Actinomycetota > Actinomycetes > Pseudonocardiales > Pseudonocardiaceae > Lentzea > Lentzea sp. NPDC051838. The sequence goes on from NZ_JBFAYI010000041.1 coordinate 59,914, forward strand.
CAGCAGCGCGCCGACCGGTTGAACGCCCCAGGTGATCAGGGTTTGCGCGCTGCTGACGCGGCCGAGCAGTTCTGTTGGTACTGCTCGTTGTCGTAGCGCGGCCGTGGCCACGCCCCAGACTGCTGTGCAGAACGAGCTGACCATTGCGAACGCCGCGACCGTGGGGAGGTCGTGGGCGAGAGTGGCGATTCCCAGCCAGGCCAACGGGATCAGCACCACTGTTGTGGTCACCGTGTGGCGAAACCTGGCCAGTAGGCGCTCGGCCAGCAAGCCTCCCGCGACCCCGCCACATGCCAGCGTCGCGAGGAACGCCCCGAAGCCCGCGTTCGTGAGGTTCAGCCTCTGCTGGGCGAACAACACCAGTGTTGCCATCGTCATCGCGATGCACAGGTTCGTTGTCGCGCTTACGAGCGTGACGGTCCTCAGCGCCTTGTGCTTTGCCAGCCACCGCAAGCCTTCTGAGACCTTTGGTTTGCCTGGCCGTGGCCGGTGGTTCGTGCGCATCTTGGTGACCAGCACTGCCGCTATGGCGAACGTCAACGCGTTGGCCCAGAACGGTGCCGATGTGGTCGTTGCGAACAACAAGCCGCCTAGTGGTGGTCCGGCGAACTGCAATGCCACTGCCTGCGATGCGAACAGCCTGCCGTTGGCGCGCTCCAGCAGGTGGTTGTCGACTGTGGCCTTGATGAGCGGCTGTCCGACGGCTCTTGGCACGGTTTCTGCCGTGCCGATCAGGAACGCCATGCCGTACAGGAACGCTATGTGCGCGCTGTGGAACGTGGCCAGGGCGACCATTAGCCCGCATTGGATCCACAGTGCTGTCAGGAGGAGGCGGCGGTTGTCGTGGCGGTCGGCGGCTGCGCCTGCCGGGAGGGCTGCCAGTAGCCAGGGGAGGGCGCCGAAGAAGCTCACGCCTGCGATCAGTTTTGGGTCTTGGGTTTGTGTTGCGGCCAGTAGTGGGAGTGCTGCTAGGAAGATTCCGTCGCCTAGTGCTGAGATGCTGCTGCCGGACCACAGCAGGTACCAGTTCCGCCCCATGCCGCACTCTAGGCGCACACCTCGCGTTGGCCGTCCCCCTGTTGCGTTGGCGGCTGGCGGTTTCGTGTCCGTAGGTGGTGCTGTTGCTTAGGTCTCTGGCGGTTGCTTTCTGGGGCTCCGCCCCAGACCCCGCCAATCTGATCAAAGACCCACCAGCGCCGCTCGCGGGTTGATGGCACGCCTGTTGCTTTGGGCGGCTGCCGGTTGCGTTTCTGGTTGCGTTGGTGGGGTGGGTCCCGTCACGAGTCGTGGCTGATCGTTGGCCACACCAGAGCCGGGGTGTCAAACGGACACGCTTTTCGTCCGTTTGAC
>NZ_JBFAYI010000042.1:0-56260 GCF_040681245.1 Lentzea sp. NPDC051838
ACCCTTTTCGGATCGGGCGGGTGCGGAGCATCCGACCTTTTCCGCCCGACACAGCGCCTCGCAAGGGACCCGAAGTCAAGCCCCAATCGCAATCGTCGCGAAGCGGCGATGACGAAACCAAAGCCCGTAAGGCTGCCCGCGCGCCCACGCTGGAATCGCAACCAAACCACAAAACGCGACCAACCCCGCTGGAACCGCAGCCAACCACAAACAGCACCACAGCCCGCCCGAAACCGGCCACCCGCCGACGCAAGCTAACCCCGCCCGAAACCGGCCAGCCCAAGCAAGCCAACCTCGCCCGGAACCAGCCACCCGCCCCCAGAACCGCCCAGCGACCAACCTGCTACACCCTGCTCACACGCCCCCGAATACCCTCACCCACCATGCGCAACGTCCTGCTCATCGCGTCCCTGGCGCTCGCAGCGGCCACCGGCCTCGCGGGCTGCGGCAGCTCGGCCCAGCCCTCGACCGGTTCGACCGGCACGAACAACGCCGCTGCCCCGACCACCCCCTGCAAGGCCGACGACTTCAAGGTCACGGGTGAGTTCGGCAAGGCTCCCAAGGTCGAGATTCCCGCCTGCAAGCCCACCGGCGAGCTCATCATCAAGGACCTGGTGCAGGGCACCGGCGCCGAGGTGAAGACGGGCACGACGGCCACGGTCAACTACCAGCTCACGACGTTCTCCAACAAGAAGGTGCTCGACAGCTCCTTCGAGCGCGGTGAGCCGTTCGACGTCGAGAACGTCGGCAAGGCGCGGGTCATCGACGGCTGGAACGAAGGGATCGTCGGGCTCAAGGAGAAGGGGCGGCGGCTGCTGGTCGTTCCGCCGGCCAAGGGCTACGGCGAGGGTGGCAACGGCATCGCGCCGAACGAGACCCTCGTGTTCGTGATCGACGGCGTGAAGGTCACTCCCGCCGCCTGACCCAAAGCAAACAACGGCCCCCGACCAGCACGACAGGTCGGGGGCCGTCCTAATACGTCAGGGCACTCAGGGCAGGAGCAGCAGCTTGCCGGTGGTCCGGCGCGACTGCAGGTCCGTGTGCGCCTGGGCCGCCTCCTCCAGCTTGTAGCGCCCGCCGATCCGCACGTTCAGCGTCCCGTCCACGATCGCGCCGAACAGGTCCGCGGCCCGCCACTCGTACTCGGCGCGGTCCAGCAGGTAGGCACCGGTCGACGGCCTCGTCAGGAACACCGAGCCTGCGGCGTTCAGGCGCTGCGGGTCCACCGGCGGCACCGGACCGGACGACGCGCCGAAAAGTGCCAGCAGACCGCGCGGCTTCAAAGACGCCAGCGACTGGTCGAACGTGTCGCGGCCCACGCCGTCGTACACGACGTCGACCTTCTCGATCTGCGACGCGAAGTCGCCGTACCGCAGCACCTCGTCCGCACCGGCCTCGCGGGCCAGCGCCTCCTTCTCGTCGGTCGACACCGTCGCCACCACGTACGCGCCGCGCGCCTTGGACCACTGCGTCAGCAGCAACCCGACGCCACCGGCAGCGGCGTGCACCAGCACCCGGTCGCCCTCGGAAACCACGTGCGTCGAATGCGTCAGGTAGTGCGCGGTGATCCCCTGCAACAGAGCCGCCGCCGCGAGCTCCACGTCCAACCCGTCCGGCACCCGCACGGCAGACGCGGCCGGCACCACGACCTCGGACGCGTAGCTGCCCAGCACGGTCATCCACGCCACGCGGTCACCCACGGCAAAACCAGAGGAGTTCGAGGCGATGACCTCGCCCGCACCCTCGAGCCCCAGAGCGGTGGGCAACGGCACCGGGTACTGGCCGCTGCGCTGGTACGTGTCGATGTAGTTGACGCCCGCGGCGCCCACGCGCACCAGCAGCTCGCCGTCACCGGGCACGGGCGACGGCACGTCGGTGTACTCCAGCACCTCCGGGCCACCGGCCGAACGCACCACCACTGCCTTGGGCATCTGTCCTCCTTGATCGACTCAACCCGGTCAACCCGCGTCGCGACGACGTTGTTCCCGCTCCCACGACCTGGGAACCGTCAGGCTGATCCTGCGGTCAGTCCTCGCCGAGCGCCACGCGCCGCGCGAGCCCCAACGGCAAAGCGCCTGATCCCGCGATCCGGTCGTGGAACGAGCGCAACGAACCCAGACCAGCAGCCAGGTACTCCTCGCGGATCAGGTCGATCTCCAGCGCGCCGGTCAGGTACGACGGCGCCTGCGTCGGCCACGCGCAGTACCGCTTCACCTCACCCGCCGCGGTTCCCGGGGTCAGCGCCGTGCGCTCCACCATGAACGACTCGGCCTCGGCCGGTGTCATGTCACCGCAGTGCAGCGCGGTGTCGACGACCATCCGTGCCGCGCGGAACAAACGAGCCTCGACGTGGCCCATCAGCGATGCGCGAGTCGTGTAGTAGCCGACCGAGCGCAGCAGCTTCTCCGAGTACAGCGCCCAGCCCTCGGAGAAGTACGAGGTGCGGAACACCTTTCGCAGCGGGTGCGTGGAACCCTGCGCAGCCACCCACGCCGAGTGCCAGTGGTGGCCGGGGTAGGCCTCGTGCACGGAGATCGTCGGCAGCTGCGGGCGCGCGTTGGTGCGCAGCCGGTGCGTGACCTGTTCCGAAGTGGCGCCATCGGGCGTGAACGGCACGAAGAAGTAGCCGGCCCGGCGCGACGTCAGCGGGGGCGGGCCCAGGTAGCTCGCCACGGACATGATCGCGCGGTGGAACGGCGGTGACGGCACCACGCGGCACTCCTCGCCTTCGGGCATCGTCACGAGAGAGTGCTCGATCAACGCGGCGCGCGCCCGAGACGTCTCCGCCTCGTATTCGAGACGCATCGCCTCCAACGTCGGCGGGTGGTCGTCCTGCAGCGAGCTCATGACCGTGCGCCAGTCCGACGAACCGGCGAGCTCGATCAGTTCGGCTTCCAAAGAGGCATAAGCGTCCTGGCCGCGCTGGTGCAGCTCCGGAGCGCCGTAACCGAGCAACTCCTTGTCCTGCAACATCGTCGAGTAGAGCTTCTCGCCCATTCGCCAGTCGCCGCTCGCCCGCACGGCGAAGTCCTCCAGGAACGCCGCGTGCCGGTCGAACGCCTCGGCCGCGGGACCGGCGGCCTCCACCAACTGTGCGCGCAGGTCGAGCGAGGACACCTCCAGCGGCAGTGAGTCCAGCACGAACGAACGACCCGTCCGCACCTGCTCCATCGCCCGCCGCACCACGAGCGGCGACGCCAGGGACGCGTCGAGGTTCGCTTCCGCGGCGGCGAACACCGACGGCACCTCGCGCAGCTTCGCGACGGCGGACGCGACCAGTTCGGCCTCGGGCAGCAGCTTGTGCAGGAACGGCGAGAGCAGTCCGAAGAAGACCATCCCCGAGTACTCGTGCGGGTCGCGCCGCCACGATGGCCACGTTTCCATGGCGGACGAGCCGCGCAGCACCGACAGCGCCAGATCACGGTCCACCGAGCGGGGCAACGGCTCCAGCCGCGCCAGCCACTCGTCGGATTCCCGGGCGCGCTGCTCGAAAGCCGAAGCCGTGAAGTCCCCGAACGTCGAGTAGTGCGGAAGCGAGCCGACCTGTGCTGCGTGCGCGGGATGGTGGTCGAAGTACCACGAGAGGAACGACGTGAGCGTGTCGGTGGTCACCCGACCGAACCTACTCGCTGGTTTTACAGTGTGGGGGTGTCTGATCAAACCAAGAAGCGCATCGCCGAGTTCGTGAAGGCCCACGGCAAGCCGGGCACCGCGGTCAGGGCCGTCGTGGAGCCGATCGGCCGCTCCGGCGCGCGGATCGTGCTGGTCGGCGCCGATGGTGCCATGGGCGACGTGATGGCCAAGGACGTCGAGGCCGCGACCAAGGCAGTCGAGGCCGTCGAAGGCGTCGAACAGGCCGAATGGGACCGCGAGACCACCGCGGCCACCAAGATCGGTCCCGCGCACCGCCGCAAGATGGCCACGATGTCCTCATGAAGGTCGTGCTCGCGTCCTGCGCCGCGTTGCCCGAGGGCGACGGCGACGAGGACGCGCTGATCGACGTGCTCAAGCGCGACGGCGTCGACGTGCGGTGGCAGCCCTGGGGCTCGCCGGTCGAGGCCGATCTCGTCGTGTTGCGCGCCACCTGGGACTACACCGAGCGCCTCGACGACTTCCTGGCGTGGTGCGACACCGTGCCCGCGCTGGCGAACCCGGTGTCGGTCGTGCGCTGGAACACCGACAAGTCCTACCTGGTCGAACTGGCCGCGCGCGGACTGGCCGTCGTGCCCACCGCGGTCGTCGAACCGGGGGAGGAGCCGGAGCTCCCTGTCGGCGAGTTCGTCGTGAAGCCGGCGATCGGAGCGGGTTCCCGTGGAGCAGCGCGGTTCACCGACCACGCTGCCGCTCGTGCGCACTTCGAGGCTCTCGGCGTGAAGACGCTGATCCAGCCGTATCAGTCCAGTGTGGACGCTCATGGCGAGACCGCGCTGGTGTTCTTCGCGGGTGAGTACTCCCACTCGTTCCACAAAGGACCGATGCTGGCGCAGGGTCTGGCCGAGTCGGAGTCCGGCCTGTACGTCGAGGAGAAGCTGCGCGGCATCGAGCCGGCTCAAGAGCAGCGTGACCTCGCCGACCAGGTGCTCGACGTGGCGGCCGAGCTGCTTTCGTTGGACCGCAAGGACTTCCTCTACGCCCGCGTGGACGTCGTCTCCGGTACCGATGGCGAACCGCTGCTGCTGGAGCTGGAACTGACGGAGCCCACGCTCGGCTTCAAGTTCACCAGCGAAGACGCCGCATCTCGTATGAGTACGGCGATCCGGCGAACCGCGTCTCGATAACGCCGTCGTCCTGGATTCGGGGCTAGCTTCGGGAAAGCGTTTTCCCGCAAGCTTCCCCCGAGTTCCAGGAGGACCAGTGCTGTCAGCGCTCACCGGCGTCGCCCTCGCGATGGCGAGCCTCGCCGCGCCCCCGTACGCGGGCAACCTCGGCACCGCCACCTACCAGGGCTTCGCCACGTTCACCGACGACTACAAGCCGGATTTCAACGTCGTCGCGTGCCCGAAGAGCGAGCACCTGCCGAAATTGCCCAAGCAGTTCGTCACCGGCCTCAACCGCCCGCAGTTCGGCAAGGGCGACAAGAGCCCGAACTGCGGCGTCACCGTCGAGGTCACCGGCCCCAGGGGCAAGGTCAAGGTGCTGATCGTCGACGTCGCAGAAGGCCCGAAGTCCGGTGATCTCAACCTCGACCGCGCCGGGTTCGCCAAGATCGCGAACGTCGACGACGGCCGCGTGAAGATCAGCTGGAAGGTCGCCGCCCCTTAGAGATCCGGGCTGTCGCGGGCGATGCGGGCCAGCACGTCGAGCGCCGCACGCAGGCGTTCGGGCGGGGGAGAGGCCAGCGCGAGCCGCACCGCGTTCGGCGCCGCCCCGACCGCGAACGCCGCCGCCGGAGTCACCGCGATGCCCTCGCGCGCCGCCGCCGCGACGAACGTGTCGGCGCGCCACGGCGGCGGCAGCTCCCACCAGCAGTGGTAGGAGCGTGGATCGGCGTGGACGGCGAACCCGGCCAGCCGCTGCGCCGCGATCTCCTGCCGTGCCGCCGCATCCGCCCGCTTGGCCAGCTGAACGGCCGCCGCGGTGCCGTCGGCGATGTGGTGCGCGGCCACGTCGACGGCGAACCGCGGCGCCGTCCAGCCACCACCCCTGATGGCTGCGGCGATCCGGTCGGTCAACGGGGCGGGCGGCACGACGAAACCCAGCGTCAGGCCCGGCGCGATCCGCTTGGACAGGCTGTCGGCGACCACCACCCGTTCCGGCGCGAGGGCGGCCAGCGGTGGGTCGTCGCACAGGAACGTGTAGACGCAGTCCTCGATCACCGGGAGGTCCAGTTCGTCCAGCACGGCAACGAGTTCCGCACGGCGCGTGGCCGGCATCGTGACGCCGAGCGGGTTGTGCAGGTTCGGCTGGAGGTAGACCGCGCGCACCGCCGTCGCGCGCAAGGCGTCCGGAACGACGCCGTGGTCGTCCATCTCCAGCGGTACCAGCGTGATCCCGAGCCGGGCGGCGATCGTCCGCACCACCGGGTAGGTGAGCGCCTCGACCCCGAGCCGCCCGCCGACCGGAACCAGCGCGGCGATGGTCGCCGCCAGCGACTGCTTCCCGTTACCGGTGAACAGAATCTGGTCCGGTTCGGGTCGCCAGCCGTTGCGCGCCAACAGATCCGCCGCTGCAGTTCGGGCTTGAAAGGTGCCGGTGACGCCGCCCGCCCGCAACGCGTCCGCGAGCACGTCCGGGCGCAGCATCCTGGCCAGGCTGGTCGCGAGGAGCGCGGACTGCTCCGGCAGCACAGGGAAGTTCAGCTGCAGGTCCACGAGGGTCTCGACCGGGTCGGAGAGCGCGGGTTCGGCTGCTCCGGCGCGGACGAACGTGCCGCGGCCGACCTCCCCGGTGACGAGGCCGCGCCGGGTCAGCTCGGTGTAGACCCGTGCCGCGGTGGAGTTCGCGATGCGGTGGCGCCGGGCGAACTGCCGCTGGGGAGGGAGTTGCTCGCCGGGGCGGAGGCGGCCGGACGCGATGTCGGAAGCAACGGCGTCCGCGATCTCGGCGAAGGTGCGTTGCGGCGCGGCGGTTCGGCGTGGCCGACGCGTGGTCTCGGCGGTGCTGAGCGGTGGGTCGTCAGGGCGTGGTCGTCGGGCTGCGGGCTGGCGGCGGTTCTCCACATCGTCCCCCATTGCACCGAGAGCAATGTTTTCATTGTACCGAGCACGAGCCCTGGCTAGCGTCGAACCCATGAGCACCGCGCAGGTCAACGGCATCACCATCGGATACGACGACGAAGGCACCGGCGACGACGTCCTGGTCCTCGTGCACGGCCACCCGTTCGACCGCTCGATGTGGCGGCCGCAGGTCGAGCACTTCAGCGCAAGAGGATGGCGGGTGATCGCCGCCGATCTGCGCGGCTACGGCGAGAGCACCGTCGTGCCCGGTGTCACGCCGCTACCGGTGTTCGCCGCGGACATCGCCGCGTTGCTCACCCACCTCGGCGTCGAGAGGTTCGTGCTCGGCGGGCTGTCGATGGGCGGGCAGATCGTCCTGGAGTTCGCCCGTGAGTTCCCCGATCGGCTCAGGGGGCTGATCCTCGCCGACACGTTCGCGCAGGGGGAGGCCGAGGACGGACGGCGCAAGCGGCACGAGATGGCGGACCGGCTGCTGCGCGAGGGCATGGCCGGGTACGCCGACGAGGTGCTCTGGAAGATGGTGGCGCCGCACAACACCGAGGCCGCCGCACACGTCGCGAAGATGATGCACAACGCACCGCCACAGGGAGCCGCGGCGGCGTTGCGCGGGCGGGCGAACCGCAGGGACCACACCGAGACGCTCGGCATGATCACCGTGCCGACGCTCGTGGTGGTCGGCAGCGACGACGAGTACACGCCCGTCGAGGACGCCGAATACATGCACGAACGCGTTCCGGGTTCGACGCTCAAAGTGGTCGACGGTGCCGCCCACATGCCGAACCTGGAACGCGTCGAGGTCTTCAACAAAGCGGTCGAGGAGCTCCTAGCGCAGGCCTGACCCGATGCCGGTGAGCCCGCGGACCTCCATCTCGCTCTGCTTGGCGGGATCCGCGGGTTCCTTGCTCAGGATCGTGCCCAGGAACCCGGCCAGGAACGACAGCGGGATCGACACGATGCCGGGGTTCGACAACGGGAAGAACGAGAAGTCGGCGTCCGGGAACACGGACGACTTCGAACCCGAGATCGCGGGCGAGAACACGATGAGCAGCACGCACGACGTGAGACCGCCGTAGATGCTCCACAACGTGCCGCGCGTGTTGAACCGCTTCCAGAACATGGAGTAGAGCAACGTCGGCAGGTTCGCGGACGCGGCCAGAGCGAAGGCCAAAGCGACCAAGAAGGCAACGTTCTGCCCGTTCGCCGCGATACCGCCGACAATCGCGAGCACACCCACGCACACAGCGGTGAGACGAGCGACCCGGACCTCGTCGCGCGGGTCGGCCTCGCCGTGCTTGATGACGTTCGCGTAGACGTCGTGGGCGAACGAAGCGGACGCCGTCAGCGTCAGTCCGGCGACGACCGCGAGGATCGTGGCGAACGCCACCGCGCAGACGATGCCGAGCAGCACTGTGCCGCCGACCTGGAACGCGAGCAGCGGGGCCGCGGAGTTCTCACCGCCGGGAGCGCCCGTGATCTTGTCGGTGCCGACCAGTGCCATCGCGCCGAAGCCGATGACCAGCGTGCACGAGTAGAAGATCGCCATCATCCAGGTGGCCCAGACGACGGACTTCCTGGCTTCCTGGGCGTTCGGCACGGTGTAGAAGCGCATCAGCACGTGCGGCAGCGACGCGGTGCCGAGCACCAACGCCAACGCCAAAGACAAGAAGTCGAGCTTCGTCAGTTCAGAGGCGCCGTACTTCACGCCGGGGGAGAGGACGGCCTCGCCCAGCGGGGACTTCTGCGTCGCGCGGTCGAGCATCGCGGAGAAGTCGAAGCCGAACTTGCCGATCAGGAAGATCGTCAGCAACGACACCGAGAGCAGCAGCAGAACGGCCTTGATGATCTGCACCCACGTGGTGCCCTTCATGCCGCCGACCAGCACGTACAGCACCATGACGATGCCGACGACGGCGATGATGATGGCCTGGCCGATGGAGCTGTGCACGTCCAGCAGCAGCGCCATCAGGCCGCCGGCGCCCGCCATCTGCGCGATCATGTAGAAGAGCGAGATGACCAGCGTCGCGTTCGCCGCGGCCGCGCGCACAGGGCGCTGGCGCATGCGGAACGCCATGACGTCGCCCATCGTGAAGCGGCCGGTGTTGCGCAGCCGTTCCGAGATGAGCATCAGGCCGATCAGCCAGGCGACGACCCACCCGATCGAGTACATGAAGCCGTCGTAGCCGTTCACCGCGATCGCGCCGGAGATACCGAGGAACGAGGCCGCGGAGAGGAAGTCACCCGAGAGTGCGATGCCGTTCTGGGTGCCGGTGAAGCTGCTGCCCGCCGCGTAGTAGTCGGAGGCACTCACGTTCCGCGTCGACGCGCGGTACACGATGTACAGCGTCAGCAGGACGAAGATGCCGAAAACGGACAGGTTGATCGCAGTGTTCGCCCCGGTCACGCCAGCTCCTCATCGGTTTCCGCGAGTGCGCGCACCTTTTCGACCTGCGGGTCGAGCCTCTTCTTGGAGTAACGGGCGTAGGCCATCGTGATGATGATGGTCGTGACGATCTGGAGGAATCCCATCGTCAGCCCGACGTTCACCGTTCCGAACAGGGGCGTGCTCATGAAGTCCGCCGCGTAAGCGGAAAGCAATACGAACGTGACGTACCAAGCGAGGAACAGCACCGTTGCGGGGAGAATAAATCGCGTCACCCGCCGCTTCAGCGCAAGAAAATCCTCACTCGTTTGGATGGCACCGAAATCAGGCTCACCGTCACCATCGATCAGCAATGAGTGATGATGCTCTTCAAAGGTCGCGAAACCGGGCTGCGCCGGGCGTGACACGGAGGGCAGCGCCTTCGTCATCAACCGCTCGCATTCGTTACGGGGAGTACCCGGTGAGCGCCTGAACACAGGCTGCAACCGGACCGGGGGTGGAGGGCGCAAGCGTAACCACGCGTGGCGGGGAGTCAATCCCCTGAACCTGCAGGACCACCCCATGAGGTGGGCTGTCACACTGGGTGACGGATCGTACACGCCCCAGGTCGTTGTCGCGTCACGCTCTCTGGCCTAGTATCCGCTCACACCCGATTGAGCCGATCTCGAAATCGAGCTCCGGGTGTCTCAAGTCGCGGGGATTCACCAGGCCAGGAGGTAGCCGATAGTGGGGCACTTCGAGCGCGCCTTGGGGATCATTTCGTGAATGTCGAGTGGAGAAAGATCAGCGACTGGCGCAACTGGCGCCTGCCGGTCAAGCTCGGCGTCGTGCTGCTGGTGCCGGTCGCCGTGGCGATCGGTGCGGGCGCACTGCAGATCTCCGGTTACGTCGACCGGTCGAACAACTACGTGCAGATGCAGGGCCTGGTTCGTCTACGGGCAGATCTCGCGCCATTGATCTCCAGCGTCCAGCAGGAACGCACGCTCGCCGCGCAGAGCTCGACGAGCGGCTCCGGTGTCGGCGCCTACCAGAACCAGATCAGCGCGACTGACAACTCTGCCGCGACCGTCCGCCGCCGCGTCGACCGCACCACGGGCCTGAGCGAGGTCGCCCGCAACCGCTTCACCGAGCTCGGCGGTCAGCTGGAGACGCTCAAGAACCTGCGGGAGAAGGTGACGCAGGGCGGCGACGGCGGCGACCCGAACGGCGGCACCATCGGCTACACCACCGTCGTGAAGTCGTTGCTGGACTTCGAGCAGGCGCTCGTCAGCCAGTTCGGCGACGAGGCCATCTCCGGCACCGCGGCGGCGCTGCACCACCTCGTGATCGCGCAGGAGCAGATCTCCCAGCAGCACGCGATCGTGTTAGCCGGGATCGGCCGCGGCAAGCTCCTCGGAGCCGAGACCCGCGCGCTGGAGCAGTCCGACATCCGCCTGCAGGACCGCATCAACGACTTCCAGGCCATCGGCACGACCGAGCAGCGCCGCAACTACGAGCAGACCGTGACCGGTGTCGCCGTCGCGAGCCGGACCGTCCTCGTTGAGCGCGCGCTCACCCAGCCCGACGGCGTCCAGGTGACGACGCGCCCCGGCCAGCCGAAGCCGCCGCCCTCGTTCGGCATCGCCGTCGACGAGTGGAACAAGGCGTCCGGTACCACCGCGCGACTCATGGACCAGGTCACCCGCCAGCTGCAGGACGACCTCGCGAACTCGGCCGCCGCGCTGCAGGACGACACGTCCAACAAGGCCGGCGCCGCCGCGGTGATCCTGCTCGCGATGCTCCTCGTCGCCGGCACGCTCGGCTTCGTCATCGGCCGCTACCTGCTGCGCTCGCTGTCCGAGCTGCGCCGGTCCGCGCTCGACGTGGCGCACCACCACCTCCCCGAGGTCGTCGCGGCCATCCGCGCCGACCGCAAGCCGGACACCGAGATCGAACCGGTGCCCGTGCACACCATCGAGGAGTTCGGCCAGCTGGCGCGCGCGTTCGACGCCGTGCACGAGCAGGCCATCCGGTCCGCGGTCGAGCAGTCGTCGCTGCGGTCGGGCATGAAGAACATCTTCGTCAACCTGTCGCGCCGCTCGCAGGGCCTCGTCGAGCGCCAGCTCAAGCTCATGGAGGAGCTGGAGCGCCACGAGGAGAACCCCGAGCAGCTCGCCAACCTCTTCAAGCTCGACCATCTCGCGACGCGCATGCGCCGCAACAACGAGAACCTGATGGTGCTGTCCGGCACCGACGTCGCCCGCCGCTTCCACCAGCCCGTGCCGCTGGCGGACGTGCTGCGCGCCGCCGCGTCGGAGATCGAGCACTACCAGCGCGTCGTGGTGAAGTCGACACCGTCGGTGGAGATCGTCGGCTACGCGGCCAGCGACCTCGTGCGCCTCGTCGCGGAGCTGCTGGACAACGCCACCGCGTTCTCCGCGCCCACCACGCAGGTCATGATCGGCTCGCGGATCGACCAGCAGGGCTCGGTGCTCGTCGAGGTCGCGGACCAGGGCATCGGGATGGGCCCCGCCGAGCTCACCGAGGCGAACGAGCGGCTGTCGTCCGGTACGGAAGACGACGTGCCGGTGTCGCGCCAGATGGGTCTGTTCGTCGTCGGCCGTCTCGCGGCACGGCACGGCATCACCGTCCGGCTGCGTGGAGCGGGCGAGGGTCGTGAGGGCCTGCGCGCGTTCGTCCTCGTGCCGTCGGAGCTCGTGCGTGCCCAGGCCGAGCCGGAGGCGCCCGCAGCGCCCCGCCACGCCGCGCTGCCCCAGCCGAAGCCGGCGCTGACGGCCAAGCAGCCGCACGTCGTCGTGAAGACCCCGAACCTGGCGCCGCCGCCCGCGCCCGCTCCGGCGATCGAGCACCCGCGCGAGTCGGCCGAGTGGACGTCGTTCCGCGGTGCCGCGATCGACGAACCGCCACTGCCCCAGCGGCAGCCGCGGACCAACGGGTCGCCAACTGAGACGCGACCCACTCCAATTGAGACGACGTCTTCCTGGTTCGCCGGCAGCGGTGTATCGGACGAAGCGGTCAACGGTGATCATTCGCCGGCAACGCCAGGACCTGGGCCGTCACCCTCGGTAGCGGCTACCTGGTTCGGCAAGAAGTCCACGGGCGGTGTGTGGGAACAGTCGGGAGATCCCGCCACGGACGCCGGTGAGACCGATGCCGGGTTGCCGAAACGGGCTCCGCGTAAGAATCTGCTCCCCGACCTCGCGGAACGTCCCGAGAACGGCGCGCGCCCGGCGGCGAAGCCGAAGCGCGATCCGGAGCGAGCACGAGGCTTCCTCGCCAGCTACCAGACAGGCATCCGCCAGATGCCGCTGGGCAGCAACGGGAACGGAAACGGCCAGGCGAACGGCCAGGGGAACGGGGAAAAGGCATGAGCACGCCTCAGTCGCGCCAGGTGGACCAGTTCGGCTGGCTCATCACCAACTTCGTCGATCGCGTGGCCGGGGTCGCCCACGCGATCGTGATCTCGGTCGACGGTCTTCTGCTCACCAAGTCGACAGGTCTTCCGCCGGACCGCGCCGAACAGCTGGCCGCCATCGCCTCGGGCGTCACGGCGCTCACGCTGAGTGCGTCACGTTGCTTCGAAGGTGGCGGAGTGTTGCGCACCGTGATCGAGATGGACTACGGGATCATGCTCCTCATGTCCATTCGAGACGGGTCTTGTTTGGCGGTTCTCGCCGCGCCCGACAGCGACGTCGGCCAGGTGGCCTACGAGATGACCGTGGTCGTCGACCAGGTAGGCCAGATCCTCACTCCCGAACTGCGAGCGCAGCTGCACAGCGTGAGGTGATCATGAGTTCGGCCGCTGACGCGCACCGACGACGCAGGCGGGTGGAGTCACCCGCCGAGCAGACGTTCGCCGACCTGATGAACGGGTTTTCCCTGGACTCGGGCCGCAAGCGATCGCGCACGTCGGATCCGGTGCCCGCGCGGGATGCAGCAACTCCCGTTGCACCGCAAGAAGAAGCACCGGCTCTGGACTTCTCCGCCCCGGAGCCGCCGGATGCCTCGATCGTGCGTGCGTATGCCTGGACGGGTGGGCGCACACGGTCCAACATCCACCTCGAGATCGAGACACTTGTCTCCGCCAATGATCAGAGTCGGCAGTCTGCGGGTATCTTGCAGGCTGAGCACCAACGCGTTGTCGAGCTGTGCCACTCACCGCGATCCGTCGCGGAGGTGGCCGCACTGATGCGCCTCCCCCTCGGAGTCGTGAAGGTGTTGCTCGGCGACATGGCGGAACGAGGTCTGGTGGACGTGCACCAGACCGCTTCCGCGGGCGGTGACACGCCGGACCTCGGGTTGATGGAGAGAGTGCTTAGTGGACTACGTCGGCTCTAGATTTCCCGACTTCGGGCCCCCCGGGCCGCCTGGACGGGAGCTGACTTCGGCCAAAGTCGTCGTCGCCGGTGGCTTCGGTGTCGGCAAGAGCACCTTCATCAGGTCGATCGTGGAGAACGACCTGCTGACCATGACAGCGCTCCCACCGGAGCGCGCGGGTCTGGTCACGGAACTCGTGCGCATACAGTTCGGCCGCGTGTGGCTCGACCCGGGCCTCGCTCTGCACCTGTTCGTGGCCCCGCAGTGGCAGGACCCGCGCGCGGGCTGGAACGACGTGGTGCGCGGCGCCGTGGGTGCCGTGGTGCTGTTCGACGTGATGCGCCCCGCGGACTCCGTGGACGCGATGCGGTACTTCGAGGACCACCACATCCCGTACGTGCTGGCGTTGAACAACGTGCACGCCTCGGTGCGGTCGGACGTGAAGGCGATCATCCACGGGATGGGCATCTCGCCCGAGGTGCCCGTGGTGAACTGCGACCCTCGGGTGCGCCTGTCGGTGCGCGAGACGCTGATCTCGCTGGCCGAGCACGCGAAGCTGGACCGGTGGCGTCGTCGCCCGGGGCCTGACGAAACGACCCCGCTCGCGCCTGTCTGCTGACTTGGAGTTTTTCCAAGCAGCCCTCTTTCAGGGCTTTTTGAGCTGAAACGATGGAGCTGGGAGGCTGCCGCCTCCTAGCTTTTTCGTCATGCCCAAAAGAGAGTCGAACGTCGTGGGCCGCGAGTTCGGCAACGCCCTGCGCGCCGCGATCGCCCAGACCGGCCTGACGCAACGCAAGCTCGCCGACGAGCTGGACTGGGACGAGGCGAAGATCTCGGAAGCGGTCAACGGCAAACCCGGCCTCAGCGAGCACGAGGTCGACGTGCTGCTCGCCTACTGCCGGGTTCCGCTGGACGAGCGGCGCCGCTTGAAGAACCGGTACCTGGAAGCGGGGGACAAAGGCTTCATCCTCTTTCCCGAGGACGGTGTGCCGGACCAGTTGCGGACGCTCATCAGCCACGAGAAGGAAGCCACGGAGATCGTCGCGTGGTCGATGATCCTCGTGCCAGGTCTGCTTCAGACGCCTGACTACGCGCGCTCTGTCGCCGAGGAAGGGCCTCACGAGGCGGAGGACGTGCCGAAGGTCGTCGCCGCCAGGGTCGCGCGAGCGGAGATCCTGCGGCCAGGCCGGACGTTCACCTTCTACGTGCACGAGCAGGCCCTCTGGCTGCCGGTCGGCGGCGAGGAGGTCTGGCGTGAGCAGCTGGCCCAGCTGATGCGGATGTCGGTGCGCCAGTACATCAACCTCCACGTCGTCCCCAGGTCGATCGGCGCGCACGCTGGTGTGTCCGGCGACTTCCGCGTGATGAGGTTCCCGAAGTACGTGCCACTCGTCTTTCTGGACACGCTGA
This sequence comes from Lentzea sp. NPDC051838, assembly GCF_040681245.1. NCBI lineage: Bacteria > Bacillati > Actinomycetota > Actinomycetes > Pseudonocardiales > Pseudonocardiaceae > Lentzea > Lentzea sp. NPDC051838. The sequence goes on from NZ_JBFAYI010000042.1 coordinate 14,785, forward strand.
ACTGCGGGTTGTTCTTCGACGACAAAGAGACCGTCGCGCTCTACGAGGAGAGGGTGAAGCGTCTCGCCGCTGTCGCACTGGGTCGTGAACAATCGAGGGCGGTGATCGACAACATCTTGGAGGGCCTCCAATGACCGCGTGGCGCAAGAGCAGCTACAGCAGCACCGCCGACAACTGTGTCGAGGTGGGCCGAGGCGTCGGCGTCCGCGACAGCAAGGCGCCGTCTACGCATGTGCCAGTGTCGGCGGACTCGTGGTCAGCATTCCTCGCGACCGTGAAGTGTCGCTGACCTGGAATTTCTAAAGCTGCCTCAAGCCTTGGTTAAAAGAAGTGTGCTGCAGGTCACACGCAACTTACCTTGGGTACATGAGGCTTTTGGTGTGGTTCGGACTGGTGTGCATGTGCGCGCTCAGCGGTGACCACCTGCTCGCCGTCACGACGGGCATGGTGCTCGTCGGGTGCGCTACCGATCGCGTTCGCCGCTGACCGCGCCGAACAAGGCCCACAGCACGCCGACTCCGGCGTAGGCGATGAGGCCGAAGATCCGGTAGCCCCCGAAACCGTCGGACGTCTCCAGGGGGATCAGCGTGAGTGCGGTCGCGCAGCAGTAAGCGGCGGCGAGGGCGATCAGCACTGTTCTCGCCGCGCCGCGCAGGGGAGTCGTGGCCGCCACGATGACGCTGGCCGGCGCGAGCAGGAAGAGGTCGAACGGCGGGCCGATCGCGCGGAAGGGGACGTTCATGGCCGCGAAGAGCACCATCACGACGCACATGACGACGAGTCCCGGCCGCGCACCGGCGATGAGGCCGCGCAGACGCCACAGGCCCGCGCTGATGAGCAGGTAGGGGACCGTGCCCATCAGGAAGCCCCAGTCGTGCATGTCCCAGCCAAGGATCTCGTGCTCGATGTTGATCGACGTCGGGCCGTGCGTGAGCGTGAACGGCACGTAGGTGCCGGCCATGACGACCCCGCCGACGATCAGAGCGGCGCGAGACAGCTCCATGCCCGGATGTCGCCGCGGGGCGGGCGCGAGTTACCGCGCCCGCCCCCCAGGGCTTACCCGACGTCCAGGTAGTCGAGGTTCGGCGCGCCGTTCGCGGTCGTCGCCGTCACCCGGATCTTGTTCTCGCCGGCCTGCAACGTCACCGGGATCTGGACCGCCAGGTAGTTGGTCCAGGCACCGGTTCCGGCGAACGCCAGCTCATCGCGTGCCAGCGTCCCGTTCACCGACACGTCCAGCGGCCGCGAGACCGTGGTCCCGTTGGCATAGCCGAACGACAACGTCGCCGCGCCACCGGAAGCCGAGTTGATCGTCCACTCCACGTACGGGCCGACGGCGTTGTCCGTGTTGACGAACCCGGTCCCGGAGAACCCGACGTGGTTCGACTCCACGACACCGGCGGAGATCAGCGCGGACTCTGCCTCGTAGCGAGTCATCGATCCGTTGCGCGTCACCCGGTACAGCACCGTCCCGTGCGCCGGAACCGAAGCGCTGATCGTGCTCGCCACCGTACGCACCTGCTTCGACCACAGGTCCTTCAACGTGTACGACGACCCGCCGCCGAGTCCGATCGCCGACGCCGTCGTCGAGATGGTCTGAGTCGACGTGGTCTCGTTGGACAACGCGACAGCCCGGTCACCGTTGGCCAGCACCTTCGAGTAGACGACGCGACCTGAAGACGACGACACCACGGTTCCCTGACGCCCCAACGGGTCCTGGTCCACAGCGATCACGTCCCGGTTCTCCAGGATCGTGAACGTGTCCTCGTTGACCTTGCGCAGGTCCGAGCCGATCAGCAGCGGCGCGGCCATGATCGCCCACAACGAGAAGTGCGTGCGGTACTCCGTCGCCGTCATGCCGCCGTTGCCGACCTCCAGCATGTCCGGGTCGTTCCAGTGCCCAGGCCCGGCGTACTGGGCCAGCACCCGGTTCGCCTGTGCCTTGCCGATCATCGATCCCCAGTTGTCGGAGATGTCACCGGTGGTGCGCCACAGGTTTCCTACAGGCGCGCCCCACGTCCACACCTTCGGATCGGTGCGGCCCCACTCGCAGATCGAGTACACGATCGGACGGCCGGTGCGCGCCAACGCGTCGCGCATCGCCTTGTACCGCTGCTGCGCGTCGACGCCCTGGTTGTTGCAGTTGTCGTACTTCAGGTAGTCGATTCCCCACGACGCGAACAGGTTCGCGTCCTGCTGCTCGTGGCCGAGACCGCCGGGGAAGCCCGCCGTGTTGCACGTCTTGGTGCCGGCGGAGGTGTAGATGCCGATCTTCAGGCCTTTGGAGTGGATGTAGTCCGCGAGTGCCTTGATGCCGTTGGGGAAGCGCACCGGGTCGGGCACGAGGTTGCCGGACGAGTCGCGGGACGTCTTGGCCCAGCAGTCGTCCAGGTTCACGTACTGGTAGCCCGCGTCCTTGAGGCCGCGCGAGACGAAGATGTCCGCGATGCCCTTCACCATGGCCTCGTTGAAGTCGGCGCGGCAGCCGGTGGAGTTCCAGTTGTTGAAGCCCATCGGGGGAGTGCGCGCCAGGCCGTTCTCCAACGCCAGCGCGGGAGTGGCGGGTGTCAGGGCGACGACGAGTGCTGCTGCTAACAACGCTGTACGCAACATTGGATCAGCCAACCTTCTGCAGCTGTTCGTTCATGATCAGGAACGCACCGAGGCCGTGGAAGTCGTTGGTGGCTCGGTCACGTGCGATGTAGTAGGCGTAGTCGCCCACGTTCGTGCCGATGGAGATGTCCCGGATCTCCGTGCGGCCACTGGAGTTCACGGACGTCTTCGCCAGCACGCCCGCGTAGCCCTTGGCTGCCGCGTCCCGGAACGACGGGTCGAGGTAACCCCGCTCGACGCCCTTCGAGAAGACGTAGGTGAACATCATCGAGCAGGACGTCTCGGTCCAGTTGTCGGAGCGGGATCCCTTGTCCACCACCTGGAACCAGCGTCCGCTCGAATCCTGGAACGACCGCACTCCCGCCGCGTACTCGCGCAGATCGGTGATCATCTGAGCGCGTCGCGGGTGGTTCAAGGGCAGCTTCTCCAGCACGTCGATCGACGCCATGCCCCACCAGCCCATGGCGCGGCACCAGTACTCCGGTGCGAGCCCCGTGGTCTTGTTCGCCCACGGCTGGGACTTCGACTCGTCCCAGGCGTGCTTGAGAATTCCGTTGGGCTGCTGGAGATGCGACGCGTAGACGTTGATCTGCTTCGCCGCTTCCTCGTTGGCGTAGGAGGAATCGCCGAACTCCGCGCCGAACTCGACGAGGAACGGGTTCAGCATGAACACCCCGTCCGCCCACAGCTGGTTGTGCCGCGACTCGGACGTCGAATGCCAGAACCCGCCGTCGGACGTGCGCGGATACGTGTTCAACCGCGTCCGGATCTTGCGCGCGGCCTTCTCGTACTTCGCCTGCCCCGTCTCGTGGTGCAGGATCACCAGCAACCGCCCCGAAAGCATGCTGTCGAGGTTGTTGAAGCTCTGCGCGATGTTGCCGGACGAGTCGACGAACCGGTCGACCCACGCCTTGATGTATGCGAGGTACCGGGGATCGTGCGTGCGCTGGTAGACGAGGTACTGCCCGTACAGGTAGAGCCCGGTCTGATAACCCCAGCCACCTAGCTGTGCGGGCGTTTTGGCGGCCACCGTCGACTCGACCACGGCCACCGACCAGTCGAACCCGCTCGATCCGACGGTCAGCGAGTCGAGGTTGGGCCCGCCGTTCGCAGTGGTGGCAGTGGCCTTGACCTTCGCGCCAGCGGCCACGGTGACCGAAACCTGCTGCGTGCGCCACGAAGTCCACGCGCCGGTGCCGGGGAACGACACCGTGACGGGAGCGCCGCCGTCGACCGAGATGGCCAGCGGGCGGTCTGCCGACGTGCCGTTGGCGTAGCGGAAGGACAGCGGCCCGTCCGCGCTGACCGTGAACTCGACGGAGGAACCAGCGACGTTGTCATAGTTGACAAACCCGGACCCGGTGAACCCGGCGTGGTTCGACTCGACCACGCCGCGGGAGATCACCGCCGACTCTGCTTCGTACTGCGAGACGGCCGCCTGCGCGGTCGCCGGCACCAGGCCTGCGACCAACACCAGGGCGACCACGGATCTGAGAACGCGCACGCGCACACCAGCCCTTCAGTCCGGGCGGCGGCGCACCAAGTGTCAACTCGTTGACTCCCAATGACAAGGAAATCGTTGACAAGATCGCTACGATAGTTTCAGTGTTGACCGAAAGGAATCGCGAGACATGAGCGTTGGCAGGGAAACTCGCCTCTCGGCCTGGATCGAGCGGTTCGCGGCCCACTTCGCGGAGGAGGGCATTCCGCTGATCGGCGGCCGCATCCTCGGCTATCTGCTGGTCTGCCAGCCGGTCGAGCGCACCGCCGCCGAACTGTCGCAGGAGCTCGAAGCCAGCAGCGGCTCGATCAGCACGAACCTGAAGTACCTGGTCAACGTCGGCCTGGTGACCAAGAGGACGCGTCGTGGCCGCCAGGCGGCCGAGTACCGGATCAACGAGAAGGCCTGGACGGACTTCATCCAGCGCAAGTTCGCCGCGATCGCGAGCGTCCAGACGTTGACCGACGACGGCATGCGGCTGCTCAGCGGCGATCCGGAGCGCGCGATGCGGCTCAAGGCCGTCGACCACCTCTACGGTTGGCTCTCAGCGGAACTGCCCGCTTTGTGGGAGCGCAGGCCTGCCGCACCCAAGTAGCGTGGTGCCATGTGGCACCCGTTTCGCGATGACATCGAGTACTACGAGGAGCGAGCCCGCGGTCTGCTCGCCTCCGCGTGGGACGGGACACCCGGCGCCCTCGAGGTTTTCGACGGCGACCCGCTGACGGACGAGAGCGCCCACAACGTCCTCGCTCGCGCGCACGGCTGCGAGGACTGGAAGGCGCTGCAGGCCAACATCCGCAGGCCCAGGCCGTTCGCCCGCGCGTTCCAGGCGATCGAGACGCGCAACCTTGGCGAGCTCAAGGCGATCCTGATGCGGGATCCGTGGCTCGTGAAAGCCAGCGGTACCAACGGGAACGACCTGCTCGGCCTGGCGTCGGCCACCTGTGACGAGCGGTTCGTGCAGGTGCTGCTGGAGGACGGCGCGGACGTGAACCACCAGAACGTCCACGGCTGGACCGCCCTGCACCAGGCCGGTTACTCGAACCTCCCGCAGATGGCGCGGATCCTGCTCGCCGCCGGTGCCCGCACCGACCTGGAAGGCCGCGGCGAGGGCGGCACTCCGCTGACCGTCGCATTGTTCTGGGGCAATCGGACGGTCGCGGAAGTCCTGGCACAGCACGGAGTCCACCCGCCGAACCTGCGCGTCGCGGCCGGTCTGGGCAACCTGGACCTCGCCACCTCACCGGAGGCCGGGCGCGGTTACTACCGTCCGCACAGCGGTTTCCCGCGCTGGTGGCCGACGGACGACCCGCAGGAAGTGCTCGACGAGGCGCTGTCGTGGGCCGCCCGCAACGACCGGGTCGAGGTCTTCGGTGACCTGCTGAAGCGCGGTGCCCGGATCGACGCGGACGTCTACCGCGGCACGGCGCTGGCGTGGGCGGCGTGGTGCGGCCTGGAGAACGCGACCCGCACGTTGCTCGACCTGGGCGCGAATCCCAACCAGCGCACGGGTTTCGGTGGTCCGATGCACGGCGAGGGCGTCACGGCGCTGCACCTGGCGGCCGAACGCGGCCACCTGGGGATCATCCGCATCCTGCTGGACGCCGGTGCCGATCGGACGATCAAGGACGCGAACTTCGAGGCCACGCCGGAGAACTGGGCAGGGCACAACTCGCAAGGGGATGCTCAGGCCTTGCTGAGTGCTTGATCCTCTGCAGGAACCTCGACCTCGTGCGTGCGTTCCCTCGACGAGGTCCACAACGTCGCCGTCGCGATCACCACCGCACCGGCACCCAGCACGTGCAGCGACACGAGCACCTCGGGCACCCCGGTCCAGTACTGGACCATGCCCAGCGCGCCCTGGGCCACGACCACACCGACCAACGTCCAGTAGGCGCGGTTGCGGACGAAGAAGCCCATCGCGATCAGCATACCCAGGAACAGGAACAGCAGATCCGCGTGGATCTGCGCGAGCGTGGCGACCTTGACCGCCAGGCGCGGCGTCTTCGAGTCACCGGCGTGCGGGCCGGCCGCAGTCACGAACGTGCCCGCGATCAGCAGCAGGTACATCACGACCGCCATGACGACCTGAAGTCCGCGTGCCCCAGCCGGAACGAGCCAACGCGCCGGCCCGTCGCCCTCGCTCAACGACCGCAGGAGCAGCACGGCGAACCACACCAGCACCATCGAGACCATGAAGTGGACGGACACGCTCCACCACACCAGGCCGAGGCGGACGGTCGCGCCACCGATCACGGCCTGCGCGAGCACGCCACCGACCTGAACGGCGGCCAGCACGACTACGCGGCGGCGGCGCGGCCTGTTCAGCCACGCGGCGATGAGGCACAGGCCGGTGATGATGCCGATGACGCCGAACAGCGTCCGGTTGCCGAACTCGACCCACTGGTGGATGGCGGCGACTTCGGGGTGCTCGACGGGGACGATGCTGCCCTCGACGCACTCCGGCCACGTCGGGCAGCCGAGCCCGGAGCCGGTGACGCGCACGATCGACCCGGTGACCGCGATACCGCCCTGCGCGATGATGGCGGCGATCGCAAGGGCGCGTTGCAGTGGAACGAGGAATGCGGTCAATCGGGACACGGAACGATGGTAGGCCGGGTCAGGTGAGCTTCGTCGTCCGGGTCGCCAGTGCCCCAGCGACAACACCCCAGGCCACGAGCACTGCGACCGGGCCCACACCAGGAGCAGTGCCCTGCACCACAGCGGTTTCCAGCGCCTGGGCCAGCGCGGCGGACGGCAGCAGGTGCACGAACCCGACCGGCACCGACAAAGCCACGCCGCCGACCATCAGCAGTACGAACCAGATGATGTTCGCCAGCGCCAGCACGATCTCCGCGCGCAACGCCCCACCCAGCAGCACGCCCAAAGCGCCGAACGTCAACGTGCCCAGAACGATCAGCAACACGACCCACGGGAGCCCGGCCAGCGGGAACTTCCAGCCCAGGATCAACGCCGTGACCGCCAGCAACACGATCTGGATCGCGACGACGACCAGCGCGCCGCAGACCCGTCCGGCGACGAGCAGCCACCGGGGGAGCGCGGACGCCGCAAGCCGCTTCAGCACGCCATAGCGCCGGTCGAACCCAAGAGCGATCGCCTGACCGGTGAAAGCGCTGGAGATGATCGCCAGCGCGAAGATCCGCGCGGTCGCCGAACCCACCCGCGGCTCCGGCATCGGGATCACCGACATCAACGACAACGCGACGAGAAGCGCCAGCGGAATGATGACCGTCAGCAGGATCTGCTCGCCGTTGCGCAACGTCAGCATCGCCTCGGTGCGGGCGTGCACGAACAGCATGCGAGCGAGCGACCCGCGGCCGGGCGCGGGCTTGAACGTGCCGGGAGCGAAGGTGGTCACGAACGCAGCTCCCTGCCGGTCAGCTCCAGAAAGACGTCTTCGAGGCTGCGCTTGGCCACGGTCAGCTCCTCGGCCAGCACCCCTTGCTGGGCGCACCACGACGTGACGGTCGACACGACCTGCGGGTCGATCAGTCCCTCCACGACGTACTGCCCCCGCGTCGCCTCGCGCACCTTCAGCCCCTCGGGCAGTGCCGCGGACAGCAACGACGTGTCGAGCCCCGGCCGCGCGCGGAACCGCAGCTGCTGGTCGTCGGGACGGTTCGCGGTCAGTTCGGCCGGCGTGCCCTGCGCGACCACACGACCCTGGTCGATGATCACGACGTTGTCCGCGAGTGCTTCGGCCTCGTCCATGAGGTGCGTCGTCAGCAGCACGGACACGCCATCGTCCTTGAGAGCACCCACGAGGTCCCACACCAGACGGCGTGCCTGCGGGTCCATGCCCGCGGTCGGCTCGTCCAGGAACACCAGCTCGGGGCGGCCGATCAACGCGCACGCGAGCGACAACCGTTGCTGCTGCCCGCCGGACAACCTCTTGTACGGAGTCCGCACGACACCGGAGAGCCCGAGCACCTCGATCAGCCACTGGGGATCCAACGGCTGAGCCGCGCACGCCGCCACGAGGTTCAGCATCTCCAGCGCGCGGATGCCGGGATACCCGCCACCGCCCTGGGGCATCACGCCGATGCGGGGCCGCAACGCGTCGTCGCCCGGCGCGAGGCCGAGCACGCGCACGGTGCCGTCGTCGGCCGCGCGGAAGCCCTCGCAGATCTCGACCGTTGTCGTCTTGCCCGCGCCGTTGGGCCCGAGCAGGGCGAGAACGGTGCCGGGTTCCTGAACGAGGTCGAGGCCGTCAACGGCGGTCTTCGAGCCGTACCTCTTGACCAGCCCCGACACTTCCACCGCAGGCTGGGGATTCGGGCTCACGAACGGTCAGCCTAGGCGGTCTGGCCACCGCACCCGCAGCTGGGTCATTCGGCCCATTCCTGAAGCACAGCTGAAAAAGGTGGGGCTAGCCCTACCCCGGCGACTCAGGGACACCTCAGGGTCACGTCGGGGGAGTTCCCCATTGGTTGATCAACCGGATCACAAGAGACTTTTGACGTGTTCGAGTCGGGGGCTAACAGGCGGGGATTGGTGGTCGGGGGACTGGTGTTCTCACTGGTCCCGATTTTCTACCTGCATGTCGTGTCGGCAGGGCAGCTCAACCCGGTCACGGACGTGATCAGCGACTACGTGTTCGTGCGCAACGGCACGGGGTGGTTGGCCGCGACGTCTCTTAGCCTCGCGGCCGTCTCCGCGTTACTTGCTGTCAACCTGAGGGGAGTTGGCAGGTCAGCGCGGTGGCTGATCGGATTGTGGTCGGCGGGGCTGACGGTCTCGACGATCTTCCCGACCGACCCGACGGGAGCACCGACGTCGGTGTCGGGCTACATCCACCGGTACGCGGGCGCGGTCATGTTCGTGGCGCTGCCGGCGGCGGGCGTGCTCCTCGCGCGCAAATTTCCGGCCCTTCTCGGTATCGCAATAACGGCCAGCGTGTCGAGTGCGGCATTTCTGGTCAGTCACGTTTCGTTCGCCGGATTCGAGGCGCGCGGACTGACCGAACGCGTTTTGTTCGCATCCCTTTACGGACTTCTCTTCGCCATCGCGGCCCTACAGGTGAGGCGCACGACATGACCATGCTGGCTATCACGCTCGCCGTGTTCGGCGCCGTGTGCTTCGCGCTCGCGGCCCGCCTGCAGCACGACGCGGTCACCGAGACCGGGGCACGGGTCAGCGTTCTCAAGCAGCCGCGCTGGCTCGCCGGCCTCGCGCTGCTCATCGCCGGTGCCGGGGTGCACGCGGCCGCGCTCGGCATGGCGCCGCTCACGGTCGTCCAGCCGATCGGCGTGATCGCGATCGGGATGACGGCGTTGCTGGACCGCCGTTTCCGCGAACTTCCCGCGATCTTGATCACCACCGTGGGCGTCGGCGCGTTCGTGTTCCTCGCTTCCGGCAGTGCGACTGCGACCCAGATCGCACCCGATGCCGAGCTCACGGCCGGTTTCGTCGTCCTCGGCGCGATCGCCGTACCTGGGGTGGTCGCCGCTCTCACTACGAACGCGCGCGTTCGTGCCGTGGCGTTCGCATCGGCCGGTGGTGTCGCGTACGGGTACGTGTCCGTCCTCATGCGCGCCGTCTCGCAGGCGGTGCAGCAGGGCGGGTTCGGGTTCGCCCAGTTCGTGACCGTGCTCGGCATCGCTTTGTCGCTCGCCGTGGGTGGCTGGCTCGTCCAGCACGCCTACGCCGGCGGGCCTCCTCATCTCGCCGTCGCCTGCCTGACCGTGGTGGATCCGCTGGTCGCGGTCGGCATCGGCGCCTTCCTGCTCGGCGAGGCCGCGCACCTGTCCGTGTGGACCGGCGCCGCGCTGATCGCCTGCGCGCTCGCCGCAGCCAGCGGTGTGTTCGCCCTCGCTCGTCAACCTCGTGTCTCTACTCGAACGGAGCTTCCCGTGAACACCTCCAGCGCGCTGCGCGTCGTCATCGCCGCCGACACGTTCCCGCCGGACGTCAACGGAGCCGCGCGTTTCGCACAGCGTCTGGCGGTTGGTCTCGCGTCTCGCGGCCACGACGTCCACGTCATCGCCCCGGACTCGCCGAGGGCCACCGAGATCGACGGGGTGACCGTGCACCGGCTGCGATCGCACCGGCTGCCGTTCTACCCGGACTTCCGGTTCTGCCTGCCGTGGCAGGCTTCCCGCGAGGCCGACGAACTGATCAAGTCGTTGAAGCCGGACGTCGTGCACGTCCAAGCGCACTTCGTGGTGGGCCGGTTCGTCCTGAACTCCGCCGTCGCTCAGGGCATTCCGACTTTGGCCACGAACCACTTCATGCCGGAGAACCTGTTCAGCCACGCGCACGTGCCGGCGTTCCTGCAGGGCCTGTCCCGCAAGTTCGCCTACCGCGACCTGGCGCGCGTGTTCGGACGGGCCGACGTCGTCACCGCGCCGACGCCGCGTGCCGTGCAGCTGTTGCACGAGAGCGGATTCCCCGAACGCGCGGTGCCGGTGTCGTGCGGCATCGACATCGCCCGCTACCAGCGTTCCGTCGTCCACAACGACCGCCCCACGGCGTTGTTCGTCGGCCGGCTGGACGAGGAGAAGCGCGTCGACGAGTTCCTGCGGGCGCTGGCTCGGGTGCCCGGCGCGTTCGGGGAGATCGTCGGGGACGGCACGTGCAAGGCGGAGTGGGAGCTGCTGGCCCGCGACCTCGGGGTGATGGATCGCGTGCGGTTCCACGGCTTCGTGTCCGAGGACGACCTGCTCGACGCCTACGCCCGCTGCGACCTGTTCGTCATGCCCGGTGTGGCCGAGCTGCAGAGCCTCGCGACGATGGAGGCGATGGCCGCGGGCAAGCCGGTGATCGCCGCGAACGCCATGGCGCTGCCGCACCTCGTGCACCCCGGCCGCAACGGCTGGCTGTTCGAGCCCGGTGACGTGAACCAGCTGGCCCAGCGCCTGCACACGCTGGTGCACGACGCGCCGATGCGGGCGCGGATGGGCGCCGCCAGCAGCGAGATCATCTCGCACCACGCGCTGGCGGCGACCCTGGAGCGCTTCGAGGCGCTCTACGCACGGGCGATGGGCCGCACGGTGCCCGTCATCGCACTGGCGGCCTGAGCTCCTGTTGCCGGAGCTTTGCCTCGATCCGTTGCGCGACAACGAGTCCCGTTTGGGAGAGGGTGAGCCTCGTGGGGTGCTCGCCCTCTCCCTCTCCGTTGATCAGGAACCGGTAGAGCGACGCGTGGCCCTCCAGCCGTTCGCGCAACAGCTCCGCGATGTCGGAGCCGTCCGGGTAGATCGCCGGAATCGCCTCGTTCACGAGCTGGAGGCGGATCCTGCGGCGCTCGACCCGGGGCACGTACCAGGACGTGATCAGCAGCAGCGTCAGCCCGAACGCCAGCGCCGTGCCGATCACCGCCTGCCAGCCCCAGCCGCTAGGCCTGATGACCAGCAGGACGTCGGCCGCCGCGAGGTAGCCGATGCCGTAGACCACGGCCCAACCCGCCGTGGCCGCGGCGGGTGGTTCGGCCCGCTCGGTGCCCCACTCGCCTTCGACGCGGCGCCAACGTTGCAGCGACTTGCCTCCCGTGAGCGCCATGTAGACGCCGAACACTCCACAGAGGACCGAAGTCGGGATCACCAGCCATGGCTTGGTGTGCAGCTCGAACTGCCAGATCGCCCACACGAGAGCCGCGGCGGCCAGTGCCGTCGCTGCCTGCTTCCAGCGGCGCTTGATGATCTCGATCGGCCTGAAGTCGGCCAGCACCGCGAGCGGGGTGCGGATCGGTGCCGGGAGCGAGCCCAGGACCAGCAGTGCCGTGACGACCAGCGCCACCCCGGCCACCGTGACCGTGCCCGTGGTGATCTGCGAGCGGTCGTCCGGCAACCGGTCGATCGCGATGGCTGTCAACGGGATCACCGGGGAGAGCAGCACCAGGCCGTGCAGCATCGTGCCGCTTCTCAGTGCCGCGTAACCGAAAGCGCCGAGCAGACACGCCGCGCCGATCGCCGCGCCCGGACCCGCCGCCCACGTCGGGAGCATGCCGAACAACGCCATCACGACCAGCGCGCCGCCGACCGCCAGCCCCAGAAGTCCCAGGAACTGGGCCAGGTTCCCGCCTCTGGTGAGGCCGGTGATCGTCCAGTAGGGGAGCAGCGCGGCACCTCTGACCGCGCGCGTGACCGGCCTGACCGCGGCGAGGCCCGCGCGTTCGGAGTCGGCGACCGTGACCGCGACGGCCGCTGCTGTCGCTGCCGTGCGGATCATCTGGTCCGACGCGGCTTCCTGGGTGAGCGGCTCGCGGCCGATTCCGGCGCGGTCGAACGCGTTCAGCGCGGCCATGCCCATCGTGACCGTATGTTCCTGCGGGAACTCCAGCCGTCGCAGCAGGTCCGCGTGTTCTTCGAGGAACAGCTCGCCTCGTGAGCGCTTGTCCGCGCCGTCGCCCCGGTCGGCGATGATGGCGGCGCGGAGGCGGGGGAGCTCCTCGCAGATGATGCGCCAGTGCAGGCCCCACGCGGCCAGTTCGGCGAGCTTCATCGAGGACGGCGACAGCTCGTGGTCCGCCTCGTAGATGCCCTGCAACTCCTTCTTGGCCTCTTCCGCGCAGTTCGCGACCTGGATCGGCAGCTCAGGACCGAACATGTGCTCGATGACGGTGTTGACGACCGCTTCAGCGCGTTGTTCTGGCGTGCGCTCGTCGTTTTCCGGCCGTCCGAGAAGGTCCATCCTGCGCAGCCGCCGCGGATCGAACAGCACGCGGCACAGCATCGTGGCGCCGTCGAGCCGGCCCCAGATCCAGTCGTTGACCCGCCACGACCGCTTGAGGAACCCGGAGAACCGGCTGAGCGAGGCACCGCCCGCCTTGTCGTCCGCCGTGATCGACTGCTGGGCGAACGCGTTGCGGGTCTGCAGCGACACCTGGACCAGCTCGACCGGCGTGTCCAGCCCTGTCGACGCGTCGTCGGACAGGCACGTGCCCGCGATCTCCAGCGCGAGCAACCTGCTCAGCCACCGTTCCGGTGCGCTGAGCCCTGCTTCTTGTTCCGTTTGCCGCTGGTCCAGCAGCGCGTGCCAGCAGACGAGCCCACCGAGCTTCAGCCGGTGCTCGTCGAGACTCGTGATCACCTGCTGCGCCTCGCCGACGATCCGGCCGATCTCCGCGATCTGCGCCTTCACCTCCAGGCCGAGGTGCCCGTCGATCATGTTCTCGTGGTAGCTCGCGAGCCTGCCGGTCCAGTACTCCTGGCCGAGCGAGTCGGACGGCTTCCACGCGAACAACTCCGTGCGCAGCCGTCGCAGTTCCGCGCGCACCTTGTGCAGCTCGCGTCGTGCTTTGGTGGTCTGCTCTGCCTTGTCCTCAGGCACCACCCAGACGATCCGCTTGAGCAGGTCGAGTGCCGACGCGCCCAGACGCTCGGCCATCGTGATGCCCCACTCCCAGCCGACACCCTCGCGGCAGACAGGGCTGGGCAGCTTGACGCCCGGCACGTACGGCAGCACGCCCTGCGTCTTCTTCCACTTGCGCTGCGCGGACTCAGCGGCCCTGCGCGCCCGTTCGAACGACCAGTTCGCCGGATTCCCCTTGGGCAGCGCGAACTGCTGCGCGGTGAGCTGACGCGCGGCCAGCCGGATCTCGACGTCCTCGTAGTGGCCGAAGAGCTTGTCCGCCAACGAGTAGACCTCGTCCACCACGTTGTCGTCGTTGGCGTGCAACCGTTCCAGCAACGCCATCCGGCCGCCCCTGGAGCTCGCGGCCCTGCGGTTGTGGTCTTCGATCTTCTCGACGTAGGTGCGGTTGGCCTGGCTCGACATGGCGCTCAGGAGCTTGGCCCCGGAGGCGACGGTCGTCGGACCCTTGTCGAGGCTGTCTGCTTGCGGCTCGGAGCCCAGCGGTTCGGCGTGCGGGAAGACCAGGAGCATGACCCTGCGGACCGGCCCGTCCGCCGGCATGCGGTCGATGGCCTCCAGGGCTTCCTTGGTCGGGGTGTTGACGAGCACGCCGCCGTCGACGGCGAACCTTGAGCGGTCGCCGCCGTTGGACCAGCTCGCCACATCCGCCATGTCCGGGCGGTCACTCGTCTTCTGTCCCACGGGGATGAAGCTCGGTTCGAAGGCGAACGGGAAGCTCGCACTGCTCCTGGCCGCGAGCGCCAGCTGCAGGACCCGGTCGTTGAGGGCTTCCTGAGTGAAATCGTCCCTGGTCTCGTCGCTCACCCAGGAGTAGGGATCTCTCCGGAAGTTGAAGCTGCCCTGGTGAACCGACTGGGTCAGCGGCTGGCCCAGGTCGTCGTAGGTGATGGTCGGGACGCCGCCCAGCAGCGTCGTCGTGATGCGCAGGTCGATCGGGCGCTGGTCGGGCTCGGTCGGCTGGAAGTCTGTGGTGAGTCTTGCGAGCGCCTCCTGGAGTCTCGGGAGGAAGAACTCGTCTCCCTTGAGAAGGCTCGCCGGTTCGCCGCGGAACGGTGTCCTCAGGAGCTGTTCCATCCGGCCCTGCTCGGCCCAGAGATCCCGCAGCCTGCTCAGGTCTGCCTGTTTGTTGACCTGGGACAGCGCCAGCGCGGCGCCGTTGATGCCGCCCGCGGACGTTCCCGCGATCACGTCCGCTCTGGCCGTGCAGCCGACCAGATCCAGTAGTGGCTGGTACGTGGTGTTCGGCCTGGTCAGACGGTCCAGTTCGAGTACGACGCCGCCCATCCAGACAGCGAGACTCACCCCGCCGTTGAGCACGACGGCGAACCGGACCTCTTCGCGCGACATGGGCTGTTGCTCGGTCATGCCGCATCACCCCCTCCGGCTTCGATCTTCCCCTGAGTACAAGGTCGTCCGCCGAACGGGTGTGGTTACTGATCCGGTTGCGGTTCCAGCGGGGTTGGCCGCGTGCCGTGCGTTCTGTCGCCTTGCGTGGGTGGGCGCGCGGGTCAAAGACCGGACGGGCTTTGGTTTCGTCATCGCCGCTGGCGCGTCGATTGCGATTGGGGCTTGACTTCGGGGCCCTTGCGAGGCGCTTGTTCGGGCGGAAAAGGTCGGATGCTCCGCACCCGCCCGATCCGAAAAGGGTAGCACCTCGCACCCAAAGTCAAGCCCCAATCGCTTCGCGTGCGTGGTTGCGTTGGGTTGTTCGGGCGGCGGTTATTACCGGTGTTTCGCGTTGTTGTGCTCTCGTTCGGCTCGGCTTCGCCATCGCCGCTTGCCTTCGGCTTTGCGAGATAGCCGCGCGTGCCGCGCGGGGCGTTGTCCGCTCATGGCTCGGCGCACAATGATTCCGCTCACGACGTCCCGGCTTGCGGTTAGGCGGCGGCGTGAATCAGGTTGCGTCTTGGTTTTCGTTCCGGGTCCAGCCATGGCGGCGGATAGAACGTCGGGATGCCGTGGACGAGCTTCACTTCCCACTCGCTTTGGTGGATCAGCGTGTGGTGATGGCGGCAGAGTAGGACGGCGTTGTCGACCGAGGTGTCGCCGTTGTTGGCCCAGTGCTGGATGTGGTGGGCGTCGCAGTGCCGGGGCGGTCTCGTGCAGCCGGGGAAGGCGCAGCCTCGGTCTCGGGCTACCAGGATTCGGCGGATTCCGGCGGGGAAGGTGCGGGTCTTGCGGCCGATGTCCATCGGCTGCGATGCCCCGCCCAGCACCAGGGGGATCACTCCGGCGTTGCAGGCGAGCTGACGGATCTGGTCGGCCGGGATGCGCTCACCGTTGTCCAGCAGGGCCTGGCCGGTCTGGTCGGCGAGGTCGTCGTAGTTCACCGTCACGGTGAGGGTGACTGGCTCGCCGCCGTGTGCAGGGAGCTGGTCGGCACGCAGCATCAGGTCGACCAGCTCGGCCAGGGCATCGCCTTCGCGTTCGGAGCGAGGGCGCGGGTCGGCGCCGGGTTCGGCAGTGTTCGGGTCTGCGCTGGTGCTGGCGGGGCGGGGTTTGGCCAGCGGGTCGATCAGCGCCTCGTACTTCGCACCGGTCACCGCGTCCAGCAACGCCCGGATCTCCAACATGCCGTCCTTGCGCCAGCGACGGTAGTGCTGGTTGACCAGCCGCTCCTGCTTGGGAGCGGCTGGCTCGGGATCGTCCTGATACAGGCCGTAGGCCAGGCCCTTGCCGAAATCGCGCACGGCGAGAGGCTCGTTCTCGCGCGCGACGTCCACCACGAGGTTCTCGACCTCGGCGGGCAGGTGCTTCATCGCCTTGGCGATCTCCGCGACATGCGCGATCGACAACGCCCCCTCGGCCGCCGCCTCGGCGGTCAACGGAAGTTCGGGGGCGAGTTCGCTGCCGGTTGGCGTGATCGTGCTGCTCAACAACGCCGAATTAGCGACCATTTGCCTGGCGGTGTTGCGGTCGCAGCGAATCGCGTGCTGCAACACATACGCCACGTCCTTGTAGCCAAGCTCAGGCCCGGCTCCGCGCCGCTCCAACTCGGCGATTTCCTGCATCTGCTCGAAAAGCTCAACCCGCATCCTCTTCTCCCGGCTGACGACACTGGCCAGCAGCGCGTCAGTCGAGAGGAGTTGGACGGGGGTTTCGCTCACGTGTTCGACTCTACTGCAAGATCACGACCAGATCACACGAAAAAGAAAACACCATCGTGTGAACCGGCCCAGGACACTCCCGTGAAGCCGAATGAACCATGCGATCTGGGTAGCGGTAATGACCGCCGCCCAACCGCAAAACACAACCACGCACGCAAAGCGATTGGCGCTTGACCTTTTCCGCCCGAACAAGCGCCTCGCAAGGGACTCGAAGTCAAGTCCCAATCGCTATCGACGCGCCAGCGGCGATGGCGCAACCAAAGCCCGTCATGCTTTTCAGTCCAAACGCGCAAGGAAGCCAGCGAAGAGTCGGACTGAACAGAAAACCAGTCCCTCACGCCGCCGGATCGGACTTGAGGAACGGACCGACCCGCTTGCGAGCGATCAGGACGCAGATCGCGAACGTGATCACAGCCCCGGCAACAGCCTGCGGGATCGTGTAGGCGCGGCCGTCGAACGCCGACCCCGTAGGCGGCAGCACGACCGCGATGATCGCCGAGGTGACCATGGCGAAGGTGCGGAACTTCGGGCCCACCACCGCAACTGCCAGGGGGAGTGCCGCCCACAGCACGTACCAGGGTTGCAGGACCGGGCCCAGCACCAGGATCGCGCCCAGTGCGGCGCCCAGGCCGTTCATCGACTTGATCCGGCCCTTGAAGCTCCACCAGAGCAGCATCACGGTGATCACGACCGAGATGCCCTGGCCGAGGATGCGGGCCACGGCGACCATCGCGTCGGTGTGGTTGCCCAGGCCGAGCGTGATGCCGATGCCCGCGCCCATGATGCCCAGGGCCGTCGGCGGTGACATCCAGGACTTCACGGTCGAGGCGACGTCCAGGGTCGAGATCCAGCCGAAGCCGAAGCCGGTGGCGAGGCAGATCACCACCACGCCGACAGCGGCGATCACGGTCATCACGCCGGCCACCAGGGCCAGGTCCTTGAACCGGCCGCCGAGTTTGCGGGCCACCATCACGCCGAGGAAGCCCAGCGCGGCCATCGCCGGGATCTTCACCATCGCGCCGCACACGATGATCGCGGCGCCGCCGGTGATCCACGTCCATTTCAACGGTTCGAGGCCGCGCATCGCCAGTTCGAGGCCGACGAGCATCAGGCCCAACGCCAGGCCGTCGTTGTGGACGCCGATGACGATGTGGAAGAGCACCAACGGGTTCAGGGCGCCCAGCCACAACGCGCCGACGGGCGGCACCCCGAAGCGCGCGGCCAGCCGGGGCAGCGCCCACACGATCATCGCCAGGCCGCACAGCACCAGCAGCCGGTGCACGAACACACCGGACACGACGTGGTCGCCGGTGATCATCGCGGTGATCCGGCCGAACGCCAGGAACAGCGGCCCGTACGGGGCCGGCGTCTCACGCCAGATGTTCGGCACACCGCGCGTGAGGATGTGGTCGACGCCCAACGCGTTGGCCGGACCCAGCACATAAGGGTCGAGCCCGCGCGCGGCGATCTCGCTCTGCGCCAAGTACGAATAAACGTCGCGGGAGAACATCGGCACGCAGAAGACCAGCGGCACGGTCCACATCAGCAGCGTGCGGTCCAGCTGGCTGCGCGACGCCAGCCGCGCCCGCCCCGGCCGCACGAACCGGCCCAGCGCGATCCACGCCGAGACGATCATGAAGATGCCGGTCCAGACGACTCCCATCGCGACCGAAGGCATCCGCGAGAAGAGCCCGAGAACAGGCACGCCGTACAGCGGCGAGTAGATCGGGGCGGCACCGCCACCCAGGGATCCGACGGTCAGCAGCAGCGCGCCGATCGTGCCCCAGCGACGGACGATGTCCAGCTGACGACGCTCTCGACCGTTCAAGAGGTCGCTCTCCGGAGTCACGGCTCCGCCGGAAGTGGGCATGGCGGCAGCGTATCCAGCCACGTTCAGCCGTGAGTCAGGTCACCCTGTAGCCGCGATCTTTGCGACCTCCGGCTAAATACGCAACACTGGTGTTGTGAAAAACGCCGAGACCCATCTTGACGCCGTGCCGCAGCACGACGGCAAGACTCGGCGCGCCGTCGCCAGGCTCCTGCTGGAGCAGGGTCCGGTCACCGCGGCGGCTGTCGCCGAGGAACTGGGCATCAGCCCCACGGCCGTGCGCCGTCACATCGACGCACTGCTCGCGGACGGCGAGGCACTCACGAGGGACGCACCCCGTCAGACCCAGCGCGGTCGTGGTCGTCCCGCGAAGCTCTTCCTGCTCACTGACGCCGGACGCGCCCGGTTCGGCCACGCTTACGACGACCTTGCGGTCGCCGCGATCCGGTTCCTCGCCCAGACGGGTGGGGAAGAAGCGGTCAAGGCGTTCGCTCAGAGTCGTGTCGACGCTCTCGTCGAGGGTCACCGAGCGGCGATCGTGGCGCAGGCCACACCCGCCGAACGGGTCAAGGCCCTTGCGACCGCGCTGACCAGGGAGGGCTACGCTGCGTCGGCACGTCACGTCGGCGTGGGCGAGCAGTTGTGCCAGCACCACTGCCCGGTAGCCCACGTGGCGTCTGAATTTCCCCAGCTGTGCGAGACCGAGACGGAAGCTTTCGCGAACCTCCTCGGTTCTCACGTACAGCGCCTCGCGACGATCGCAAACGGCCATGCCGTGTGCACGACGCACATCCCGAACGTTCAACGGATCCCAGATGATGGAGGGGAGCCCGCATGACTGCCGCTGCCGAGCAGCGCACGCCCACCACGGTGCAGTCTCCGCTCACGCAGGAAGAGACCATCGCGTCTCTCGGCAACTACGAGTTCGGCTGGGCCGACTCGGACACTGCCGGCGCGAGCGCCCGCCGAGGCCTCAACGAGGACGTCGTTCGCGACATCTCGGCGAAGAAGGACGAGCCGCAGTGGATGCTCGACTACCGGTTGAAGGCGCTCAAGCTCTTCGACCTCAAGCCGATGCCGAACTGGGGCGCCGACCTCTCTGGGATCGACTTCGACTCGATCAAGTACTTCGTGCGGTCCACGGAGAAGCAGGCCCAGAGCTGGGAAGACCTGCCCGAGGACATCAAGAACACCTACGACCGGCTGGGCATCCCCGAGGCTGAGAAGCAGCGCCTCGTCGCCGGTGTCGCGGCTCAGTACGAGTCCGAGGTCGTCTACCACAAGATCCGCGAGGACCTCGAGGAGCAGGGCGTCATCTTCCTCGACACGGACTCGGGTCTGCGGGAGCACCCGGAGCTGTTCAAGGAGTACTTCGGCTCGGTCATCCCCGCTGGTGACAACAAGTTCTCCGCGCTGAACTCCGCGGTGTGGTCCGGTGGCTCGTTCATCTACGTGCCGAAGGGCGTGCACGTGGAGATCCCGCTGCAGGCCTACTTCCGGATCAACACCGAGAACATGGGCCAGTTCGAGCGCACGCTGATCATCGTCGACGAGGGTGCGTACGTGCACTACGTCGAGGGCTGCACCGCGCCGATCTACAGCTCCGACTCGCTGCACTCGGCCGTCGTCGAGATCATCGTGAAGAAGGGCGGCCGCTGCCGCTACACGACGATCCAGAACTGGTCGAACAACGTCTACAACCTGGTCACCAAGCGCGCCAAGGCCGAAGAGGGCGCGACCATGGAGTGGATCGACGGCAACATCGGTTCCAAGGTCACCATGAAGTACCCGGCCGTCTTCCTGATGGGCGAGCACGCCAAGGGCGAGGTCCTCTCGATCGCGTTCGCGGGCGAGGGCCAGCACCAGGACGCCGGCGCGAAGATGGTCCACCTCGCTCCGCACACCTCCTCGACGATCGTGTCGAAGTCGGTGGCGCGTGGCGGTGGCCGCACGTCGTACCGCGGCCTGGTCCAGGTCAACAAGCGGGCGCACCACTCGAAGTCCACGGTGAAGTGCGACGCGCTGCTGGTCGACACCATCAGCCGCTCGGACACCTACCCGTACGTCGACGTCCGCGAGGACGACATCGCGATGGGCCACGAGGCCACGGTCTCGAAGGTCTCCGAGGACCAGCTGTTCTACCTGATGTCTCGCGGCCTCAACGAGGACGAGGCCATGGCCATGATCGTGCGCGGGTTCGTCGAGCCCATCGCGCGCGAGCTGCCCATGGAGTACGCCCTCGAGCTGAACCGCCTGATCGAACTGCAGATGGAAGGGGCCGTCGGCTGACATGGCCGCCCTGTCGACTCAACCTCACTCCCACGGTCCTGTCGTCCCGGTGACCTCGCGCGCGGAGCACTTCACGTCGTACGACGTGGACGCGTTCGAGGTGCCGGGCGGTCGTGAGGAGATCTGGCGCTTCACGCCTCTCAAGCGTCTTGCCGGTCTGCACGCAGGCGCTGCGGCAACGGGTTCCGCTGCCGTCGAGGTGAACGCATCCGAAGGTGTCACCGTCGAGACGGTCGGTCGTGACGACGACCGCCTCGGCAAGGCCGGTGTTCCCGGTGACCGCGTCGCGGCCCAGGCGTACACGTCCTTCGAGAACGCCACCGTCGTGACGCTGCCCGGCGACGCGAAGTCCGAGCCCACGACCGTCACGGTCACCGGCGCCGGTGCTGAGCAGGTCGCCTACGGCCACATCGTGGTCAAGGCCTCGCAGTTCGCCGAGGGCACGGTGGTCCTGGACTACCGCGGTTCCGGCGCGTACGCGGAGAACGTCGAGTTCGTCGTCGCGGACGGCGCGCACCTCCAGGTGATCGCGATCCACGACTGGGCCGACGACGCCGTGCACGTCTCGCAGCACCACGTGAAGCTCGGTCGCGACGCGTCCGTCAAGCACACCGTGGTCACGCTCGGCGGCGACGTCGTGCGCGTCACGCCGGTCGTGCAGTACGCGGGCAAGGGCGGCGACGCGGAGCTTCAGGGTCTGTACTTCGCGGACGCGGGTCAGCACCAGGAGCACCGCCCGTTCATCGACCACTCGCAGCCCAACTGCCGCAGCAACGTGGTCTACAAGGGCGCGCTGCAGGGCGAGGGCGCGCACACCGTGTGGATCGGCGACGTGCTGATCCGCGTGGCGGCCGAGGGCACCGAGACGTTCGAGCTCAACCGCAACCTGGTGCTCACCGACGGCGCGCGCGCCGACTCGGTGCCGAACCTGGAGATCGAGACCGGCGAGATCGAGGGTGCGGGCCACGCCAGCGCCACCGGCCGGTTCGACGACGAGCAGCTGTTCTACCTGCAGGCGCGCGGCATCCCGGAGGAGCAGGCACGTCGTCTCGTCGTGCGCGGCTTCTTCCAGGAGCTGATCGCGAAGATCGCCGTCCCCGAGGTGCGCGAGCGCCTCGAGGCCGCCATCGAGGCTGAGCTCGAGGCGGTCGGGGCGTGATTCGCGTGTGTGCACTGTCTGATTTGGACGAACGCAAGCCCTTCGCAGCCAACGTCGACGACGTCGATGTGGTGTTGGTGCGCAGCGGCGAGCGGGTGCACGCGCTCGCGGACGTTTGCTCACACGCGGCGGTGTCGTTGAGCGAGGGCGACGTTTCCCGGAAGGGAATCGAGTGCTGGTTGCACGGGTCGTGCTTCGACCTGGAGACCGGCAAGCCCTCCTCGCTGCCCGCCACCGAACCGGTCGACGTCTACGCCGTCGACATCCGTGACGGCGATGTCTTCGTCGACGTCACCGTCACCACGAACTGACTTCTAGCCCAGCGCTAGTTTTATTGGCACCAGGAGAACGGCAAGTCATGGCCACCCTTGAGATCAAGGACCTGCACGTCTCGGTCGTCAGCGAGGACGCTCCCAAGGAGATCCTCAAGGGCGTCGACCTGACGATCAAGGCCGGCGAGACCCACGCCATCATGGGCCCCAACGGCTCCGGCAAGTCCACGCTGTCCTACGCGATCGCGGGTCACCCGAAGTACACGATCACCTCGGGCACCGTCACCCTCGACGGCGAGGACGTCCTCGAGATGTCCGTCGACGAGCGCGCCCGCGCGGGCCTGTTCCTCGCCATGCAGTACCCGGTCGAGGTTCCCGGCGTCTCGATGTCGAACTTCCTGCGCACCGCCGCCACCGCCGTCCGCGGCGAGGCCCCGAACCTCCGCCACTGGGTGAAGGAGGTCAAGGGTGCGATGGCCGACCTCGACATCGACCCGGCGTTCGCCGAGCGTTCGGTGAACGAGGGCTTCTCCGGCGGTGAGAAGAAGCGCCACGAGATCCTGCAGCTGGGCCTGCTCCAGCCGAAGGTCGCGATCCTCGACGAGACCGACTCCGGTCTGGACGTCGACGCGCTGCGCGTCGTGTCCGAGGGCGTCAACCGCTACAAGGCGAACGGTGAGGTCGGCGTCATGCTGATCACGCACTACACCCGGATCCTCAAGTACATCGAGCCGGACTTCGTGCACGTGTTCGCGAACGGCCGGATCGTCGAGTCCGGTGGCCGTGAGCTCGCCGACCAGCTCGAGGCCGAGGGTTACGTGAAGTACACCGGAAAGTCGGAAGCTGCAGCCCTTTCCTGACGTTGCAGGTGTTGAGAGGAGGCGCTGTGACCACCACCGCAGCACCACTGGACGTAACCGCTCTGAGGGCGGACTTCCCGATCCTGTCTCGCACCGTTCGTGACGGGAAGCGCCTGGTCTACCTGGACTCCGGCGCCACCTCGCAACGCCCGACGCAGGTTCTGGACGCGGAGAAGGCGTTCCTGCAGCAGCACAACGCGGCTGTGCACAGGGGCGCCCACCAGCTGGCGGAGGAAGCGACCGACGCGTACGAGGGTGCGCGTCAGCGCATCGCGGACTTCGTCGGCGCTTCGTTCGGCGAGCTGGTCTTCACCAAGAACGCCACCGAGGGCTTCAACCTCGTGGCGTACGCGATGGGCAACGCCGCGACCTCGGGTCCCGAGGCCGCGCGGTTCGTCGTGGGTCCCGGCGACGAGATCGTCGTGACCGAGATGGAGCACCACGCGAACCTCGTTCCGTGGCAGCAGCTCGCGCAACGCACGGGCGCCACGCTGAAGTGGTTCGAGCTCACGCCGGACGGTCGTCTCGACCTGTCCGATGTGGACAGCGTGATCACCCCGCGGGCGAAGGTCGTGGCGTTCACGCACCAGTCGAACGTGACCGGCGTGATCAACCCGGTCGACGTGCTCGTCGCGGCGGCGCAGAAGGTCGGCGCCCTCACGGTGCTGGACGCGTGCCAGTCCGTGCCGCACAGCCCGGTCGACTTCCACAAGCTCGGTGTCGACTTCGCGTCGTTCTCCGGCCACAAGATGCTCGGCCCGTCCGGCATCGGTGTCCTTTATGGACGACGTGAGCTGCTGGAAGCGTTGCCTCCCTTCATCACCGGCGGTTCGATGATCGAGCTGGTCAAGATGGAGGGTTCGACGTTCGCCCCGCCGCCGCAGCGGTTCGAGGCCGGTTCGCCGATGACGTCCCAGGCCGTGGGTCTGGGTGCCGCGGTGGACTACCTCAGCGTTGTTGGCATGGAACGGATCCACGCGCACGAGCACGCGCTGACCGTTGCCGCGCTGGAAGGTCTGAGCGCGATCAAGGGTGTCCGGCTGCTCGGCCCGTCCGACGCGGTGAACCGCGGCGGCGCGGTGCCGTTCGAGATCGAGGGCGTCCACCCGCACGACGCCGGCCAGGTGCTGGACAGCCTGGGCATCGCCGTGCGCGTCGGCCACCACTGCGCGTGGCCGCTGCACCGCTGCCTCAACGCCCAGTCGTCGGTGCGCGCGTCGTTCTACCTGTACAACACGCTGGACGAGGTCGACGCGCTGGTCGACGGCGTCCGCGAGGCGCAGAAGTTCTTCGGGGTGGCCTGATGCAGCTCCAGCAGATGTACCAGGAGATCATCCTGGACCACTACAAGAACCCGCACGGCCGTGGCCTGCGCGACCCGTTCGACGCGGAGTCGTTCCAGGTCAACCCGACCTGCGGTGACGAGGTGACGTTGCGGGTGCACGTCGTCGGCGACGTGGTGCAGGACGTCTCGTACGACGGCCAGGGCTGCTCGATCAGCCAGGCCTCCACCTCGGTGTTGACCGACCTCGTCGTTGGTAAGCCGGTGGGCGAGGCTTTCAAGAAGATGGACGCGTTCGTCGAGCTGATGCAGGGCCGCGGCCAGGTCGAGCCCGACGAGGACGTCCTGGAGGACGGCATCGCCTTCGCCGGCGTCGCGAAGTACCCGGCACGCGTGAAGTGCGCGCTGCTGGGCTGGATGGCCTTCAAAGACGCAGTAGCACGAAGCCAGGGAGCAGCATGAGCACCGAAGAGGTAGTCCGGGGAGCGGAAGGCATGCCGGTCTTCGAGCCCAAGGCTGACGTCGCCGCACTGGACGACGTGGAAGAGGCGATGCGCGACGTCGTCGACCCCGAGCTCGGCATCAACGTCGTCGACCTGGGTCTCGTCTACGACATCCACATCGACACCGACAACGTGGCCACCATCGACATGACGCTGACGTCCGCGGCCTGCCCGCTGACCGACGTCATCGAGGACCAGACCCGAGCGGCCCTGACCGGCGGCGCGGGCGGCGGCCTCGTGAGCGACTTCCGCATCAACTGGGTGTGGATGCCGCCGTGGGGCCCCGAGAAGATCACCGACGACGGCCGCGAGCAGCTGCGCGCGTTGGGCTTCACCGTCTGACCGTTTCGCTTTCAACGGCGCGCACCTCGTTGGGGTGCGCGCCGTTGTCGTCTCTGCGACAGTGCGGTGATGGACGAAGCCCTGCCAGTGTTGGCCACCGCCGCGGGTCTGGCGGGTGGGCTGTACGAGCGGGCGCTGGTCGCGCTCGTCGAAGCCCTGGGCCAGGCCGGCGACGCGCACTGGCAGGCGTGGATGCGCGAGGACCTCGAGATCTGGCGGACCGAGCGGCGCACCGACCACCACCGCGGCGCGTTCGGTGGGATGGGCTCGTTCAACGACCGTCCTCTCGTCCCCGATCCGTGGACGGCCGCGTCGATCGAGCAGCTGAGCCACATCACCGCGGCGACCGCCTCGCACGGTCCCGACCGCTTCGTGCAGGTGCCCGCCACCTGGCCTCACCCGCAGCTGAGCCAGCGCTGGTGCGACACGTGCGGGCGGAAGTCCGTCGAGGACTCCGAGCTCACGCGCGTGGCCGCCGACGCGTGGTCCAGCTGGGCGATCCCGCGCATGGTCACCGATGGCACTCTCGTCGCCCGCGACCCGTACGTGCGCCACGTGACGGCTCGAGCGAGCGAACTGACGGTGTGCGCAAAGTTCGGTTCCGAGTGTCCACTGTGTCGTAGCCCGCACTGGAAACACGTATCCACGGCCGTCTTCTGACCACTATCTGAGAGCGCGATTAAATGCGTTGCGACCGCTCGCGCCGGTCGCCTAACTTGTTCTCAGCAACACCGACAGAGATCAACACGGAGGAAGACATGGTCACCAAGGCTCAGCTCGCAGGTTGGCGAATTCTCGCCTTCCTCGCCGGTTGCCTTCTGGTGCTGGCGTGGGGTTCCAGGCCATGACCTCGTAGCAGGTCACGACCTCGGAGCCGCCAGGGAGAATCCCAGGCGGCTTTTGTTTTGCCTACCCACAATGCCGACGAGCTTCGGAAGCGGAACCGCCTCCAAAACGGTTTACCGAGGGTTCGACTCCTTCCGTCGGTGCGACACAACTAAATCAATGCGGTCGTGGTGAACTCGGCGGACACGTCGGTCTTCCAAACCGAAGCAGAGGGTTCGATGCCCTCCGGCCGCTCGCTCGAAAGTGGATCTAGCCCAACTGGCAGAGGCACATGGTTGAGGGCCATGACAGTCGGGGTTCGACTCCCCGGATCCGCACGCCCTCGTAGCCCAACGGCAGAGGCAACGCGCTCAGAACGCGTCCAGTCCAGGTTCGAATCCTGGTGAGGGCACTGCACGACCACAACTACATCGGGGGACGCGCCGGCGCGCAGGTGATCCTTGCAAGATCGCCCTGGAGGGTTCGACACCCTCGTCTTCCACTGTCGTCCCGTAGCTCAGTCCGGTGAGAGCGTCCGTCTGATACGCGGTAGGTCCCAGGTTCAAATCCTGGCGGGACGACCACAACGTCCGGTAGCTCAGGGGGAGAGCATCTGTCTTACAAACAGAGGGTCCCAGGTTCGAAACCTGGCCGGACGACCAGCAGAGTCCTGAGCTCGGAGCCTTCCGGCACACCGATCTCGTCGTAGAGAACGGCTGCCTCACTCCACAACGCGGCTGCCGCGGCCGGATCACCGCCGGCCTCCCGCACGTGCCCGAAGCCGGCCAGCGCGCGAGCCCGCCCGTACGCGTCGCCGATGGCGGTGGTGACGGCGAGGGCCTCGTCGAGGTGTTCCTCGGCCTCGTCGAACCGGCTCATCGCCAGCGCGGCGGCGGCGATCCCGTTGAGAGCGTGGCCTTCGTGGGAGCGTTCGCCGAGCCGGCGGGACAGTGTCAGGGCTCGTCGGAACGAACGCAGGGCTTGCACCGGTTCGTTCATCCGCAGCAGCAGGTCGCCCTCGAAACCGAGCACCGCCGCTTCGCTCGCGCGGTCACCGGACTTCTTGTGCGCGGCGAGCGAGCGTTCGACGTGGCGTTGGGCGACCCAGTGGTTGCCGAGCCGGGTGTGCAGCACCGCGAGGTTGCCGGACACGAAACCCTCGCCCTCGCGATCGCCCAGTTCCCGGCAGATCGCGGACGCCCGCCACAGCGACACCGCGGAGTCGCGGTACCGGCCCAGCAAGGCGTACGCGAGGCCGACGTTGATCAGTTCGGCTTCCTCGAGCATCCTGTCGCCCAGCGCGGCCGCCAGCGCGAGCGAGCGCTGATGGCAGGCCACCGCGTCCCGGTAACGGCCGAGTCTGGAGTGGACGAACGCGAGGCAGCTGAGCGCGACCGTCTCGCCCGCCTGGTCGCCGGCCTCGCGCGAGATGAGCAGGGCTCGCCAGTAGTGCTCTCTCGCCTCGTCGTGGCGGCCGAGCCGGGTGTACACCCAGCCGAGGCTCGTGATGGTTCTCGCTTCCGCGATGCGGTCGTCGAGCTGCGTGCGGATGTCCAGCGCCGCATCGAGGTGGTCGATCGCCTCGGCGTAGCGGCCGAGGTGGAAGAACACCCCGCCGAGGTTGTTCAGCGCGGCGCCGATCGCGGAGGGCTCGCCCAGCTGCCGGGCGGAGTGCAGCGCGTGCCGGCAGATCGTCAGGGACTCCGCCAGGTGGCGGCCGAGGTTGAGGTAGGGCCGCAATGCCTCGGACAGCTCGCAGGCCTGGGCGTGGAGTCCGTGCGTCGCGCAGTAGGTCACCACGGCGACCAGGTTGGCCCGCTCGGCGTTGAGCCAGCGCGCTGCCTGCACCGGATCGTCCAGCGGTGGAGCCGTGATCGACGACGGTTGTGGTGCGCGCCCCCTGCCGAGTGACGCCCTCGTCTCGGTGATGGTCGCCGCGTGCACGTAGTAGTCGACCAGCCCTGCCAGCGAGGAGTCGACGGCGCCTGCCCGCTGCCTTCCGTAGGCGCGCAACAGGTCGTGGATCTGGAACCGGCCGGATCCGTTGCGTTGCACCAGATGCGCACGGCAGAGCTGCCCGACGACCCGCCCTGCGTCCGCTGGGGTGACCTGGAGCAGCGCGGCGGCCGCGTAGGCGTCGAAGTCGGTGCCCGGATGCCAGGTGAGCAGCTCGAAAGCCTTGGCAGCGGCTGGTGGCAGCACCTGGTGGGACCAGTCGAACACCGCTGTCACGGCGGTGCGCGGGTCTCCGCCGGCGTCCAGCTCGTCCAGTCCGCGTTGCCGGTCGGCGAGTGCGTCGGCGAGGTCGGCGAGCGTCGTGCCGGACTGCGCGGCGAGCTCGGCGACGATCCGCAACGCGAGAGGCAGCCCGGCGCAGCGTTCTGCCAGCGCGGCAACGCCTTCCCGGTCACCCACGAGCTTGCCGAGCAACGCCTGTGCCTCGTGCGGTGGCATCGGGTTCAGCGCCACGCGGTGCGCGCCGTCCCGCACGACGAGCCCGGCGAGGTCGTCGCGGCTCGTCACGAGCACCAGGCAGCCCGCGGTGCCCGGCAGCAGCGGCCGCACCTGGTCGGCAGCACGGGCGTTGTCGAGCACGACCAGCATGCGCCGGTCCGCGATCGCCGTGCGGTACCGGCCGGACAGCTCCGCGGTGTCGAGTCCGCTGCCGGTGGCGCCTTCTCCCAGCACCCGCAGGAAACTGGCGAGCACCTGCTCGGACGGCACGGGTGGTTCCGGTCCGTAGCCACGAAGATCCACGTAGAGGCAGCCGTCGGGGAATCTCTCGCGCGCACCGTGCGCCCAGCGAACCGCCAGCGCGGTCTTGCCCACCGCGGCCGTGCCGACCACAGCCACCACAGCTGCTGCCCCGGCGAGCTGGTCGAGTGCGCGGAGTTGATCGTCCCTGCCGATGAACGGGTCGGTGCCGGGCGGGAGTTGCCAGGGCACCGGCTTGGTGTCTGGAGGTGTGAGCAGGGGATCGTCGCGCAGGATCTGGTGGTGCAGGGCTTTGATCTCCGGGCTGGGGTCGGTGCCGAGCTCCGTCGCGAGCACCTGCCGCAGCTTCTCGTACGCCCGCACCGCCTCGCCCGGCCGCCCGCCGCGGTAGAGCGCGAGCATCAGCTGACCCCACAACCGTTCCCGCAACTCGTACTGGCCGACGAGCTGACGCAGTTCGGCCGCGATCCCCGTGTGCTCGCCGAGCTCCAGGCGCGCCTGGAAGCAGTCCTCGAGGGCGTCGACCCGCCGGTCCTCCAGCATCCGGACGGCGGGCTGGATCGCTTCCGGCACAGGCGTTCCGTCGAGCACCGGACCACGCCACAGCCCGGTCGCCCTGGTCAGCAGCTCGGCCGCCTGCTCGTGATCGCCCCGAGCCAGGCAGTCGTGACCCTGCTGGGCGAGCTCGGTGAACGCGAGGACGTCGAGGTCGTCCGGCCCGGCGGTGAGGAGGTAGCCGCCGTTGACCGTGTCGATGCGCGGCCCTTTCGCGGACCGCAGCAACCGGCGCAGATCACTGACGTACGAGCGGAGGTTGACCGGCGCGGACGGCGGAGGGCAGTCGCCCCACAACGCGTCGACGATCCGGTCCGCGGGCACGAAAGCGTTGGCGTGCAAGGCGAGCACGCCGAGCAGCACCCTGGCCATGCGCCGCGTGGGCACCGCGGATCCGTGGTCGGCCAGGATCTCGACCGGCCCGAGAATGCGAAGCCTCACGGGCCGAGCCTACGGACGCGAACGACTTTCGTACGCACCCAATCGGAGTGAAGTATTTGAGACGTACATCGGTACGTATACGTGCCCGTGTACGCGAACGGTCGATCCTCCGGTGCTCATGAGGGAATTCGGTCCGAACCCCGGTCGCGTGCACGAACTTGCCGGGCTGGCAAGGGAACTGGACCTGCTGCGGGCCCGCGCCGCCGCCGGGACGTTGAAGCCCAAGGTCAGTCTGGAGGACCTGACGCGGCTAGTGCGCATGCCGCGTTCGACCCTGCACCGCTACGTCACGGGGCAGACGCTGGTCCCGTCGGAGGTGCTCGATCGGATAGTCATCGCACTCGGCGCCAGCCCGGCGGAGCAACGGGACTGGAACGAGGCCTGGTACCGCGTGCACGCCACGCCTGTTCAGGTGCCGAACGCCTTACCTGCCACCATTCGCGGGTTCGTCGGGCGCACCGCCGAACTGGCCGGGCTGGACCGCTCGCTCGCGTCCGCCGAACCTGGGCTGCCGATCCTGGCGGTGTCCGGTCCGCCGGGGGTGGGCAAGACCGCGCTGGCGGTCCACTGGGCACACCGGGCGCGGTCTCGGTTCCCGGACGGCTGCCTGTACGTGGATCTGCGCGGCTACTCCCCGGACCCGCCGCTGGAGCCCTCGGAAGCGCTCGGCACGGTGCTCGGCTGCCTCGGCGACGACGGCCCGGCCGACGCCGCCCACTACCGGTCGCGGCTCGCAGGGCGGCGGATGCTCGTGGTGCTGGACAACGCTTTGTGCGCCGAGCAGGTCAGGCCGTTGCTGCCGGGAAGCGGGTCGAGCGCGGTGATCGTGACCAGCCGCGACGACCTGGCGGGCCTCGTGGCGAGAGAAGGCGCCCACCGGATCAGCCTCGACCCGCTGCCGCAGCCAGAAGCGTTGGCGTTGCTGGGAAACCTGCTCGGAGAGAACCTGCCCGCCGCCACGGTCCTCGCTCACCGCTGTGGAGGCCTTCCGCTCGCGCTCCGGGTCGCCGCCGAGGCCTGGGACACCTCGCTCGCGGACGTCTCCGGCCTCGACTGGCTCGACGCGGGCGGAGACCCCAGAACCGGTGTGCGGGCGGTGTTCTCCTGGTCCTACCGCCGTCTCGTGCCCGAGGCCGCGGCCCTGTTCCGGTTGCTGGGCAGGCATTCCGGCGGCGACCTGACCGGTCTGGCCGGACACCGGCTGGTGCGCACCCTGGAGCGAGCCCACCTGGTCAGGACGTCGTCAGGCCGCTACCGGATGCACCGCCTGCTCAGGGCCTACGCGGCCGAGCTCTCCGACTGACGCGGGGTGGGACGCGCGCCCCACCCCGCGGTTCGCTCAGTACTTCGTCAGACGCAACGCCAGACCGCAACCGCCGGCCCGGCCGTCCGTGTCGATGCCGATCGTCAACGGCAGCCCGGCGACCACCGGCTGCCAGCCGCCCGAGGCGCCGACGCACTGGCCGGTGCCGTTCTCGGCCGTGAAGAGCACTTCGAGCACGACGTCGTTGCGCCCGGACACCCGGAACGTCAGGTCGCACCAGCCCGGCCGGCTGTCGGAGTCGATCCGGACCGGGTTGCCGAACGTGAACGACGAACCGATGGGCACGTCGTTCTCGCTCCAGTTGTCGCCACACTGCCCGGAGTGGGCGCCCACGTGAGGCATCAGCTGGTAGGTGACGCGGAGACCGGCCAGGCTGCCGTCGATGTCACCGATGCCGAACGACAGCTGGCAGCCGCCCGCCCTGTTGTCGGAGTCGAGCCGGAGCGCGGTGGTCGCGTTCGGGTTCGTCACCCACGCGCCGTCCCTCGGACCGAGGCACTGCCCGTTGTTGCCCTCGTCGACGAACTTCACTCCCAAGAACGTCGGCAAGCCCTGGACCCCGACGGGCCCGGCACTCGCCGCCCCGGCACCCGACATGGCCATCGCGCCCGCCGCCAGCAGCGCGCACGCCCACGCCGTAAGCCTTCTCCTGCTCATGAACCACTCCCATGGTTGCCGCCTGGTCAGCGGCCTGACCGGCCGCGACGTGCCGAGTTCACCAGCGCGGCAGCCCGGATCCGGCCTGAGCGGGACAGTCCGGGACATTCCGGGACGCGGTACAACGGGAGCCGTGGATCACCGCAGCAGACCGATCTCCGCCGCCGGCGCCCTGTTCTTCGACGAGACGGGTCGCGTCCTGCTCGTCGAGCCCACCTACAAGCCGAACTGGGACATCCCCGGCGGCGTGATCGAGCAGGGTGAAACCCCGACCGAGGCTTGTCGTCGCGAGGTCGAGGAAGAGCTGGGCCTGCGACGAGAACCCGGCAGGTTGCTCGTCGTCGACTGGGCGCCGAACAACGACGACGACCGGATCCTGTTCGTCTTCGAAGGCGGCCTCATCACCGACCCGGACGCGATCCGTCTTCAAGCGGCAGAACTCAAGTCCTACGAGTTCGTCACCCCGGAAGAAGCGCAAAACCGCCTGATCCCCAGGCTCGCGCGCCGCATCCACCAAGCGCTGCGAGCCCGGGAGTCAGGCGTGACCCGCTACCTCGAACACGGCAGTCAGGCGTAAACCCGTTCCACGAACGAAGCCAGCTGATCCTCCGGCAGGTGCCGAGCGAGATCAGCCTCCGACACCATCCCGACCAGGCGGTGGTCCTCGATCACCGGCAACCGCCGGATCTGGTTGTCTCCCATGGTCTCCAGCACGTGCGCCAGAGAGTCGGAAGCATCGACCCAGTGGACGTGACCGCCGAACTCGCCGGCCCGAGTGGTCGACAGATCCATCCCGGCGGCAACAGCGCGAATCACGATGTCGCGGTCGGTGATGATCCCGTGCAGCCGGTCGTCCTTGCCGCAGATCGGCAGGGATCCGACGTCGAGGTCCCTCATCATCCGAGCAGCCTCGACCAGGCTCGCGTCCTCGGAGACGCACTGCACTCCAGGGTGCATGATTTCGCGCGCTGTGGTCATGCAGACCAGGATCCGCCCGGCTAAACCACTCTGCAGAGTGGTCCTCTGAACGGCCTAAACGCTTGCGGGCTCAACGGTCCAAAGTGCTACTCTCTGTGGTCCTACGGTTACGCAGTTGCTATCTCCGGGGGCCGCGATGAACCTGTTAGCGGAACTGACCGCCGATCCCTGGAGCGGTGTTACACCGTCCGTGTACGAGACCGGCAGACTCGTCGCCCTCGCGCCCTGGCTGGCAGGCCACGAAGCCAGAATCCGCTACCTGACCAAGACGCAGAACCCGGACGGCACGTGGGGCGGACCAGGCGAGTACGCGCTGGTCCCGACGCTCAGCGCGGTGGACGCACTCCACCACCACCCGGCGGCGAGACGAGGACTCGAGGCACTGCGCAAACTGCTGACCCGTCCCCTGAAGCTGCCGGACACGGTCGCCGTCGAGCTCATCGTGCCCGCGCTCGCCGAACGCCTCGGCCTGCGCACCCCGCTCGACCCGCGCCCGCTGCACGCCCTCCGGCACCGCCCGCTGCCCGAAAAGCTCTGGCACACCCTCGAAATCTTCGGTCCACGTCCTGAAGTCACCACGGTCGACGGCATCGTCGCCGCCAGCCCGGCCGCCACCGCGACCCAGCTCCAGCGACCAACGCCAGGCCCGAGCCTCGACTACCTCGAAACCGTCCAAAAGCGACACAAAGGCCCTGTCCCGGCCGGCGTCCCGGTCCCGCTCTTCGAACGTTCCTGGATCATCGTCGCCCTCAGGTCGGCGGGCCTCGACGTCCCCGACCCCCTGATCGAGCGGATCAAGCTCACCGACGAAGGCGCGGCCGGCGGCCCGGGACTCCCCGCCGACGCCGACGACACCGCGACCGCACTGCACGCGCTCGCGTTGTGCGGCAGCCCGCGATCCACCGAAGCGCTCCACCGCTACCGGGAAGCCCGTCACTTCGCCTGTTTCCCCAACGAGCGCACCCCGTCCACCAGCACGAACGCCCACGCACTCCAAGCGCTCGGCGAGGACCGGCGGTTGGAGGAGTGGCTCAGGGACATGCAGGAACCGGAAGGCTTCTGGCGCGACAAGTGGCACGCCTCGCCGTACTACGCGACCGCGTGCGTGACGAACGCCCTGCAAGGCAACGAAAAGGCGGTCGACTGGGTGCTGCGCACACAACGAGATGACGGCTCGTGGGGCAGATGGGAAGGCACCTACGAGGAAACCGCCTACGCCATCAGAATCCTGTCGCACTCCCGGCGAGACACCGCGAAAGCCATCACCCGCGGCGCCAGGTTCCTGCACGACTGGGGCGAGCGCGACCACCCACCGCTGTGGCACGACAAAGACCTCTACACCCCGACGAGAATCGTGCGAGCAGAAGGCGCGGCGGCGCTCCACCTCGCGTGCGCGGTGTGCCGATGAACCGAACTGAGCTGCGGTTCGCGCTGCACCTGATCCCGTTCCTGGACTCGGTCGAGGGTTTCGAGGACGGCCTGGTCAAACTGAGGCACAAGCGCTGGCTCGTCTGGCACCCGGACGTCATGGCCGCGTTGTTCAGACACGACCGCGACCTCAGGCACCCACCGAGCCGCACGCTGAGCCCGTTGCTGGGCACCAGATCCGTGCTCTGGCTCGACGGCGAGGAGCACACGAGATACCGCCGCGCGATAGCCCCCATGTTGCGCGCCAACAGATACCAGGACCTGATCGACGAGATCGTCGACCGCTCGATCGCGGAACTGCCGACAGACCCGGTGAGTCTCCCGAACTGGACCAGAAAACTCACGCTGAGAATCATCGGCCGCATCGTTTTCGGCGTCGACGACGAGGAGTTGCTCCAAGCGTTCACCCGCTGGCTCGACCGCCGTCTGAACAGCAGAGTCCGCACCCTCGCCCACAGATATCTCACCCCGGGCACCACGAGGTTCGACCCGCACCTCGACCGAATGCTCCTGCACAGAGCCAAAACCGCCGAACCACCGGCGCTGGCCGCGTATCTCCCGCGGGAAGATCTCCGAGACCAGGTCGTGTCACTTCTCTTCGCCGGCCACGAGACCACCGCGAGCGCCACCGCCTGGACCCTCTACTGGATCGACCGTAACCCAGGCCTCACGGAGGACCTGCTCGAAGCCACGATCATGGAGTCGCTGCGGCTCTCCCCACCGGCCACGCTCGCCGGAAACCGGATGAGCCGCGACGGCATGGTGATCACCCCGAGCATCTACCTGGCCCACAGAAGAGCCGCGACCTACGAGAACCCCCACGAGTTCGACCTGACGAGAAGACCACCGCCACCGGGCGCGTTCTTCCCGTTCGGCGGGGGAGTCCGGCACTGCCCCGGCAAGGACCTGGCACTGGCGGAGATCCGCACGATCGTGCGAGCCCTGCTGCGGCACCGCAGAATCCGGCTCGACAGCACCCACTGCACACCCCAGCTGCGGGGTGCCGCGATGGCACCTCCGCCGAGCCTCGCGATGGTGGCCACTTGCCGGCGCTGACCTACCTCCACCGCCTGGAACACCCCTTCGGCGTGCACTACGCGTGCTGCGCCGCCTGGGGTGCCTGCTACGCGACGAGATTCGACCTCGCCGTCGTCATCGCGGTGCTCGCCAACTTCGTCGCGATCATCTCGGGTAATCCGTTGAACGCCTACGCCGACATCCGCAATGACATCCACACCACCGAGAAACGCCATCTGGCCCAGGCGGTGCAGGAGATCGGCGCGCGGAAGGTCCTCGCGCTGGCGATCTTCGAGATGATCTTCGCGGAAGCGCTGGCGATCGCCGTGTCGTGGCGGGTCGCGGTCGGCGTCGGGCTGATCCTGGTGCTGTACCTGGCGTACAACCTCGAACCGATCAGGTTGAAACGGCGTGGTTACTCCGGACCGGTCGTGCTGGCGATCGCGGCCGGGTTGTTGCCGAGCGTGACCGCGTATGCGGCAGCCGGGGGAGAGGCAGACCCCGCGGTGTGGCTGGTGTTCTCGGGTGTCGCCGCACTGGCGACCGGCCGTGCGTTGTGGTGGGCGGTGCCGGATCGGGTTGGTGATGCCCGTGTCGGCTCTCAAACTCCTGCGGTCGTCTACGGCACGAGACACGCGATCAACGCGACGACCCAGCTCACCGTCGGCGGGTTGCTGCTGGTCGGCGGTGGGTTGTGGTTCCGGTTCGGCGTGACCTGGGCGGCGGTGGGCGTGGCGGCGTGCTCGGCGTTCCTGCTCGCGCGCGACCTGCCGACGGCGAAGCAGCAACTCCGTTACGGCATGTCGATGGCAGTGGTGTCGACGATCGTGCTGGCGGCGATTCCGCTCCTCGCCTAGAGCTTGCGCGCCAGCCCTCCACATCCCTGGAAGTTCTCCGGGTTCCGGTCCGCGATCTCGTCGGGATCCGGTTCCCACAACGGAATCGGCACCACGCCCGGCTCCAGGATCTCCATGCCGTCGAAGAACTGCACGACCTGCTCCGGATACCGGAACGTGAACGACGGCAGCGGCTGATCCTCGTACATGGCCCCGAAAAGTCCCACCGCGGCCAGCATGAACGGGTCGCGGCACGTGTGCGACAGCCCGAGATAGCTGCCGGGCGCCAACGCGTCCATGTACTTCGCGAGCACCTTGTGCGGTTCGGCCTCGTCCGGCACGAAATGCAGCACGTCCAAGACCAACACCGCGACCGGTTGCGTGAGATCCAGCGTCGTGCGGACCTCCTCCGACTCCAGCACCTTCTCCGGGTAGCAGAGATCCGCGCACAGATACGACACCCGCGGGTCGTCCGCGACGACCTCACGTCCCTCGCTCGCCACCGCCGGGTCGATCTCCACGTAGACGACGCGCGCGTCGGGCGCGACGAGGTGCACGTTGTCCGCGGTGGGCAGGCCGGAGCCGAGGTCGAGGAACTGCCGGATCCCGAGCACGGACAGTCTGCTGACGATCCTGCCCAGGAACGACCGGTGCGTGCGGCACAGGTACGGCAGGTGCGGTGCCGCGGACACGAGGTGAGCCGCCAGTTCCTGGTCGGCCTCCGTGTTGTGGGTGCCGCCGAGCCAGTAGTCCCTGACGCGTGCGGTGTTGGGTTTCTCCGGACCGTTCACTCCCGGTGCCCAGATGGGGGTGGCCACGGGGACTAACTACCGGATCCAGGCTTGGAGGCACACCAAGCTGACGGCAGATGTACCCGATCGGATTAATAGCACTCGAATGGTTCTCAGGCCGGCGCGGTCTGTGCGACCAGGAACCCCACCACGTCGTCCAGCCTGCCGCGCCGCGCGAAAGCCCTCCGCTGGCGAGCCGCACCGGTGCCGTCGAGCAGCAACCTGTCGACGCCGTCGCTCACCATCTCGTAGTCGCCGGAGAACTCCAGCGCCGGCCGCACCCAGCGCAGCAACGACGCCGCGATCGACGACGCGGGTGTCGGCGAACCGGTCACCGGGTCGATCCCGAAGCCCTCCAGGCCGTCGCGCGCGGCACGCCACATCGCGACCTTCAGCAGGTGCGGGGGGATCGGCGTGGGCGCGGCACCCGAACTCAGCGCGGTGGCGGCGATTCCGCGCACCAGAGCGGCCAGCAGGACGGCTTCCTCGACGGTCGGCGCGACGTCGCTGACCCTCAGCTCCAGCGTGGGGTGGCGAGCGGACAACCGTGCGTCCCAGTAGAGCATCCCGGCGTCCATCGCCGCGCCGCTCGCGACGATCTCCTCCCGTGCCGCGTAGTACTCGGCGGCGGACTCGAAGTGCGGCGGCGCACCCGAAGTGGGCCAACGGTTCCAGACGACGTAGCGCCAGCTCGCATAGCCCGTGTCGGCGTCGAGCCAGTACGGCGAGTTGGCGCCGAGCGCGAGCAGCGTCGGCAGCCAAGGCCTCAAGTGGTTGCTCACGAAGATCTTCGACTCGTCGTCCGGCAGCCCGATGTGCACGTGGCAGCCGCAGATCGCGAGGTCGTTGGTGAGCGCTCCCATCTCCTGCGCCATCCGGTGGTAGCGCGGGGAGTTCGTCAACGGCGTGGGCATCGTCAGGCCCAGCACCGGGGTTCCGGTCGCGGCGAGCCTCGCGTCGTGGCGCGCCGCGCGTTCGATCAGAGCTCTTCGCGCCACGGCGAGCTCGTCCCGCAGCTCGCTCATGTCCGTGCAGATGCCGCTGGCCGATTCCACCTGGTACTGAGCGATTTCCTGCTGCAGGTCGACCTGGTAGCGGTCGGATCCGGCGAGAACCTCGTTGGCGCGGTTGGCCAGATGACCGGTGGAGGACTCGACGAGAACGAATTCTTCTTCCACCCCAACGGTGAGGAGGCCGTCCATGCTCGTGCGCTGTGCGGGTACCGATTGAGTTCTGCTGCCGACCTGCACGCCGAACCTCCATTGCGCTGAGTAGCGACCTTGATGCTATGAGTGATCAGGTCGTCGCACAGGAGGCGTTTGGTTGTACTTCGTCAGCTCACCGCGCGTTGCGCGACACCCCTCAGCACATCGCGACGATCGCTGCCCGGCCGGCCCATGACCCAGCTGGACCCGGCGAGCGACTTCGCGTGCTCCTTGACGGGTGCCAGCAACCGCGACACCTCGCGGTACGACCCCACTGACCCCGGTGCACAGATAAGGGTCGCAAGAGAAAGGGTGATGTGTCGTCCTTCTGCCGTGTACGGCTTGTCCAGAAGACGAGCACTCAGCGGCACCGTTTCGTCCAGCCCGGCGAGAATCAGGAAGTCGTCCCCACCGACGTGTCCGACCTGCACGCCGGGGAACGCGTGCGCGAGATCCGCCAGGTCGTGCCCTATCTCGCGGATCAGATCGTCACCCGCGGCGAACCCGACGGTGTCGTTGACCAGCTTGAAGCTGTCGACGTCCAGCCAGGACACCGCGAAGATCTCACCGACCTCGATGCGCCGGTCGACCTCGCTGGAGATCGCGTCGCTGCCGGGAAGCCGCGTCAGCGGGCTGAGTGCCGCCGCCTGCTCGACCTTGAGCTCGGCCACACCCCTGACGACGTCCGCAACGCGCACAACACCCATGCACCGCTCGTTGTGGTCCACGACGATGAGGTCGTCGTTGGTCCGCTCACGGTTCGCGTGCGCCACCAGATCGAGGAGATCGAGCGCTGACGACTCGGTGCCGATGACGTGCGGCTTGTCCGCGAGCCGTGCCGCTTCTCGTTTCGCGTGCAGGGCGTGCCCGTACGGCCCGGTGACCGCGAGCAGGAACCGGTTGCGGTCGACCGACCACTTAGGGCGGCCCTCCTCGTCGGTGAGCACCACGCCGGTGACCGACGGCTGGCTCGAGAAGACCTCGCGCACGTCCTCGCTCGTGGCGTGCTCGGGCAACGTCGTCGCCGGGTGCAGGAACGCGGTGATCCGCGGACCCGTGTTGTTGCGGCGGATCTCGCCGGTCTCCGTGACGGCCTCGGGCGCGATGCGGGCGTTCACCGCCGGTCGTCGCTGCGGGGGCGCCAGATACTTGCCCTGCGCGAACCCCACCCCGAGCTTGCGCAGGTAGGTCAGCTCCGCCTCGGTCTCGACACCTTCGGCCACGAGCTGACCGCCCGTGTACTCGCCGAGGTGCACCAACGACTTGACGAGCGCACCCCGTGCCGCGTCGCCGGGCAACGTGCGGACGATCTCCCGGTCGAGCTTCACGTAGTCGGGCGCCGCGCTGGTCAGCAGGCCGAGCGGCACGTCACCCTCGCCCACGCAGTCGAGCGCGATGCGGAAACCGTTGTTGCGCAGCGTCTGCATCCCGCGCGCCAGACGCGCGCGGTTGGCTCGTGAGTACGGCTCGCCGATCTCGATCACGATGCTGTCGGGGGAGCGGCCGGAGTCCCTGAGCGCGCCGTAGAGGGGGCTCATGATCTCGGGCTTGTCCGCGACGGTGATCGCGAGCATGTTCACGTGCAACGGCAGTACGAGGTCGAAGTCCGCCGCGGAACGGATGGCGCGGCAAGCGAGTCCTACATCGGCGTTCGCCAGCAGGCCGGCCTGGAAAGCCGCCTGGAGGAGATCCTGCACGCTGCCGTCGTGCGGCCGGGCCAGAGCCTCCACCGCGACGACGCCCCCGGTGTTCAGGTTGAACAGCGGCTGGAAGGCGAACCTGACGTCATCCAGCAATGCGGGCACGTCTCAAATCGTGCCGGTGCTCGTGACGGGCCCGAAAGAGGGTTAACCAGGTGTTCACGATGTTGGCGACGATCCGCCATGGCACCGCTGCGCACGGTGATCCGCTGGTCACGTTGGGCGCATCAGTTTCAGTCTCAGCCGCCACGGAGCTCTTTTGAAGAGCACTGCCATCGCTCGCGCGGTGCCCGCCACGTCCTCGCGGCCGGAGAGGTAGGCGCGCTGCAGGTGCTCGTCGAGCTGGAAGAAGAGCTCGAAGAAGTCCCTGGTCTCGTCGGCGTCCATGCGCAGCAACGCTTCTAGCCCGAATCGCCTCATCGCGTGCACTGTCCGGGCTTTGCGCGACCAGATGACGGCTTCGGGGTTCTCCCCGGCTTTGACGGCTCTCGCGACTTCCGGGGCGAGTGCGAGCGAGGTGGCGACGCTGTAGCCGGTGGCGGGGT
This sequence comes from Lentzea sp. NPDC051838, assembly GCF_040681245.1. Classification (NCBI taxonomy): domain Bacteria; kingdom Bacillati; phylum Actinomycetota; class Actinomycetes; order Pseudonocardiales; family Pseudonocardiaceae; genus Lentzea; species Lentzea sp. NPDC051838. The sequence goes on from NZ_JBFAYI010000042.1 coordinate 54,894, forward strand.
GGATGAAGCCGGCGGCGGCGCCGAACGCTCGTCTCGCTCTGGGTGCGTCCAAGGGAAAGCGGACGCGTTCCTCGGCGTCGTCCTGGCGTCGGCCCGTGCGTGGTCCGCCCTGCGGCAGGCCGGGGTGCAGGCGCGCGTGGAGCCGCTTGCGCAGTGCGTCCAACTGCATCCCCGGTCGACGGGCCAGGCAGGTCTCCTCCACGAGGACCTTGCCGCCGCCCAACGGGACTCGGTAGAGGAACGTGTCGCCGCCGCGCCAATCCATCAGCGTTGTATCGGTGTCGTCCGACTCGATGACCAGGCCCACCGCCGTTTGCTCGGCACGGCCCTTGCGCGCACCCGTGGCGTTGAAGGTGTAGCGCGCTTCAGTTGGCTCTCTGAGGACTTGGACTTCTGGTGGTAGTTCGTGGAGCCGTGCGTTGTCGAGGACGACATAGGTGCGTGGGATCAAGTGCTCCTCGCGCGCGTAGGCGCGGACCACTCTGCTCGTAGCGGCTACCGGCGTTCCTTGGGGGAGCTCGTCCTCCCACGCGCCGTAGGTCGCTCTGTAGATGCGATGGGGGTGTCGGTCGACGATCGCCGTGTCGAGCCCTTCGTGTGCACACGCGCGCGCGAGTGCGCGCCCTGCCGGGCCACCACCGATCACGAGCACGTCGTACACGGGTCCATGATTGACCTTGTGGCCAAGACCTACCGCTCGCACCTCATCCGTCGCATCGGCAACGTCGTCATCAGTGGCGCCGTCAAACTCGGCATCGGACCCTCCTACTACGTACTGCTGTCCATCCGCGGGCGACGCAGTGGTGTTCTGCGCACGATCCCCATCCGTCTGATGCGTTTCGACGACCAGGAGTGGTTCGTCGCGCCGTACGGGGTTCGTGACTGGGTGCGCAACGCACGGGCCGCTGGCGTCGCGGTCGTGCGAAGGGGACGTAGGTCACGTTCGGTTCGTTTGACGGAGGTTTCCGCGGCCGTTGCGGCGCCGGTTCTGGCGGCTTACGTCGCGAAGGAGCCCGTGACTAGGCCTTTCTTCGACGCACGCGTCGGCGACCCGGTCTCGGCGTTCGAGGCGGAGGCTTCCGCGCATCCGGTCTTCAGGGTGGAGAACTAGCAGGTCAGGGGCGGTTTTCGGCGTTAGGTGACCCCCCGATTTGGAGATCGAAAGTGCCCCGTGTAATCTTCTCCAAGTCAGAGCGACACGGGCCGGAAAACAAGCCGGAACGAGCCTGACAACACAAGCCCCGGAAGTAAACCAGCGAAAAGCTGGCGTGACTGCGGTGAGCGCGTGTTCTTTGAGAACTCAACAGCGTGCCGAAACACAGCCAGTAATATGAAAACTCCTCGTCAGGAGTTTTCCTTTGAGTAGA
>NZ_JBFAYI010000043.1:0-54626 GCF_040681245.1 Lentzea sp. NPDC051838
TGGTGGGGTGGGTCCCGTCACGAGTCGCGTCCGAGCGAGCCACACCAGGTCAGGGGTGTCAACTCGACGAAAAGCGTGTCGAGTTGACACCCCTGACCTGGCGCGGCCAACGATCAGCCACGACTCGTGACGGGACCCACCCCACCCAGAGTGTTCGCTAACTGCAGCTCGCCTTCGGCGTCGCCAAAGCAGCTCGGCTTCGCCTTCGCCTTTTCGCTGGTCAGCGGCAGTCTGAGGCTGCTTGGCCCTCGTCGTTCTGCACCAGGCATTGGAAGACCAGGCCCAGTAGCACCGGTAGGCCCACCACTGTGGTTACCAGCGCCGGTACCTCCACGGCGCCTACCAACACTCCGAATGCCAGGACTGCTGCCAGGTAGGGCCAGCGGAGCCACGTTCGTTGCCATGGGCGCTTCCATCGCACGCCGCCTGACACCGCTGCTGCCACCGCCACGCCTGCCCCGGAGACCACGGGTGACAGGGGGACCGTTGTCCAGGATGCCGTGATCAAGCCTGCCGACCCCATCAGGCCGAACACGGCGAAAGAGAAGAGGAACGGCACGGCCAGCCACAGGCGCTGGCTCATGGGCCGCTCGGCGGTGCAGAACACGGCACACAGTCTGATGGACGTTCACCAACAACACGGAGCCGTATGTGGCCGAACGGCTGCACCTTGCGCCGAACGGCGTATTGAGGACGTTAAGTGGTTGTGACTTCGGCCACCTGCGGAGCTGCGTGCGGACGTCGGGAACAACCGCGTTTTTGCTGGTGTTGAAGCGTCTGGCAAACTAAATGGTCGAGTCCGGCTCCGGTTCACCCTGCACAGCTAGGGACCCGGCGGCCAACCACTGAAAGGGACAAGATCTTGAAGGCTGGAATCCACCCCGAGTACACCGCCACCGAGGTGACGTGCAGCTGCGGTAACAGCTTCACGACGCGCAGCACCACCTCCGCGGCTGAGGTTCGTGTCGAGATGTGCTCCAACTGCCACCCGTTCTACACGGGCAAGCAGCGCATTCTGGACACCGGCGGCCGCGTCGCGCGCTTCGAGGCGCGTTACGGCAAGCGCAACAAGTAGCTGCTTCAACGGCGCCTGACCTCGGCAAATGTGCCGAGGCAGGCGCCGTTTGCCGTCTGCACGTCCCCACTGCAAGGAGTTGACGAAGTGTCGCAGTCGCTGGACAGCCTGCTCGCCGAGTACGACGAGCTCGAGAAGAAGCTCGCCGATCCCAGCGTGCACGCTGACCAGGCGGGGGCGCGCAAGTTGGGGAAGAGGTATGCCCAGCTCGGGCCCATCGTGAAGACGGCGAGGGAGATCGAGCAGGCGAAGAACGATCTTGAGGCTGCCAGGGAGCTGGCGGCTGAGGACAAGGCGTTCCAGGAAGAGGTCGAGCAGCTCGAGGAGCAGCTCCCGAAGCTGGAGGAAAAACTCACGGAGCTCCTGCTGCCGCGTGACCCGCACGACGGGGACGACGTGCTGCTGGAGATCAAGTCTGGTGAGGGTGGCGAGGAGTCCGCCCTGTTCGCCGGGGATCTGCTGCGCATGTACACGCGGTATGCGGAGCGGCAGGGGTGGAAGGTCGAGATGTTGGACGGGACGGACTCGGACCTCGGTGGGTTCAAGGACGTGACGGTGTCCATCAAGACCAAGTCCGCGACTCCTGACGGGGTGTGGAGCCGGTTGAAGTGGGAGGGCGGCGTGCACCGGGTGCAGCGCGTGCCCGTCACGGAAAGCCAAGGCCGTATCCACACGTCGGCGGCCGGTGTGCTCGTGTTCCCCGAGGCCGAGGAGACGAGCGGCGAGGTCGAGATCGACGAGAAGGACCTGCGCGTCGACGTCTACCGGTCGAGCGGCAAGGGTGGGCAGTCGGTCAACACCACGGACTCCGCCGTGCGCATCACGCACCTGCCCACCGGGATCGTGGTGTCGTGCCAGAACGAGCGTTCGCAGCTGCAGAACAAGGCTCGCGCCATGATGGTGCTGCAGTCGCGGCTGGCGGCGTTGTACGAGGAGCAGAAGGCTCAGGAGCAGTCGGACGCGAGGCGCACCCAGATCCGGACCGTTGACCGCAGTGAACGGGTGAGGACCTACAACTTCCCCGAATCGCGAATTTCTGATCACCGGGTTGGGTACAAAGCGCATAACCTGGACCAGGTGCTCGACGGTGACCTGGACGCGGTGGTGGACGCGCTGGCCGCCGCCGACCGGGCAGAACGGCTCGCAGGCGGGTAATCCGACGTGAGAGGGGCGCGTTGTGGCCGAGATCCTGGTGAATCCCCAAGTCGCGCCTCTCGACCAACCGGTCGACGTCGTCGTGGTCGGCCTGAAACCCGGCCAGGCCGTCACGGTCCAACTGTCCACAGGCGACCGTGCCTCGCACGCCTCGTTCGAGGCCGATGATCGTGGCGTGGTCGACCTGACCAGGCATGCGCCGGTGGACGGCAGCTATCGCGGTGTCGACCCGATGGGGTTGTTCTGGTCGCTCGAACGCACCGGTGGCAAGCCCAGCCCGATGTGCCTGTCCGTCGAGGGCGTGGGTGATCGCGTTCTGGAGCGCCTCGACGTGCCTGAGGGTGTCGAGCGCGTTGAGGTGCGGGAGAACGGGCTCGTCGGCACCCTGTTCGCTCCTGAGGACGACGGAGGCGAGCTGCCGGGCGTGATCGTGCTCGGAGGGTCCGAGGGCGGCATGCACGAGTCGGACGCGGCGTTGCTGGCGGCGCACGGGTTCGTCACGTTCGCGGTCGGCTACTTCGGGCTCAAGGACCTGCCCAAGCACCTCGTCGACATCCCGCTGGAGTACTTCGGCGCCGCGATCGACTACCTGGCCGAGCGCTGCGGCGAGATCGGGGTGATCGGCGGGTCGCGCGGGGGTGAGCTGGCGTTGCTCGTCGGGGCGACGTTCCCGCAGGTCCGGGCCGTGGTGAGCCTGGTGGGCAGCGGTGTGGTGACGCAGGGCATCGGGCCCGGCGCGAACCTGCTGCAGATCCTCCAGCACGACGTCGCGTCGTGGACGCTCAAGGGCGAGCCGCTGCCGTACCTGCCGTACTACGTGAGCGACGAGCTGCGGTCGAGGATCGTCAACGGCGAACCGGTGCCGCTGCGGCTCGCGTTCGACACGTCCGACGGCATCCCCGAGGACACTGAAATCCGCGTCGAGAACATCGTCGGGGGTGTGTTGCTCATCTCGTCCGGGCACGACGACGGGTGGCCGTCGACGGAGCTGAGCGAGGTCGCGATGCGCCGGCTGAAGGACCACGAGCACCCGTTCCCGTTCGAGCACGTCGTGTATCCCGAGGCAGGACACCTGATCGCGGCTCCGCCGTACCGTCCGCAGACCGACGTGACCTATCCAGGGCCCGGCGTCACCTTCTCGGGTGGTGGTGTGCCGCAGGCGACCGCGCACGCCCAGGCGAACGCTTGGAAACGGACGGTTGAGTTCTTGTCGGAGCAGCTCGGGACCTAGGGTGTGCTCTTATGAGCGCACACTTTGATGTCGTCGTCGTGGGTGCGGGTCCCGGCGGGTACGTGGCCGCGATCCGGGCGGCTCAGCTCGGGCTGAAGACCGCCGTCGTCGAGGAGAAGTACTGGGGCGGCGTCTGCCTGAACGTGGGCTGCATCCCGTCGAAGGCACTTCTGCGCAACGCGGAGCTCGCCCACATCTTCACGCACGAGCAGAAGACGTTCGGCATCAAGGTCGACGGCACCGTCAGCTTCGACTACAGCGCGGCGTGGCAGCGCAGCCGCAAGGTCGCGGACGGGCGCGTCAAGGGCGTGCACTTCCTCATGAAGAAGAACGGCATCACCGAGTACAACGGGTGGGCCAACTTCACCGACGACCACACGCTGACCGTCGGGGACGAGACGATCACCTTCGGCCACGCGATCCTCGCCGTGGGTGCCACGACCCGCCTGCTGCCGAACACGCAGGTGTCGGACCGCGTCGTGACCTACGAAGAGCAGATCATGACCGAGGACCTGCCGGAGTCGATCATCATCGCCGGCGCGGGCGCGATCGGCGTCGAGTTCGCCTACGTGATGCACAACTACGGCGTGAAGGTCACCATTGTCGAGTTCCTCGACCGCATGGTGCCGTTGGAAGACGTCGAGGTGTCCGCCGAGCTGCTCAAGCGCTACAAGAAGATGGGCGTCGACGTCCGCGTCGGCACGCGCGTCGAGTCGATCGACGAGTCCGGCCCCAAGGTCCGCGTCACCGTGTCGAAGAACGGTGCTCAGGAGGTCCTGGAAGCCGACAAGGTCATGCAGGCCATCGGTTTCGTGCCGCGCGTCGAGGGCTACGGCCTGGAGAACACCGGCGTGAAGCTGACCGACCGCGGTGCCATCGACATCGACGGCCGCGGCCGCACGTCCGTCCCGCACATCTTCGCGATCGGCGACGTCACGGCGAAGCTGATGCTCGCGCACACCGCCGAGTCGATGGGCATCATCGCTGCGGAGACGATCGCGGGCGCGGAGACCATGGAGCTCGACTACGTCATGATCCCGCGGGCGACGTTCTGCCAGCCGCAGATCGCGTCGTTCGGCTACACCGAGGCGCAGGCCCGCGAGAAGGGCTACGACGTCCAGGTCGCGAAGTTCCCGTTCACCGCCAACGGCAAGGCGCACGGTCTGGCCGACCCCGGCGGCTTCGTGAAGCTGATCAGCGACAAGACCCACGGCGAGCTGCTCGGCGGCCACATCATCGGCCCCGAGGCCACCGAGCTCCTGCCCGAGCTGACCCTGGCGCAGCAGTGGGACCTCACCGTCCACGAGGTCGCGCGCAACGTCCACGCGCACCCGACGCTGTCCGAGGCGGTCAAGGAAGCGGTGCACGGCCTGGCCGGGCACATGATCAACTTCTGAGATAGCTTTCCTGACGATGATGAACCGGCAGCCGCTCCGCCTCGCGATCTCCGAGGCGGCCAAGATCCTCGAAGAGGCGGGCGTGGACAGCCCCCGCGTCGACGCGGAGTACCTGGCCGCGCACGTGCTCGGGGTCGAACGCGGGCGGCTGCCGCTCATTCCGCTGGTCGATCCACCGGTGGTCGACCAGCTGCACAAGCTCGTGCTCGTCCGCGCCTCGCGGATTCCGTTGCAGCACATCCTCGGCTGGGCTCCGATGGGCGCGATCTCCGTCGAGGTCGGGCCCGGCGTGTTCGTGCCGCGGCCCGAGACCGAGCTGCTGATGGAGTGGGGCCTCAAGGCACTCGTCGGCGTTGCCTCGCCCGTGGTCGTGGATCTGTGCACGGGGTCGGGTGCTTTGGCGCTGTCGATCGCTCACGCCCGTCCGGACGCGGTGGTGCACGCGGTCGAGATCGATCCGCAGGCGCTGGCGTGGACCCGGCGCAACGCTGACGCGCGGGCCGCTTCCGGTGACACGCCGGTTCGACTGCACTCCGGCGACGCCACGGACCCGTCACTGCTGTCCGATTTGGACGGTCAGGTGGATCTCGTGGTGTGCAATCCGCCTTACGTGCCAGAGGGTGTGGAGGTGCAGCCCGAGGTCGGCGTGCACGATCCGCACCACGCGGTGTTCTCGGGAGCCGACGGGCTGGACGTGATCCGGCACGTCGTGTCCGCCGCCGCGCGCTGGCTGAAGCCGGGCGGGTTCGTCGGCATCGAGCACGACGACACGCAGGGGGAGTCCGTGCCGGCGCTGCTGTCCGCGCGCCGGGTTCTCGCGGACGTGGCCGATCACGCCGACCTGGCAGGACGGCCAAGGTTCGCGACCGCTCGTCGCGTCTAGAACAGCGCGTCGAAGGCCTTCGCCAGCTCCTTCATCTCCTGGTCGAGCCCGTGGTCGGCCAGCCTCTCCATCAGCTGTCCGGTGATGTCCTTGCTGGGCTTGGGTTTGCGCGCTTCGATCCGCAGGTCGTCGACCGTCTCGATGGTGGACGTCGGCGCCTTGGCGTCGTTGAGGTCCTCGCGCAGCTCGTCGAGGAGCCGCAGGACCTCGCTGACGTCTCTGATGTGTCCGATGTGGACGAAGTTCCGGTCGCTCATGTGCTTCCCCCGCACTCCTCGCACGGCGCGCTGTCGTTGCTGCTCCCGGACAACCCGCCGGTGAGCCTGCTGAGCATCGAGAACGGCGCGGTCAGGCTCACCGCTCTGCCGGGCGCGCGCTGTCCGCGCGGCGAGACCGGCTCGAGTACGAGCGGCTATCCACTCCCGGCGATCGGCGCCGGGGGACCGTGGAATGGTCCCGGCGTCTTCCATGGGAGATGACATTGTCCTGTCCACTTTCTGTCATTGAATCGGACACTTCGCATCTGCGCTGGTCAGAGGCTTTGTGAACGTTTTGTTTCGCAAGTCTTCACATCTGTTTGCTGGCACAATAGTCGGTCCAGATCGGAATTGACCAGAGGTGGCTGAATTGCGAATTGTCAATGCGCCGAACGAGGGCAGATGACGCTCTTCCCGGACGCGCCGCCGATCCGCTGCTTCCTGAGCTACGCGCGCCAGGACGACGTCGTCATGGGCTTCGTCGAGGACTTCAGGGACTCCCTGCGCCACTACGCCTACGCCGACCGCGGTCGCGATCTGGAGATCTTCGTCGACCGCGAGGCGATCGGCTGGGGTGCGCTGGCCCAGCCGGAGATCAGGGCCGCGGTGCGCGCCACGACCGTCTTCATCCCGGTGCTGACCCGCACCTACTTCGACCGGCCGTACTGCCGCGAGGAGCTCTTCGTCTTCTACAACCAGGCGTTCGTCGACGGTGTGCGCAGCCTGCTCCTGCCGGTCGTCCTGCTCGGGCACAACCACCTCACCGACTACAACCCCGACCTGGCCGTGCAGATCATCGTGGAGCGCCAGTACCGCAGCGTGCGCGAGGCGTGGCTGGACGGTCCGTCCTCACCCGCGTGGCGGCGCACGATGCTCGACCTGGCCGGCGAACTGGTGGATCACGTCGAGGAAGCCGAGCGCCGCCTGGTCACCGACGCCACGCCGCACGTGCCGGATGCCGAGGAAGCCGTCGCCGACATCGAGCGCTTCGGCTTCGACACCAACCACGTCGTGGAAGTGGCTTCCGAGGTGTTGCAGCAGTTCCAGGACGTCGTGGCGATGGCCGCCGACGACGCGACGCGCGCCGAGGCGCTGCTTCCAGGCGCGTTGCAGTTGCGCGACACGGCCCGTGCGTACGAACGCAGGGTCATCGAGGTCGACCGGCTGCTGCGGGCGTACCCGGTTCGGCCCGGTCCCGATGGCGCGGCGCTGCGCGAGTTCGCCGACGCGGTCGAGCAGTTGCTCGCCAGGACCGCGCGAGCCGAGCTGATGAGCGTTCCGCTGCGGCGCCCCATGATCGCTTTCCGGGAAGGGCTCACCACGTTGCGCAGCGCGGTGAACATGGTCACCGCGTGGCAGGAGTTGCCAAATCCTGGCCAATAACGCGACGCCGGGCGGTGTGCGGTCCGTCGGCACCTAGTTTCTGACGCGTGTCCGAGCCGGCGGAGTTGGCGCGCGGATACGTGCGAGCACTGGCCACCGCCGCGGGTCTCCACGTGTCCGTCTGCGACGTGACCGCCGACGGCGTCGACTTCGGGTTCCGCTTCCCGTCCTCCGTCTTTCCCGCCATCGAGGCGCGGGTCGTGTGGACCGCCAAGCCTCTCGGTGGCGAGGCGGAGTGGTGTTACGACGGGCTCGACGAGGTCGGCTTCACCAGGTTGGCGGGGCGGGACTTCACGGTGCCGCGCTTCCTCTTCCTGATGGTGCTGCCGCCCGATGAGGCCTACGTGTCGTTCCAGTCCGACGGAATGGTGTTGCGGCACCTCGGTTACTTCCACCCGATGGGCGACGAGGAGCCCGTGCCGGCACCGGATCGCTCGCACTCCCGCCCCGTGCGGATCTCGCTCGCCCGCGTGCTCACCACGGACTCGTTGCGCGAGTTGCTGCGGACGGTCCGATGACCGCGGCTCACTCCGTGGAGACGATCACCCGCTACCTGCGTGCCACGGGCTGGTATCCGCAGCCGCAGGTGTGGAGCGCGGTGACGGTGTGGGCGCACGACGACGGTGCCGAGGTGCTGGTCCCGGTGCGGGACGGGATGAACGACGCGGAGCTGCGCGTGCGCGAGCTGCTGCAGCGCGTCGCGGCGCGGGAAGGCCGTGCTGTCAGCGAGGTCGAGCTGGATCTTGGTGCACCGGCGGACGTGGTCAGCGTGCACACCCATCCGCCCGACGTGCCTTCCGGCTGGTCTCCGCTGTCGTTCGCGATCGACAGTCTCTCCGGTCTCACCGCTGCCGTGCACGCGGCGATTCGCGCGGTGGACCAAGGTGCGTTCGTCGGCTCGCGGGGCAGGCTGCCGAAGAAGGCGCACGACCTGGTCGACCGGATGCAGGTCGGGCCGACGCGTGCGGGCAGTTGCGTGCTGCCGGTCCGGGTTCCGGCCGAGGACTACGCGCGGCGCGTGCTGGTCCGGTTGAACACGGCGCTGGACGCGGTGAGCGCGGCGGTGGCCGACGACGACCCGGAGGCGTTCCGGCACGCGGTGATCGCCGGTGCCTCGGCGGACCTGTGCGACGCGGTGTCCGGGTTCGCGGGCAAGAAGTCGTTGTGGCCGTTCGGATTCTCGTTCCGCTTGGCCGACGGACGCTCGTCCGACGTGCAGTTCGGTGAGCGGGCCGGCGCGCGAATCCAGGCGGGGGCGCGGTTTCTGCGGAAGTCGAAGGACCTCGGTCCCGTCACGGTGACAGGACCGGTGTGGGTGGTGCGGGACGACCGCATGGTGCAGGTCGACACCGTGTGGATGCGCCTGACGGACCTGACCTGGTACGACGCGGCGGTCACGGCCGGCAGGGAAGGGCACTGGGCGCGCGTCTCCGGGCGGCTCCTCAGCGAAGGACAGCGCGCCGAACTGAAAGTGGACCGCTTCGAGATCGTCGAGTGAGAGGGAAGAGCATGCGGGAGCTCGGGATCAAGCAGCGTTCGGCGTTGCTCACGCTGATGGCCGAGGCGCGGGAGGTCTCCAACAACGAACTCGCGGAGCTCACCGGTTTTCGCGTGACCGGCGACGTGCGGAGGGTGCTGAACGAGCTCGGGCTGGTGAACAGCGTCCGGTCGAGGGTCACGCACCCGTACCGGCACGAGCTGACCGACGCCGGGTGGGCCTGGTGCACCACGGAACTGGCGACCGGCACGCCGCGCAGCAACCAGACGTCGGCCGGCGCGCTGTACGCGGTTCTCGGCAGCCTCGCGCGGTTCATCGAACGCTCCGGCCTGCGGTTGAACGAGGTCTTCGAAGCCGGTGAGCTCGCGATCGACGGCCGGGTGCGCGCGGCCTACGCCAAGCTGGCCCCCGAGTCTGGTGCGTGGGTGGGGCTCGCGGCGTTGCGCGGGGCGTTGAACGGGGAGTCTCGGGACGACGTGGACCAGGCGTTGCACCGGCTCAACAGGGCAGCTGACGTGCACGTCATCCCCGAGTCGAACCAGAAGGTGCTGACGCAGGAGGATCGCGCCGCGGCCATCCGCATCGGCGGGGAGGACCGTCACCTCATCGCCATCGGTGCGCGATGACTCCGGAGGAGCGCAAAGCTCTGGGGGCGTTGCGGTTCAACTGGGCCCTGACACCGGACGACGTCTGGGGAGGGACCCAGTTCCACGTCGAGGGCCTGCACACCGAGGTGGAGGAAGCCGTCCTCGCGGGTCTGGCCGATGCCGAGCGAAGCAACGGACCCAGCCCGATCGGGCTGGTGATCCAGGGGCAGAAGGGCGTCGGCAAGACCCACCTGCTCGGGTGGGTGCGAGGGCAGGTCCAGGAGACCGGCGGCTACTTCTTCCTGGTGAAGCTCATGGAGGGCAACGCTTTCTGGACGAACACGGCCAACGCGTTCGTCGAGGGCCTGGTGCGGCAGGGTGCCGGCGGCCGGACTCAGGTTTCGCAGTTCCTGGACAGGTTGTCCGCGCTGACGGGCACACCAGTGACGAACATGGACGAGTTCGTAGGCTCGGTGCGCCGGTTCAACCGCCTGGTGTGGCAGGAGTGCCAGGACACGTTGCGGGCGCTGGTGCTCTTCGCGTCCCAGGACGACGCTCTGACCAACATCGGCGACGACTACCTGAGCGGCATGCAGGAGACGATCCCCGGCGACCGCGAGAAGTGGCGCATCAGGCCGCACCCCAAGCAACCGCAGGAGATCGTCGGCGAGATCACCAAGCTGCTGGCGCTCACCGGTCCGACGGTGGTGGCAGTCGACCAGATCGACCAGCTGGTCGCGGTGTCGAAGAAGGCCACCGGTGGTGCCTCCGACGAAGACGACAACCAGTTGTTCGGCCTCGTCGGTGAGGGCCTGATGTCCTTGCGGGACAACACGAGCAGGACGCTGTCTCTGGTGGCGTGCCTGCCACACGTCTGGGATTCGTTGCGTAGCAAGGCGGCGGACACGTTCGCCGATCGGTTCCGGACCGAGCAGCAGCTCTCCGACATCCCGAACGGCACACTGGCCCGCGCTCTGGTCGAGAAGCGGCTCGCGGTGACCTACCGGGAGCTGGACTTCGTTCCGCCCAGCCCGACGTGGCCGATCAGCAAGTACGCCTTCGCCGGCATGCAGCAGTACACGCCGCGCAAGTTGTTGCAGCGCATCGACGAGCACGCGCGTTGGTGCCTGCGCAGTGGTGTCGTGCGGGAGCTGGAGCGGTTCGACGCCGAGGTGGAACCCGTTGCCGCGCCACCGCCGCCGGCCGAGGACGACCTGAGTGCGCTGGACGCGGTCTTCGAGAAGTTGCGAGCCGAGGCGGACGTCGGTCCTGCTCTTGACCAGCGGACCGAGGACGAGGTGGTGCCGGGTCTGCTGTCCGCCGCGTTGACCGCGTGGATCGCCGAGCTGGGGGAGAACGACCAGGGCTGGAGCCTGGAGTCGCCGCCGTCGGTGAAGCCCGCGTTGCACGCCAGGCTGATCCGCACACTGGACGAGGACACCGAGAACGAGGCGCACTGGGCGTTCCGCGCCATCGCCCACTCCAACGCTCGTGCCGCGCAGTCGAGGCTGGCGAAAGCACGCAGCGCGGCCGCGCACCACCTGGCGAGCGAGCGGCGCAAGCTGATCCTGCTGCGCAACCAGTCGTGGCCGACGGGCCCGGTCACCCAGGAGGCGATCGCCACGTTCCGCGAGGCAGGCGGCCGGGACGTGCCGGTGTCCGAGTCCGATCTGCGGACGTTCGCCGCGCTGAAGGAAATGCTGACGGCGCAGGACCCGCGGCTGCCGGCCTGGCTGATGGCGCGCAAACCGGCGAGTGACACCGAACTGCTGGCTGCGGTGCTGCCGACGGTGTTCCCCGCGTTGTCCGGCCTGCTGACCGCTCCGGACCCCGTGGCCGAGCCGGCGGGTGTGCCGATCGGCAGCGTTTCGGTGGACCTGGCGACGTTGCGGGAGCACGTCTTCATCTGCGCGGGCACGGGTTCGGGCAAGACGGTTCTGTTGCGCCGCCTGGTGGAGGAATGCGCGTTGCGGGGCGTGTCGGCGATCGTCCTCGACCCGAACAACGACCTCGCCCGCCTGGGCGACGCGTGGCCCGTGCCGCCCGCTCAGTGGGCCGACGGTGACGCCGAACGTGCGCGCGCCTACCTCGCCGGCACGGAAGTCGTTGTGTGGACACCGAACCGGCAGTCCGGTAGGCCGCTGTCATTCCAGCCGTTGCCGGACTTCGCTTCCGTCCTCGACAACCCCGACGAGTTCGAGATGGCCCTGGACGTAGCGGCGTCCGCACTGGCACCCCGCGCCGGCGTCGCGTCGTCGGCGGTCAAGAGCCAACGATCGCAAGCCGTGCTGCGTGATGCACTGAAGTCGTTCGCGGGCATGGGAAAGCGCGAGCTCTCGGCGTTCATCGACCTGCTGAGCGACCTGCCGAACGGCGTCACGGACATGGCCAACGCCCGAGCGATGGCGGGCGAGATGGCGGAGACCCTGAAGGCCGCGATGATCACCGACCGCCTCTTCGCGGGCGCCGGCGAACCCGTGGACCCGGCCCTGCTGCTCACCCCGTCACCCGGCGCTCACGCCCGCGTGTCGGTGATCAGCTTCGCCGGACTCACGACCGAGCAGCAACGGCAGAGCTTCGTGAGCCAGTTGCAGATGGAGCTCTTCGCCTGGGTGAAGCGCAACCCCGTGCAGTCCCTCGGCTGGCTGCTCGTGATGGACGAGGCGCAAACGCTGGCGCCTTCCGGGAAGGCGACCACCTCGACCGAGAGCACCCGGATGCTGGCCGCCCAGGCGCGCAAGTACGGCCTGGGCCTGGTGTTCGCGACGCAGTCACCCAAGGGCCTCGACAATCGCATCACGGGCAACGCGACCACGCAGATCTTCGGCCGCCTGGGCAGCGTCGCCCAGATCCGCGCGGCCGAGGACATAGCCAGAGCTAAGGGCAGCGCCGTGCCGGACATCGCGAGGCTGACCAGAGGCGAGTTCTTCGTGGCCACCGACGCCACGGGTTTCCGCCTCACCACCGTGCCGATGTGCCTGAGCCACCACCCGCCGAGCCCGTTGACGGAGGACGAGGTGATCGACCGGGCGCGTCGCTGAGTGGCCAAATCCTGGCCAATTACGTGACGTTTGGTCACATTGGGGCCAAACGGTCGTATGTTCTCCCGTTGGGGAGGGCACGCGGTCACGCGCTGGAGGATCCGCCGCCTCGCGCGTGACCGCGTGTGCGCCGACTCAACGCTCGCTGGTCATCGCGAGCACTTGTCCCAGGTGCCTCGCCAGGCCCATGTTGTCCGCCGGGCTGATGGTGAACCAGCCGCTGCGGGTCTCGACGTTGGTGTAGCGGCCCTGTTTCGTGTCGATCCACGTGACGGGCGGGAAGTCGCGCTTGGTGCGCCCCTGTCCCATCTGCACGAGGAAGTGGCCGTTGCCGATGGCGGGCCCGGTCAGCATCTGCTTGGCGATGCGGACGTCGTCGTTCTCCATCGTCCTGACCGCCTGCCGGAAGCCTTCCTGCTGCCGGCTTTCGAAGGCCTGCGCGGGCACGGTGACGAGTTTTCCGGGCCCTGGACGGTTTTTCGGCATCGCGTTGGCCAGGCTCGCCGCGATCTCGTTGGGCTGCACCAGGTTCAGCGTGATGCCGGCGTCCTCCTGGGTCACCAGCACCGCGTAACCGCCGCGCGCCACCACACTGGCCCTGATCACCGTTTGCTGGTTGAGGTCCGGCATGCACAACGCGATGACGCGAAGTTCGGGGCGCGCCAACAGGTTCAGCGCGTCCTCGAGGTCGGGCTCCGGCCTGCCGCGGCGCGCGAGCCCCTTGCGTTCGAGATCCTGGTGCACGGCGTGCTTGATCCGCGCACGCTCGTCCAGCGTCTCGCCGTGCTGCGTGACGTCGAACGGGTAGGGCACGCTCCCCGCCTCGAGGCCCTCCCAGAGGACCTCGAACGCGGGCAGGGAGAGCTGGGCGATCTGCCTCATCCGCCGATCACCGGCGGCGCGACCATGCGATCGTCGTCGAAGAACTCGTCAGTGGGGACGAGGTAGTTCGACTTGTGCTCCTTGTCCTCCTCGCCGCCCTTGCCGGCACCAGCGCCACCCATGCCACCGGCACCGGCCGCGCCCGCTTTGCCTGCAGCACCAGCACTTCCGCCTGCCGCGCCCGGCCCACCCGCGCCCATGACACCCGCGCCACCGCCGGGGTTGGACGGCCCGAAGCTGCCCCCGCCCCGCCCGGAACCGCCGACTCCCGCCATGCCGCCAGGACCCATACCGCGACCACCCGCGCCACCGGGTCCGCCGCCGCGGCCGCCACCGGGACCGCCTTGGCCAGGCCTGCCGGGCTGACCACCGCCGGGCGGACGCATGCCGGGCGGGGTGAAGGGCGGGGTGAAGGGAGGCCGGTTCCCACCGGGCGGGTTGCCGCCAGGAGGGTTGCCCCCAGGTGGGTTGCCGCCCGGCGGATTCGTCGGCGGCGCGACCCAGGACGGGTTCGTGGTGCCGTTGTTCGTGCCGTTCGGCGTGGGCACGTTCGGCATGCCCGTGTTGCTGAACCGCTGGTTGGCGTTGACGTTGCTGAGGCTGTGCGAGTTGTTGCTGCTGCTGGTCTGCGTGACACCCTGGTCCTGCGTGACCTGAGGCGTGGACTCCATGGTGGGCATGGACATCGCGGCCGACATCATCGTGTTGTCGCGCGTCTGCATGACCTGAACAGCCTCGGCCTTGGCCTCCTGCTGCTCGTTGTGCTTCATGTACATCTCGACCGGCGACGCGACGATCGCCGGCGGGAAGAGGATGGAGGGGCCTGCCCACTTCTTCGCGATGTCGAGGGGGTTGAACTCGACCGGGTCAGGCATGCTCTTGTTGGCCTGCACCGCCGCCTCACGCTGCTGCTCGATGGCACCCGCGGTTCTGGTGAAGCCCTCGCCCGTCTGGTCCGCGAACGTCCCGATCTTGCTCAGCGCGTTCCGAACACCGTCCGCGGCCCGTCCGGTCCACGCGCTCTGCGAGCCGTTGACCAGGATGTTGAAGTCGGTCGCCAGCTCCTTGAACGTGGTGCCGAACGACTTCCAGACATCGGCGGCGGCGGTCGCGGTCTCAGGAGCGTAGTTCTGGGTGACCAGGCCCTTCATGTGCTCGTGCTGCTGACCTGGGTAGTTCGAGTTCGGGTGCGGAACTGTGGGTTTGACGGGCGCCATGAGTTTCCCCCCTCGGGCGTTGTTACGGCAGCTTCGGTGCGATGAGGTCGGCAGCCTTCGACGCGCGTTCGCACGCGGTCGCGGTGTCTCCGGATCCGGCAGTGGCGGTCGCGACGACCAGAACGGACGAAGTCTCACTGACCGAGATCACGACGTCGCAGGTGTCCTTCGAGCCGTCTGGAGCCTCGATCTTGATGCCTGCGAACTTGCCGACCTTGACGTCGGAGCGCTTACCCGTGCTGAGGTTCAGGTCCTTAACGCCGTCGGTGGCGTTGACCGCGACCTGGAGTCCACCGTTGCCGCTCACGGTCCAGTCGCACGTGGCCGCATCGATGATCGTTCCCTCCTCTCCGGGGAGCTTGAAGCTGAAGCTGGTTGCCTCGGCATCGGTGAGCAGGTCGCAAGGCTTGACCGACTTCAGGCCGGACGACGTGTTGCTGTCGCTCGTCGGCGTGCCGCCGCCCGTGGGGGAGGGCGTAGGGCTGCCCGTTGTGCCGGTGCAGGCGGCCGTGAATGCTGAGAGGCCGATCAGGGTGGCGATGAGGATGCGCTTCATGACTTCCCGTTGATTTTGTTGAGCGAGTCGGCACCGGCCTGATCGACGTTGCGGTAGGAGGCGCGGCTCTTCTCAATCTGCGTCTTCAATGAGTCGATGGCTCGGGCAACGTCCGCGATCTGTGTGATCGCCGCAGTCCCGAACTGCAGGTTGGCATTGGCGATGTTCTCGGCGTATCCACCGCCGAGCTTCATCTTGTTACTGAGCACCTCCCGCTTTCGCTGGATTTTGCCCAGTTCGTCCTGCATCTCGGTGAGCTTTTTGATCATGGTGTCGACCAGGTGCGGGTCGACGGACAGTTGTTGGGTCTCGACGGCGACGGCGACTGCTTTGCTCGCCTCCACGACCGCGCTGAGACCGCCCCCGAAGATGTCGGTCCACGAGCCACCCGAAAGGGCTCCGACCTTGCCGCTTGTCACCACTTCTTCTGACACAGAAGCTCGACCCTCCCCGATTGCGCTCTGTGGTCGGCACCTGACCTTACAGTGGTGCGCCCGTTTGGGGGATGCGTTCAACTACTTAACCCTGTTTGGGCTGAAACTCACCCTCGTCAGGGTGGCTCTGAACGCGCTCAGTGAGGATGAAAGGCCAGGTCAGCGGAACACTCCGGTTGTGCGGATCACTTCTGCCGCGCGGGCGTCGGATGCGGTGACGCTGACGGTGTCGGCGAGAAACGTCTCTGAACCAGGGCGGTGGTTGGCGGCGGCTGCTTCGGCGCGGTCCCACACCACGAGGTCCACCTGCAGGGTTCGGCGTTCGCCGGGGCTGTCCACGATGTTGCTGCGCGCACAGGAGAGTTGGACGCGCCGGGAGTTGCCGCGGCCTGCCTCGGACTCCGGCACCAAGGCGTGCAACGGATAGCTTCCGTCCACAATGGACGGCGAGGTGCTCAAAGCCGGAAATGCCAAAGCGTAGGCCTCGGCGCTGGCAACGGAGCACGGGTCCTTCACGTGACGCGCTGGGGCGTCGTAGGCGTGGCGCGTCGGCGCGGTCGGGCCCGAGGAGATTTGGGACAGCACAAAGGGTTCGAGGTTGGCCATCAACGTGTCGATCTCGAAGGCGCCGGTGGAGTCCGCGGTCTGCAGGGAGATGGAGACGACCAGCGAAGCGTTCCAGATGACCAGGTGCTCGGAATCGGACTCGTGCCAGGACGCGACGGACATGGAGGAAGCGGAGCGGGCCGGAGAGCCCAGGACGCGAGCCTCGTCCACCAGACGCCCGAGAGCGGAGGCAGAGTTGAACGGGGTTTGGTGCACGGAGACGTCGACGACCTCGCGGCCCCAGAGCGTGTAGGAGCAGGTGCTGACAGGACCCGACACTGCTGGCCCCGCCGGGACGTCGCCTGCCAGGTGCGAGTGGCGGACGGCGTGGTCGCGCGACAGGCGGGCGCCGAAGGACGAGAGGCCGGAGGAGGTGACGAGAGAGCAGGCGTCGTGGACGGGGACGCCGCCGTACTGGAGTGCTGGACCGGTGCCCGGCATCTGGAACATCACGGGGGTCGAGGGATCGCCCTTGACGTCGAGCGGCAGGTCGTCGTTCATGCGCATCAAGATGAACGGCCCGGCGAACACGAAGAGAACGGCCAGCAACCCAAAAGCCAGAAAGAGCGCGATCGCGACGACTGCGGGCGCGACAAGATCGTGTTGTTTCATCAGAATCCCCCCAGATCGAACGCCAACGTAGGGGGTCGATGCTGAGGGAACGCTGAGTGACCAGGGCCCTTGCGCGCACCCGATCGGGGACGCTGGCTAGGCTCACCGAGGTGAGCACGGTCTACGACTGCAGCGAACCGAGCAACCGCGCGGCGGGTCTCGCCGCCGCGGCCGGTGCGGTGCGAAGCGGACGCCTCGTCGTCCTTCCCACCGACACCGTTTACGGAATCGGCTGCGACGCCTTCGACGCCGAAGCGGTCCGGAGCCTTCTCGACGCCAAGGGACGCGGGCCCGACATGCCCGTCCCGGTGCTGGTCGGGTCCTGGACGACGATCGACGGGCTGGTCCTCAGCGTGCCCCGGCAGGCGCGGGCGCTCATCGAGGCCTTCTGGCCCGGTGGCCTCAGTATCGTGTTGCCGCACGCGCCGAGCCTGGCGTGGGACCTGGGGCAGACGCGCGGCACGGTGATGCTGCGCATGCCGCTGCACCCCGTCGCGCTCGAGCTCCTCAGGGACGTCGGGCCGATGGCCGTGTCCAGCGCGAACAGGACCGGGCACGCGCCGGCCGCGAGTGCGCAGGAAGCGCGCGACCAGCTCGGCGACGCGGTGCCGGTGTACCTCGACGGCGGGCTGAGCGGCGAGAACATCGCCTCCACCATCGTCGACCTCACCGGGCCGGACGCGCTGATCCTGCGCGAGGGTGCGGTCAGCAAGGAAGAGGTCAACGAGGTGCTCGGCATCGAGGTCGACGTGGCGCGCTGACCAACGGCTGCCACAATTGATCATGTCGCCGCGGGTACCGTGGCGAGCACCCCGAACACCCCCGATTGATTGGTAGGCCCGTGGGGCCCGCATCCTCGTTCGTCCTTCCCGTGCGCGAGTACCTGCTCGTCGCGTTGATCGCTGCCGTCGTGACGTTCCTGCTCGTCGGGCTGGTGCGCGCGATGGCGTTCCGGCTCGGGGCGGTCGCCTACCCGCGGCAACGCGACGTGCACGTGCAGCCGATGCCGCGCATGGGTGGTGTCGCCATCTACGGCGGCGTGCTGTGCGGCATGTTCGTGGCGCACCAACTGCCGGTGCTGCGGGCGGCGTTCGACTTCTCCAACGACCCGTGGGGTGTCATCGTCGCGGGCGGCGTCATCGTGCTCGTGGGTGCGATCGACGACAGGTTCGAGCTCGACTCGCTCACCAAGCTCGCGGGCCAGGTCACGGCGGCGGGCATCCTGGTGCTCTTCGGTCTGCAGTGGATGATCGCGTGGGTGCCGTGGGACGGCGGCGCGACCATCAGCCTCGACCAGAACCAGGGCGCGCTGCTGACCGTGCTGCTCGCGGTCACGATGATCAACGCGATGAACTTCGTCGACGGCCTGGACGGTCTCGCCGCCGGCATCGGGCTCATCGCCGCCGCGGCCACGTGCGCGTTCTCGATCGGCCTGCTCGTCGAACGGCAGGGCGCGGTCGAGGCCTACCCGCCCGCGCTGATCGCCGCCGCGCTCGCCGGCGCCTGCCTGGGCTTCCTGCCGCACAACTTCAACCCCGCGCGCATCTTCATGGGCGACTCGGGCTCGATGCTCATCGGCCTCATGCTCGCCGCCGCCACGACCAGCGCGTCCGGCAAGATCAACCAGGCCACCGGCAGCGCCGCCGACCTGCTCGGTCTGCTCTCGCCGCTGATCGTCGTCGCGGCCGTGCTGTTCGTGCCGCTGCTGGACCTGCTGATGGCGATCATCCGGCGCACCCGGCGGGGGGAAAGTCCCTTCTCGCCGGACAAGATGCACCTGCACCACCGGTTGCTCGAGATCGGCCACTCGCAACGGCGTGCGGTGCTGCTCATCTACTTGTGGGCCGGTGTGCTCGCGTTCGGCGCGGTGGCGCTCACGTTGTTCGACCCGATCATCGTGGCCACGTGCTTCGTCATCGGGCTGATCGTGACGTTCGTGGTGTCGGTGATCCCGCGTCTCAGAGACGCCCGCAAGTCGTGACGAAAAACGGCCAGGCAGAACACTCTGCCTGGCCGTTTTCGCGTCAGCGAGGAATCAGATCGGGTTCGAGACGCACGGGCGTCCGAGCAGCACGTGCGAGCCGTCGTCGCGCTTGGACCACGCCTCCACGCAGTGCTGCTGGCCGTCGCCGTAGTTGCGGTTGACCTCGACCCGGAAACCGGCACCGCCACGTCGCCACGTGCCGGTCGGCGAGTCCTGGCTGTAGTCGGGGCCGAAGACCCGGTAGTGCCCGTAGAACGACAGGTACTTGCCGAACCCGCTGACGTACGCGCGGGTGGCGGCCACGTGGCCACCGCTGCCGTAGGCGTCGATGCAGATGCCCTCGTTGCAGCCGTTCTCGTCCGCGTTCGCCGCCGGGGCACCCAGCAGCAACGTCGCCACCGCCGTGGTCACCGCCGCGGCACCGATCACGGTCTTCCTGGTCTTGCGCATCGTTCCCCCAGAGGATCGAGTTGGTTCGAGCGGATTCGAAGCTAGCCACGCGCTGCGCCAAACCGCCTACACGTGCTGTAGGCGATTGGAAGCAACGGGATCGGCTGCGTGAGACGCGCGGTAGCGGTATGGTCACCCTCGGTTGAAACCTGGGGGGATGACAACCGCATGGAGTCATGCACGTTCGGCCTGCTCGGCGAACTCTCGATCAACGGTGGCGGCACCGCGGTGCCGATCAAGGCCGGCAAGCTGCGCGGCCTGCTCGCCGGACTGCTGCTGCGGCCGGGAAGACCCGTCTCGGAGACCGATCTCATCGACCTGGTCTGGGACGCGCCACCGGCACGGGCGCACTCGACGCTCCAGGTCTACGTCGTGCGGCTGCGGCAGGCGCTGGGCAAGCTCGGCCCGTCCGTCGTGCGCAGCAGCACGGGCTACTGGATCGACGTCGACGCCGGCCAGGTCGACCTGCACCGGTTCCGCGAACTGGCCCGCAGGCGCGATCCCGACCCGCGCGCCGAGCTCGGCGACCTCCGTCAGGCGCTGGCGCTGTGGCGAGGCCCGGCTCTCGTCGACGTCACCTCCGGCTCGATGCGGATGGAGGGCGACCGGCTCGACGAGGAACGGCTGGCCGTGCTGGAGCGCAGGATCGAGATCGAGGTCCGGCTGGGCGGGCACCGCGAGCTCGTGCCGGAGCTGCAAGGACTGGTGGACAGGCATTTCACCCGCGAGAAGTTCGCGGAGCTGCTGATGATCGCGCTGCACCGCGCGGGACGGTCCGCCGACGCGCTGACGGTCTACCGCGACGTGTACCGGAGGTTCATGGACGAGCTCGGCGTCGCGCCCGGCACCCGCCTGTCCGACCTGCACGGCCGCATCCTCAGCGGGGACGTGGAGATGCCCGAGTGCCGATGCGCTCGCGTGTAGGCGAAATGGCGGACGTCTTGTTTGGCCCCGGTTAACCGTCGTTTTCCGGGGCTGGGTGTCGCTGCGGGAAAGCGAGTTCCTACACTTCAAGACATGAGCGACGCGGACAAGGCCGTCACGCACGAGCTGACCGTCCAGCGGCTCGCCGGGGAAATGTTCCGCGCGGCCGCATGGGCCGCACTCGGCACGTTTGTCGTCGGCGTCGTCGTGTCAACTGTGATCTGGGGGACCGCTGGTCTCTTCGGATCATTGATCGGTGGTGCGATCGCCATCGCTTCGAGCCTCGCGACGTTGTTGTTGATGCGCAAGACCGCGGCACTCGATCCGATGTTCGTGATGGTCGCCGCACTCGGCGGATTCATGGGCAAGCTGATCGTCCTGCTGATCGCGGTGATCTTGTTGCGCGGTGAGTCGTGGCTCGAGCCCAAGGCGCTGGGAATCACCCTGGTGGCGACCGTGATCGTCACGTCGATCCTGGAGGCCAGAGCCTCCAAACGCAGTCGCAGCCAGATGGTGGTGCCCGCTTCGGAAGGCGCCTGACACCTGCGATAGGGTCCGCGCTGACCAGGGACACCCGATCGCAGGGGTGCCTCTGGTAGTCGCTTGCGAACCGTAAGGTACGTTAAGTCCAGATCGTGACGATTCCCCCGGCGGAGTGAACGCCGGCCGGGAGAACCGGAAGGAACACAGTGACCAAGTTGCTGGCTTCGGGGGGCGAGTTCGTCGCTCCCGGTGTGAAGGACTTCTTCCTCCCGCCGATCTTCGGCTCGGTCACGAAGCCGATGGTCCTGCTGGTGCTGTCGATCTTGATCATCGGAGTCTTCTTCATCGCGGCGACGCGCAACCTGAAGCTGATCCCCGGCAAGTTCCAGTTCGCCGCCGAGTCGGTTTACGACTTCGGGCGCAACAACATCGCCAGGGAGCAGATCGGCGCGAAGGACTTCAAGCCCTTCATCCCGCTGATCCTCACGATCTTCTGCTTCGTCCTCGTGAACAACCTGTTCGGGCTCATCCCGATCGTGCAGTTCCCGACGATGTCGCACATCGGCTTCCCGCTCGCCGTTTCGTTGCTCGTCGTTTACCCGGTGTACCACTTCGTCGGGTTCAAGCGGCACGGCTTCGTGGGCTACTTGAAGCACCAGACGGTTCCGCCGGGCGCGCCGTGGTTCGTGCTCCCGTTGCTGATCCCGATCGAGTTCTTCCAGAAGTTCATTCTGAACCCGCTCACGCTGGCGATCCGAGTTTTCGCCGCGATGTTCGCGGGACACCTCCTGCTGCTGGTGTTCACCCTGGCCGGTGAGTTCCTGCTGCTGAACGGTGGACTGACCGTCATCGTGGCGCCGGTGTCCTTCGCCTTCGCCATCGCGCTGACCTTCCTGGAGGCATTGATCATGTGCCTGCAGGCCTACATCTTCGCGCTGCTGTCTGCCAGCTACATCGGCATGGCGCTGGCAGAAGAGCACTGAGAAACACAAAGCCTCCGATCCGCGAACACTCGCGGACCGAGTTGGAAAGGGAACAGCAACAGTGAGCGCTCTCGTTCTTGCGCAGGATGCCGCCGTCAACATCAACCCGGGTCTCGCGGCCATCGGTTACGGCCTCGCGGCGATCGGCCCCGGCATCGGCGTGGGTCTGATCTTCTCCTCGGTCATCAGCGGCACCGCCCGTCAGCCCGAGGCCCGCGGCGTGCTGCTCGGCCTCGCGTGGACCACCTTCGCCATCGTCGAGGTTCTCGCGCTGATCGGCTTCGTCGTCTACTTCATCGCGACCGCTCCGACCGGCTGAGCAACCCCTCATCGCGTTAGGAGACGTCGTGATCAACACCTTCATCCTGGCCGCGGAGGAACCGCCCAACCCGGTTATCCCGCACCCCGCGGAGATCATCCTCGGCCTGGTCGCGTTCTTGCTCCTGTTCTTCGTCATCAAGAAGTTCGTGTCGCCGAGGTTCGAGGCGCTGTACGCGGAGCGGACGGCCAAGATCGAGGGTGGCATCGAGAAGGCGGAGCAGGCTCAGGCCGAAGCTCAGCGCACTCTTGAGCAGTACAAGGAGCAGCTGGCCGAGGCTCGCGCCGAGGCCGCGCGCATCCGCGACGACGCGCGGGCCGAGGGCCTGCAGATCATCGAGGAGCTGCGCGAGCAGGCGCAGGCCGAGTCCGCGCGCATCGTCGCGCAGGGCCAGCACCAGCTGGACGCTCAGCGCGCCCAGATCGTCGCCGAGCTGCGTGCCGACCTCGGCCGCACCGCCGTCGAGCTGGCGAGCAAGGTCGTGGGCGAGTCCCTCGAGGACGAGGCCCGCCGCCGCGGCACCGTCGACCGCTTCCTCAACGAGCTGGACGCCGTCGCGGCGCCGGCGAGCAAGTAGAGGCAGCCGATGACGTTGCATGCCGCAAGTCGTGAAGCTCTGGCAGCCGCGGAACTGCGGCTGCTGGAGCTGGCCGACGCCACCACGTCGACGGCTGACCTCGCCAAGCTGGGCGAGGAGCTGTTCGCCGTGCTCGGCCTGCTGATCGAGCAGCCCGCGCTGCGTCGTGCCACCGCCGACGCCTCCTCGGAGGCCGCCGGTCGTGAGCAGCTGATCCGCGGACTGTTCGCGGGCAAGGTGAGCGACGCGACGCTGCAGGTGCTGGTCACCGTCGTGACCGCGCGCTGGTCCAGCCCGCGTGAGCTCGTCGACGGCGTGGAGTCGCTCGCCCGCACGGTTCTGCTGGTGCGTGCCGAGCGCGACGGTCAGCTCGACTCGGTGGAGGACGAGCTGTTCCGGCTCGGCCGCATCGTGGCGGGGTCGAACGAGCTCGAGCTCCTGCTGGCGGATCCCGCCGGCGCCGTCGACGGCAAGGTCGCGCTGGTCGACACCCTCATCGAGGGAAAGGTCAGCCCGGTCACCAAGACCCTGGTGGACCAGCTGGTCCGGCACCCGCGCGGTCTGCGCGTCGCGAACGGCCTCGGCGAGCTCGCCGACCTGGCGGCCAAGCGCCGTCAGCGTTCCGTGGCGCACGTCCGGTCCGCGGTGGCGCTGACCGCGGAGCAGGTCGACCGCTTGACCGCGACGCTGACCACGATCTACTCGCGCCCGATCGCGCTGCACGTCGAGGTCGACCCGGCCCTGGCCGGCGGTCTCACGATCAAGATCGGCGACGAGATCATCGACGGAAGCATCGCCGGCCGGTTGGCGGCACTGCGCCGCAATCTCGCCAGCTAGCCCCCGAGCCCTTTCCCAAGAACGAAGAAGTGAGAGCAGGAACGACATGGCGGAGCTGACGATCTCGTCGGACGAGATCCGCAGTGCGATCGAGAAGTACGTCTCGAGCTACTCCCCGGAGGTCAGCCGGGAAGAGGTCGGTACCGTCTCCGAGACCTACGACGGCATCGCCATCGTCGAGGGCCTTCCGGGCACGATGACCAACGAGCTGCTCGAGTTCCCCGGTGGCGTCCTCGGCGTCGCCCTGAACCTCGAGGTCCGCAACATCGGTGCGGTCATCCTCGGCGACTTCGACAAGATCGAAGAGGGCCAGGAGGTCCGCCGGACGGGCAACGTCCTGTCCGTGCCGGTCGGCGACGGCTTCCTCGGTCGCGTCGTCAACCCGCTGGGTGAGCCGATCGACGGTCTCGGTGACATCGTCGCGGACGACAACCGCGCCCTGGAGCTGCAGGCCGCCACCGTGCTGCAGCGTCAGCCGGTGTCCGAGCCGATGCAGACCGGCATCAAGGCCATCGACGCGATGACCCCGATCGGTCGCGGTCAGCGTCAGCTGATCATCGGTGACCGCAAGACCGGCAAGACCGCGGTCTGCATCGACACGATCATCAACCAGAAGAAGGCCTGGGAGTCGGGCGACCCCAAGCAGCAGGTCCGCTGCGTCTACGTCGCCATCGGCCAGAAGGGCTCCACCATCGCGGGCGTCAAGACCGCGCTGGAGGAGGCGGGCGCGCTCGAGTACACGACGATCGTCGCCGCCCCCGCTTCCGACTCCGCCGGCTTCAAGTGGCTGGCGCCGTACACCGGCTCCGCCATCGGCCAGCACTGGATGTACCAGGGCAAGCACGTCCTGATCATCTTCGACGACCTGACCAAGCAGGCCGAGGCGTACCGCGCGATCTCGCTGCTGCTGCGTCGCCCGCCGGGCCGCGAGGCCTACCCCGGCGACGTCTTCTACTTGCACTCGCGTCTCCTCGAGCGTTGCGCGAAGCTGTCGGACGAGATGGGCGCCGGCTCGATGACGGGTCTCCCGATCATCGAGACCAAGGCGAACGACGTGTCGGCGTACATCCCGACCAACGTCATCTCGATCACCGACGGTCAGTGCTTCCTCGAGTCCGACCTCTTCAACGCCGGTGTCCGCCCGGCCGTCAACGTGGGTATCTCCGTGTCCCGCGTCGGTGGTGCCGCGCAGATCAAGGCGATGAAGGACGTCGCGGGCTCGCTGCGTCTCGACCTGTCGCAGTTCCGCGAGCTGGAGGCCTTCTCCGCGTTCGCGTCCGACCTCGACGCCGCGTCGCGCGCCCAGCTGGACCGCGGTGCCCGTCTGGTCGAGCTGCTCAAGCAGGGCCAGTACTCCCCGGTCCCCGTCGAGGAGCAGGTCGTCGAGATCTTCGCCGCGACCAAGGGTCACCTGGACGACGTGCCCGTCGCCGACATCCGCCGGTTCGTGTCGGAGTGGAAGGACTCGCTCCGCCGCAACCACGCCGACCTGCTCGGCGGCATCGTGGAGACCAAGAAGTTCCCCGAGGACGCCCAGAAGCGGGTTGCCGACACCGTGGCGGACTTCAAGAAGCAGTTCACCGCGTCGGACGGCACCACGATCGTCAACGAGGCGCCGGCGAAGGCTCTCGATGCCGACAAGGTCGCTCAGGAATCGGTGAAGGTCCACAAGCCCGAGCCCACCAAGAAGTGATCTGAGCCATGGGCGCACAGATTCGGGAGCTCCGCCAGCGGATCCGAACGGTCAACTCGACCAAGAAGATCACGAAGGCATACGAGCTCATCGCGACGTCTCGCCTCGCGAAGGCGCAGACCAGGGTCGCGGCCTCCCGGCCGTACGCGGACGAGATCACGAACGTGCTCTCCGCGTTGGCCGAGGCCTCGGCGAACCTCGACCACCCGCTGCTGACGGAGCGCACGAACCCGAAGCGCGCCGCGGTGCTGGTGATCACGAGTGACAAGGGCATGTGCGGCGGCTACAACGCCAACGTCCTCAAGGCCGCGGAGCAGCTGCTGCAGCTGCTCCGGTCCGAGGGCAAGGAGCCGGTGCTGTACGTGACCGGCCGCAAGGGCCAGGGCTACTACCAGTTCCGTCGCCGCGAGGTCACCGGTGCGTGGAGCGGGTTCTCGCAGACCCCGCACTACGTCAACGCCGTCGAGGCCGGTGACGCGCTGGTGGAGGCGTTCCTGGAGGGCACGGACAACGGCGCGCAGGGCGTGGACGAGATCCACGTCGTGTACACCGAGTTCAAGTCCATGCTGACCCAGGTGCCGGCCGCCCGTCGGATCGCCCCGATGGAGGTCGAGTACACCGGTGAGGCCCCCAAGGGTCCCCGCGCGGTGTACGACTTCGAGCCCAGCGCGGAGGCGTTGCTCGGCGCGATGCTCCCCAAGTACGTGAAGACCCGGCTGTTCTCCGCCATGCTGGAGGCAGCGGCGTCGGAGTCTGCGGCGCGCCGGACGGCCATGAAGGCCGCGACGGACAACGCGACCGAGCTCGTCCGCAGCCTCAGCCGTGCGGCGAACTCGGCCCGCCAGGCCCAGATCACCCAGGAGATCAGCGAGATCGTCGGTGGCGCTGCCGCGCTTACCGGTGGCGCAGGAAGTGATGAGTGACATGAGTGCTACTGCCACCACCACCGGCACCGGCCGTGTGGTCCGGGTGATCGGTGCGGTCGTCGACGTGGAGTTCCCGCGCGACGCCGTGCCCGAGCTGTTCAACGCCCTGAAGGTCGACATCACCTTCGAGGCCGTCGCCAAGACGCTGACCCTCGAGGTCGCGCAGCACCTCGGCGACAACCTCGTCCGCACCATCTCGATGCAGCCGACCGACGGTCTGGTCCGCGGTGCCACCGTGACCGACTCCGGCGCTGCCATCTCGGTGCCGGTCGGTGACGTCGTCAAGGGCCACGTGTTCAACGCCCTCGGTGACTGCCTCGACGAGCCCGGCCTCGGCCGCGACGGCGAGCAGTGGGGCATCCACCGCAAGGCTCCGTCGTTCGACCAGCTCGAGGGCAAGACCGAGATCCTCGAGACCGGTGTGAAGGTCATCGACCTGCTCACCCCGTACGTCAAGGGCGGCAAGATCGGCCTGTTCGGCGGCGCGGGTGTCGGCAAGACCGTGCTCATCCAGGAGATGATCACGCGTATTGCCCGTGAGTTCTCCGGTACCTCGGTGTTCGCCGGCGTCGGCGAGCGCACCCGTGAGGGCACCGACCTCCACCTGGAGATGGAAGAGATGGGTGTTCTCCCGGACACCGCTCTCGTCTTCGGTCAGATGGACGAGCCGCCCGGCACGCGTATGCGCGTCGCGCTGTCCGCTCTCACGATGGCGGAGTACTTCCGCGACGTGCAGAACCAGGACGTGCTGCTCTTCATCGACAACATCTTCCGCTTCACCCAGGCGGGCTCCGAGGTGTCGACCCTGCTGGGCCGCATGCCTTCCGCCGTGGGTTACCAGCCGACGCTGGCCGACGAGATGGGTGAGCTCCAGGAGCGCATCACCTCGACGCGCGGTAAGTCGATCACCTCGCTGCAGGCCATCTACGTGCCCGCGGACGACTACACCGACCCCGCCCCGGCGACCACCTTCGCCCACCTGGACGCGACGACGGAGCTTTCCCGTCCGATCTCCCAGAAGGGCATCTACCCGGCCGTCGACCCGCTGTCGTCGTCGTCTCGAATCCTCGAGCCGTCGATCGTGGGCGACGAGCACTACCGGGTGGCCCAGGAGGTGAAGCGGATCCTGCAGAAGTACAAGGAGCTGCAGGACATCATCGCCATCCTCGGTATGGACGAGCTGTCCGAGGAGGACAAGGTCCTCGTCGGTCGCGCGCGTCGTCTCGAGCGCTTCCTCGGCCAGAACTTCTTCGTCGCGGAGAAGTTCACCGGTCAGAAGGGCTCCTTCGTGCCGATCAAGGAGACCGTCGAGGCGTTCGACCGCGTCTGCAAGGGCGAGTTCGACCACTACCCGGAGCAGGCGTTCTTCTCCTGCGGCGGGTTGGACGACGTCGAGGCCAACGCCAAGAAGCTGGCTGGTAACTGAGCTAGCCGTCTGGCTTTCGAAGGGCCGTTCCTCCTTTGTGGAGGGACGGCCCTTCGGGCGTTTGTGGGCGCTGACGCGCCGGGTGGTCGTGTCGCCTTGCGTTGGTGGTTGCGTTCTAGGGCTTGACGAGCTTTGGTTTCGTCATCGCCGCTTCGCGACGATTGCGATCGGGCTTGACTTCGGGGCCCTTACGAGGCGCTCTGTCGGGCGGAAAAGGGCGGACGCTTCGCGCCCGTCCGATCCGCGAAACGGTAGCACCTCGAACCCAAAGTCAAGCCCGATCGCTTCGCGTGCGTGGTTGCGTTTGTGCTGGTGGGCTGCGGTTATCACCGGTTTCCCGCGTTGTCGTGCTCTCGTTCGGCTCGGCTTCGCCATCGCCGCTTGCCTTCGGCTTCGCGCGATTGGCCGCGATTGGCCGCGCGGGGCTTGGTTTCCGTTCAGTGGAAATCGCACTCCCGGCCGCACGGTCTCGGGTCGCACGATGCACGGCATCACCAGAGCGACGTCGAGGAGGACGCGCGTGAACAAATGGGTGTTGCCGTTGTGTTGGACCGCGGTGTTGCTGGACGGGTTCGATCTGGTGGTGCTCGGCACGGTGATTCCCGTGCTGTTGCAGGAGAAGCTGCTCACCACGGCGAGCGCAAGCGCGGTGTCCACTGTGGGCCTGTTCGGCATGATGCTCGGGGCGCTGATCATCGGGACCATCACGGACGTCATCGGGCGCCGCAAGGTCATGATCTTCGCGGTGGCCGGGTTCTCCGTGTTCACGCTGGCTTGTGCGTTCGCTCAGGACGCGACCACGTTCGGGGTGTTCAGGTTCCTTGCGGGGCTTGGGCTTGGTGGGTGTCTGCCCACGGCCATCGCGTTGGTCAACGAGGCGCGGCCGCAGCAGGGTGGGAGGGCCACCACGCTCATCATGACCGGGTATCACGTTGGCGCGGTCATCACGGCGTTGCTCGGGATCGTGCTGATTCCGCAGCTCGGGTGGCGGGCGCTGTTCGTAGCTGGGGCGTTGCCCGCGTTGGTGCTGGTTCCCTTGATGGTCAAGCATTTGCCGGAGACGGTGACGCGGAAGGCGCCTGCCGGGGAGGCTGTCGGGTCGCTGTTCAAGCCCGGGCTGCGGAAGGCCACTGTGGCGTTCTGGGTGGCTTCGTTCATGGGGCTGTTGTTGGTGTACGGGCTCAACACGTGGCTGCCGCAGATCATGCGGAGTGCCGGGTACGACCTCGGGGCGGCGCTGGGGCTGTTGCTGACGCTCAACATCGGGGCTGTCATCGGGCTTCTGATCGCGGGGGCCGTTGCCGACCGGATCGGCGTGAGGCCTGCTGCCATCGGGTGGTTCGCGGGTGCGGTGGTGTTCTTGGCGTTGCTGAGCATCAAGTTGCCCGGGGCGAGCATCTACGTCGCGGTGTTGCTGGCCGGGTGCTTCGTGTTCAGTGCGCAGGTGCTGGTTTATGCCTATGCCGGACGGGTTTACGAGGAGAACCGCGCTACTGGCATCGGGTGGGCTGCCGGCATCGGGCGGTTGGGGGCCATTAGCGGACCGTTGCTCGGCGGTGCGTTGCTCACCGCGGGGCTTGCGTACCCGTGGGGGTTCTACGCGTTCGCATTTGTGGCGGCGTTGGGTGCTACGGCCGTTGGTGCGATTGGGCTGAAGGCGAAATCGGTCGTGGCGCCTGCTGGGTGATGGCAAGGTCGGGGGCATGGCTCGACATGCTCCCCATGCCGATCCGGGCACTCCGGATCTTCGCTCGCCCTGGCGGTACCTGTGGTGGCTGGTGCTCATGCAGCGCTGGCGGGTGCTCGCCGGGGCGTGGTGGGGGTCGTTGTGGATGTGCGGGATGATCGTGCCGCCGTACCTCATCTCCCAGGCGATCAAGGCGCTCCGGAGCGGTGATCGTGCGGCGCTGGTGTGGTGGTGTGCCGCGCTGGTCGCGGTGGCGGGGGCGCTGGCCCTCTGCTTCCTCGCGCGGCACTGGACGATGACGATGGTGCGGACCGACGCCTCGTTGCGGACGGCGCAGCTGGTGGTTCGGCACGTCACGCGGCTCGGAGCGGTGGTTCGGCGGAAGCTGTCCGCCGGGGAGATCACGTACCTGCAGAACGGGGACACCGCCCGGATCGCGCACGCGCTCACCAGCACCGGGCCCGGTGTCGGAGCCGTGGTCGCGTACGTCGTCACGGCGGTGTTGCTCGTGCGGATCTCGCCGCTCGTCGCGGTGGTGGTGTTGTTGGGCGTGCCGGTGCTGGCGGTGGTCTCCGGGCCGATGTTGCGGCGGCTGCACGCCGTGGAGGCCGGCTACCGGGAGAGCCAGGGGGAGCTGAGCGCGCAGGCCGGGGACGTCGTGGCCGGGTTGAAGGTGTTGTCCGGCATCGGGGGAAAGCCCGCGTTCGCGGAGCGGTTCGGGGCCAAGTCGCGTGAGGTGCTGCGGGACGGCTACCGGGTTTCGGTGTGGCTGAGCTGGGTCCAGGCGCTCTCGTGGGGGTTGCTCCCGCTGTTCCTCGCCGTGGTCACGTGGATCGTGGCGCGGATGGCGGTGAGCGGGGCGATCGCGATCGAGGAGATGGTCGCCGTCTACCTGTACGTCACGACGCTGACCGTGCCCGTGCTGTTCTTCATGGAGGGTGCGGACGCGATTCCGCGGGCGTTGGTGTCGGCGCGGCGCGTGATCGACCTCCTCGCGCTGCAGCCGGACGACCGCGACGACGAGACCCCGGTGCTGGACGTGAAGAGCGGTGCGCTGACGGTGGTGACGTCGGCCAACGCGGCGCAGGCGAGGGAAGCGGTGGATCGGCTGCCGGGTGTGGTGGCGGACAACGACGACTACCTGTTCGCGGGGCCGGTGCGCGAGGTGGTGTCGGTGGCCGAGCACGACGACGCCGAGCTGGAGCGGGCGATCTGGGCGGCGGCCGCGGCCGACGTCGTGGAGGCGTTGCCGGACGGGCTCGACTCGTACCTGGAGTCCCAGGGGCGCAACGTGTCCGGCGGTCAGCGGCAACGGCTGCGGCTCGTCAGGGCGTTGCTCGCCGAGCCGGAGCTGCTGGTGCTCGTCGAGCCGACGTCGGCGCTCGACGCGGTCACCGAGGCGGCTGTCGCGCGGCGGGTGAAGGAGATGCGGCTCGGGCGGACCACAGTGGTCGTGTCGTCGTCGCCGTTGTGGATAGGGCAGGCGGATCAGACCGTGCACCTGGAGGAGAGCCGATGAACCGGCTGCCGATCGCGGATCGGAGTGAGGTTCGGCGTGCCGCTGTGCGCCTGATGCGCGGTGAACGGCGCGCGCTGGTCGTCGTCCTGGCGCTCACCGCGCTGACGGCGTTGACGGGGCTCGTGGGCCCCTACCTGCTCGGCAAGATCGTGGGCGGGGTGAAGGACGGCGCGCTCACGCTGTCCACTGTGGACAAGATCGCGCTGGGTGTGGTCGGCGCGGCGGTGGTGCAGCTGCTGTTGATGCGGTACAGCGCTTTGCAGACCGCGCGTCTCGGTGAACGGTTGCTGGCCTCGTTGCGCGAGGAGGCGGTGGCGCGGTCGCTCGCCCTGCCCGCGCGGGTCGTCGACAGGCTGAGCATCGGCGATCTGCTCACCCGCGTGACGACCGACGTCGGCACGGTCGGGCAGGCGTTGCGGGACAGCGTTCCCGAGGTGCTCACGGGCTCGGTGCACCTCGTTGTCGTGTTCGTGGCGATGTTCGTGCTGGACCCGGTGCTCGGCCTGGTCGCGATGGTGTCGACGCCGGTGGTCGCGTGGGCTGTGCTCTGGTACCTGGCTCGGGCGCGCGACGCCTATCTCGCCGAGAGCGAGGCGAACGGGGACGTGGCGGAGATCTCCGCGGCGGTCGGAGAGGGCAGCCGGACGATCGGGACGTACGGGCTGCGCGACCGGATGGTGGCCGCGGCGGACGCCACCATCGCGCGGTCGTTCCGGGCGCGGGTGGGGACGCTCAAGCTGCGCAGCGTGCTGTTCCCGGTGTCGAGCTTCGTGAACACCGTGCCGACCGCACTGGTGCTGCTCGTCGGCGGGTTCGCGTACGCGGCCGACGGTGTGCGGATCGAGGTGGTCGTCACGGCGGCGCTCTGGGCGTGGCGGATCGTCGAGCCGATGGACCGCATCCTGTTCTGGGTCGAGTTCCTGCAGCGCGGCGGTGCCTCGTTCGCGCGGATCGAGGGGATCGGGGCGCAGGTCGAACCAGCGCCGGTCGTCGCTGTCCCTGACGGCGACCGCGTCGAGGTGCGCGGTGTCCGGTACTCCTATGTGGACGGCCACGATGTGCTGCACGGCCTGGATCTCGTTGTGCAGCCGGGAGAACGGCTCGCGATAGTAGGCGTGTCCGGTGCGGGCAAGTCGACGTTGGGAAGGCTGATCGCGGGCGTGGACCGGCCGGCGGAAGGCTCGGTGCTCGTGGGCGGCGTGCCGGTAGCGGATTTGGTGGCGGCGGGCGAGCAGGAGATCGTCCTTGTGACGCAAGAGCATCACGTCTTCATCGGCACCGTGCGGGAGAACCTGGCGATGGCGGCGCCGGACGCACCCGACGAACGACTGGTCGAAGCGCTGCGAACGGTCGACGCGTGCTGGTTCGACGCGCTGCCGGACGGCCTGGACACGAGGCTCGGCGCGGGCGGGCTGGAGCTGGATCCCGCGCAGGCACAACAACTCGCGCTCGCACGGGTGGAGGTCGCCGACCCGCACACGCTGGTGCTGGACGAGGCGACGTCCTCGCTCGACCCGGCCACAGCGCGCCACGCCGAGCGCGCGATCGCGGCCGTGCGGGAGAGCCGCACGGTGATCGCGATCGCGCACCGCCTGCAGACCGCACGGGACGCCGACCGGATCGCGGTGGTCGACGCGGGCCGGATCGTGGAACTGGGCTCGCACGACGACCTGGTCGCCAGAAACGGCACCTACGCGACGCTCTGGAGGTCGTGGCACGGCACCTAGACCAACGGCGTGGGCTGGAGGACGTGCGTCGACCGCGTGGGGCCTGCTGAGCGGGAGGTCACCTCGCCAACGTTCCGAGCCGTGCCATCAGAGCGGCACCTCGATCGGCAGGGCGTCCGGCGCCTGCACGGTCACCGTCGTCGCCCCGGCGGGCGCGATCCACACGTCGCGCCGCCGGTCCGGCCCGATGCGGAAGCCGAAGTCGGCGACGACGGTCCCGAGGTCACCGGGCAGCCGCACCCGCGCCGGCAGCCGGGCGCCGGTCGTGTTCGTCGCGGCACCGGCCACCCCTTGGGCGAAGGTGCCGTCGGCTCGGTACAGGGCGGCGTAGGTCTCGCCGTTCGCCTCGAACACCGAGGCGTACCTGCCGTCCGGCAACCACGCCCGCACCTGCCACTGCGCCGTCGAGCCGTCGCGCACGAGGTAGTCGAGCACCGCGGCCCGTTGCATGTCGCGGTACGCCAGCATCGACTTCATCTGCGGGTGCTCGTCGTGCTTGTCCGTCGCCCACACGCTGTCGGTCCAGCCGAGGCCGGGATGCGGCCGGAACGCTCCCTCCGGCCCGTAGTCCTGCTTCGCCATGAGCGGATCGCGGAGGAAGTCGTCGGTGGCCGGTTGGGTGTCGGCGCGCACGAACACCGGCTTGTCGTTCGGCAGGGCGGTCACCACGGCGACACCGGTTCCCCCGGTGTCCGCCGCCTGCCACTGCCGGGACAGCCTGCCGTCCTCGCCCCGCACCGGTTTCTGCGACCAGTACACGGTCTGGCCGAGGGACAGCACGACGTTCGTCGACTGGCTCTGGCCGAAGCGGTAGATGCCGTGCTCGCCTTCGCCGTCGAGCAGGACCTCGCGATCCACGACCTCGTTCGACGCGACCAGACCGACGAGCGTTTTCGGTGTGGGCGTGGTGTCGACCCGGACCGCCTGCGCGATCAGCACCGCGGGGCCGTCCGGGGTGCTGCCCGCCCAGAAGACGTGCGCGGGCTGGGAGAAGTCGACGATGCGCTCGCGCGCCTTCTGTGTGCTTTGCCACACCTGCAAAGCGTGGTCGATGTCCGTCCGGCTCGATGCGAGGTCGCCGCTCGTTGCCGCCGTGAGCCGTTCGTCGTGCGTGAGCGGTTGGTTGGGATCAGAGGGGTTGCGGGTCAGCGCCACCCCCGTGATGACGCCCGCGATCAGCGCGATCGCCGCGGTCAGCGACAAGAGCTTGCGCGTGTGCCTTCGGCGCCCACCGGCCATTACGTCCCCCACGAATCCAGGCCGCACGTCCAGGTCGGCGGTCGCGGCCTCCATTGCCTGCTTCAGTTCCACGTCAGCACCTGCTCACCCATCAGCTCCCGCATGCGGGCGAGGCCGCGCGAGGTCTGGCTCTTCACCGTGCCGATGCCGCAGCCCAGCGTGCGGGCGGTCTCGGCCTCGCTGAGGTCGTCGAAGAACCTCAGCACCAGGACGGCGCGCATCTTCCGAGGCAGCTGCCCCAACGCGCGCACCACGCTGTCCGCGTCCACGACCTGCTGTTCGTGGCCCCGGGACGCAGGCACCACCCCCAGTTCCAGGGGTGCCTCCGGCTTGCGGGACCTTCTGCGCCAGCGGTTCGCGGCCGCGTTGGCCAGCGCGGTGCGCGCGTACGCCTCCGGAGAGGTTCTGATTCGGCGCCACTTGCCGTACATGCTCATGAGGACGTCCTGCAGAATGTCCTCAGCGGCGCCTTTGTCGCCGCCGCACAGCAGGAACGCGGTGCGCAACAGAGCCTGTGAGCGCAACGCCACGAAGTCCTCGAAGTCCTGCATGTCCCCCCTTCGGCGGTTGTCGAAGGTACTGACACCGGGCGGGGCGGCAAGGTTGTCAGGCGACCGTTTAGACTCAGTTCGACTCCAGACGACGAGGGAGATACGCGTGGCCGAGATGACCGTTGAACTGGTCGCCGTTGAACGCCGCCTGTGGTCCGGTAAGGCCACCTCTGTTTCGGCGCAGACGACCGAGGGCGAGATCGGCATTCTGCCCGGTCACGAGCCCGTTCTCGGTCAGCTCGTGGAGGGCGGGGTGGTCCGCATCCGCACGACGGACGGTGGCCTCGTCACCGCCGCCGTGCACGGTGGCTTCCTCTCCGTGACCGGCACCGGCGTATCGGTTCTCGCCGAGGACGCCGAGCTCGCGGGCGAGATCGACGTGGACGCGGCGCGGACGGCGCTGCAGGACGCGGACGACGCCGAGCGCGCACGTGCGGCAGCGCGCGTGCGGGCCGTGGAACAGTCGGCCTGAGACCGGGCGCGAGGGCCCAGCCGTGGGGATCACCGAGATTGCCGGACTGATCCTGCTCGTGGTGGCGGTGGTCATCGCCTACTTCGCCTGGCGCCGAATCCGACTGCTGCGCGAGGGCGGCGTCCACGTCGCGCTGCGCAGCCAGTTCGACGATCGGGGCCGCGGCTGGCACCTGGGCGTGGGGCACTACCGGGGCGACACGTTCGCCTGGTTCCGGGTGCTCTCGCTCGGCTCCGGCCCGGATCAGCTGATCGCCAGAGACGGCCTCGAGATCGACGCGCGCCGCGAGCCCACGGGGCCGGAGGCGTACGCGATGCCGACAGGCGCGACAGTGCTGCGATGCCGTTCCGCCGCCGGTGAGATCGAGATAGCGATGGGCCCGGACGCGCTGACAGGATTCCTGTCCTGGTTGGAGTCAGCGCCTCCGGGCCGAACCATTCCCTGGGCTTCCTAAGCGTTCTCGCCCGGCTGCCAGAGCACGTCGCCGTCCGGGTTCGCGACGCGGGCCAGTATGAACAGCAGGTCCGAAAGCCGGTTCAAGTACTTCGCCGTGAGCACGTTCGTGTGCTCGGCGTCGTCTTCGATCAACGACCACGCGCGCCGTTCCGCGCGCCGGGCGATCGTGCGCGCCTGGTGCAGCAGGGCCGCGCCGGGGGTGCCTCCGTTCAGGATGAACGAGTCGAGCTTGCCCAGGCGCTCGTTGAAGGTGTCGCAGTAGCCCTCCAGGCGGTCCACGTAGGCCTGGGTGATGCGCAGCGGCGGGTACTTCGGGTCCGGCACGATCGGCGTGCAGAGGTCCGCTCCGACGTCGAAGAGGTCGTTCTGCACCTTGCGCACGACCTCGTGCACGTCGTCGGCCAACGAACCTAGTGCCAGGGCCACGCCCAGAGCCGCGTTGGTCTCGTCGACGTCCGCGTATGCCTCGATGCGAGGCGAGGTCTTGGGGACGCGCGAGAAGTCGCCGAGACCGGTCGTGCCGTCGTCGCCAACGCGCGTGTAGATCTTCGTGAGATGCACCGCCATGAACGGCACTCTAGGAGATCCACCCGGAGGTCAGCTTCTGCACAGCAGAGCCGTCCAGGTCCGCGAGCTTCACGCCGTTGAACCCCCGCGCCCAGTCGGACGTCTGCATCCGGAACGGCGGCTGCTCGGCGGTCAGGGCTTCGAGGATCGTCGCGGCGGCCTCGTCGGACGTCTGGGCGCCGGAGAAGGACGTCGAAGTGCGGCCCACGTAGGCCTTGAGCTGAGGCGCGTACGGGCCGGCGGTGTCGAAGACGGTGGTGACGTCCACGTTGGCGACGAACTCGCTGGCGACCGCGCCCGGCTCGACGACGGTGACGGTCACGCCGTGCTGCGCGGCGACGGGCGCGAGGCTCTCCATCATCCCCTCGACCGCGAACTTGGCCGCGCAGTAAGCCTCGTTGAACGGCTGGCCGACCACGCCGCCGACGCTCGTGACGGTGATCAGGCGGCCTCGCGAGGCGCGCAGGTGGGGCATGGCGGCCTTGGTGACCTGGACGACGCCGAAGAAGTTGGTCTCCATGACCTTGCGGAAGTTGTCGACCGAGTCGGTCTCGACGGTGCCGACGTGGCCGGCGCCCGCGTTGTTGACCACGGCGTCGAGACGGCCGTAGTCGCGGATCACGCCGTCGATCGCGGCGGTGATGGAGTCGCTGTCGGTCACGTCGAGCCGCCGGACGTCGATGTCCGGGCTCGCGGCGCGCAGGGCGTCGGCGCGGGAGGTGTCGCGCATCGTGGCCACCACCTGGTGACCCGCCGCGGCTGCCTGGACCGCGGTGGCGAGGCCGATGCCGGACGAGGTGCCGGTGACGAGAACGACCATGACGGGACTCCTCAAGTTGTTGTCCATAATAGTTATTGACTATAACCATCATGCACCGTCATGGTTCGGGCAGTCAACTATGACGCTCGTCATGGACGGCACCGCGGAAACGCTCAATCCCGTGCGTACGTAGGATTGCCGCGTGAGCGAGCATTTCCGGGTACACGGTGGCGCACGTCTGGTCGGCGAGGTTGATGTCGTCGGCGCCAAGAACAGCGTCCTCAAGCTGATGGCCGCAGCTCTGCTCGCCGAGGGCACAACGACCCTCAAGAACTGCCCCGACATCCTCGACGTGCCGCTGATGGCGGACGCGTTGCGCAGCCTCGGGTGCGAGGTCGAGCTCGAAGGCGACGTGGCGCGCATCACGACGCCGAACGAGCTCAGCTACCACGCCGACTCCGAGGCGATGGGCAAACTCCGGGCGTCGATCTGCGTGCTGGGCCCGCTGGTAGGTCGCTGCAAGCGCGCGGTCGTGGCGCTGCCGGGTGGTGACGCGATCGGGTCGCGGCCGCTCGACATGCACCAGAGCGGGCTCGAGAAGCTCGGCGCCAAGACGTGGATCGAGCACGGCTGCATCGTCGCCGAGGCCGAGGGGCTGCACGGCGCGCAGATCTGGCTCGACTTCCCGAGCATGGGCGCCACCGAGAACATCCTGATGGCCGCCGTGCTGGCCAACGGCACGACAGTGATCGACAACGCCGCGCGCGAGCCCGAGATCGTCGACCTCTGCCTGATGCTGACGCAGATGGGCGCTCGCATCGAGGGTGCTGGAACGTCGACTCTGACGGTGCACGGCGTCACCGAGCTCAAGCCGACCGAGCACCGCGTCATCGGCGACCGGATCGTCGGCGCCACTTGGGGCTTCGCCGCCGCCATGACGCGCGGCGACGTGCGGGTGCGCGGCGTGAACCCGCACCACCTCGACCTGGTGCTGGAGAAGCTGCGGATGGCGGGCGCCGAGGTCACCGTCTACGAGGGCGAGGACGAGGGTTTCCGGGTCGTCATGGACGGACGGCCCAAGGCGGTCGACTTCGTGACGCTGCCGTACCCCGGTTTCGCCACGGACAACCAGCCGTTCGCCATCGCGCTGTCGGCGGTGTCCGAGGGCACGTCGATGATCACCGAGAACCTGTTCGAGGCGCGGTTCCGGTTCATCGACGAGATGATCCGGCTCGGGGCGGACGCGCGCACGGACGGTCACCACGCGGTGATCCGCGGCGTCGAGCAGCTGTCGAGCGCTCCGGTGTGGGCGTCGGACATTCGCGCAGGTGCCGGGCTTGTACTGGCTGGGCTTTGTGCCGACGGGGCCACCGAGGTCTACGAGATCTTCCACATCGAGCGCGGTTACCCTGGGTTCGTGGAAAACCTCCGCAAGCTCGGCGCTGACGTGGAACGAGTTTCCTAGGTCTTCAGCACCAGCCGCGCGTTCGCGACGTCCGCCGGGAACACCATCACCCGGTACGGCGCGTTCCGCGAACGCGTGGCACGCACCCCGTTCGCCTTCAGCTTCTGCACGAGGACGTTCGCGGCCTCTTCCGTGGGCACGAGCGCGACCTCGCTCAACAACCCGAAGTCCGTGCCGTCCAGATCCGGCACGGCTCGTCTGTCGTTGCCGACGAAGTACCGCAACACCAACGCCAGCAGTCCGATCACGCCGAACACGACCGCGGTTTGGTAGAAGCCCGTCACCTCCTCATCATGCTCCCTCTGGTCTCGATTCAGTGAGCAAGCGCACGCGCGGCAATGGTTACCGGCCAGTACGCTCCGAGGAACGACGATGTGGGAGGTTGCTGTGCCGTACCCAGCTGACCGCGAACGCGACCGCCCCTGGGTGATGCGCACGTACGCGGGGCACTCTTCGGCCGCGGCTTCCAACGAGCTCTACCGCCGGAACCTCTCCAAGGGGCAGACCGGGCTTTCGGTCGCGTTCGACCTGCCGACGCAGACCGGCTACGACCCCGACGACGAGCTCGCGAAGGGCGAGGTCGGCAAGGTCGGCGTGCCGATCAGCCACATCGGCGACATGCGGCAGCTCTTCGACCAGATCCCGCTCGCCGGCGCCAACACGTCGATGACGATCAACGCGACGGCCATGTGGCTGCTCGCCATGTACGTCACCGTGGCGGAGGAGCAGGGCGCGGACCCGTCGGCGCTGGCCGGCACCACGCAGAACGACATCATCAAGGAGTATCTGTCCCGCGGCACCTACGTGTTCCCGCCGGGACCGTCGCTGCGGCTGATCACGGACATGGTCGCGTGGACCGTGTCGAACGTGCCGAAGTGGAACCCGATCAACATCTGCAGCTACCACCTCCAGGAGGTCGGCGCGACGCCGGCGCAGGAGGTCGCGTACGCGATGTGCACGGCGATCGCGGTCCTCGACTCGGTGCGCGACTCCGGTCAGGTGCCGGTCGAGAAGTTCGGTGAGGTCGTCGCCCGCATCTCCTTCTTCGTGAACGCCGGTGTGCGGTTCATCGAGGAGATGTGCAAGATGCGCGCGTTCGCCCAGCTGTGGGACGAGATCACGCTGGAGCGCTACGGCGTCGAGAACCCGAAGCACCGCCGGTTCCGCTACGGCGTGCAGGTCAACTCGCTCGGTCTCACCGAAGCCCAGCCGGAGAACAACGTCCAGCGCATCGTGCTGGAGATGCTCGCGGTGTCCTTGTCCCGCAACGCTCGTGCCCGCGCGATCCAGCTCCCGGCGTGGAACGAGGCGCTGGGCCTGCCGCGTCCGTGGGACCAGCAGTGGGCTCTGCGCATGCAGCAGGTTCTGGCCTACGAGACGGACCTGCTGGAGTACGACGACATCTTCGACGGCTCGCCGGTGATCGAGGCCAAGGTCAACGAGATCCTGGCCGGTGCCCGCGAGGAGATCGACCGCGTGCAGGCCATGGGCGGCGCCGTCGCTGCCGTCGAGTCCGGCTACATGAAGTCGAACCTGGTGTCGTCACTGGCGGATCGTCGTCGCCGGGTCGAGGCCGGCGAGGACATCATCGTCGGCGTCAACAAGTTCGACACCACCGAGCCGTCGCCGCTGCAGGCCGAGGGCGCGAAGGCGATCGAGACCATCGACCCGATCGTCGAACTGCACGCGGTCGAGGCGATCCAGCAGTGGCGTGCTTCGCGCGACAACGCCGCGGTCGCTGAGGCTCTGGACGCACTGCGCGAGGCCGCCAAGACCGACCAGAACCTCGTCGAGGTGACGCTGGCGTGTGCGCGTGCCGGTGTGACGACCGGTGAGTGGTCGCAGGCGCTGCGCGAGACGTTCGGCGAATACCGCGCCCCCACAGGCGTTTCCGGCGCTTCGGCCTCGGGCGAGGCGGGCTCGGAGATCGCGCGCGTGCGGGAGCGGGTGCGCGGCACCGGCGAGGAGATCGGCGAGCGCCTGCGCATGCTGGTCGGCAAGCCGGGTCTCGACGGCCACTCCAACGGCGCCGAGCAGGTCGCCGTGCGCGCCCGCGACGTCGGCTTCGAGGTCGTCTACCAGGGCATTCGCCTCACGCCGTCGCAGATCGTGGCCGCGGCTGTGCAGGAGGACGTGCACGTCGTCGGCCTCTCGATCCTGTCCGGCTCGCACCTCGAAGTCGTGCCCGCGGTGGTCGACGGCCTGCGCGCGGCCGGCGCCGGGGACATCCCGGTGATCGTCGGCGGCATCATCCCGCCGGACGACGCGGCGAAGCTGCGGGAGCGGGGTGTGGCACGGGTGTTCACGCCGAAGGACTACGAGCTGACCGAGATCATGGACGAGATCGTCACCGTGATTCGTGAGGTGCACTCGCTCTCGTAGGCACCTAGTGTCAGCGGCATGGTCGATGTTGCGCGTGAGGGCTCGGTTGTCCGGATCACGATGAACCGCGCGGCGAAGCGCAACGCGCTGTCCGCCGAGCATCTGACCGAGCTGCTGGAGGCGTTCCGGGAGGCCGGTTCGTCGGACGCGGCTGGCATCGTGCTGGCCGCCGAGGGGCCGGTTTTCAGCGCTGGGCACGACTTCGCGGACGTGCACGCCCGGGATGAGGAGGGCGTGCGGCTGCTGCTGGAGTTGTGCACGGTGCTGATGAAGACCATTCAGTCCGTGCCGCAGGTGGTGATCGCGCGCGTGCACGGTCTGGCGACGGCGGCCGGGTGTCAGCTGGTGGCGTCGTGCGACCTGGCGGTGGCGGCGGACACGGCGGGATTCTCGTTGCCGGGAGGCAAAGCCGGGTGGTTCTGCCACACGCCCGCGGTGCCGGTGGCGCGGTCGATCGGTCGCAAGCGGTTGATGGAGATGGTGCTCACCGGCGACGTCATCGACGCGGCCACGGCCGTCGAGTGGGGGCTGATCAACCGGGCGGTGCCCGCCGACTCGTTGGACGACGCTGTCGACGACTTGCTGGCGCGGGCGACTCGGGGTTCGCGGGTGTCGAAAGCCGTTGGCAAGCGGACGATCTACGCGCAGCTGGACCGGCCTGAGGCAGACGCCTACGACATCGCGTTGGCGGTCATGGCCGAGACTTCGCAGTCCCCGTCAGCCAAAGAGGGGCGGGCGTCGTTCCTGGAGAAGCGGCCGCCCGTGTGGCCCGACTAGTCGCGAGGAGCTTCAGGGCGTCGGCGTTCGGGCCCGGTTCGGCCTGGTAGATCACCAGGAACTGGCTCGGGGCCTCGCGCACGTCGAACGAGTGGTAGTTCAGCTTCAGCGGGCCGACGGCGGGGTGCACGAACTCCTTGGCGTCCTGGGTCTTGC
The DNA here is from genome assembly GCF_040681245.1 of Lentzea sp. NPDC051838. Lineage (NCBI taxonomy): Bacteria > Bacillati > Actinomycetota > Actinomycetes > Pseudonocardiales > Pseudonocardiaceae > Lentzea > Lentzea sp. NPDC051838. The sequence goes on from NZ_JBFAYI010000043.1 coordinate 41,175, forward strand.
CGCGCACCTCGTGCTGTTCCCAGAGCTCGCGGAACATCGGGCTCGCGTTGAGCTCGGCGACCATCTGCTGGAGGCGCGGGGACTTCGGGTCGGCGGTCTGGCGCAGGTGGGCGACCGTGCTCTGGGCCACCCACTGGAAGCGCGGGTAGAAGCTCGGGGCGGCCGGGTCGAGGAACGTCATGCGCGCCGCGTTGTCGGCCGGGGTGAACGGCTCGTACAGGGCGTCGGCCAGTGCGTTCGTCGCGAGGATGTCGAGCAGGCCGTTCATCACGAACGCGGGCATGTCGTGCATGCCGCTGATGAGCTGCCGCAGTTCGGGGCTGACGACGTCGGTCGCGTGGCCTTCGTCGGCGACGACGCCCGCCAGGCGGTGCAGGTGGGCGCGGGCGTCGGTGTCGAGCCTGAGCGCGCGGCTCAGGGCGTCGAGGACCTGGGCTGACGGGTTGGTCTCGCGGCCCTGTTCCAGGCGTGCGTAGTAGTCGGCGCTGACACCGGCCAAGACGGCGACTTCTTCTCTGCGCAGGCCCTTGACCTTGCGCTGGGTGTGGCTCGGCAGGCCCGCGTCCTCGGGGTTGACGCGGGCGCGGTGGGCTTTCAGGAACTCTCCGAGCACGTCTTCGAGGCTATTACGTGTCCTGTTCGTCTGCCTGGGTGTGGCACACCTAGGGAGAAGGTGTCCTGGTTGGCGCTGTTTTTGCTGGTCAAAGTTGTGGCCATGAGCAAAGTCGTGGTGATCAGTGGAGCTTCCAGCGGTATCGGCGAGGCGACGGCCCGTGTTCTGGCCGCTGCCGGGCACAAGGTGTTTCTCGGGGCGCGGCGGGAGGACCGGCTCAAGACCCTGGCCGACGAGGTCGGTGGTGGGTACGCGGTGCTGGACGTGACCTCGCGGGAGTCGTTCCAGTCCTTTGTGGACGCGGCGGTCGAGCAGTACGGACGGGTCGACGTGCTGGTGAACAACGCGGGCGTGATGCCGTTGTCCCTCATGGACTCGCTGAAGGTCGACGAGTGGGATCGCATGGTGGACGTGAACATCAAGGGAGTGCTGAACGGCATCGCCGCAGTGCTGCCCCGGTTCGTCGGCGGCGGGCACGTCGTGAACGTCGCCTCGATCGGCGCGCACATGGTCATGCCCACCGCCGCGGTGTACTGCGCGACCAAGTACGCGGTGTGGGCGTTGTCCGAGGGGTTGCGACAGGAGCGCGACGACCTGCGGGTCACCGTGATCTCGCCCGGTGTCACGGAGTCCGAGCTCGCGGACACCATCACCGAGGACTTCGCGGCGTCGTTGATGGAGGACTTCCGCAAGATCGCGCTGCCCGCTTCGGCGATCGGTGAGGCGATCTCCTACGCGATCTCGCAGCCCGCATCGGTGGACGTCAACGAGATCGTGGTGCGGCCGGTGTCCCAGCGTTAGGCGCCGGTCGTCGAGCCCGGCCGGAGGATCATCAGCACGGTGACCGTCGCCCAGAGCAGGTTGAACAGGCCCGTGTACATGGCGAGACCCTTGAGGTTCTGGGTTTTGATGGCCTTCTCTTGGCCGGGCAGGATTTTCAGGGCGAGCAGGAACGCGGCGGCGGTGGTGAGCGCGATGGAGACGATCACCCACGGGTGGCCGGTCACGCCCATCACGCCGGCCGTCGCGAACCCGAAGACCGGCACCGAGATGCCGATGAGGGCGTAGACGCGGCAGATCCGGTGCAGCAGTTCGGGATTGCCGTTGGTTCGCACGGCTTTCGGGAACATGCTGGCCGCGACCGTCACCGGGCCGATGGCGATGATGGCCGCCAGGACGTGCAGCGAGAGGAACAGCTTGCTCACGCGGCCCTCCACGCGGTGCCGCGCCGTTCGTGGGCGAAGAGGGTTTCGACCTCGAGTGCCTTCTGGGCGCCGATCTCGCGTTCCACCAGGTAGATGCCGAGGTCGAGGCCCGAGCTGATGCCGGCGGCGGTGACGAGGTCGCCGTCGTCGACGATGCGGGCCCGGATGGCGTTGACGCCCAGGGACTCCAGCGCCTGCAGGCCGAGGTGGTTGGTGGTCGCGTTGCGGCCCTTGATCAGCCCGGCCACGGCCAGCAGCAGCGATCCGCCGCACACGGTGGCGATGATCGCGCTGGAGTCCTTGAGCAACGGGGCAAGGGTCGGCGCCGCCGCGCTGAACAGCCCGAACATCTCCTTCTCGTCGAAGGAAGCCGCGCCGGGGACGATGATGACGTCGGCGGTCGGGTCGAGTTGCGCGGTCGCGTTGAGCGTCAGCAGGCCGAAGCCAGCGGGGACCTCGCGCGGGCCTTCCGCCGTGACCAGTTCGGCCGTGATTCCGGCTGCTGACAGCGTTTCGTACGGGCCGATCGCGTCCAACGGGTCGAACCCGTCGAACAGCACCACCTGAGCGTGCACGTGCCCCTCCTTCGTCTGTGATCACGACGGTAGGAGGGGACGGCTCCTGGCAGGAGTGGCTGGAATGCCATGTTCCAACGGATTCTCGCCAGCTATGGTGAGAGGCGTGCACGAGGTTGCGGTACTGGTGATGGACAGCTTCGTCCCGTTCGACTTCGCGGTCGGGCTCGACGGGTTCAACTGGACCGGGCGCTACCGGGTCCGGGTGTGCGGTCCGAAGAGGACTGCCCGCTGTGAGCACTTCGAGCTGAAAGTGCCGCACGGCTTGGAGTTGTTGTCCGAAGTGGACACGATCATGATTCCCGGCCACGATCCGGAGCTGAAGGTTCCGCAGCGGGTGATCGAGGCTTTGCGGCAGGCGGCCGCGAGAGGCGCGCGGATCGCGTCGATCTGCACGGGCGCGTTCGTGTTCGCGGAGACCGGGCTGTTGGACGGGTTGCGGGTGACCACGCACTGGCTCGGGGCGGAGGAGCTGCAGGCGCGGCACCCGTCCGTCGAGGTCGACCCGGACGTGCTCTACGTCGACAACGGGCAGTTCCTGACGTCCGCGGGCGCTGCGGCCGGCCTCGACCTGTGCCTGCACATGATCCGGCGCGACCACGGATCGGCGGTGGCGGCGGACGCGGCGCGCCTGGCCGTGATGCCGTTGGAGCGAGAAGGCGGGCAGGCGCAGTTCATCGTCACACCGCCTGCGGCGCCTCAAGGTGCGGAGCTCGAACCAGTGCTCAAGTGGATGGAGACCAATGCGGCACGCGATCTGACATTGGTGGAGATCGCCGGCCGCGCGGGGATGAGCACCCGGACGTTGAACCGCCGGTTCCGCGAGCAGACCGGCACAACACCGTTGCAATGGCTGCACAGGGCGCGCGTTCGTCAGGCGCAGCACCTGCTGGAGACGTCGAAGGACTCGGTGGAACTGATCGCGAGCAAGGTCGGTTTCGGGTCGGCCACGGCGTTCCGCGACAGGTTCAAGCGGATCGCGGGGACTTCACCTCAGTCGTACCGCGCGGCCTTTCAGGGCTGAGAATGCTCGTGCAGCAACAGAAGCGTGTACGCGGCGATCGACTGCGCGTCCGTGATCTCACCCTTCGCGATCATCGTCTCGAACGCGGCGCGCGGAAACCACGCCGAACGCATGTCCTGCTCCTCGTGCTCCCTCTCGTGGAATCCCTCGGTGAGCTCGGTGGCGAGGAAAACGCGCCCGCGCTGCGACGACATGCCCGGCGCCACGTCGACCACACCGAGCTCGGTCATCCTGCCCGCCCGCAGCCCCGTCTCCTCGCGAAGTTCCCTGGCCGCAAGTTCGAGCGGGTCGGCTGAAGCCCGATCCGGCGCCGTGCCCTGCGGAAACTCCCAGCGCCGCATCCCGATCGGGTACCGGAACTGCTCGACGAGCCGCACCCGTTCGCCGTCGAGCGGGATGATCAGCGCGAAGTCGGGCTTGTCGACCACGCCGTAGATGCCGGTAGTACCGTCCGCGCGCCGGACCTCGTCCTCGCGAACGGTCATCCACGGGTTTGCGTACACCTCACGGGTGCCGAGGCTCTCCACGCCACGGACCGTACCTAACGACCCGTTTCTGGACACACCCCGTAGCCTGTCGCGGTGCGTCTCGTCATCGCTCGCTGCCAGGTCGACTACGTAGGCCGACTCACCGCCCATCTGCCCATGGCTCAGCGCCTGCTGCTGATCAAGGCCGACGGTTCGGTGTCGATCCACTCGGACGACCGTGCGTTCAAGCCGTTGAACTGGATGAGCCCGCCCTGCTGGCTGATCGAGGACCCGGACATCTGGACAGTGCAGAACAAGGCGGGGGAGAAGCTGATCATCACCCTCGAAGAGGTCATGCACGACTCCAAGCACGAGCTGGGCCCGGAGCCCGGCCTGCAGAAGGACGGCGTCGAGGCCGACCTGCAGAAGCTCCTCGCCGAGCACGTCACGACCCTGGGCGAGGGCTGGACCCTGGTGCGCCGCGAGTTCCCGACCGCCATCGGCCCGGTGGACCTGATGTGCCGCGACTCCTCCGGCGTCTCGGTCGCCGTGGAGATCAAGCGCCGCGGCGAGATCGACGGTGTGGAGCAGCTGACCCGGTACCTGGAGCTGCTCAACCGCGACCCGTTGCTGGCTCCCGTGCAGGGGGTGTTCGCGGCGCAGCAGATCAAGCCGCAGGCTCGGGTGCTGGCCGAGGACCGCGGGATTCGGTGCGTGGTGCTGGACTACGACGCGTTGCGCGGGATCGAGCCGGACGAGTTCCGCCTGTTCTGAGCTGTCAGGTCTCGCACAGCATTCCGACGGCGATGATCGCCGCGCGGAGCGAGTGACGGGGCCTGGACGCTTCCCACATCACCCTCGTCGCCTGGAAGATCCTCTCGACGAGCACGAGTTCCTGCACCTCGGCCAGCACCTCGTCGGGCAGGTCGGCGAGCAGTGCGAGCGCGGGGCAGTCGACGCAGTCCGTGTCAGGGCTGGTGCTCGACCACGTCGCCCCACAGGCGTCGCAGCGTCTGGCGTACGTGACGTCCATGGCGAGAAGTCTTGGCCCTGCCGTTGGTCAGCGCACCCGATTTCCCGGTACTCCGACTTCAGTGAGCACCCCATCTCGGCTCGTGGTTTCGTGATCGGGCACACGGGGTAAGAACTCGCGCACCTGGAGTAGTGTCCTCTCCTGGTCGTTCATGTTCGACTTTGTTGGAAGTCTGGGAGGTGGCCGTGCCGACGACGGTGTTGGCCGAGGCGGACCTGCGGCTCGACGCGGGACCGATCGACTACGCGTTGCTGATCATCTACTTCGGCGTGGTGCTCGGCATCGGTGTGATGGCACGCCGATCCGTGAGTTCCAGTCTCGACTTCCTGCTGTCCGGGCGGTCGCTGCCGGCGTGGGTCACCGGGCTCGCGTTCATCAGCGCGAACCTCGGTGCGCTCGAGCTCATGGGCATGACGGCCAACGGCGCGCAGTACGGCATGGCGACCGTGCACTACTACTGGATCGGCGCCATCCCCGCGATGGTGTTCCTCGGTCTCGTGATGATGCCGTTCTACTACGGCTCCAAGGTGCGCAGCGTTCCCGAGTTCATGCGCCGGCGGTTCGGCAAGCCGGCTCACCTCGTCAACGCCATCAGCTTCGCCGTCGCGCAGATCCTCATCGCGGGCATCAACCTGTTCGCGCTCGCGGTGATCATCGACGCGCTGCTGGGGTGGCCGCTGCCGGTGTCGATCGTGGTCGCCGCGCTGGTGGTGCTGGCGTACACGACGCTGGGTGGTCTCAGTGCGGCCATCTACAACGAGGTTCTGCAGTTCTTCGTCATCGTGGCTGCCTTGGCGCCGTTGACGATCGTCGGCCTGATCAAGGTCGGCGGCTGGCAGGGACTGGTGCAGAAAGTCACCGACCAGGAGCAGCTGAGTGCGTGGCCCGCGACTGAGCTGACCGGCATCAGCAACCCGGTGTGGAGCGTCGTCGGGTTGGTGTTCGGTCTCGGCTTCGTGCTGTCGTTCGGGTACTGGACGACGAACTTCGCCGAGGTGCAGCGCGCGATGAGTGCGAAGTCGATGAGCGCGGCCAAGCGCACGCCGATCATCGGTGCGTACCCGAAGGCGCTCATCCCGGCGATCATCATCATTCCGGGCATCATCGCCGCGGTGATCGTGCCGGAGATGGCGCAGCTGAAGTCGGGCGACACGAGCAGTGGGGTCGTCTACAACAACGTGCTGCCACTGCTGATGCGCGACCTTCTGCCCAACGGCATCCTCGGCATCGCGATCACGGGTCTGCTGGCGAGCTTCATGGCCGGTGTGGCGGCGAACGTCAGCTCGTTCAACACCGTCTTCACGTACGACCTGTGGCAGGACTACATCAAGAAGGACCGGCCGGACGAGTACTACCTGCGCGTCGGACGCCTCGCCACCGTCGGTGCTTGTGTGCTCGCGATCGGCACGGCGTTCATCGCGGCGGCGCTCGGCGGGTCCAACATCATGGACTACATCCAGGCGCTGTTCTCGTTCTTCAACGCGCCGCTGTTCGCGACGTTCATCGTCGGCATGTTCTGGAAGCGCATGACGCCCACCGCCGGATGGGTGGGTCTGCTCGCGGGCACGTTCACCGCGATGTTCGTCTACGCGATCTCGGAGCCGTCGTTCGGCATCAAGTGGCTGGAGCTGCCCGGTCAGGGTGCGAGCTTCCTCGGCGCGGGTCTCGCGTTCGTGGTGGACGTCGTCGTGTCCGTGGGGGTCAGCCTCGTCACGCGGCCGAAGGCGGACAGCGAGCTCGTCGGACTGGTCTACAGCCTGACGCCCAAGGAAGACCGCTCGCACTCCACCACCGGTGAGGACGCGGGCTGGTACCGCTCGCCCGCCCTGCTCGGCGGCGGAGTGCTGGCGCTGACGACCGTTCTCTACATCATCTTCGGCTGAGGGAGGCCGTCATGAGGTTGTTCGACCTGCGACTGATCATCGCTTTCCTCTTCGGCCTGTACGGCGTTGTACTGGTCGTCATAGGCGTCGGGTTCACGTCCGACGCGGACCTGAAGAAGGCCGAAGGGGTCAACATCAACCTGTGGGCCGGCATCGCCATGGTCGTGCTCTCGGCGCTGTTCGCGCTGTGGGCGACGCTGCGGCCTCAGTTCGCGAAAAAGGACTAGGACTGGGGACGACCTGGGTAAACAGGGTTGAAGGCCTCGATCGTCCACGCGTCGAGCCAGTTGAATGCGCGGCGAATTCGGTTAACCACGTCTCTCCTTCTGTCGGGGTCTTCATCCTGTACATCGCGTTGATCTTCTGAATCGTTCCCGTAGCGCTGAGTGACATGTGCCACGGGCTAACTCGGGGTACCGCCCACGAGCGCGGGGAAAGGTCGCTACCGTGCACGTCGTGCCCCGTTTTCGTGCCACGGCCGTGGTCGCCGCCGCCGCTCTGCTGATGGCGGGCTGCGCGACCGGACCCGGTCTCGACAAGACCCACTCGCTGCGCCGCACCGTGCAGGCGGAGGCGGACGCGACGTCGACGGACCCGTCGACCAAGCCGTCCTCGCAGCCGGGCAAACCGGTCGACCCGGCGTTCGCGGCGGAGCGGATGCGGCTGGTCAACCCGTGCGCGTTGATCGACAAGGACGTCCTGCAGACGGTCGGCACGCCGTCGAGGTACACGAGCAGCAACTACACGCGCTGCTCGAACTACATGAAGGACAAGGCGGGCAAGTCGCTCAGCATCAGCGTGGACGTCGGCTACACGTTGACGTCCGGCGACCTGAAGAACGCGACCAAGCAGATCGCGGGTCTCAAGAGCAGCGAGCAAAAGCTCACGTCGTCGTGCCGCGTGACGGCCGTCACGCAGGAGAACCCCGGTCAGGCCCTGCAGATCTCGGCGAGCACCGGCACCGGCAACGACGCCGCGGCCGAGACGTGCGAGCCGGCGCGCAAGGTGCTCGAGGGCGCTGTCCGCAAGGCGAAGGGCAACCCGCAGAAGTACAGCCCGCCCAAGGGGTCGCCGGTCGAGGTCGACCCGTGCACGATCGTGGACAAGGCGACGCTCGCGCCGGTGCTCGGTGCCTCGCCGCGGTCACTGCCGTTCGGGCTGCATCAGTGCACGTGGAGCGGGCAGAGCGGGTCGATGCAGCTCGACTTCAGGACGGCGCGCATCCCGAAGGACGGCAAGTTCGACAAGGACTCCGCCGAGGTCGACCTCGGCGGCGCGAAGGGCTACCAGGTGTTCAAGGACGGGCCGTTCCCGACCTGTCACCTGATCGTCGTCCGCACCAAGGACTCGAGCGACGCGGGTGAGATCGCCGAGTTCCAGGTCGGGATGTCGAAGGAGAAGGCTGGAGATCGCTGCCAGGCGGCGCAGGCGTTCGCGAAGGCAGTGCTCCCGAGCCTGCCCAGCGCCTGACGGGGCCAGGCGGGGGCTGAAAGTTCTTCAAGTACGCGTTAGTGTCGAGGTTACTGGCGAGTACCCGGGAGGGCTCATGACGCAGACCGCTTCGGACAGCGCGCTGTCGGCCGATGGCGAGCAGCGGCGGTTCGCTTCACTGGACCCGCGCACGGGCGAGGTCGTCGCGCATCACCCGATCCACACGGCGGCGGAGGTCGACGAGGCGGTGTCCTCGGCGCGCGAAGCTTCCGCGTGGTGGGCCGGCCTCGGTTTCGAGGGGCGCAAGACCAAGCTCGACGCGTGGCGCAGAGTGCTGTCGAAACGTGCTGACGAGTTCGTCGCGTTGATCAGCGCCGAGACCGGCAAGCCCGCCGACGACTCCCGCGTCGAGATCGCGCTGGTCATGGACCACCTGCACTGGGCCTCGCGTCATGCGGGCCGTGTGCTGGGCAAGCGCCGTGTCTCCTCGGGCATGCTGATGTTCAACCACGCGGCCACGTTGGAATACCGGCCGTTGGGCGTCATCGGCGTCATCGGGCCGTGGAACTACCCCGCGCACACGCCGATGGGTTCGATCTCGTACGCGCTCGCCGCGGGCAACGCCGTGGTGTTCAAGCCGTCGGAGTTCACGCCGGGTGTGGGCACGTTCCTCGCGTCGACGTTCTCCGAGGCCGTGCCGGAGTACCCGGTGTTCCAGGTCGTCACGGGCTTCGGCGAGACGGGCGCGGCGCTGTGTGCTTCCGGCGTCGACAAGGTCGCCTTCACCGGCTCCACGCGAACCGGCAAGAAGGTCATGGCGGCTTGTGCCTCCACGCTGACGCCGGTGCTGGTCGAGTGCGGTGGCAAGGACGCGCTGATCGTCGACTCGGACGCGGACCTCGTGGCCGCCGCCGAGGCCGCGATGTGGGGCGCTGTGTCGAACGCCGGCCAGACGTGCGCGGGCGTTGAGCGCGTGTACGTGGCCGAAGAGGTGGCCGACGAGTTCATCGAGATCGCGGTGAAGCGGGCGCGCAAGCTCAAGCCGGGTGGCGAGCCGAGCGCGAACCTCGGGCCGATCACGATGCCGTCGCAGGTGGAGATCATCCGCGAGCACGTGCAGGACGCGCTGGACCGCGGTGGCAAGGCATTGGTGGGTGGGCCCGAGTCGATCAGGCCGCCGTACGTCGAGCCGGTCGTGCTGACGGACGTGCCGGAGGACTCGCTCGCGATCACCGAGGAGACCTTCGGGCCGACCGTGGTGATCAACCGGGTGCCGAACGCGCTGGAGGGCGTGCGGCTGGCGAACCAGTCGAAGTACGGGCTGGGCGCGGCTGTTTTTTCGAGGGCGCGTGGTGAGGAGCTGGCGCGGGAGCTGCGGGTCGGCATGGTGTCGATCAACGCGGTGCTGACCTACGCGGCGGTTCCCGGGCTGCCGTTCGGCGGCGTGGGCGACTCCGGGTTCGGGCGCATCCACGGCGAGGACGGGCTGCGCGAGTTCGCCTACCCCAAGGCCGTGACGAAGCAGCGGTTCAAGGCTCTGCTCAACATGACGACGTTCGACCGCTCGTCGCTGGCGGGCAAGCAGATGCTGCGGCTTGCCCGCCTCCTGTTCGGACGTTAGGCGCCGAGCTGCTTCTTGAGGTCGTCGAGGACCACGTTCGCGGCGAGCACGCCGAGGCCGAGGAAGTAGGTCTCGTCGGCGACCGGCTTGGCCTTGCCCGCCTTGACCGCGTTCAGGCCGCTCCACAGCGGACCGCCGAGCACGGAGGCCGACGCGGTCTTGGCCGGGTCGCCGTAGGTGGAGTAGACGATGAAGTCGCCGTCCGCCTTGCCGATCTGCTCGGCGCTGACCTCGGCGGCCAGGTCGTCCACCTGGGACGGCGTCGGCTGGCCGATCTTGGCGTCGATCAGGATCGTGCCGATGAACGACTTCTTGGCGTACAGGCGGATCTTGCCGGGCATGAAGCGCAGCGCCGTGACGGTCGGGCGGACGCCGAGCTTCTTCTCGATGGCGTTGCCGGTCTCGGTGGCCTTGTTCGTGTAGTCCTCGAGCATCTTGGCGGCGTCGGCCTGGCGGTCGAGCGCGGCGGCGTTGAGGAGGAAGTTCTCCTTCCACACGTAGCCGGGGCGCACCGAGAAGACGGTCGGGGCGATCGCGGACAGCTTCGGGTAGAGGGCCTCCGCGCGCAGCTGTGAGCCCAGGATCAGGTCCGGGTTGAGCTTGGTGATCGCCTCGAGGTTGAGGTTGTTGATCGTGCCGACGTTCTCCGGCGTGCCGCCCTTGTCGCCGATGTAGGACGGCATGGTCGGCGAGCCGTCCGTGTACGCGATGCCGACGGGCTTGATGCCGAGGGCGACGACGTTGTCGAGCTCGCCCGTGTCGAGCACGATCACTCGTTCGGGTTTCTTCTCGAGCTTCGTCTCACCCATCGCGTGCTTGATCGTGCGGGGGAAGACGCCGGGCTTCTCCTTGGTGCCGAAGCCGTTGCTCAGCTCGTACGCCTTGCCGAAGTCCTCGCCGCCCTGGGCGACGGTGGGCTTGTCCGGCGTGCTCTGGGTGCACGCGGTCAAGGTCAGGGCTGCTGCGACGAGCAGTGCTGCTCTCTTCGACACGACGTTGTTCCTCCGCTACTCGCAGTGATGTTGACCTGGCTTTATTAGGGCAGCCTAACGGACCTCGGGTCCTTAGCCCGTTCCGAGTGTCAGACCCCCGGAGTAAGAAGGAACACGGTCACCGGCTTCTCTGGAGGGCAGTTCGATGAAGAAGATCATCAACGATCCGGAAACCGTGGTGCAGGACGCGCTGCGGGGCATGCAGGCTGCCCATTCCGATCTGCTGCGGGTGGAGTTCGACCCTGCTGTCATCGTGCGCGCGGACGCACCGGTGCAGGGGAAGGTCGCGCTCATCTCGGGCGGTGGGTCGGGCCACGAACCGATGCACGGCGGCTTCGTCGGGCGCGGGATGCTCGACGCCGCTTGTCCCGGCGCGGTCTTCACGTCGCCGACACCGGACCAGATGGCGTCCGCGGTGTCGCTGACGGACGGCGGCGCGGGCGCGCTGCTGATCGTGAAGAACTACACCGGCGACGTCATGAACTTCGAGATGGCCGGTGAGCTCGCGGAGTCCGAGGTGCGCTCGGTGGTGATCGACGACGACGTGGCCGTGCAGGACTCGCTCTACACCGCGGGCCGTCGCGGTGTCGGCGGCACGGTGCTGCTGGAGAAGATCGTCGGCGCGGCGGCGGAGCGCGGCGACTCGTTGGACGCGTGTGCTTCTCTGGCAGAGCGCGTGATCGCGTCGGTGCGGTCGATGGGCCTGGCCCTGACGGCGTGCACGGTGCCGCACGTGGGCACGCCGTCGTTCGAGCTGGCCGACGACGAGATGGAGATCGGCATCGGCATCCACGGCGAGCCCGGCCGTGCGCGCGTGCCCGTGTCGTCGGCGTCCGAGATGGTGTCGGCGTTGCTGGAGCCGATCTTGGAGGATCTGCCGTTTTCTTCGGGCGACCGGGTGCTGCTGTTCACGAACTCGATGGGCGGAACTCCGTTGATCGAGCTGTACTTGGCGCACGGCATCGCGGAGCAGTTGCTGGCTGATCGGGGGATCACGGTGGAACGTCGGCTGGTCGGGCCCTACATCACGTCGTTGGAGATGCAGGGGATGAGTCTCACGTTGTTGAAGCTGGACGACGAGATGATCTCGCTGTGGGACGCGCCGGTGCACACGCCCGCTCTGCGGTGGGGAGTCTGAGGTGGGGTGCACGGCGGCGGACGTCGTCGCGGCGCTGCGGGCTGCCGCGGTGGTCGTGCAGGAGCACCGGGACGAGCTGGTGCGGCTCGACCAGGCCATCGGGGACGCTGACCACGGCGAGAACATGCGGCGCGGGTTCACCGCGTTGGTGTCCAAGTTGGACAGTGAATCGCCCGCTACGCCTGGGAAGGTGCTGAAGCTCGTAGCCACCACGCTGATCTCCACTGTGGGCGGGGCGGCTGGGCCGTTGTACGGGACGGCGTTCCTGCGTGCCGCTGCTGCGGTGGGGGATCTGGAGGAGCTGGACTGCGAGGCGGTGGCTCGGGCCTTGCAGGCCGCGTTGGACGGGGTGGTCGCTCGGGGCAAGGCCGTCGTCGGGGACAAGACGATGGTGGACGCGTTGACGCCCGCCGTTGCTGCCGCGGCTCAGGCTGACTCGGTGGCCAATGCTCTGTCCGCGGCGGCTGATGCTGCTGAGGAGGGGGCTTCGTCGACCGTGCCGATGGTGGCGCGGAAGGGGCGGGCTTCGTATCTGGGGGAGCGGAGCGCTGGGCACCTGGATCCCGGGGCTCGGTCCACCGCGTTGTTGTTGCGGGCGTTCGCTGATTCGGCGGCCAAGGCATGAGCGGGCGGGTCGGGCTGGTGGTCGTTTCGCACAGCGACATGCTGGCCAACGGGGTTGCCGAGTTGGCCGGGCAGATGGCGCCGGACGTGTCGGTGCTGCCCGTTGGTGGCACGGAGGAAGGTGGGCTCGGCACCGACTACGGGTCTGTGGTCGAGGCGTTGGCCGATGCGGATTCCGGGGTTGGGGTTGTGGTTCTTTACGACCTCGGTAGCGCCAAGATGACCGCTGAGATGGCGGTGGAGTCTGCTGACGATCCGTCTCGTTTTGCGGTGGTCGATGCGCCGTTGGTCGAGGGGGCGGTGGCTGCTGCTGTTGCGGCACAGGGTGGTGCTTCGCTGGCTGACGTCGCGGCTGCTGCTGAGGGGGCTTCTGGGGAGGCTCCTGTCGTGGTGCCTGCTCGGCCTGCGTTGCATCTGGTTTCTGGGGCCGTTTCGGCTGAGGTGTTGTTGACCAACGAGGTCGGGTTGCATGCTCGGCCGGCGGCTTTGTTGGCTCGGACTGTTGCTGAGTTGGATGCTGATGTTGTTGTTCGGTACGGGGATGAGGAGGCCAACGCTGCGAGTGTGTTGGCGTTGATGGGGTTGAGTGCGCCTGGGGGGAAGGCGATCACTGTGGTGGCTACTGGGAAGGATGCCGGGGAGGCGGTTCGGCGGATTGAGGAGTTGGCTGAGCGGGGGTTTGACGATTAGGGGCGCGTTGGGTCTGTAGGTGGTGCTGTTGGTTTGGCGGGTTGCTGTTGCGTGCTTCCCTCTTGGGAGCTCTGCCCCAAACCCCGCCAATCTGATCTGGGGGCCAGCGCCGTCTGCGGGTTGATGGCACGCCTGTTGGTTTGGGCGGCTTGCTGT
>NZ_JBFAYI010000044.1:0-53971 GCF_040681245.1 Lentzea sp. NPDC051838
CAAGTCGACGAAAAGCGTGTCGACTTGACCCAACCCCTCTGGCGCGGCCAACGATCAGCCACGACTCGTGACGGGACCCACCCCACCTGTTCGTTTCTTGGCTAAGGGCAGCTCGGCTTCGCCGTCGCCTCTTGCCTCGCCTTCGGCTTTGGCTTCGGAGGGGCGTTTTCGCCACCTCGGGCGAGCGATGTCCCCTCGCCGCACCAGGATGATCCAGGCTGTTGCTGTCACCACTACTGAGACGATGCCGCCCACGATGATCGGCGCGCGGCCGTTGATCTCGCCCAGCCAACCCATCAGAGGGCCGCCGATCGGGTTGCCGCCCAAGAAGACCAGCATGTAGATGCCCATGACCCGGCCGCGCATCTCCGGTTCTACGGCCAGTTGCACGGTGGCGTTGGCGGTGCTGTTGAAGGTCATCATCGCGATGCCTACCGGGATCATCATCAGGCCGGTCAGGAGCATCGTCGGCATCATGCCCGAGATGATTTCCAGCAGTCCGAAGAGCACGCCGGAGCCGATGAACACGCTCATGCGCGGCGTTCTGCGGCGGGTTGCCCAGGTTGCGCCTGCGAAGGTGCCCACGGCGATCAGGGTGGAGAGCAGGCCGTAGGCGTCGGCGTCGCCGCCGAAGACGTTGCGGGCCAGGATCGCCAGCGTCATGTAGAAGTTCATGCCGAACGTCGCGATGAAGAAGACCAGGAGCATGACGGTCAGCAGGTCTGGGCGGTGGCGGACGTAGCGGAGGCCGGAGAGGAGCTGGCCCTTCTCTCGTGGCACTGGATCGGCGCGTAGTAGTTGGGACGTGCGCATCAGGTAGATGCCGAGTACTACGCCTACGAAGCTGATGGCGTTGGCCAGGAAGACCCAGCCCGTGCCGATGGCGACGATGGTGACGCCTGCGATGGCCGGGCCGACGATTCTGGCCAGGTTGAACATCATCGAGTTGATGGCGACGGCGTTGGTCAGGGAGTCGCGGCCGACCATTTCGACCACGAAGGATTGGCGCACTGGGGTTTCCACGGCTGAGAAGCAGCCCAGGAGGAAGCAGAGCACGAAGACGTGCCAGAGCTCGACCACGCCGGTCACGTCGAGGAGGCCAAGGGCCAGGGCGCAGATGCCCAGGGCGGATTCGAGCCAGAGCAGGAGTTTGCGCTTGTCGCTGCGGTCGGCCAGGACGCCGCCCCACATCGAGAGCAGCAGGACCGGTAAGAACTGCAGGGAGGCGGCTATGCCGAGGGCTACCGGGGAGCCGTTGGTCAGTTCCAGGACCAGCCAGTCCTGGGCCACGCGCTGCATCCAGACGCCGATGAGCGAGATGATCTGGCCGGAGGCGTAGAGGCGGTAGTTGTATATGCCTAACGATCCGAACATGCCGGTACGCCTAGGTGGCGAACTCTCCGTTCCACCACCCGCGTAGCTCGTCACGTTGTTACTGCCCCGCCATCCTGTCGATGATCTCGGCGGCCTGGGAGAGCAGGGCCCGTTCGTCGGGCTCCAGTTCTGCCAGGCGCTTGTCCAGCCACGCCTCGCGCGCGGTGATCTCGTCTTCCAGGTACGACAAGCCTTCGCCGGTCAGCTCGACGATGGCTTGACGGCCATCGGTGGGGTGCGGGCTGCGCGTTGCGAAGCCGAACTCCTCCAGGGCCGCGATCACGCGGGTCATGGAGGGTGGTTGCACGCCTTCCTTCGCCGCCAGTTCGCCTGGGGTCAGTGGTCCGCACTTGTGGAGTGTGGACAGAGCGGACACCTGCGTCAGCGACACCGACGAGTTGGTGCGCTGGGCCCGCAGGCGACGGTTGAGGCGGACCACGGCAAGCCTGAGCTTGCTCGACAGTCCGTGCTGTTCGGTCGCCACGTAGTTAGCATACCTCACGAAATAGTTTCCTGCCGAAAGGTCAGTTGAGCAGGCCCTGGATCGGGCCGAGCGCGAAGTAGATGACGAACGCGGCCGCCACGATCCACATCAGCGGGTGGATGCCGCGTGCCCGGCCGGTCATGGTCCTGAGCAGCACGTAGCTGACGAAGCCCGCGCCGATGCCGTTCGCGATGGAGTAGGTGAACGGCATGACGACGATCGTGAGGAACGCGGGGAGGGCGACGGTGAAGTCGCTGAAGTCGATCTCGCGGATCTGCATCATCATCAGCGCGCCGACGATCACCAGTGCGGGAGCGGCGGCTTCGATGGGCACGATCTCGTAGAGCGGCGTGAAGAACATCGCCAGCAGGAAGAGGACGCCCGTGACGACGTTCGCGAGGCCGGTGCGCGCGCCCTCGGCGATGCCGGACGCCGATTCGATGTAGACGGTGTTCGACGAGCTCGACGCGGCACCACCGGCGACGGCGCCGAGGCCGTCGACGAACAGGGCCTTGCTGACGTTCGGAAGCTGGCCGTCCTTGTCGATCAGGTCTGCTTCCTTGCCGAGGCCCGTCATGGTGCCGACGGTGTCGAAGAAGTCGGTGAGGACGAGGGTGAAGACGATCAACGCGGCGGCGAGTGCCGGGAGCCTGGTCCACGCGCCGAACGAGACCTCGCCGATCAGGCTCAGGTCGGGGACGCCGAAGACCTTGTCCGGCAGGGCGGGGTAGCCGAGGTTCCAGCCCTTGGCGTTGGTGCCCGCGGACGGACCGGCCTTGACGATCGCCTCGAGGACGATCGCGAAGATCGCGGTGCTGACGATGCCGATGAGGATCGCGCCCTTGATCTTGCGCGCGAACAGCACACCGGTGACCACGAGTCCGACCACGAACACGAGCGTCGGCCAGCTGGCGATCGAACCGTTGATGCCGAGGCCGACCGGAACCGTGGTGTTGGCGGCGTCGGGAAGGCGGCGCACGAAGCCCGCGTCGACCAGGCCGATGAACGTGATGAACAGACCGATGCCGACCGCGATCGCGGCCTTCAGCTCGTCCGGCACGGCGTTGAACACGGCGGTCCGCACGCCGGTGACGACGAGAAGCAGCACGACGAGGCCGTTGACGAGGACGAGGCCCATCGCCTCGGGCCAGCTCACCTTGGCGGCGACACTCACGGCCACGAACGAGTTGATGCCGAGCCCGGTCGCGAGCGCGAACGGGTAGTTGGCGATCAGTCCGAAGAGGATGGTCATCACGCCGGCCACCAGCGCGGTCACCGCCGCGACCTGGCCGACCGGGAGGATGTTGCCCAGCACGTCGGGGTGCGATCCCGGCCCCGTCGGCGCGAAGCTGCCGATGATCAGCGGGTTCAGCACCACGATGTAGGCCATCGTGAAGAAGGTCACGACCCCGCCGCGCACCTCGCGCGCCACGGTCGACCCGCGCTCGGAAATCTTGAAGAACCCGTCCAGCATCTGGTCTCCTAACGATGTGTCCGAACGCGACCCCGCCGCCCCGCACCCGCCGCCGCTGCCTCATCGGCTGGCCGACCCCGTGCCGGTCGTGCTGGGCGGAACCGCGCTGTGGTTCCTCGGGTTTTTGATCGTGCTGGTCTTCGACCGCTCGAACAGCACGCTGCTCTGGACGACCCTGTCCGGCGGTCTGCTCGGGATCATCGGGTACGGAGTGTTCTACTGGCAACGCCGGGCCGCGAGGCGAGGGTCACGAACCGCTCAGCAGGGCCTCGAAGACGTCTAACCGCGGGTGAAGCCTCGACCCTGTCACTCGTTCGGGTGTTCTTCTCGGTATGCGTCCAGGTGGGGGCTGCCGTGTGCCCGGCCCACCGGCTACAACTCGTGCTCCTGATCGACAGGGCTTCCCAAGGAAGCCAAGTTAGGCTAACCTAAGTCACGTCGCTTCGTGGTGGGAGCGGCAGTCAGTTCGGGAACGGACGAGGCCCCCGCTCTGGGCAGAGCGGGGGCCTCGTCGTATCCGGCGAGCGGGGAGCTTTGTCGGAGCACCCACCGCCGAAGCTTCAGCGCGTCAGAGCCGCAGGCCGTTCTGGCCCGCCCGCGCGGCCTCGAAGCGCGCCGAGACGTCGTCCCAGTTCACGACGTTCCACAGCGCCGAGATGTAGTCGGCCTTGAGGTTGCGGTACTGCAGGTAGTACGCGTGCTCCCAGATGTCGAACGCGAGCAGCGGCGTGGTCGCGATCGACAGGTTCGAGTGGTGGTCCTTGAGCTGCAGCGTGACCAGCTTCTGGCCGATCGGCTCCCACGCGAGGATGCCCCAGCCCGAGCCCTGGATGGACGACGCGGCGGCGTTGAGCTGGCCGCGGAACTTGTCGAACGAGCCGAAGTGCTCGTCGATGGCCGCCGCGAGCTCGCCGACCGGCTTGTCGCCGCCGTTGGGAGACAGGTTCTTCCACCACACCTGGTGCAGCGCGTGGCCTGCCAGGTGGAACGCCAGCGTGGTCTCGAGGCCGACGATCGAGCCGAAGGACTCCTTGTCGCGGGCTTCCTCGATCTGCTCCAGCGTGTCGTTCGCGCCCTTCACGTAGGCCGCGTGGTGCTTGCCGTGGTGCAGCTCGTTGATCTCACCGATGATCGCCGGCTCGAGGTCGCCGTAGTCGTAGTCGAGATCCGGCAGCACGTACTGGGCCATGACATCTCCCCATTTGCAATCTCTTGGTACTTGCAACTTACTAGCAACAAGGCCGAGTAAACCAGTTGCCGGGGCACGTACCGTCGGAAGCGTGTCCGTGCTGACAGCCAGGAATATTTCGCTGTCGTTCGGTCCGAGGACCGTGATCTCGGAGGTTGATTTCGATGTTTCGCCTGGTGACCGTGTCGGTCTGATCGCGCCCAACGGTGTCGGCAAGTCGACTTTGCTCCGCTTGCTCGCCGGAGAGCTGCAACCGGAAACCGGTCAGGTCTCAAGCACCGGGACGGTCGCGCACCTGACGCAGGAGACCCTCCACCAAGCTGGAGAGTCGCTGCGGGACCACCTCGCCCGCCGCACCGGCGTCGCGAAGGCCGAAGTCTGGCTGCAAGAAGCGGCCGAGGCGCTCGGTGAGGGTGGAGGCGACGACTACCCGGACGCGCTCGACCACTGGACCGCCATCGGTGCCGGTGACTTCGACGAACGCGCGGACGCGGTGTGCGAACGCCTCGGGCTCCAAGCCGACCTGCTCGACGGCCGGGCGCCGGACGAGCTCTCGGGTGGCCAGCAGGCGCGCCTCAGGCTCGCCGCGGTGTTGCTGACGCGTGCGGACGTGCTGCTGCTCGACGAGCCGACGAACGACCTCGACGCGACCGGGCTCGATCTCCTGGAGTCCCACGTGCAGGGGTATTCGGGTGCGATCGTGCTGGTCAGCCACGACCGGGAGTTCCTCGCGCGCACCACGACCGCGATCGCCGAGCTCGACGAGTTCTCGCACAGGCTGACCGTCTTCGGTGGCGGCTGGGACGCGTACGTCGACGAGAAGGCGAACGCGGACCGTCGCGCGCAGGAGGAGTACGAGACGTATGCGGCCAAGCGGCACGAGCTCACCCAGCGCAGCCGGCAGGTCAGGGAGTGGTCGCGCAAGGGCGTGCGCAGGGCGACGAGTGCCAAGATGCGCAACGACGAGCCGGACAAGAACGTCCGTGCGGCTCACAAGAAGGGCGCGGAGAGCCTGACGGCCAAAGCGTCCCTTGTGGACCGTCAGCTGGACCGGCTGGAGGAGGTCGAGGAACCGCGCGAGGCCTGGCAGCTGCGGCTCACCCTGCCGTCGGCCGGTCGGGGCAGCGCGGTCGCGTTCACGTTGCGCCACGCCGTGGTCAGCCGCGGCGACGTCACGCTCGGGCCGATCGACCTCACGATCGGTGCGGGCGAGCGGTGGCGGATCACCGGTCCGAACGGGTCGGGCAAGTCGACGTTGCTCGGCGCCCTGCTCGGCCGGATTCCGCTTCGGGAAGGCGACCGCTCGATCGGGCCGGGTGTGGTGGTCGGCGAGGTCGACCAGCTGCGGGCCGAGTTCGCGAGCGACGAGACGGCGTTGCGGATCGTGGCCGGCGCGACGGGGCTGCCGGACGTCGAGGTGCGCACCCTGCTCGCGAAGTTCCGGCTGGGCGCGGACAGCGTGCTGCGGCCGGCGCGGGAGCTGTCGCCGGGCGAACGAACGCGCGCGGGCTTGGCCTTGTTGCAAGCGAAAGGCACCACGTGTTTGGTTCTGGACGAACCGACGAACCATCTCGATCTGCCGGCGATCGAACAACTGGAACAAGCGCTCGAAAATTACGAAGGCACGTTGTTGCTGGTCACGCACGATCGGCGGCTCGCTTCGGCCGTGCGGGTGGATCACGAGATCAACGTTCGCGACCTCCTCACGTTTCCGCTTGGAAAGGGTGGAAGATATGAGTCATGACCACCGAGGAGGACTGGCCGGTCGAACAGACCTGGTCGATGCGCAACACCCACTGGCATGCCTATGTGGAGCACACATCGCTCGACCACGCTTCCCCTCGGCAGGTTCGGCTCGAACGCACGCCTGAAGAAGTGCTGACCTCGCCCGCCGAGGTGGCGGCGTGGCTGGAGGTCAACCTCCGCAGCGCCACCCGTCCGGAGGAGACCGGCAAGAAGCGCGTGAAGGACGAGCGCGACTTCACCGACTCCAACCGCGTGCACGCGTCGCTGGCCTCGCGTGGTGAGTCGATCTACACGGGCGTGAAGGGCGAGCTCACGCTGGCTGTCGAGGCCGTGACGCCTGACGAGTGCCGGATCTCGCACGACGGTGCCGACGTCGCGCCTCTGAAGGCAGGTCGCCGCCGCTAGATCCGGGCTGCCGCGGCTGGACGGCGCCGCTACATTCAGTCCCTGGGGAGTTTCACTCTGGGGGCTCGATGAAGCGTTTCCCGCCCGTTCTGGGTGCGCTGGTGCTGGTGGCCGTGATCGTCGGATACGTGGTGTGGCAACGACCTGCCGAACCGCCGCCGCCACCCGCGCCGCGCAAGGACATCGTTCTGCAGTACTCGGACGGTTCGAAGATGTGGGGCACCACCGGCGTCCAGTACAAGGACGCGGTGGTGACGCGGGTGTTCGCCGAGCTCGCCGAAGCGTCGCTGTCCGAGGAGTCGCTCAGGGCCACCGGTGCCGTGGTGCGCACGACGATCAAAGCGAAGGAGCAGACCCTCGCGGCCGCTGTCCTCGGCAGGTTGGTCGCCCCTCAGCGGACGGTCCAGGCGGCGGTGACGGCGATCGATCCGGCGTCCGGTGGTGTGCGGGTGTACCTGCCTGGATTCGGCTGGGGCGACGACGTGGCGGGCGAGCGGCTCGAGCCGGGGCCGGGTCTCGTCCTCGCAGGCGAGAACGTCGTGCAGGCGCGGGTGTCGGCGCTCGACGTGAGTGCCACGTACGCGACGTTCGGAGCCGGAGGCGTCAAGCGCAAGACGCACTTCGTCGCGGAGGTCACTGCCGAGGACGGCAAGACGCTCCACCGCGCCCCCGATGCCGCGGACCTGGCGTACAGCGGGGAGTTCGTCGACCAGCTCACCGCTCGGCTCAAGGAGAACCCCGCGTGCAACGGGATCGCCTGCGCGCCGAGCCCGTACGCCGCCGAGCCGGGGAAGGTCCAGCACGCCTGGATCGCGGGCTACACACCGCAGCTCGCGGTCACCGTGCTCGTGAAGAAACGTCCTCAGTACGGCGAGGAGCAGGCCGACGTCCCGGTCGACGCCGACCTGCCCAGGGTGGTGTGGCAGGAGTTCCTCGCTGAACTCGGTGGGTGACGCTCACCCGACGTGCCACGTGTGCACCGGTTCGCCCGCGTGCATCAGCTCCATGTACCGCTTGAGCATGCCGGACAGGGCCGCTTCCCGGGACAGGCCGCGTTCCTCAAGCAGCGCAACGGTTTCCCGCTGCCACGACGATCCCGTGCGACGGGCGAGGCAGCGCTGCTCGATCACGCCGAGGTAGCGCTCGCGGGCTTCGTCGGAGACACCGCAGTCGCGCAGACCCTCGTGCGCCATCGGCAGCAGGCGGCGCAGCACCAGCTCGTCCGGCGGGATCCAGCCGATGCCCGGCCAGTACAGCTGGGCGTTCATGCCGTGCCTGGCGCCGGTGTAGAGGTTCTCCTCGGCCGCCTGGAACGACATTTGCGTCCACAGTGGACGTTCCTGGGACGTGAGCGCGCGCTGGGTGCCGTAGAAGAACGCGGCGTTGGCCATCGTGTCGAGCACCGTCGGTCCCGCTGGCAGGACGCGGTTCTCCACGCGCAGGTGCGGCACACCGTCGACGACGTCGTACACCGGGCGGTTCCAGCGCCAGATCGTGCCGTTGTGCAGGCGCAGCTCGGAAAGACGAGGCGCGCCACCGGCTTCGAGGGTCTCGATAGGGTCCTCGTCGTCGGTTTCGGGCAGCAGACTCGGGAAGTAGCGGACGTTCTCCTCGAACAGGTCGAAGATCGACGTGATCCACCGTTCACCGAACCACACGCGCGGCCGCACGCCCTGGTTCTTCAGCTCGTCCGGGCGGGTGTCGGTCGCCTGCTGGAAGAGCGGGATGCGGGTCTCGTGCCACAGTGCTTTCCCCAGCAGGAAAGCGGAGTTCGCGGCGATCGCGACCTGCACACCGGCCAGGCACTGTGCGGCGTTCCAGTGTCCGGCGAAGTGCGTGGGCTCGACCTGCAGGTGCAGCTGCACCGAAGTGCAGGCCGCCTCGGGGAGAATCGACTCCGCGTACGTGAGGAGCTTCTCGGGTCCTTTGCCCGGCATCGCCGGGCCTTCCATGTGCAGCACCATCTCCTCGCCGCGGGCCGCGAAGATGGTGTCGTTGAGGAGCGCGTACCTCGGGCTCTCGGAAAGCCACTTCCGGTCGAAGTGCCTTTCCCGCAACGTGGGCAGCACGCCGATCATGGCGAGGTTGGCGCCCACGTCGTGTGCCTTGGAATCCGCGCTGTCGAGCGACGAGCGCAGTTCTTCTTCCAGGCCAAGCATCTCACCCCCGGCCAGCTCGCGCGGGGGGACGTTGATCTCCAGGTTCTGCTGCCCCAGCTCGAGCGTGTAGGAGGGATCGTCGATCTTCTCGAGCACCTCCGAGTTCGCCATCGCCGGGCGCATCGCGTCGTCGACGAGGTTCAGCTCGATCTCGAGCCCCATCTGCCTGCGTGGAAAGGAAAACGTGTCTTCGGCCAGCATCGTGGAAAATGCGTCCAGACTTCGCTGCATCTTCTCCCGATAACGCTGGCGATCATCTCTGGTGAACGTGCGGCTGGACACTTCACTTCCCATGCCGCTACCCCTTCGCTCGGCGCCGGTGGGCGCGGGCCAGGCGGAACGCCAAACGTGACACAGCGGAAACCTCCTTTACATCGCCCAAATCGGTGCTCTCTGTCACGTCGAGGTAACAACCAGCGATCATCCGCTGGTCGGACGTGCGCGGTACCGCCCTCCGGACTACCTCGCCTGTTCCACGCCGAGCCGGATGCGAAACTTCCTCGGTGGCAAAGGTGATCGAGATCGACGACCCGGCCGACCCGCGGCTGGACGACTTCAGGGACCTCTCGACGGCCGACCGCAGGCCAGACCGCCCCGGAGGCCGTGGTCTCGTCATCGCCGAGGGCGTCGTGGTGGTCGAACGGCTGCTGGCCTCGCCGTACCCGGTGCGCGGCCTGCTCGGGGTGCGGCGCCGGATCGACGCGCTGGACCTCTCCGACCTGGACGTTCCTGCCTACGCGACGTCGGCGGAGGTGATGGCGGAGGTCGTCGGCTTCCACCTGAACCGGGGTGTGCTCGCGGCCGCCGACCGGGCTCCTGCCTGGGACGTCGCCGACCTGGCTGATCGTTCTCAGCGCCTCGCGGTGCTGGAGGGCGTGGGCGACCACGAGAACCTGGGCTCGATCTTCCGCAACGCCGCGGCCCTCGGCGTGGACGGCGTCGTCCTGGGTCCCGGCTGCAGCGATCCGCTGTATCGACGCAGCGTGCGGGTGTCGATGGGGCACGTCCTGCGGGTGCCGTTCGCTACCACGGATCAGTGGCCCGCGACGTTGAACATGTTGCGGCACAAGGGGTTCACAGTTGCCGCTCTCACGCCGCGCGCATCGGCCCTGCATCTTGCGGACGCGGGTTTGCGAGGGCGACGGGTCGCGGTGCTGCTGGGATCCGAGGGGCCTGGGCTGACCGAGGAAGCCATCGAGGCCGCCGACGTGGCCGTGCGGATCCCGATGTCGTCCGGGGTGGACTCGCTGAACGTGGCCACCGCCGGGGCGGTGGCGTTCTACGCGCTTCTTTAGAGCAACGTCAGGATCAGCGCGAGCCAGGCCACGACCACACCCGTGACCACGCCGTACGCCACCCAGCGCCACACCGGGACGCGGCGGCCCAGCCACACGCTCGGCGCGAGACCGCCGACGACCAGCACGTTCGCGACGAGCGCGAGCCAGTTGCTGGTCTCGCCGAGGCCCAGCGACAGCGAGACCACGGTGACCGTGACGATCGCCGCGGTGATGAAGCTGACCGTCAGCCCGGTGCCCCACGGGGTCGGTTCGGGCTCGTCCTCGGGTGCGGCGTGCGCGGGCTCGAAGTCCTTCGCGGGGTCTTCCGGCGCCTCGACGCTGACCAGCTCGCCGCTGACCGGGTCGGTGTAGCTGACCGCGGCGTTCATGACCGCCGCGATCCTGCCCGCCAGCTGCTTGCCGCGGCGGGTGATCAGCGCGCTGGCGACCCCGTCCTTGGGCGTCTCGGTGCGCACGACCGCGTCGGCCACCTTCGCCCACTCGTGCAGCGCCTCGGCGAGGTCGGCACCCAGCGGAAGGCTGTGCGGGTCGACCTCGCGCTCACCGGACTCGTCGTTCCCGGCGAGCACGGCGCGGCCGTCCCGGACTCGCAACTCCACGAACCCTCCTACGGTCTTCCGGAGCCTCGTCGCAGAACCTATCGGACTCCCGGCCGGTGCTAGGGCCGCAGCGCCTCCGCGGCCCGCTCGAAGTAGTCGAAGAGCGTCCGCCGCTCCTCTTCGCTGTAGCTCGCGAACAGGTCGCCGAGCTTCTTCCGCGCGGGCGCCAGCGCCTCGGCCAGCCTCGTCGGCTCTCCGAGCGGCTCGACGATGACCTTGCGCCGGTCGTCCGGTGACGGGGTCCGCCGCACGAAACCCGCCTGCTCCAGCCGGTCGATCAGCCGGGTCGTCGGTCCGGTGGTCAGGCCCGTCAGCGCGGACAGCTCGCCGGGGGTCATCGGGCCGTTGAGGTCGAGGACGTTCAACGCGTACAGGTCCGTGCCGCCGAGGCCGCACTCTCTCGCCGCGTGCAGGCCGTGGAGCACCATCGCGCCGATGTAGCGGCGGTAGGTCTCGTGCGCGTCTGTTGACACCGGCACACCCCGTTCGTAATCTCTTCCTCAACGCAGATACTTCTCAAACGAAGAGACTGCTTCAACGAAGAGAAACTAGCAGGGGGAACCATGAACGACGAAGCCGGAGTGCGCGCGCTGTTCGCCAAGCTCGCCGACGCGTGGAGCCGCGGTGACGGTGCCGCGTACGGGGAGTGCTTCACCGACGACGCGACCTACGTGGCCTGGGTCGGCACGATCTACCGCGGTGGCAAGGACATCGGCCGGACGCACCAGGTCCTGTTCGACACCTTCCTCAAGAACACCAAGATCGTCGGCCAGGATGAGCCCGAGATCCGCTTCTACGGGCAGGACGCGGCGGTGGTGACCACCCGCGGCGACGTCGGCAAGAAGGCCAAGGCGCCGAGCAAGGTGCAGACGACCGTCGTCGTGCGGCAGGACGGCGAGTGGAAGATCGCGGCGTTCCAGAACACGAAGCGCCACTCGATCCTGGAGACGATCTCGTTCCGGTTCCAGCCGGGCATCAGGCCGGCGGCGTGAGGTCGCGTTCGCGCCAGATCCCCATTGGCGCGAACGCGACCTGCCGGCCTAGGCGAGCGAGTCGCGCCAGGCCGTGTGCAGGGCCGCGAAACGACCCCGCTCACCGATCAGCTCCTCTGGGGAGCCGTCTTCCACCACAATGCCACCATCCAGGACCAGAACGCGGTCCGCGATCAGGACCGTGGACAGGCGGTGGGCGATGATGAACGCCGTCCGGTCGGCCAGGACCGTCTCCAGCGCGGCCTGCACGGCGCGTTCGGTGGGCACGTCCAAGGACGATGTTGCCTCATCCAGGACCAGAACGGCCGGGTTCGCGAGGAATGCGCGCGCGAACGCGACCATCTGACGCTGACCCGACGACAGCCGGCCGCCCCGCTTGCGGACGTCCGTGTCGTAGCCGTCGGGGAGAGCCGCGATGAACTCGTGCGCTCCCACCTCGGCGGCCGCGGCCTCGATCTCCGCGCGGGACGCCGATGGCTTGCCCAGCGCGATGTTGTCCGCCACCGAGCCGGAGAACAGGAAGTTCTCCTGCGTCACCATCACCACGGCCCGGCGCAGGTCGGTGTCGGCCACAGAGCGCAGATCCACCCCGTCCAGCAGCACCGAACCCGCGGTCGGGTCGTAGAAGCGCGATACCAGCTTGGCCAGCGTGGTCTTGCCCGCGCCGGTGGCACCGACCAGTGCCACGGTCTGGCCCGCCGGGACCTCCAGCGAGAAGCGCGGGAGCACCTGGCGGGTCGTGCCGGGGTACTGGAACTCCACCCCGGAGAACCGGATGGCGCCCCTCGCGTGCGGCAGAGCCACCGGCGACGTCGGTTCCGGCACCGACGGCTCCTCCTCCAGCAGACCGGAGATCTTCTCCAGCGCGGCGGTGGCGGAGGAGTAGGAGTTCGCGAACATCGCCAGCTCGTCGAACGGGTCGTAGAAGCGGCGCAGGTAGACCGTGAACGCCGTCAGCACGCCCAGTTCCAGCGAGCCGCCCGCCACCCGGTACGCGCCCCAGGCCAGCACGACGGCCAGCGACACGTTGCCGATCAGGCGGATCGTCGCGACGAACGTGGCCATCACGCCCAGCGCGTCCACGTTCGCGTCGCGGAACTGGCCGTTGAAGCCCGTCATGATCGTCTCGTTGCGGGGCTGGCGCCGGAACGCCTGCACCGCGCGGATGCCGTTCATGGACTCGACGAACTGGATGATGATCTTCGCGATCGCGCCGCGCGTGCCGCGGTAGGCCTCCATCGAGCGGCGGCGGAACCAGCGCCAGATGAAGAACAGCGGCACGAAGCCCGCGACGACGACGGACGCCAGCGGCATGTCCAGCCACAGCAGGATGATCGCGATGCCCGCCACCGACAGCAGGGCGTTGAACAGGCTGTCGAGGCCCTCCTCCACGAGATCCTGCAACGCGTCGACGTCGCTGGTCGTGCGTGAGATGACCTTGCCGGACGTGTAGGACTCGTGGAAGCCGACGGACAGCCGCTGCGAGTGGCGGAAGATCCGTTCGCGCAGGTCCAGGAGCATGTCCTGGCCCACGCGGCCGGACACGCGCAGGAACGCCCAGCGCAGGAACGTCGTCAGGCCCGCGCAGATCGCGTAGCCCGCCACGCACCACAGCAGCACCGAGACGTCCCCGCGCATCGCGGCCGGGATGCCGCTGTCGATCGCGGCGGCGATCAGCAGCGGCAGCGCGAGGTTCGCGAGGTTGCCACCGATCACCGACGCGACCGCGAGCGACGCACGGCCGATGTGCGGGCGCACCAACGAACCCAGCAGCTTGCGCGACCGGGCCTGCAGGCGCAGACCCGTCGAGTGCGAGATCTCGACGATCTCCTCGGCGGCGACGCCGCGCCACTCCTCTTCCTGCTGAACAGGTGTCACTGTCCCACTCACGACGCCACCTCCTCTTCCACTACCTCGTCAGCGTCCAAACTGGACAGCAGTCGCCGGTATTCTTCGTTGGTCTCCAACAACTTCCGGTGCGAACCGATCGCGGTGATCTTGCCGTCGGCCAGCATCGCCACGCGGTCCGCGAGCTGCACCGTCGACGACCGGTGCGCCACCACCAGTGCCGTCACACCGCGCAGAACCCTGCGCAGCGCGGCCTCCACCTCGGCTTCGGTGTGGACGTCCAACGCCGACAGCGGGTCGTCCAGCACCAGCACCGCGGGCCTGCCGACGACCGCGCGGGCGAGCGCCAGCCGTTGCCGCTGACCACCGGACAGCGACAGACCCTGCTCGCCGATCCGGGTCTGCAGACCCCACGGCAGCGCGTCCACGAACTCCTCGGCCTTGGCCACCCGCAACGCCTCGCGCACGGACGCCTCGGACACGTCCGGCACGCCCAGGCCCACGTTCTCGGTGACCGACGCGGAGAACAGCACGGGTTCCTCGAACGCCGTGCCGACCACGGTCCGCAGGTCCTCCAGCGACAGGTCCCGCACGTCGACGCCGTCGATCGTGATCCGGCCACCCGTCACGTCGGCCAGCCGCGGCACCAGCGCGGTCAGCGTCGTCTTGCCCGATCCGGTCGCGCCGACCAGCGCCACCGTCTCACCGGGACGCAGGTCGAGATCGACTCCCGTCAGCACCTCGCGGCCGTCCTCGAACGCGAACCGCACGCCCTCGAAACGAACGTGCCCGCGCAGCGGCGTCGGCAGCGGCACGGGCGAGGCGGGGCTGGTGATCGTCACGGGGGAGTCGATGACCTCCCAGTAGCGCTCCAGCGCGGCGGCGGTCATGTTCGTCTCCGCCAGCAACCAGCCGATGGAGTCGATCGGCCACCGCAGGTACGCGCTCACCGCGACGGCCGCGACCAGCGTGCCGACCGTCATCGTGCCGTTGACGATGCCGAACGCGCCGACGCCGAGCATGCCCGCGATCGAGAGCTCCGGCAGCACGATCAGCACCGACCACAGCGCGGCCAGGATCGAGATCTTGTTCAGCTCGGTCTTCCGCAGGTCACGTGCCTGCGCCAGGAACCGGCTCGTCAGCACCGGCCCGCGCCCGAACGCCTTGAGAACGCGGATGCCGAGCACCGACTCCTCGACGATCGTCGTCAGGTCGCCCGACTGGTCCTGCGCCCGGCGCGCCACGACCTTGAACTTCGCCTCGAACAGGTACGAGATGACGATCAACGGCAGCGCACCGCACAGCGAGACGACCAGCAGCGTCGGCGAGAGCGACGCGATGATGCCCATCCCGACCACGACGACCAGGGTGTTCACCACCAGGAAGACCATCCCGAACGCGACGAACCGCCGCACCGTCGTCAGGTCGTTGGTGCCGCGCGACAGCAGCTGACCCGACTGCCACCTGTCGTGGAACGCCACCGGCAGCCGCTGCAGCCGCTGGTAGAGGTCGAACCGCATGCGCGCCTCGACCTGGGCCGCCGGCCGGGCGACGACCTTGCGGCGGATGTAGAAGAGCACGGCCTCGCCGATGCCGAGCACCAGGACGCCGATGATCAGCCACGGCAGCGCCGCGGTTTGTTTGTTCTGGATCGGACCGTCGACGATGCGCTGCGTGAGCAGCGGGATGCCAAGACCGCACAGCATCGCGAGCATCGTCGCCGACAGCACGACAGCCATCCGTGCGCGGTAGGGCCGCACGTACGGCCACAGCCTTCGCAAGGTCCGGATTGTCGAGTTTCGTT
Source organism: Lentzea sp. NPDC051838 (assembly GCF_040681245.1). Classification (NCBI taxonomy): domain Bacteria; kingdom Bacillati; phylum Actinomycetota; class Actinomycetes; order Pseudonocardiales; family Pseudonocardiaceae; genus Lentzea; species Lentzea sp. NPDC051838. The sequence goes on from NZ_JBFAYI010000044.1 coordinate 15,373, forward strand.
GATCGCTCACGCGGTGAGCCCCCTCCAGGTCGTCTCCAAAGTACGAAGTACGACCGACAGTCAGCATCCGGTTTTTCTCCCCACCGGAGCCTGCTGTCTCGACTTAGGTCGAGGTCAAGGGCACGATGACCACCATGACGCGGTTTCTGCGAACCGAGCAGACGATGGCGTTTCCACACGGACGGCTCATCGCTTCACGCGATGGAGCGAACTACGTGCTGGCCCCGGACGGCTGGGACCACCTGGCCGGACCGAGGCCTCGGCACGCGATGCTCGTCTCCCGTGAGGACGCCGAGGACTGGTGCGAACGCGAGGGCTGGGACCTGCACCTCCTCGACGAGGTGCCTACGACCTCTTGAACGTGAACAGGCCGACCAACCCGTAGGCGACGGCCGCGAGCAACGCCTCGGCGTGGTGCCGGTTCGAGAACCACCCGAGCACCGGCTCGTGCACCTTGAAGTAGAGGCCGAGCCCCAGCAGGATCGGCCCGAGCAGGATGATCGGCCACACCGGCCGCACCCCGAAGATCCACAGAATCGGCCCTGCCAGCACCAGCGACGACACCAGCGCGAGCGGCAACCCGATCAGCACGAGCAGCAGGAACGTCGACATCGACGTGCTGTCGAGCCACGTCTTCAGGAAGCCCGACTCGTACGCCCAGGTCCACCCGAGCACGAGCCCCGCCCCGACGGCCATCGACAGCACGACCCGGAACAGCAACCGGCGCCCTGTCCTACCCGTCTTGCCCGCTGTGCTCTGTTCCGTCACGCCGACCACGGTAACGACCGGTCACGGCAGCAGCCAAGGCATACCCGCCTGCCGCCGCCACGGCGACCAGGAACATCCCTGCGTCCTCGGGCAGCTGAACCTGCACGAACCTCAGCGCGAACGTGCTGATCATCAGCAACACCACCGCCCCGGCCGTCCCCACCACGGCCGTCGGCCAGGCGGGGGAGTACCGCGCGAGTCGCAGCAGCCCCCACCCGACGACACCCCAGACCACCACCAATGCCGGGATGACCAGGAAGATCAGGCTGATCACGCACGTCCACCCGCTGTCCCGGCACAGGAACTGGCTGGACGGCTCCAACGACCAGAACCACCCGGCCCCGCACAACGCCCCCACCAACGCCGCCGTCGCCGCCCTCATGCGCACGATCATGTCGGCCCGCGGGTGACCTCGCCATGAGGAGAACTACTCGGCTCGTCTTCGGCGAACGCGGGCCGCGGCACGGAGAGGGCACCGGCCGCGACGTGGACCACGACGAGCATCACGGCCAGACTCCGGCCGTCGGGTACCAGCCCGAGCAGTCCGGTCGCGACCCACAGGACCAGCCACCCACCGCACGCGAGGACGAAAGCCGTCCACGCGCGGGGACGTTTCAGCAGGCCGAGCACCCCGGACAGGACCAGTCCGGCCATGATCGCCCAGCTGAACGCGTAGATGAACAGGTCGCCGTCGAGCCACACCCCGCACCGCCAGCCGCGCGGCCGGAAGCATTCCCCCGGCAGGATCCACGACCGCCACGTCAGCTGCACCCCGGCGCCGCCGACCGCGCCCGCCGCGGCACCCAGCACGGCGCGCCCGATCGCGTCGAGAAAAGCTCGGCTCATCTCGCCAGGACCTCCCGCCACGGCCCGGTGACCAACCCGGCCACCGCGAAGGCGGCCGCGAGCACGACGGCGAGGCGGATGAACCCGATGTCGCCGCCGGTCACCACCTGCAGGACGGCCAGGACGATCCCCGGCGCGACCACCGACCACGCCCGCTGCTGACCGAGCAGCTTCAGCAGCATGACGTGCAGCAACGCCGTCCCGCCCAGCGCGCCGAAGACCACCGCCACGATCGGCCAGATCCCGTACGCGACGAACGGCCCGCGGGTCAGCACCATGGCCACCAACGGCGTCGTCGCCACGATCGCCACCGCTCCCAGGACCCCGGCGAGGACACCGGTCAACGCACGCGTCAGCACGTCCGCGCCCGTCCCACGGACAGAGCGGCCAGCAGGTAGGACACACCGGCCGTGACCACCGCGGCCGCCACGAAGAACAGCTGACGATCTCCCGGCCCCAGGTCGACGTAGCTGATCCGGAACCACATGACCACCACGACCAGCACGATCCACAACGCGCTGCCGGCCGCGGCCGTCCACCACCCGCGTTCGGCGCGGGCCAGCCGGAATCCCGCGTAGATCAGCACACCCGCGACGAGCATCCAGAACGCGATCATCGGCAGCACGAGGAACACACCGGCGTCGCCGCATCCCGCGTTGCCGGGCCAGGAACGGCAGTACTGGTTGAAACCCTCGATGGTGAGCACGAACCCACCGCCTGCGAGCGCTCCGGCGCACGCCCCCACAACACTGCGCAGAACCATGCGCCAAGAGCTACCTGATCAAGGCTTCACGCAGCCCGATCTGCACAAACCCTCCACAGCACCTTCACCGCGTGAGCACGGCGGTCAGCGAGTACAGCAGCGCGAAGACCAGGAAGGCGAGATACGGCAGGCCGAGCGCGAAGACGATCATCGCGACGACGGACATGAGGGTCGCGGGCACGGCGACCCACGCCGGCCGCGAGACGCCGGACGACCGCAGCGCGAACCACCCCAGAAACGCGGCAACCGCCGTGAAGACCGGCATGGTCTTCACGGCGGCGCCGAGGCAGCCCCAGTCTTCGAACGAGCAGACAGCGCCCGAGGCGATGAGCTCGAACACTCCCCACCAAGCCAGCCCGAGGAGTGCACCCACTCCGGCAGCCAGCGCGACACGGCGTCCCACTGGGGGTCAATCAGCGGTTCGACCGCACGCCCAGTAAAACGTCCTCCCACGAAGGGACGATGGGGTGGTTCTTCTTCCCCCGCTTCGGAGGAGGGTCCTTGCGCACCGGCTTCTCGGCGGCAGGCTCTTCCTTCTTCGCGGGCGGAGCGGCAGGTGGCGGGGCAGGTGCGGGCTCCGGCTCCGGCAGCTTCTCCTGAACCGGCTGCTGAACCCGCGGCACCGGCTTCTCCACCACGGCAGGAGCCGGAGCGGGAGCAGGCGCCTGAACCGGCACCGGTGCCGGCTCCTCCGCCACGGGAGCGGGAGGAGCAGGTGCCGGAGTCGCTTCCAGCGCCTGGCGCGCCAGCTGCGTCACCGGCCGCACCGTGCGCAGAGTCCGGTTCGGGTTCGGGTCCATGAGGTCGACCGCGGCGTCGTCCAGCGCCGTCACCGTGCCGCCCTGCGCACCGGGGTGGAAGTGCCAGTGCGCGCGGTTGTCCGAGCGCCCGGTCTTCCAGTGCAGCTGCACGATCCAGCGGCCGTCGTCACCGCGCCACGAGTCCCACTTGGTGTCGGACAGGTCGTGTCCGCGCAGGCCGAACGAGTGCGCGACGACCTCACCGAGCGTCTGCACGTCGGGACCGTCCTCGCGGACCGGGTGCGCGCGCTGGGCCAGGTCGGCCGTGCGCGAACGCTCCAGGAGCACGGGGTAGGCGAAGCGCTCGATGCGGTGCGTCGGCATGCCCGCGGCGGCCGCGACCTGCTCGATCGACTCACCGGCGCGGATGCGGGCCTGGATCTCGCGTGGCCGCATCTGGGCCTCGCCTGCCTCGATCTGCATCTGGCCGAGGCGGGCCAGGTCACCGCGCAGTGCCGCCCGAAGGCGCTCGTCGGCGGGGAGCGTGAAGCGCTCGCCGCGGTTTTCGGGGTCCTCGAGGATGACGGACTTGCCGTCCTCGTCGAGCCCGATGACTCGCAGCGCTCGCATCGTGGCCTCCCTGAATTTGCACCTCGCCAGCAGACAACGTTAGGACAACGAGCCGTCACTGCGTGGGAGACTCGCCGATATCTCTACGTGATCTTGCCAGTTCACGAGGGCTGTCGCACGCCCGTTTCCGGAAGGTTCACCTGGACCACCAGGCCCCCTCCCCCGTTCGGACGAGCCTTCGCCGACCCCTGATGAGCCCTCGCGACGGACTGCACGATCGACAGACCCAGGCCAGAACCCGCGGTCCCGGTGCGATCGCGGAGGCGCCGGAACGGTTCGAAGAGCCCTGGCACGGCCTCCGCGGGAACGGTCGGTCCGGTGTTGGAGACCACCAGTTCCCGATCAAGGCGGACCGTCACGGTTCCGCCAGGTTTGTTGTAGAGCAGGGCGTTGCGCAGCAGGTTGCCGACGAGCTGCGCCAGCAGGACCGGATCGCCCTCGACGAGGTACGGCCGCGTCGACACCTCGAACGTCACCTCCTTCGAGGCCGCCAGCGCGGCGCACGACTCGACCTCGTCGTCGACGATCTCGTCCAGCCAGACGAGCTCCCGCGTGGCCAACCCGCGATCACTGCGTGCAAGCAGCAGCAACCCGTCGATGAGCTTCTCGCTTCGCTCGTTCGTGTCGAGCAGGTGCGCTCCGAGTTTGCGCATGTCGGGAGTGGCCTCGGGGTCGGCCAGCGCCACCTCGATCAACGTCCGTTGCACCGCGAGAGGCGTGCGCAGTTCGTGCGAGGCGTTCGCGACGAACCGCTTCTGGCTGTCGAACGACGACGCGAGCCGGTCGAGCATCCCGTCGAACGTGTCCGCGAGCTCCTTCAGCTCGTCCGGCGGCCCGTCGAGCTCGATCCGCTGGTCCAGCCGCTCCGCCTCCAGCCGGTGCGCGGTCGAGGTGATCGAGTGCAACGGCGCCAGCACGCGTCCGGCCACGACCCAGCCGAGCCAGACCGCGAGTATCGCGGCGACGACCAACGCGATGATCGACTGCCAGAGGACGGTGCTCATCACATCGGTTTTGACCTGGGCAGCGCTGACCACCAGTGTGTCGGCGGGCAGCTGGGACGCCTCGATCGCGTCGACCCTCGTGTAGTCGCCGTACGGGGCCATCTCGGTCGGTATGAGGCCCCGTTGGACCGCCACCCCGTCGTTCAGCGGGGAGAAGTCGGAGAGCAGCCAGTAGTTGAGCCCGATCAGCGCGACGCCCGCGATCAGGAACACCCCTGCGTACCAGGCCGTCAGCCTGGTCCGCAGCGTCATGCGCCGAACCGGTAACCGGCACCGGGCACGGTCTCGATGACCTGCGGTGTGCCGAGCTTGCGGCGCAACGTCATCACCGCCACCCGCACGGCGTTGGTGAACGGGTCCGCGTGCTCGTCCCAGGCCTTCTCCAACAGCTCCTCCGCGCTCACGACGTTGCCCTCCGCCCGCATCAGCACCTCCAGCACGGCGAACTCCTTGGGCGAGAGCGGCAGGAACTTCCCGTCCCGCGTCGCCTGGTGCCGCGGCAGGTCCAGCGTGACGCCCGCCCGTTCGAGCACCGGTGGCAAGGCAGGACGAGCGCGGCGGCCCAGCGCCTGCACGCGCGCCACCAGCTCGGCGAACGCGAACGGCTTGGTCAGGTAGTCGTCGGCACCGAGCCCGAGCCCGGCCACCCGATCGTCCACGTCGGCCGCCGCCGTCAGCATCAGCACCCGTGCCTCGCCACCGGTCGCGTGCACCGCCTTGCACACCTCGTCACCGTGGACGAGGGGCAGGTCGCGGTCCAGCACCACGACGTCGTACGCGTGCACCCCTACCCGCTCCAACGCCGCTTCGCCGTCGTAACAGACGTCGACCGCCATCGAGTACCTGCGCAACCCCTCGGCGATCGTGTCCGCGAGCAGCTGTTCGTCCTCGACCACCAGCACACGCATGACACCTATTTTCCGCGCAACGGAGATAAGCGCCGGATAAAGCCTTTCGCTTAACGCCCTCGAATGGCCGCCTCCGTAGACCTGTCGTCGTGAAATCCACCATCGCAGTGCTGCTGGCCCTGCTTCTGGCGCTCACCGCCTGCGGGTCCAAAGAGCAGCCGAAGGACGCCAAGGCCGACGAGAAGGGCGACATGCTCAAGTACGCCCAGTGCATGCGGGACAACGGTGTCGACATGCCGGACCCGAAGGAGGGCGAAGGCGGCGGCATGGTCATCCAGGGCCTGCCCGCCGACGGCGAGGGCGGCGCTCCCGACATGGAGAAGATGAACGCCGCCAGCGCGGCCTGCAAGCAGTACCTGCCCAACGGCGGCGAGTTCAAACCGCCGTCGCCCGAGGAGCAGGACAAGATGCGTCAGCAGGCGAAGTGCATGCGGGACAAGGGTTACAACTGGCCCGACCCGAAGTTCGAGGGTGGCGGTTCGATGGAGGCCATCGAGCTGCCCAACCTGGACGACGAGAAGGCCAAGCAGGACATGAAGGACTGCGGCTTCGAGGGCGGCGGCCTGACGGTGAGCCGGGGATGAAACCGCGCGTGAACAGGAAGATCCTCATCGCCGCGCTCGTCGCCGCGGTGGTGCTCGGCACCGGCGGGGTCGTGGTGCTCACAAGAGTCGCGTCCAACCAGGCCAACGCCGCGCCGCTGCAGAACGACCCGGCGAAGACCGCCCCGGTGAAGAAGACGAGCCTGGCCGACCAGCAGTCGGTGAACGGCCAGCTCGGCTTCGGCGCGGAACGAGGCCTGGCGTCGAAAAAAAGTGGCACCATCACCGGGCTGCCGAAACCGGGCGACGTCATCGAGCAGGGCAAACCCGTGTTCTTCTCGGACGCCAAGCCTGTGCCGCTGTTCTACGGAACGATGCCGCTCTACCGCGACCTGGAAGCGGGCATGTCGAACGGCCCCGACGTCAAAGTCGTCGAGGAGAACCTCGCCGCCTTGGGGTACAAGGACTTCGGCGCCCCCGACGAGAAGTTCACCTCGTACACGGCCTCCGCGCTGAAGAAGTGGCAGAAGGCCAACGGCTTCGAGCAGAACGGGAAGCTCGGCCAGGGCGACGTCATCGTCCAGCCCGGCGCGATCCGCGTCTCGTCGATCGCCTCCCAGCTCGGCTCGCCCGCCGGCGGCGACCTGATGAAGGTCACCGGCACCGAACGCGCGGTGACCGTCGAGCTGGACCAGGCCAAGCAGCGTCTCGCGAAGCAGGGTGAGAAGGTCGAGCTGTCGATCGTCGGCGGCAAGCCCACCACCGGCACCATCACCGGCATCACCCGCACCGCGGGCGACCCTTCGCAGGGCCAGAAGCCGAAGATCGTGCTCACGATCGCGGTCGACGACCCCAAGGCCGCCGAAGGCCTGGAGAGCGCCAACGTCACCGCGCTGTTCACGGTGTCCAAGAAGCAGAACGTGCTCGCGGTCCCGGTCGGCGCGCTGCTCGCGTTGAACGAGGGCGGCTACGGCGTCGTCACCGAGGACGGCAAGACCATCCCGGTCACCGTCGGCATCTTCGCCAAGGGACAGGTCGAGGTGCAGGGCGACGGCCTGCGCGAGGGCATGAAGGTGGTGACCACCGAGTGATCACCGTCGACCACGCGAGCCGCACGTATCCCGGTGGCGTGCAGGCGTTGCGCGACGTCTCCCTGACCGTCGGGGGCGGCGAGATGCTCGCGATCGTGGGCCCGTCCGGCTCGGGGAAGTCGACGCTGCTGCACCTGATGGGCACGCTCGACAAGCCGACCACCGGCAAGGTCGAGATCGACGGCCACGACATCTCCTCGTTGTCGGACAACGCTTTGTCGGCACTGCGGGCGCGCACGATCGGGTTCGTGTTCCAGCAGTTCTTCCTCACCGACGGGCTGTCCGCGATCGAGAACGTGGCCTCCGGGCTCGTCTACGCCGGGGTGCCGCGCTCGAAGAGACGGGCGATGGCGATGTCCGCTTTGGACAGAGTCGGGCTGATCCACCGCTCGCTGCACAAGCCGCACGAGCTGTCCGGTGGTGAACGCCAGCGGGTCGCGATCGCTCGTGCCGTGGTGAACACGCCGGGGATCCTGCTGGCCGACGAGCCGACGGGAAACCTGGACACGCAGAACGGCGCGGGAGTGCTGGAGTTGTTGGAGAGCCTCAACTCCGACGGCACCACCGTTGTGCTGATCACGCACGACCGTGACATCGCGGCCTGGGCGCCGCGACGTGTGGAAGTCCGCGACGGGGTGATCGTGTGATCGACCTCCTCCGCCTCGGGTTCTTCGGCATGCGGACCCGCCCGATCCGCGCCGTCCTGTCCGCGCTGGGCATCGCGATCGGCATCGCCGCCGTCGTCGCGGTCGTCGGCATCCCCGCCTCCAGCGCCGCCGCGTTGAAGGACAAGATGTCCAAGCTGGGCACCAACCTGCTGACCGCAGGCCCCGGCCAGGACTTCTTCGGTCAGGACGCGAAACTGCCGGAGACCGCCGTGCCGATGGCGAAGCGGATCGGCGCGGTGTCGGCCGCCAGTGCCACCGGCAGCATCTCCGCGAACGCCCGCAAGAACGACCTCGTGCCGTCGAGCGACACGCTCGGGCTGCAGGTGCAGGCCGCGGAGAAGGATCTGCTGAAGGTGCTGAACGCCGAGATCCGCGCGGGCCGGTGGCTGAACCCCGGCGAGAAGTCGGTGGTGCTCGGGGGCACCGCGGCGTCGCGCCTCGGTGTCGACAAGCCCGGTGTGCAGGTGTGGATCGACGGCCAGTGGTTCACCGTGGTCGGCATCCTCGGCCCGTTGCCGCTGTCGCCGGAGATCGACAGGTCCGTGCTGGTCGGCTGGGACGCGGCGAAGGAGGCGTTCGGCTTCGACGGCCACGCCAACACCGTCTACGTGCGCACGACCGAGTCCGAGGTCGAGAACGTCCGCAAGCTGCTCGGGCCGACGTTGAACCCGCAGAAGTCCAACGAGGTCAAGGTTTCCCGGCCGTCCGAGGCACTGGAAGCCCAGCAGATCGCGGAAAGCTCCTACGACGCGCTGTTCCTGGGTTTGGGCGGAGTCGCGCTGTTGGTAGGAGGCGTCGGCGTGGCGAACACGATGGTGATCTCCGTGCTGGAACGCCGGCGGGAGATCGGTCTGCGGCGGGCGCTCGGGGCGACCCGCAGGCAGATCAGATGGCAGTTCCTCACCGAGTCGGTGTTGCTGTCCGGCCTCGGCGGGCTGGTCGGCGTGATCGTCGGAATCGCGGTCACGGCCGGATACTCGATCAGCCAGAAGTGGCCCGCGGCACTGCCCTGGCCCGCCCTGCTCGGGGGAGTGGGTGCGGCCGTGGCCATCGGCGCCATCGCCGGCGTTTACCCGGCAGTGCGGGCGGCACGTCAGTCGCCGACCGAAGCGCTTGCCTGAATGCCTTGGGGTGCACCGAGAACTCGTTCGGTGCACCCCAAGTGCGCTACCTCTACAGCTGGCCGACGACCCAGTCGATCGCCTGCGTCAGGATCATGACGTCGTTCGGCTCGATGGCCGGGAACATCGCGACCCGCAGCTGGTTCTTGCCGAGCTTGCGGTACGGCTCGACGTCCACGATGCCGTTGGCGCGCAACACCTTCGCCACGACAGCGGCATCCACGTCGTCGGAGAAGTTGATCGTGCCGACGACCTGCGAGCGGTCGGCGGCCTTCTCCACGTACGGCGTGGTGTAGGCGGTCTTCTCGGCCCACGAGTAGAGGCGGTCCGACGAGTCCTTCGTGCGTGCGACGGACCACTCGAGGCCGCCGTTGCCGTTGATCCAGTCGATCTGGTGCGCCAGCAGGAAGAGCGTGGCGACCGACGGCGTGTTGTACGTCTGGTCCTTGGTGGAGTTGTCGAGCGCGGTCGGCAGCGACAGGAACTCCGGTACCCAGCGGTCCTTGAGCTCCTCGACGCGAGCCAGCGCGGCCGGCGACATCAGCGCGAGCCACAGGCCACCGTCGCTCGCGAACGACTTCTGCGGCGCGAAGTAGTAGACGTCGAAGTCCTCGGCCTTGACCGGCAGACCACCGGCACCGGACGTGGCGTCGATCGCGATCAGCGCGTCGCCCGCGCCCTCGATGCGGGTGACGGGCATCGCCACACCGGTCGAGGTCTCGTTCTGCGCCCAGCCCACCAGGTCGGCGCCCTCGGCGTAGAAGAGCTCGGGTGCGGTGCCCGGCTCGGCCTTGGTGACCAGCGAGTCCTTCAGGAACGGGGCGGTCTGCGTGACCTTCGCGAACTTGGAGGAGAACTCACCGTTGGTGAAGTGCTGCGCGGTCTCGCGGACCAGGCCGAAGGAGGCCGCGTCCCAGAACGCCGTGGTGCCGCCGTTGCCCAGCACGACCTCGTAGCCGTCCGGGAGCTGGAACAGCTCGCGCAGTCCGGAGCGGACGCGGCCGACGAGGTTCTTGACGGGCTTCTGCCGGTGCGAGGTGCCGAGCAGGGCCGCACCCTCGGACGCGAGGGCCGCGACGGCCTCGGGGCGCACCTTGGACGGTCCGCAGCCGAAGCGGCCGTCGGACGGCTTGAGGTCGGCTGGCAGCACCAACGTGGTCGGATCGGCGGTCTGGGTCATGTGGTCACGCCTCCGGGGCGATCGGACTTGAAGTGGACCTGACCGGCGCCGTTGCCGGAGTTCACAGTGTTGCAGGCGGGTAGCCGGGAGGTGTCAGGCGGGTGTCCTCGGTCACGTCACAGCTCACTGCAACATGCCCCGATCCAGCGCCGTCGTGACCGCCGCGGTGCGGTCCGACACCCCCAGCTTGTTGAACACCCGCAGGAGGTGAGTCTTCACGGTCGCCTCCGAAATGAACAGCGTCCGTCCGATCTCGACGTTCGACATACCCTTCGCGACCAGGCGCAACACCTCGGCCTCGCGCGCGGACAGCGGTGGCGTGCGCACCTGCCCGACGACCTTGGCGACCATCGACGGCGCCAGCACGGTCTCGCCGCGCGACGCCGCCCGGATCGCCGCGATGAGGTCCTCGGTGGTCGAGTCCTTGAGGAGGTACCCGGACGCACCCGCCTCGACAGCGCGAAGAATGTCCGAATCGGTCTCGTACGTCGTGAGCACGAGCACGCGCGGCCCGGTGCCGACGATCTTCGCGGTCGCCGCGACACCGTCCATTTCGGGCATCCGGAGATCCATCAGCACGACATCGGGCTTCAACAGGGCGGCTTGAGCGATCGCCTCCGCGCCCGACCCGGCGTCGCCGACGACCTCCAGATCGTCGGCCACGAGCATCCCGCGCAGCCCTTGACGCACCACCGGGTGGTCGTCCACCAGCAGAATCCTGATCACAGCGGCACCTCCACCAGCACGGACGCCCCCTCGTCGCTGGACAGCGAGAGCGTCCCACCCACCTGTTCCAACCGGGCCCGCATGCCCCTCAGGCCGAAGCCTTCCAAAGCGTCACCGAACCCGCGGCCGTCGTCACGCACCTCCAGCGAGACGCCGTCCTCGTCGAACCTCATCACAACGTCGACCCGCGAGGCGCCGGAATGCCGCGCCACGTTGTTCAACGCCTCCTGCACGGTTCGCAGCAGCACCACGTCGACAGAGGTCTGCAGCGCCACCGGATCCCCGATCACGCGGAACGACGACGGCAGCGCGACCCCGGAAACCAGGCGCCGCAACGCGTCCTCCAACGACGAACCGTCCAAAGGCGACGGTGCGGTGGACGCCACCAGTGCCCGTGCCTCGCGGAGGTTCTCCCGCGCGGTCTGCAACGCCAGCTCCACGTTCGGCTGCGCGCCCTGCAGCAGCGTGATGATCGACGTGAAGCCCTGCGCCAGCGTGTCGTGGATGTCCGCCGACCACCGCGCTCGCTCGGCCTCGATGGTCAGCGCCTCGATCCGTTCCAGCAGCTCGCCGCGCTGCGCGTTCTGGGCGGCGATCCGGTGGATGGCCCACCCGAAGGCCTGGGAGAAACCGATGATCAGCACCGCGGCGGGCCACGGCAGTGCCGGTGTCGCGCCCGCGGCCCAGGTGAGGATCTGCGGTGTCAGCACGAACAACACCATCGGGAAGAACGCCCACCCGATCGGCAGCACCATGTAGATCTGCGGGACCAGGCCGAACAGGGCGAACGTCGCGCTGCCGCTGAACCAGACCGCCGGGGCGAAGGTGGCGAGCGAGCCGGCCGCGTAGACGAACCCCTGCCAGTCGTCCTCGCCGCGGGCCACCAGCCGCCTGCCGTAGAGCACGAACCACACCGCGTTCAGGGACAACAACCCCACCGCCGTCAGACGGTCGGCGAGGGGGTTGTTGTCGATCACGACCAGCACGAGCGCGGTGGCCTGGGTGAGTGCGAAGAGCACGTACCAGGTGATCAGCTGGTTGTGTTGCTCCACTTGAACGTCCTGCTGACGAGCACCAGTCCGGCGATCGTCCACGCCCCGAGCACCAGCGCGATCTTCCCCAGCTCCCATGATCCCGCCGCCTCCATGACCGCGTAGCCGTCGTCCAGTGCGAACACCGAGCGGAAACCCTGACACACCCACTTGAGCGGGAAGAGCGAGCCCGTGACCCGCAGGGACTCCGGCAGCGCCGCCGTGCTGATGAAAACACCCGACAGGAACTGCAGCACGATGTACGGCAGGTTCAGCACGCCCGCCGCGTTGCGGGTGGACTTGGCGATCGAGCTGAGCGCGACACCGATCAGCGAGCACGAGATCACGCCGAGCACGAACACCCAGGCGAACGTGAACCACTTCTCCGCCGTGGACGGCAGTTCGACGTCGAACCGCACCATCGCGACGATCATCAGCAGCACGGCCTCGACCAGGCTCGACACGAAGACCAGGATGATCTTGCCGATGAAGTAGGACGTGAACGGCATCGGCGTGCCGCGCAACCGCTTCAGCGTGCCGTCCTCGCGGTCGGCCACGACGCTCATGCCGAGTCCGACGAACGACGTCGAGATGATGCCGGCGCCGATCATGCTGGCCGCGAACATCTGGCCCGCCGCGACCTCCTTCACGTAGACGGTGCCGAGCAGCAGCATCAGGATCGCCGGCAGCGACACCGTGAAGATGAGGTTTTCCTTCTGCCGGAAGAACTCCCGCAGCTCGGTCGCACCCCTCGAGAGACCGAGCGACAGGGTTCCGGGCAGTGCCGGCAAGGACTGCGTTGCGGTGGTCACGCGATCAGCTCCAGGTAGACGTCTTCCAGCGACGGGCGGGTGATGGTGAGCTCGGACAGCTCGCCGTGCTTGTAGAGCTCGGCGACGACCTTCGTGGGCTCGGAGGTCTTGATCTCGCGGTACCCCTGGTCGGACATCCAGCGCACGGTCGCGTCGGCGTGCGCGCGGCCGTTCAACGTCTGCGGCGTGCCCTCCGCGACGATTCGGCCACCGGCGAGCACGGCCACGCGGTCGGCGAGCGCCTCGGCCTCGTCGAGGTAGTGCGTGGTCAGCAGGATCGTGGTGCCTTCGGCGGCCAGCCGCTTGATCAGGCTCCAGAACTGGCGGCGCGCCTCGGGGTCGAAACCGGTGGTCGGCTCGTCGAGGAACACGAGCTCAGGCCGTCCGATGATGCCGAGCGCCACGTCGAGCCGGCGCCGTTGACCGCCGGAGAGCGTGCCGGCGCGGGACTTCGCCTTCTCGGTGAGCCCGACGAGGTCGATGACCTCCTCCGGGTCCCGCGGGTCGGCGTAGTACTTGGCGTAGTGGTGCACGGCCTCGCGCACCGTGAGCGTCGCGGCGTCCGTCGCGCTCTGCAGGACGATGCCGAGCTTCGAGCGCCACACCCGCTCCGCCTTGGCCGGGTCGCTGCCCAGCACGCTGACCTCGCCGGCATCCCGGCCGCGGTGCCCCTCCAGGATCTCCACGGTCGTCGTCTTGCCCGCGCCGTTCGGTCCGAGAACCGCGAAGACCTCGCCTCGTGCGACGTCGAGGTCCACCCCTGCCACCGCCTGGTGGCCCTTGTAGGCCTTCCGCAGGCCCCTCACTCGAATCGCGTTCATGGGGAAAATCCTGCGTTCTCACGGGGGTTCTCCGGGACGACCGCACCGCTGACTCCGGTTGTCAACCGACCGGTGGACACGCGCCCGTGTTTCTTCCGTGTTTCCACTCCGCGATAGCGAGCTTTCGCGTGTTAGAACAACCGGGTGCATCTGACGCCGCATGAACGCGACAAGCTCCTCGTGCACGTTGCCGCCGACGTGGCCCGCCGCCGGTTGGAACGCGGGGTGTTGCTCAACTACCCCGAGGCCGTCGCGCTGATCACCGACCACGTGCTGGAGGGCGCGCGGGATGGTCGCACGGTCAGCGAGCTGATGGAGAGCGGCCGCACGGTGCTCGCGCCGGAGCAGGTCATGCGCGGGGTGCCGGAGATGATCGACTCGGTCCAGGTCGAGGGGACGTTCCCGGACGGCACGAAGCTCGTCACGGTGCACCACCCGATCGCGCCGTCCGCCGGACCGGCGCCGGGTGAGGTGGTCGTCGGCTCCGAGCCCGTCGAGCTGAACCCCGGACGGCCGCGGATCTCCATGGTCGTGGTGAACGTCGCCGACCGGCCCGTTCAGGTCGGATCGCACTTCCACTTCGCGTCGGTGAACACCGGGCTGTCCTTCGATCGCTCGGCGGCCTTCGGCTACCGGCTCGACATCCCCGCCGGCACCGCCGTGCGGTTCGAGCCGGGGGTGGAGCGCGAGGTCACGCTGGTTCCGTTGGCAGGCTTGAGGATTGTCCGGGGGTTGCAGCGATGATCGACCGCGAGCGCTATGCCGAACTGCTCGGGCCGACGGTCGGTGACCGGATCCGGCTCGCCGACACCGACCTGTTCATCGAGGTCACCGAGGACCTTTCGCGCGGTGCGGGATCGGGTGACGAGGTCATCTTCGGTGGCGGCAAGGTCATCCGCGAGTCGATGGGGCAGGGGATCGCGACCCGTGCCGAGGGCGCTCCCGACCTGGTCATCACGGGTGCGGTGATCCTCGACCACTGGGGCGTGGTCAAGGCCGACGTCGGCGTGCGGGACGGGCGGATCGTCGCGATAGGCAAGGCGGGCAACCCGGACACGATGGACGGCGTGCACCCGGCGCTGGTGATCGGGCCGTCGACGGAGATCCTGTCCGGCAACGGGAAGATCCTGACCGCGGGCGGTATCGACTGCCACGTGCACTTCATCTGCCCGCAGATCGTGGACGAGGCACTGGCTTCGGGCCTCACGACGTTGGTCGGTGGCGGCACCGGTCCGGCGGAGGGCACCAAGGCCACGACCGTCACGCCCGGCGCTTGGTACCTCGACCGGATGCTGACGTCGATGGACCACATGCCGATCAACGTTCTGTTGCTGGGCAAGGGGAACACTGTCTCCGAGGAGGGCCTGCGCGAGCAGCTCGTCGGTGGCGCCGGTGGGTTCAAGCTGCACGAGGACTGGGGCACGACTCCGGCCGCGATCGACGCGTGTCTGCGGGTGGCTGACTCATCGGGCGTTCAGGTCGCGATCCACACGGACACGTTGAACGAGGCCGGGTTCCTGGAGTCCACTGTGGACGCCATCGCCGGTCGGTCGATCAACGCCTACCACTCGGAAGGCGCCGGCGGCGGGCACGCGCCGGACATCATCCGGGTCGTGTCGCTGCCGAACGTGCTGCCGTCGTCGACGAACCCGACGCGCCCGCACACGGTCAACACTTTGGAAGAACACCTCGACATGCTGATGGTGTGCCACCACCTCAACCCGTCCGTGCCCGAGGACCTGGCGTTCGCCGAGTCGCGGATCCGGCCGACCACGATCGCCGCTGAAGACCTGCTGCACGACGTGGGCGCGATCTCGATGATCTCGTCGGACTCGCAGGCGATGGGGCGGGTCGGCGAGGTGATCATCCGGACCTGGCAGACGGCGCACGTGATGCAGTCGCGCCGGTCGCTGGACTCGAACCTGCGGGCTCGGCGGTACGTCGCCAAGTACACGATCAACCCCGCTGTGGCGCACGGGATTGCTGACGAGGTCGGGTCGGTCGAGGTCGGGAAGCTCGCGGACCTCGTGTTGTGGGAGCCCAAGTTCTTCGGGGTGCGGCCTTCTGTGGTGCTGAAGGGCGGCTTCATCGCCTGGGGTGCGATGGGGGACGCCAACGCCTCGATTCCGACGCCGCAACCGGTGTGGGCGCGGCCGATGTTCGGTGCGACCGCCGGTGCGGCTTCCTCCGTGTTCTTCGTTGCGCCTGAGGCGATCGAGGCGGGGATCGATTCGCGTTATGCGCGGCGGGTTCTGCCCGTGTCGTCGACGCGTTCTGTCTCGAAGGCGGACATGGTGCTGAACGACGCCATGCCGGACGTGCGGGTGGATCCGGACAGCTTCGCCGTGCACGTCGACGGGGATCTGGTGGAGCCTTCGCCGGTGTCCGAACTGCCGATGGCGCAAAGGTATTTCCTGTTCTGATGCTGACCGCGCTGATCCTCGCCGACTCCCGGTTCCCGGGAGGCGGACACGTGCACTCCGGTGGCCTGGAGGAGGCTGCCGCGCGCGGGCTGGTCGTGGACGAGCCGTCGCTGAGGTCGTTCCTGCACGGGCGTTTGCTGACGGCCGGGCTGCTGGCGGCGGGGTTCGCGGCCGCGGCGGCTCGTGGCGAGGACCTCGACCTGTTGGATGCGGAGTTGGACGCGCGCACGCCGTCGCCGGCTCAGCGCGAGGCTTCACGGGCGCAGGGGCGGGGCATGTTGCGGGCGGCTCGGCGGGCTTGGCCTTCGGCGCGGCTTGACGCTCTGTCTCGTGACCCTCACCAGCCGTTGGTGATCGGTGTGCTGGTCTGTGATCCGGATGAGGCTGCTTTGACCTGCGCGTACCTGGCGGTGAGCGGGCCTGCGTCCGCTGCGGTCAGGTTGCTGGGACTCGACCCGTTCGGGGTCAACGCGATCGTGGCGGCGCTTCCTGTGGAGGACGTCGCTCAGCGGGCGTGCAAGGAACTGCCCGCGATCGGTTCACCTGCCTTGGATCTCCTTGCTGAGGCACATGTTCGACGTGAAGGGGTGCGTCTCTTTGGGAGCTAACCACGGGCCCGACCCGCACGACCACCACCACGGATCCGCACCGCGGATCGGCATCGGCGGCCCGGTCGGCAGCGGCAAAACCGCGCTGACCGCGGCGTTGTGCCGGGCGTTGGGGGAGCAGCTGTCGTTGGCGGTCGTCACCAACGACATCTACACGACCGAGGACGCCGATTTCTTGCGGCGAGCCGGCGTGCTGGACCCGTCGCGGATCGAGGCGGTGCAGACGGGATGCTGCCCGCACACCGCGATCCGCGACGACATCACCGCGAACCTGGACGCGGTCGAGCGGCTGGAGCACAAGTTCTCGTCGCTGGACCTGGTGATCATCGAGAGCGGCGGCGACAACCTGACGGCGGTGTTCTCGCGCGGGCTGGTCGACAAGCAGATCTTCGTCGTCGACGTGGCCGGCGGCGACAAGGTGCCGCGCAAGGGCGGCCCTGGCGTCACGACCGCGGACCTGTTGGTCATCAACAAGATCGACCTCGCGCCGTACGTGGGCGCGGACATGGA
This sequence comes from Lentzea sp. NPDC051838, assembly GCF_040681245.1. Classification (NCBI taxonomy): domain Bacteria; kingdom Bacillati; phylum Actinomycetota; class Actinomycetes; order Pseudonocardiales; family Pseudonocardiaceae; genus Lentzea; species Lentzea sp. NPDC051838. Next base: position 32,565 of record NZ_JBFAYI010000044.1, read on the forward strand.
CGTGATGATCTCGGACGCGCACCGGATGCGCGGCTCGCTGCCGGTCATCGCGCAGTCGCTGGTGGACACGCCCGAGGCGCCCGAGGTCGCCAAGTGGGTGCTTGAGCAGCTGTGAAGTCGTCTGCTCGGTTGGTGGTGGCGTTGGACTCGCACGGCAACAGCGTCGTGCGAGTCCTGCGCTCGCAGTCGCCTCTGACGCTGGTGCCGGCCCGTCGGGTAGGTCGGGTCGCGTTGGTGCACCTGGTCTCGTCCGTGACCTCGCCGCTCGGTGGAGACTCGCTCGAGCTGACGGTCGAAGTCGGCTCCGGAGCGTCACTTGATCTACGTGGCGTGGCGGCGACTTTGATGCTGCCGGGGCCGACCGGTTTGCCGTCTTTTTCGTCCGTGCGGTTTTCGGTCGAGGGCGCTGTGCGTTACCTGCCAGAGCCGACCGTCGTGACGTCGCGTGCCTGTCACACCGCCGTGGTGGAAGCCGAATTGGACGGTCACGCAGAGTTGTCATTGCGCGAGGTTCTCGTGCTGGGACGCGCGGGCGAGACGGCTGGGTCGCTGTCGACTTCCGTGCGCGCAACCCGTTGTGGCAAGCCGTTGTTGCACCAACAGCTCGTCGTCGGGGACGCGTTGGTCGACGGGTCGGCTGCCGGCTTGGCGGGCCGTAGGGTCGTCGGGACTTCGTTGATGTTGGACGGGGTCGAGCGCGCCGCGGACGGCGGGGAGTGGTGGAACGTGGTGCCGTTGGCAGCAGGCGGAACCCTTGCCACCGCACTGGGTGATGACGTGGTCACAGTCACACGTGTGCTCGACGCCATCTGACTCGATCACGAACTCGATCCAGATCTGTTCTTTGTACGGACAGTCACCGTTCAGGTGGTGGTCATCACCACGCAGGCGGTTTCGCCATTCGTTCGCCGTGCGTATGGTCGCGGGTCCAGGGACCACGAGTTCTGCCGCTGCTTGGAGGTTCGCCGATGACGGAGACCACGAACATCGCGCTACCGGCGATGCGCGTGTCATACGAGCAGGGCTCGCTGAGCGAGTCGGAGCTTGCCGCCACCTGGCATGAACAGCTCCAGCTGTGGTTGGACGCCGCTACGAACGCTGGTCTGGCCGAGCCGAACGCGATGGTTTTGGCGACGACCGACACCAAGGGCCGGCCCTCGTCGCGGACTGTGTTGCTGAAGGGGCTCGACGCCCGTGGGGTCGTGTTCTTCACGAACTACACGTCGAACAAGTCTCACGATCTGATGGCCACGCGGTATGCGTCCGCCACGTTCCCCTGGTTCGCGATGCAGCGTCAGGTGCACGTGCGCGGGACCGTGGAGAAGGTCGGGCCCGTCGAGACTGCTGAGTACTGGAACTCCCGGCCTCGTGGGTCGCAGATCGGGGCTTGGGCTTCGCCGCAGTCGCGCGTGGTGTCCGGGCGGTCCACTTTGGATTCTGCGCTGCACAAGATCGAGCGGCAGTTCGCTGAGACCGAGAAGATTCCTGTTCCGCCGCACTGGGGTGGGTGGAGGATTCGGCCTGAGGAGGTCGAGTTCTGGCAGGGGCGGCGGGATCGGATGCATGACCGGTTGAGGTACCGGTTGGGGCGGGATTCTTGGGGTGTGGAGCGAGTAGCTCCGTAGGGCCTTCGGCCTGGTTTCGACTTTTGCGATGGGGCGCTTCCTGTGGGCGGGAGGCGCCCCTTTTTGTTTGTGCGCGCCGGTTTTTGGGGTCGTCTCCCTGTTGCGTTGGCGGCTGGCGGTTTCGTGTCCGTAGGTGGTCGCCTTGCGTCGTCGGAGTTCCGGTTTCGTAGCGTTCCCCTGTTGCGTGCGGGCTGGTGCTGTTGCGTGCTTCCCCTTGGGAGCTCTGCCCCCAAACCCCCGCCAATCTGGCGGATTCCAGGGGTCGTTGCATCACGGGTGATCAACTGGCTTCGTTGAGGAGGTTAGCGAGGCGTTCGGCTGGGGTGTCCCAGCCGAGGGTTTCGCGTGGGCGGCCGTTGAGTTGGACGGCGACGGCGTCGAGGTGTGCGCGGGTGTGGACGGAGAGGTCTGTGCCTTTGGGGAAGTATTGGCGGAGCAGGCCGTTGGTGTTTTCGTTGCTGCCGCGTTGCCAGGGGCTGTGGGGGTCGCAGAAGTAGACGGGGATGTCGGTGGCGGCGGTGAATCTGGCGTGGCCTGACATTTCGGCGCCTTGGTCCCAGGTCAGTGATCGCCAGAGGTGGGTGGGCAGGGCCTGGACGGTGTCGATGAGGGCGTCACGGACGACGTCTGCTGAGCGGCCGTGGGGTAGGTGCACGAGCATGACGTAGCGGGTGGCGCGTTCGACCAGGGTGCCGATGGCGGATTTCTTGTCCTTGCCGATGATCAGGTCGCCTTCCCAGTGGCCCGGGATCGCGCGGTCGTCGGCCTCGGCGGGACGTTCGCTGATCATGACCATCGGGGTGGACATCCGCGGGACACGCTGCTGGGCCTGGCGGCGTGGGCAGCGCAGCGCCCGCCCGGTGCGCAACGCCGACGCGATCTCACGGCGCAGCTCACCTCGCCCCTGGACGTAGAGGGCCTGGTAGATCGTCTCGTGGACCACGTGCAGCTCCGGCCGATCGGGGAAGTCGCGGCGCAAGCGTTTCACGATCTGCCGCGGGCTCCACCGCTGGTCCAGGCCGTCCTGGACGGCCTGGCGCAGCGCGGGGTTCGCGGCGATCTTGCCGGTCTTCGGGCGGGGCCGGCGAGCGTCGGCACGGGCCTGGGCCGCGTGTGGGCGATACTGCCCGGAGACCTGATCGCGGTTGCGCCGCAACTCCCGGCTGATCGTGGAACAGTCACGGCCCAGCTCCGCGGCGATCTGGCGCGTCGACGCACCCGCCCGGCTCAGGTCCGCGATCACGATCCGCTCGTCCTCGTTCAGAAACCGGCCCCGCACCGGTGGCGCCGCCACCTCGGTGATCGGCGGCAGCGCGTTGTTCCACTTCGACGCCGGGCGGCCGTTACGCCACCGCTTGCCGGTCCGATAGTTGACACCGACGACCCGGCACGCCTCCCGGCTGCTCACACCACTCGCCACAAGATCAAGATAGGCGGCTCGTTCCCGATCCAGCCGCCTACGTCCCGAGCGATCCTCCCGGATCTCGAACATCACAACCCCTGCACAACTCAGGTGTTGCAACGACCGCTAGAACCCAAGAGATTGGCGGGGGTTTGGGGGCAGAGCTCCCAAGGGGAAGCACGCAACAGCAACAGCCCGCACGCAACTGGGGAACGGCACGGACTAAACCCGGAACGCGCCCAGAGCAAGGCGACCACCGCCCCAACCCGCGTACGGAACAGGAACACGCCCACCGCAAGGCGACCACCCGCCCAGTCGCGGATCGCAAAGCGACCACCCGCAAGCAACAGAACCACCTACGAACACAAAACAGCCAGCCGCCAACGGCACCAGGGGACGACCCACTCAACCGACGCGCCCGCCAAAGGCAGCCCGCCAAAGACCGCCCACCAAGGGCTGCCAACCAAGCGCGACCAACGCCCACCAACGGCGCTAGCCCACCAACGGCGCCAACCCCAAAGACAGCTAACGCCAGTACTCGTCCGGCAACTTCCCCTCAATGTCCCGCACATGCGTCTTAGCGCAAACGTGGCACAACCACCGAACCGACCCACCGCTCCGCTCAGACGACCAAGCCAAAAACTCCAGGTCAGAAACGGAAGACCGCAGCCGCCCACATCTGTGGCACACAGTCACCGCCGCCGCCCCAAATGCACGGTGTCGGTCTCCAGCAAGAACACGTCCTCCCGCCCCCCGACGAACTCGGAGTCAGAAGGGTTCAGCAACCGCCGCAGAGCATCACGATCAGCCGCGTGCAAGTAAGCCCCGGTGATCTCGGACAACCAGGTCAACCGATCAACCGCCCACTCCCGAACGAGCTGTTTCGCGGGCGCCGGATGGTCGACGACGAAGCTGAAGGCAGAGATCTCGCCAAGCCCGGCATCGGCGAGGGCGACGTTCCACCCGACCGGCAGCCGAACCGACCCGGTCATGTTCTCGCGCATCGACACGAACCACTCGGCGCGAGCGGCAGCCATCCGGTCAGCGAGCCCCGGCTCTCCAACGCCGAGGTCCCAAGGCAGGAAGCGAGTCTCCAACCCTCCTTCGGCCAACGCCAGCCAACCGCCGGGAGCCAGCGCAGAAACCAGCCGACGCATCCCGCGCAACTGATCGGGAAGGTGGTGGACAACCCGCGAGCCCCAGATGAGCTCGACCGGTCCGGCGAACGACAGGGGGTCCTCGGACGCCAGGTCGGCGAGGACAGGTTTCACCGACACGGCGCCGTCGGCTTCGGCACGCGCCGCGGTGCAGGCGGCGTCGAGGAGCTCGGGCGTGGCGTCGACCAGGACGAGAACGCCGCCGCCGTGTTCGCGCAGGGCCGAGACCAGCGGCACGCTCATGGATCCGGCGCCGCAGCCGACGTCCATCACCACCGGTGAGTCGGGGAGCAACGAGACGAGTCTGCGGGCCACGGCCGACAGCGCTTCGGACTGCAGCGAGCCGTAGCGCCTCATCGCGTGGAGGCGGGCAGACCAGTCGATTCCGTCGTGAGTGTGGTGCGGCACCTAAAGAACGGTACGAGGGAACGGCCGAGGCCGCCATCCACCTTCTCGTGGATGACGGCCTCAGCTCGAGACTGTCAGAGGTCGAAGCGAGCCGCTCTGCGACCGGCCCATCGCGCCAACCTGCGCCAACGTTGCGCTGACGCGAGGCGGTTCGCCAGGCGTTGCTCTTCAGCGAACCTCTGGGCTTCTTGTATTCGTATTCGCACGAGTTCTTCGTTCAGAGACATGGGAGTCAGGCCCTCGTTCAGGTAGGTGGGGATTGCGCTGTTGCTGGTCCGCACGGTGTTCACGCCGCCGCCTCCGTCTTGTCAGCAGTGACGACAGCTGCCGCGTCCTTGCGCGGACGGCCACGCGGCCGCTTCCGCGCGATCACGACACCGCGCTCGAAGATCTCTCCACCCCAAACACCCCACGGCTCGTGACGTGCGATCGCGCCGGCGAGGCACTCCGCCAAGACCGGGCAGGTCCCGCAGAAGGACTTCGCCTTCTCGAGGTCGGCCGGTGCGTCAGCGAACCAGAGGTCGGGGTTGTGGGTGCGGCAGGGCAGGTCGAGCCCCTCCGCGAGGTCCGGAAGTGTCTCGCCGGTGAGCGGGACAGTTGCCGTCAACATCAGGGTTTTCTCCTTGTGTGGGGTACTGCAAAAACACGAAAGCCGCGGACTCTGTGCGAGTCCGCGGCTTTCGTGAGCCTGGTGGTCCTTCGACCCCCTATGGGGTCGGCAGGAGCCTTCTCACTTGATGCGCGGACAGCGCATTCGTGTAGTTGTGAACCGCATCGATGACCGGCAGAGCAGTCGGCTGCTCGCTGCGCAGTTCGATGCCCCGCAGAGCGGTGCCGAACAGGGCGGTGCCGCGCTCGCGACCCAGCAGTGCCACTGGCTTCAGGGCAGACTTCTGCCACGAGGCCGGAGCTGCGGTGGGCATGCAGAGGTGCTCGGACACGGAGGTGCCGAGGGTGGCTTGGATGTTCAACATCGTGTTCACAATGGGCACCTCCCTCGGTGGGCTCTACGAGCCGGTAGTAGTTCTTCTTCCCCAGACGGGTCCTCCGGACCCGGCATGAGCAGGTTATGACCCCGTCCCACGGGCTCGCAACCTATTTAACGAAACTTGTCCCGATCAGGTGGCGGAGTACCCGACACCGGCCCGGACCAGGCCCAACACGTCGTCACCGAACTTATCAAGCTTCGAGGCGCCGATGCCCGAGATCGCGACAAGTCCGGCCGAATCCGTGGGTCGCTGCTCCGCGATCGCCATCAGCGTGGCGTCGGTGAAGACGACGTACGCGGGCACCTTGAGCTCCCGCGCCCGTCCCGCACGCCACTGGCGCAGCGACTCGAGCAGCTCTTCGTCCACATCGGACGGGCAGGACCTGCAGCGTCCCAGCTTGACGGCCTGCGCTTCGACCAGCGTCGACGCGCACACCCGGCAAGTCGGTTTCTCCTTCTTCATGAGAGGGGGCCGCTGAGCGCCGCCAGATACACGGGCGGCCGGGTGGTTCTCCGGCACGAGGCTGTAGAGGAATCGCGACCGGCGGCGGTACTTGCGTCCGCCGGCAGCGCGCGACAACGCCCACGACAGCCAGAGGTGCTCACGCGCGCGCGTGACGCCTACGTACAGAAGGCGGCGTTCTTCTTCGACCTTCGCCTCGTCGCCGTCTGCGTACTGGATCGGCATGGTGCCCTCGACCAGCCCGACGAGGAACACGGCGTCCCACTCCAGGCCCTTCGACGCGTGCAGCGACGCCAGCGTCACGCCCTCGACCGTCGGCGGGTGCTGCGCCTCGGCCCGCACGTCCAGCTCCACGCAGAACCGCGGCAGGTCGGCCTCGGGCGCGGCGGCCGCGAACTCCTCGGCGAGCTCGACCAGTGCGAGCAGCGACTCCCAGCGTTCCCGCGCGGAGCCACCGGTCGGCGGTTCATCGGTGAGCCCGACCTTGCCGAGCGCCGAGCGGACGACCTCGGGCAGCGAGCCGGAGACGTCACCGGCCGCGCGCAACGTGATCATCGCCTGGCGCACCTCGGTGCGTTCGAAGAACCGCTCACCACCGCGCACCAGGTACGGGATGCCCAGCGACGCGAGCGCCTGCTCGTACACCTCGGACTGCGCGTTGACGCGGTAGAGGATCGCGATCTCGGAGGCCGCCACGCCCTCGTCGAGCAACGTCTTGATGCGCCGAGCGACCGAGTCGGCCTCGGCGGGCTCGTCGTCGAACTCGTGGAACCGCGGCTGGGGCCCCTCCGGCCGCTGCCCGATCAGCTTGAGCCGGGAGCCGGCCGGACGCCCGCGCGCCCACTTGATCACGTCGTTGGCCAGCGCCACGACCTGGGGCGTCGAGCGGTAGTCGCGCTCCAGCCGCACGACGACGGCCTCGGGGAACCGACGCCCGAAGTTGAGCAGCGGCTGCGGCGAGGCTCCTGCGAACGAGTAGATCGTCTGGTTCGCGTCGCCGACCACGGTCAGGTCGTCGCGGTCGCCGAGCCACGCGTCGAGCACGCGCTGCTGCAGCGGCGTCACGTCCTGGTACTCGTCGACGACGAAGCAGCGGTAGCGGTCGCGGAACTCCTGCGCGACCTCCAGGTTGTCCTCCAACGCGGCCGCGGTGTGCAGCAGGAGGTCGTCGAAGTCGAGCAGCTGCGCCTCGTTCTTGAGCTGCTCGTACATCGCGTAGAGCTTCATGATCTGCTCGGCGGGCGCGGGGATGTCGCGCGCGGCACGAGACGCCGCCGCCGGGTACGCGTCCGGCGTGAGCAGCGACGACTTCGCCCACTCGATCTCACCGGTGAGGTCGCGCAGCGCGTCGGCCTCGGTCGGCAGACCCAGCCGGGACGCGGCACGGCCGACGACGCGGATCTTCTGGTCGATCAGGTCCCAGCGCGGGCCGCCGATGACCCGCGGCCAGAAGTAGCGCAGCTGGCGGGACGCGGCGGCGTGGAACGTCACGGCCTGTGCGCCGTGCACGTCCAACGAACGCAGACGGGTGCGCATCTCCCCCGCGGCGCGCTTCGTGAACGTGACGGCGAGGACCTGCGACGGAGCGACGTGACCGCGTTGGCACAGGTAGGCGATGCGGTGGGTGATCGTGCGGGTCTTGCCGGTGCCGGCTCCGGCCAGCACGCACACCGGGCCGCGCGGTGCTTCCACCGCTGCGCGCTGTTCCGGATCTAGACCCTCCAGCAACGCCTCCATGCCCGGCAGTCTCGCAGATGGCCGATGCAACGCCGAGACCACCGCGCCGTATCCTGTGCGTATGGCAGGCAAGCAGGACAAAGCGGCGGCGAAGGAAGCGGCGAAGGTTCGCCGCGCGGCTTCACGCGAACGGCGCAAGCAGATCTTCGAGGCGTTCAAGATGCAGCGCCGCGAGGACAAGGCGCTGATTCCGCTGATGCTGGGGGCGATCCTCGGTGTCACCGCGATCGCCGTGGTCCTGGGCCTGGTCTTCAACGCGGTCTGGATGTTCGTGCCGCTGGGCGTCGCGATCGGCGCGCTGCTGGCCGTGATCATCTTCGGTCGCCGCGTGCAGAGCAACGTCTTCCGCAAGGCCGACGGCCAGCCGGGCGCCGGCGCGTGGGCGCTGGAGAACCTGCGCGGCCGCTGGCGCGTGACGCCGGCCGTCGCGGGCACCACCCAGCTCGACGCTGTGCACCGCGTGCTCGGCCGTCCTGGCGTCGTGCTCGTCGCCGAGGGTGCTCCGCAGCGGGTCAAGCCGCTGCTCGCCCAGGAGAAGAAGCGCATCTCGCGCGTGGTCGGCGAGACCCCGATCTACGACTTCATCATCGGCACCGAAGAGGGCCAGGTCCCGCTGAAGAAGCTGCAGTCGACCCTGATGAAGCTGCCGCGCAACATCACGGCCGCCCAGGTCGACTCGCTGGAGACCCGCCTCGCCGCGCTGTCGAGCCGCGGCGCCGCGCTGCCCAAGGGCCCCATGCCCGCGGGCGCCAAGATGCGCAACGTTCAGCGCACGCTCCGCCGTCGTTGATCAGCCGCTAGGTAGTTCCCCGCCAGAACTTGGACAGCCTCTCCGAGAAGCCGCCGCCGCGGTGATCGGAGAGGCTTTCTTCGTCATGGGCGTCGTGTGCGGTGTCGCGTGCGCCAATCGTCATTGCCGACGGGACCGGTGCGGACACCCAGAGCCGCGTCGGTGAGTGAGCTAGCGGACCTTGATGACGACGGTGCCGGCCGCCTTGTCGTGCAGGCATCGTCCGTCCGCGTCCCAGACCAGGGCCGGGATCAGCGGGAAGATCAGGATCGTCCGCAGCAGCGCGCGGGGCAGGTGCACGAACGTCTTGCCGTCGATGCGCGCGACCCGCAGGCCGAGCAGCGCGTGCCCCGGCGTGAACCCGAAGAACGCCACGGCGACCACCGTGATGACGAACCAGGCCAGCAGGCTCCAGTTCTTCGGCAGGTCCGGCTGCGTGAACACGGCGGCGACACCGGCGCTGAGCAGGAAGTCGACGAGGATGGCGAACGTGCGCCGCCCGATCGAGGCGATGGAGCCCGGCCCCTTCTCGGGGAAGCCGTGACGCTCGCCACGCCAGCGCTGCTGCCTGCCGTCGTTCGACTCGTCACCCGGCTCGAGCACCGAGCGGGGTCCTGACAGCCACGAACCGGTCCACCTGCTCACCCCACCAGAGTAAAGCCGTGCTCAACGGGTGAGGACCGGCAGGTCGCCTTGCCCGGTTGGGCGGCCCCGTTAACACTGGCGAAACATCCGAGTGACGGACGGGCAACACCAGCCGCATACGGTCGCTCGCGATGACCAGCCGTTGTCCATAGTCAAGGAGTCGACGAGGGTGTTCAAGAATTCCGACGAGGTGCTGAAGTTCATCTCCGACGAGGGCGTCAAGTTCGTCGACGTGCGGTTCAGCGACCTGCCCGGCGTGATGCAGCACTTCACGCTGCCGGCCAAGGCGTTCGACGCCGACGCGATCGAAGAGGGTCTCGCCTTCGACGGCTCCTCCGTGCGCGGCTTCCAGTCGATCCACGAGTCGGACATGCTTCTGCTGCCCGACCTCTACACCGCGCGCCTCGACCCGTTCCGGATCGAGAAGACGCTGATCGTCAACTTCTTCGTGCACGACCCGTTCACGCGTGAGGCGTACAGCCGCGACCCGCGCAACATCGCGCGCAAGGCCGAGCAGTACATCACCGACTCGGGCATCGCCGACACCGCGTACTTCGGTGCCGAGGCCGAGTTCTACATCTTCGACTCGATCCAGTTCGACACCACCGCGAACGCGTCGTTCCACAAGATCGACTCCGAGTCCGGCTGGTGGAACACGGGCCGCGAGGAAGACGGCGGCAACCTCGGCTACAAGGTGAAGTACAAGGGCGGCTACTTCCCCGTCACGCCGACCGACCACTACGCGGACCTCCGCGACAAGATGGTCCTCAACATGGAGGCGAACGGCTTCGCCGTCGAGCGCGCCCACCACGAGGTCGGCACCGCGGGCCAGGCGGAGATCAACTACCGCTTCAACACGCTGCTGCACGCCGCCGACGACCTGATGCTGTTCAAGTACATCATCAAGAACACCGCGTGGCAGGCCGGCAAGACCGTCACCTTCATGCCGAAGCCCCTCTTCGGCGACAACGGCTCGGGCATGCACACCCACCAGTCGCTGTGGAAGGACGGCGCGCCGCTGTTCCACGACGAGAGCGGCTACGCGGGTCTGTCCGACACCGCCCGCCACTACATCGGCGGCATCCTGCACCACGCCCCGTCGCTGCTGGCCTTCACCAACCCGACGGTGAACAGCTACCACCGCCTGGTCCCGGGCTACGAGGCCCCGGTCTCGCTGGTCTACTCCCAGCGCAACCGCTCGGCGTGCGTCCGCATCCCGATCACGGGCAACAACCCGAAGGCCAAGCGCATCGAGTTCCGCTGCCCCGACTCCTCGGGCAACCCGTACCTCGCCTTCTCGGCGATGGTCATGGCGGGCCTCGACGGCGTGAAGAACAAGATCGAGCCGCCGGCCCCGATCGACAAGGACCTCTACGAGCTGCCGCCCGAGGAGGCCCGCGACGTCAAGCAGGTCCCCGCGACGCTGGACGCCGTGCTCGACAACCTGGAGGCCGACCACGAGTTCCTGCTCGAGGGCGGCGTGTTCACCCCGGACGTGATCGACACCTGGATCTCGTACAAGCGTGAGCAGGAGATCGACCCGCTGCGTCTGCGCCCGAACCCCTACGAGTTCGCGCTGTACTACGACGTGTGATCGGTTGAGCATTGCGGTTGAGGGCCGGGTGACTGGACAGTCACCCGGCCCTCAGTCCGTGTAGGTGCCGAACAACGTCGCGCTGCACGCCACGCCGCGCGCGCCGGTGATGACCCGGACGTTGGAGACCACGATGCCGGCCTCGGTCCCGGTCGGCAGCTTCATCAGGGCTTCACCGTCGATGAGCGGTTCCGAGGACGTTCCCGCGCCGGACCACTGCCACAGGCCGTCGGCCACCGTCTCGATCAGGTCCGCGCGGTCCAGCTCCACCGTTCTGCCATCCGCGTAGACGAGCCAGGCCGGTCCCGAGTAGCTGAACATCGCCTCTCCCTGCTTTCCCGACGCCTGGACACACGTACGGCGCGGGCTCGGGGTTCACGTGGTACTGCTTCACCGTGACACAGTGGACAGTGCACGGCACTCGCCGGATCTACGAGTCGGAGTGGATGAGCGTCGACCTCGACGACGTGGAAATCCCCGACGGCGAACGGTTCGAGCACCATGTGGTCCGGCTGCCCCACCCGTCCACGGCCGTGGTGGTGGTCGAGAACGACCAGGTGCTGTTGATGTGGCGCCACCGGTTCACCACCGGCGCGTGGGGCTGGGAGATCCCTGCCGGCCGCTGCGAGGACGGTGAGACCGCGGAGCAGGCGGCGCTCAGGGAGACCGAGGAAGAAACCGGTTACAGGCCCACGACGATCGAGCGGCTCACCACCATCAACCCGTTGAGCGGCATCAGTTCGCACACCACGCACCTCTTCGTCGCCACCGGAGCGGTCAAGACGGGTGAGCACGATCCGGCCGAGGCCGCGAAGGTCGAGTGGGTGGCGCTCAACGAGATTCCCGCGTCCATCCGAAAAGGACTGGTGCCGTGCGGGATCACGTTGGCGGCACTGACCACCTACCTCACGCTGAAGTAGCCAGCTCGGCGCGGACCTCCATCAGGGCCTCGCCGAGCAGGTTCTGGCCGAGCCAGGCAGCAGGATCCGAGGCACGCGGGTCAGAAGCCTCCAAACCGATGCCCCACACGCGGTCCAGCGGGCTGGCCTCGACGAGCACGCGAGTACCCGTTCCCAGCAGGTAGGAACGCAGCGCGGGATCCTGGCCGAACTTCGCCAGGTTGGCAGCCACAACGATCTCCATGCGCGCGGCGACCCAGGCAGACTCGGAAAAACCGGACACCTTGCGCCCCAACGCCTTGGCTTCGGCCGGAGTGCGCGCTGCCAGGACCTCAGCAGCGACGGCGGTGTCGTCGAACAGCAACGCCTTGCGCCACATCATGTAGTGCTCGGCGGACGCGAACGAGACGCCGTCGACGTCGAAGGTGCACGGCCACCACTGGGACAGGCAGCCCTTGCCGATGCTGCCGTCGCGCTCAGGGCGATGGCCCCAGAAGAAGAGGAACTTCACTTCGGGACCGGGATGCCCGTCACGGTGATCGCGGCGCCGGTCGGAGCGAACTGACCGGAGATCGAGCTGAACGTCAGCGTGAGCGAGTTCACACCCGAGCCGAGCTTCTCGTCGAGCACGACCGTGCCCGACGTCGTGGTGCCCTGGGTGACGAGGCTGTCCCACTTGCTGCTGGAGGCCGCGTAGGTGCGCTTCAGATCGTCCAGGACCGCGATGCCGTCGACGGGGAGGGTCATGCGGGCCTGGGAGGCGTTCGTGGCCGTCACGAAGAGCTTCACGCGCCCGTTCGCGGCCTCTACGCGGGTCACCTCGACGGTGAGCATGCCGCGCTGCTGCTTGAAGGAGCCCGTGGTGACCTTGACGTCGGCCGACGGCTCGGTGGTTTCCAGTGCGCCATCAGGGGTTTCGACGCCGTTCGACGTAGTCGTCGTGGCCGTCACGTTCGGCTGTGCGGCGGAGTTGTCACCACTCAGTGCAAACTGAATCACACCGAGTAACGCGAGCACACCGGCAGCCACGCCCGCAATGGCGATCACGGTCTTCCCTCGGCGCGTGACCCGACGATGCTGCATGACTTCCTCTGTTCGACCCCCGTGACAAAACACAGCTCCCCCGTTGAGCGCGCCTAGTCTCATCTCGAATGGGTGAAACGTCAATGCGCTAGTGTCCGCGCGTGTCTCAAGAAGTCGCCGAATTCACGGCTCCGCAGCTGCTCACCACCCACATCTTCGACTCCGCACCTGATGCGCTCGAAGCGGTTCAGGCCGCTGACGTGCTCGACCTCGGTGTCCGCGTCTACAACCGTCTCGTGCCCGACACGGACGACGCGGAGGCGTTGGAGGAGGAGTGGGTCGTCGAGGTCTACACCAGCGCTCCTGCTGTCGACCCCGACTCGGACGAGGACTGAGCAGCCCAGAAAGATGGGGGCACCCCACCAGGAGTGCCCCCAAACCTGAAGCCATACATGAAGATTTCAGTTAGTTAGTACGACTTTCCCGCGCACGTGCCCGCCTTCGAGCAACCTGTGCGCCTTCACCGCCTCGGCCAGTGGAAACGTTTGCTGCACCTCGACGCGCAACGAACCGGCCGCCACAAGATCGACCAGCCACTGGGTCTGCTCCGCGTTCGGCCGCGCCCAGGTGTTGATCACGCCGTTCTCCAGCACCCTCGGTCCGTCCACAATGGACGTCATCCGCGCCCGGTCCCGCACCAGCTGCAACGACTGGTCGAACGCCAGCCCGCCGACGTTGTCGATCACCACGTCGACCTTGCCGTCACCACCGACGAGCTCCGCGACGGCGTCGACCAGCGCATCCCCGTACGCGACGGGTTCGGCCCCGAGCGACCGCACGAACTCGTGGTTGCGCGGCGACGCCGTGCCGAGCACCCGCGCGGCACCCAGCTCGCGAGCGATCTGCACCTGAAGATGCCCGACGCCACCCGCGGCGGCGTGCACCAGGGCCACGTCGCCGGCGCCCGTGCCGACAGCCTTCAACGACTGCAACGCGGTCAAACCGGTCAACGGCAAGGCGGCTGCGGTCACGAAGTCCACGTTGGACGGTTTGCGCGCGATCATCCGGTCAGGAATGGAGATCAGCTCGGCGTACGCACCGAACTGGACGTGGTCCTTGCGCGCGTACGCCAGGATCTCGTCGCCCGGCTTCCAGTCGGTCACGCCGATGCCGACCGCCCGCACGACACCGGAGACGTCCCAGCCGGGGATCAACGGGAAGTGGTGCGGCATCAGACCCTGCAGGTACCCGGCTCTGATCTTGAAGTCCACCGGGTTCACGCCGGCCGCGCGAACCTCCACCAGGATCTGGTCAGGCCCGAGCAGCGGGTCGGGCAGCTCCTGCCACGACATGACGTCGGCATCGCCGAACCGGGTAAACGCGATCGCTTTCACAGTCCCTCACCGTAGAAGACTCGTTCCGCCACTGCACGTGCACGACGGGTCGTACGGCGATACTCCTCCAGGAACACTCCCGGATCGCCACCGAGCGGATACCCCATCACGGAAGCCACGGCGACGAGATCGCGCCCGGACGTCGGCAGCTGGTCGGAAGCCTTGCCCCGCACCAACGTCACGGCGTTGCGCGCGTGCGTCGCGAGATTCCAGGCAGCCGTCAGAGCAGCCGCGTCGTCGGAAGCCAGCAAACCCGCGGACACAGCGGCCTCCATCGCGGCCATTGTGGACGGCGTGCGCAACCCCGGCACGGCACCGGAATGCTGCAGCTGCAACAACTGCACGGTCCACTCGACGTCCGCCAGCCCGCCGCGCCCGAGCTTCGTGTGCGTGCTCGGGTCGGCACCGCGCGGCAGCCGTTCGGCGTCGACCCGCGCCTTGATCCGCCTGATTTCCCGCACCGACGCGGCGTCCAAACCTTCAGCCGGATACCGCAGCGGCTCGATCAACGCCTCGAAGTCGGCGCCCAACGACGAATCGCCCGCGATGAACCGCGCCCGCAGCAGCGCCTGCTTCTCCCAGATCTCCGCCCACTGCCGGTAGTACGCGCGGTACGAGTCCAGCGTCCTCACCAGCGGTCCCTGCCGGCCCTCAGGCCGCAGATCCGCGTCGACCTGCAGCGGCGGGTCCTGCGACGGCGCGCCCAGCAGCCGGCGGATGTTCTCCACGACACCGCTCGCCCACTTCACCGCCTCGGCATCGGACACGCCCTCAAAGGGCCGGCACACGAACATCACGTCCGCGTCCGAACCGTACCCGAGCTCGTGCCCGCCAAGCCGTCCCATGCCGATCACGGCCAACGAGGCAACGGGCGCGCCACCCGCACGCACCGCGGCGTCCAAAGCGCTCTGCAGCACCGCGCCCCACACCTCGGACAACGAGACGCACACAGTCTCGATGGGCATGAACCCCAACAGGTCCGCGGCCGCCACACGCAGCATCTCGTGCCGCCGCAACGACCGCGCGGCCGCCACCGCGCGCGGCAGGTCGTCGTACCGGGAAACCGCGCTGCGCAACGGGTTTCCGATCGAGTGCGGATCACGCCCGACCAGCGCGTCGGTGTCCGCGAGCAGCCGCAACACCTCCGGCGCCCGCACCAGCAGATCCGGTACGAACCGCGAGGTGCCAAGCAGCGCCGCGAGCCGTTCGACGACAGCGCCCTCGTCACGCAGAAGCCGCAGGTACCAAGGCGTTTCGGCCAAAGCCTCCGACACCTTCCGGTACGCCAGCAGCCCACCGTCCGGATCGGGCGTCAGCGCGAACAGGTCCAGCAGCACCGGCAGCAACGCGCCCTGGATGCGAGCACGCCGCGACACCCCGTGCGTCAACGCCTGGATGTGCCGCAACGCTCCGTCCGGCGACGTGTAGCCGAGAGCCGCCAACCGCGCCACGGCTTCCTTGGTCGTGAGTCGCAACGCCTCGGTCGGCACGCCCGCCACGGACTGCAGCAGCGGCCGGTAGAACAGCTTCTCGTGCAGCCGCCGAACCTGGTTGGCGTGCTTGCGGAACTCCGCGAGCAGCACCTGCCCCTCGGATTTCCGCCCGTCCGCCGCCAAGCCGACAGACCGCGCCAGCCACCGCAACGCCGTCGCGTCGTCGTCGGCCGGGAAGAGGTGCGTGCGCAGTAAACGCTGCAGCTGCAGCCGGTGCTCCAACGTGCGCAGGAACCGGTACGAACGCCCGAAATCAGCAGCGTCGTTGCGCCCGACGTACCCGCCCTTGCCCAGCGCGGCCAACGCGGCGGTCGTCGCCTGAATGCGCAGATCCTCGTCCGACCGACCGTGCACGAGCTGCAGCAGCTGCACGGCGAACTCGACGTCCCGCAGACCACCGCGGCCGAGCTTCAGCTCCCGATCAGCGAGCCCGGAAGGCACGTGGTCCTCGACGCGGCGGCGCATCGCCTGCACGTCCTCGACGAAGTTCTCGCGCTCCGCCGCCGTCCACACATAGGGCCGCACGACGTCGAGGTACGCCTGCCCCAGCTCGGCATCGCCCGCGACCGGCCGTGCCTTCAGCAGCGCCTGGAACTCCCAGGTCCGCGCCCACTTCTTGTAGTACGACGCGTGCCCGTCCAACGTCCTGACCAGCGCGCCCGCCTTGCCCTCCGGCCGCAGCGCCGCGTCCACCTCGAAGCACGACTGGCCCGCGATCTGCATCATCGTGCTGGCGAGCCGCGTCGCCACGCCCAGATCGCCCTCGCCGACGAACACGACGTCGACGTCGCTCACGTAGTTCAGCTCGTTCGCACCGCACTTGCCCATCGCGATCACCGCGAGCTGGCACCGGTCCGCGCCGTTGACCTTCTGAGCAGCGAGCTTCAGCGACGCCCGCAACGCCGACACGGCCAGATCCGAGAGCTGCGCGGCCACGGTGTCGTACGGCACGAACGGCAGCGACGGCTCGACGACGTGCGCCAGGTCGTTGGCGGCCACGAGCAACAGCTTCGCCCGGTACTCGGTGCGCAGAACGTCACCGTCGGCCAACTCCAGCGACACGTCCACGTCATCAGTCAGCGAACGCCAGCGCTCGGGGTTGACCACGAGGAAGTCCGACAGCGCGGTGGACGAGCCGAGCACCGCGAGCAGCCGCCCGCGCACCAACTCGTCCTTGTGCAGCGCGACCGACACCGCATCCCAGTCGGCGGAAGCTTGGAGGCGCTCCAATCCTCGCAGCGCGAGGTCTGGGTCGGGTGAACGGGAGAGCGCGGCCAGCACCGGCTCGGAACCGTCCGCGGGTCGCCGGTCACCCCACAGGCCGAGGCCGCGCAGCACTTCCTCGCTGCGCGGCTCGGTGAGTCCGAATCTTGCCGGTGACGCGTGGCGGACTGGTTCGCTCATCAAGAGCTAAACCTAGTCCTCACCGCGCTAGAAGACGATCAGAGAGAGCCCGTACAACACGACCGCGACGCACCCGGCGAAGCTCGCGTAGGCGGGGACCTTCTTGTCGCCCGACAGCGCGCGGATGCCGAGCACGAACAGCGTGACCACCAGCAACGTCACCAGCAGCGTGGCGCCGAAGACCTGCAGCAGCGCTTCCCACTTGATCGTCATGCCGCCACCTTGTGCAGCTCGGCCTGCGCGGCCACCTCGTCGACGATGTGCTCGGGCTTGACCGGTTCCCGCCGGGACAGGATCCAGATGCCGATCGCCACCGCGCCGCCGATCACGGCGACCCCGATGACGCCGGTGGTGCCGCTGGAGGCCCACTTGCCGGCGATCGCGCCGACGATGCCCGCGGCGGGCAGCGTGAGCAGCCATCCGGCCGCCATCTTGCCCATGGTTCCCCACTTCACACCGCGGCGGTCACGGCCGAGGCCGGAGCCCATGATGCCGCCGGACGCGACGTGCGTGGTGGACAGCGCGAAGCCGAGGTGCGACGACGCGAGGATGGCGGTGGCCGTCGAGGTCTGCGCCGCGAAGCCCTGCGCGGGCTCGATCGTCGTCAGGCCGCGGCCGAGCGTGTGCGTGATGCGCCAGCCGCCGAGGTACGTGCCGAGCGCGATCGCGAGACCGGCGCTGACGATCACCCAGACGGGCGGCGCCGAACCGGGAGCGAGCGAACCGGACGTGATCAGCGCGAGCGTGATGATGCCCATGGTCTTCTGCGCGTCGTTCGTGCCGTGCGCGAGCGAGACCAGCGATGCCGACGCGACCTGGCCGACCTTGAACCCGGTGTGCGAGACGCGCGGGTCGGTCGACTTCTTGAGCCGGTAGACGACGATCGTGGCCAGCGCCGCGACCAGACCGGCGACCAGCGGTGCCGCGATCGCGGGCACGATCACCTTGTCGAGGACCTTGGCGAAGTGGATGGCGTCCACTCCGGACGCGACCCAGGCCGCGCCGATCAGACCACCGAACAGCGCGTGCGACGAGCTCGACGGCAGACCGATGTACCAGGTCACCAGGTTCCACATGATCGCGCCGACCAGCCCGCCGAAGATGACCGCGGGCGTGATCTGGGCGTCGTCGACGATGCCGCCGGAGATGGTCTTGGCCACCTCGACGGACAGGAAGGCGCCGACGAGGTTGAGAACCGCCGACAGCGCTACCGCCGTGCGCGGCTTCAGCGCACCCGTGGCGATGGAGGTGGCCATGGCGTTGGCCGTGTCGTGGAACCCGTTGGTGAAGTCGAAGATGAGAGCAGTGACAACGACGATGATCACTACAAGAGCGGGATCCACACTGATCCTCCGGCTGGATCGAACAAGGTGCTCGATGATGACGGTACCGGGTACTCAGGATGCCTTATAACCTACGAAAGTAACGTCACACCAAGGGAAGTTGTGTGCCCAAACACCCCGCGGGCGACAGTTCTCCCCGCACCAGCTTCGCGAATCTGGCGACGAACGGCTGCCACACCTCCTCGAAGTCGCGGTGCGCCTCTTCGAGGAAGTCCAGGTCGAAGTGGTGCGCCCGCGCGCAGGCCGCCGATTCAGGATCCTTGGCCGCCCAGTTCAAGACGATTTCCGGCGTCGTCTCGATGTGGAACTGCAGCCCGTACGCGCACGCCCCCACCCGAAACGCCTGATTGGGATATTTCGGGGAAGCTGCCAGATGTTCGGCACCCGGCGGCAGCAGGTGCACCTCGTCCTCGTGGAACTGCAGCACGTCCGGCGTGAACGGCAGATCCGCGAACAACGGGTCGTTGCCCGCCGCATCGCGCTTGGCGACGAGCAGCACGCCGACCTCGGGCCCCTTCGGCCCCTTCCGCACCTGCCCACCGGTCGCGGCCGCGAGCAGCTGCGCGCCGAGGCAGATCGCGAGGGTGGGGACGCGTTGTGCGACGGCTTTGGAGAGCAGGCGCCGGGCGTCGGCGAGCCACGGGTAGTCGAGGTCGTCGAGCGCGCCCATCTCACCGCCGAGGCAGACCACGCCCTGGTAGCCGTCGAGGCTGTCCGGCGCGGGCTCGTCCCGCAGCGACACGAGGTGGAGCTCGATCCCGTCGGCCTCCAGCCAGTCACCCAGCCTGGCCAACGGGTCGGACTTCGAAGGCTGCAGGACGAGCAAGCGCGGTGCGGTCACGCATGTGAGCCTATGTCGGCTTGACTCAGCAATGACACGCGACCTTAGAAACACCTGCCAGGGTTTGCACGTCCGTGTCGACGGGGTAGCCCGCGCTCTTCCAGGCCGTGATGCCTCCGGCGAGCCTCTTCACCTTGAAGCCGCGTCGCGCGAGGGCGAGAGCACCCTTGGTGGCGGCGTTGCACTGGAAGCTCTCGCAGTAACAGATGTAGACCAGGTTCGGGTCGAGATCCAGCTGGTCAGGCAGGTCACGATAGGGCAGGTTGATCGCCCCGGGGATGCGTGCCTGCGCGAACGCTTCCGCGCTTCTGGTCTCGACGAGGACGTACCCGTGTGTGTTGTTGTCCTGCATGTCGCGGTAGACGTCGTCCGGGTCGGCTTCGAACGCGAGCTCCGCCTCGAAGAACTTCGCGGCCTGGTCCGGGTCGGCGGCGGGGAAGCGCAGTGCGTTGGTCATGCCTTTGATCCTGGTTGCTTTGCCCCGGTCACGGCATGCGGAAGTCAAGGCGTTTGCCTCGTTCTGCCTATGATTTCCAGGTGGAACTCGACGCGGTGGACTGGAAGATCCTGACCTTGCTGCAGGCCGACGGCCGCATGTCGTTCACCGCGCTGGGCCGCGAGGTGTCGCTGTCCGCGCCGGCCGTGACCGAACGCGTCCGCCGCCTGGAATCCCTGGGCGTCATCACGGGCTTCGTCGCCGTGGTCTCCCCCAGCCGGATCGGCCTGCCGATCGAGTCGATCGTCCGGGTCCGCGTGCGCTCCCTGGACACACCCCGGTTCCGCTCGGCCGTGCTGACCCTGCCGCAGATCCTCGACGCCGACCACGTGACAGGAGATGACTGCTGGCTGCTCCGCGTCGTCTGCCGCTCAATGGTCGAACTGGAAGACCTGGTCGAGGTGATGCAGCGCTACGGCGACACCACCACCTCGCTCGTCTTCTCCTCGCACGTCCGCAACAGGCCTGTGACGCCCGAGCTGTTCGACTAGTCCCACCCGCGGGCTGAGTCCGCTGTGGTCAGGCAGGCGCTGTGGTTGACCGGGTCGGCGTTGAGGAACTCGTGGGTCACCGCTGCCACCAGAACTCCGCCCAGTCGTCGAGTGGCTCGTAGCCGATGCGTTGGTAGATCGAGTTTGAGACCGGGTTGGTCAGGTCCGCGAAGAGGAGGACGTCGGAGGCACCCTGGTCGAGGGCCCACTGGCTGACCATCGCGGTGACCGCGGCGCCATAGCCGTGCTTGCGGTGTTCCGGTGGGGTGTAGACCGGGCCCACTCGGGTCATGCCGGCGTTCGGGAGGCTGGCCACGGCCCAGGCGACCGGCGTGCCGTCGACTTCCCAGAGGGCATGGCCGTTGCCCAGGCGGAGGGAGCCGCGGACGACTTCGGTCAGGTTCTCGGTCGGGGCTTCGGGGACGGCTTCGGTGAGGAAGGCCTGGCGCCAGGCGGTGAGGAGCTCGAGGTCGGCTTCTGTTGCCAGGCGGCCGGATCCCGCGACGGTTGGGGAGTCCGAGGGCTCGGCGGCGGTGACTGGGCGGTCGACATGCTCCGCGGGTGGAGCAGTTGCAGGGTCGGCGGCGGGTGGTTCGTGGGGCGAGGCCGCTGTCCTGGGTGGGGTGAGGGTGCCCAGGCGGTAGAGCCTGGTTGCCAGGGATTCGATGTAGTTCTTGCCCGTGGCTGTGGCGAACGCCTCTGATGTTGCCCGCGGGCCGGTCACTCCTGGGGCGTCCGGGTCGATCTCGGCGGCGGTGTGCGCTGCCAGAGCCACTGCTTCCAGGGGGGAGATCGGCTGTTTGGAAGGGCCAGGGTGGAGTGCGGATCAGGGAGCCGATCACCTCGCCGTTGTCGTGGAAGGTGATCAGGGTGGGTGGGTGTTCGGGTGGGAGGCGGCGGATTCGGTCCAGTGAGGTGAGCGCCACTGTGTTGCGCACCGGATCGGCTGCCAGCCGATCGTGCGTGGCGGCGTCGAACGATGCCAGGTCTGGGTGCACCACCGCGTCCATGGGATCCATCAGATCAGGGTGGGCAAGCGGAATTCGGTCCGGACATGCAGAAGACCCCTGAGGGGAGCACCGAAGTGCTCGACCCTCAGGGGTCTTCTGAAAGATTGTCCGGCGGCGACCTACTCTCCCACACCGTAACCAGTGCAGTACCATCGGCGCAGAAGGGCTTAACTACCGGGTTCGGAATGGGACCGGGTGTTTCCC
>NZ_JBFAYI010000045.1:0-53472 GCF_040681245.1 Lentzea sp. NPDC051838
AGTCGACGAAAAGCGTGTCGACTTGACCTCCCCTCCCTGGCGCGGCAAACGTTCAGCCACGACTCGTGACGGGACCCACCCCACCTATTCGTTGTTCGGCTAAGGGCAACTCGGCTTCGCCTTCGCCAAAGCAGCTCGGCTTCGCCATCGCCTCGCCTCGGCTTCGCCATCGGCACTGCTCGCCCCCGCTCCTGCCGCTGACCCTGACCCCGCTGCTGCCTCTGCCCGCACCGCCCCGCCCGCCCCGCCTTGCCCCGCTCCGCCCCGCCTCACCTCGGCCCGCCCCGCCTTGCCCTGCCTCACCTCGGCCCGTCCCGCCCCGCCACGTCCCGCCCCGCCACGTCCCGCCTCTGCCCAGCCCGCCTCTGCCCAGCCCGCCTCTGCCCAGCCCGCCTCTGCCCAGCCCGCCTTCGCCTCTGCCCCGTCCCGCGTCGCTTCGGCCCGCCCTGCCTCGCCCCTGCCTCGCTCCGCTCTTCCCGGCCTCCGCCTGCGGGCTTTCGTTTCCTGGCAATGGAAAACCCCCGCAGCACGTGGCGCGTTACGTGCTGCGGGGGCCGTGGGACCTTTCCGAGGGGGAGCGCCGCCGCCGATCAGCTCCCCCTCGGAAAGGGGTGGGACCACTGCTCGGGACGCCGCCGCCGATCTGCCCCGAGCAGTGGGGTTGGGACCGTCTCAGGGGGCGCCGCCGCCGATCTACCCCCTGAGACGGGGTCTTCTCTACCCGCTGGCCACTACGTCCAAAGTGGAGTTTGTGGTCGGCTGGTGGTCGTCGTAGGCCGAGCGCAGCCTCAGCTCTGCGCCCGGCGAGGCTCCGATGGTGTCGAGGCCCAGGAGGGCGGCGCCTACCACTGGGGGGAGGTCGACCACTCGGATTTGGGCCAGGGGGGCCACTTCCAGGATTTGGTTGCGGATCGGGGTCAGGAGGGACTCGCCCTGGCCGGTCATCACGCCTCCGCCGAGGATCACGTCCACGGCTTCGTCCACCAGGTCCAGCTTCTTCAGGGAGACGGTGGAGAGGAGGACGATTTCCTCGATCAGGCGGTCGACGATGGATTGCGCCACCGAGTCGCCTGCTGCTGCCACCTTGAAGAGGATGGGGCTGAGGGGGTGCGGGTCGAACTTGATCTCTTCGAAGTGGAGTTTCTCCACGACGTTGGCGATCGAGGTTTCGCCGTAGTAGGCCAGCAGGGCGGGGAGGAGTTCGGTTGGCTCGCCTCGGCCGTCTTCTGCTCGGACAGCCAGCCAGAGGGCCTGCTCGCCCAGGTGGCCGCCGCCGCCCCAGTCGCCGGAGATCTGGCCCAGGGCCGGGAAGCGGTGGGTGCGGCCGTCGGCTGCTACGCCCACGGCGTTGATGCCTGCGCCGCAGACGACTGCTACGCCTACGCCTGAAGCCGTGCCGGAGCGCAGCAGGGCGAAGGTGTCGTTGCCTACTACTACCGAGGGGGACCAGCCTCGCTTGGTGATCTCTCGCGTCAGGTCCTCTTCCTCGCGGGGGAGGTCGGCTCCCGCCAGGTAGGCGGCTGTGTGCGAGGCGATCGGCTCGTCGGGGGACAGGCCCGCTTGAGCTGCGGCTTCGCGTGCCAGTCCTTCGAACACGTCGAGGCCGCGCTTCATGCCCACTGTCTGCGGAGGGGCGCCGGGGCCGCGCGTCTGCGCCAGCACCTTGCCGTCCGCGTCTACCAGCAGGACTGCGGTTTTGCTGTTCCCGCCGTCGATGGCGAGCACCCGGTCGGTCATCAGTTTCAGTTTCCCTTCACCCACGGCAGCAGATCGCGGTTTTGGGCGATCAGCTCGTCGGCCAGCTGGTCCGCGATGGCGTGCTGGCCGATCAGCGGGTGGGCGAGCAGTGCGTTCGCAACTCGGTCTCGGCCGCCGTGGATGGCGGCCTCCAGTGCGAGGTATTCGTAGGCGGTCACGTGTGAGATGAGGCCGGAGATCGACGGTTCGACCGGGCGGACGGGGAGCGGGACGCCGCCGTTCGAGTCCACTGTGGACGACACTTCGATCACGGCGTCGTCCGGGAGGAACGGGAGCGTGCCGTTGTTCTGGACGTTCACGACGTGCTTTTCGGCTCCCGCGCCGCCGGTCAGGGCGTGCACGAGCTGGACGGCGGCTTCCGAGTAGTAGGCGCCGCCGCGCTGGGAGAGCTGTTCCGGCTTGGTGACGACCGAGAGGTCGCTGTAGATGTCGAGCAGTTCCTTCTCCACCGTGGCCACGACTTCGGCGCGCGGGGGCTCCTTCAGCTGCTTCTTCACGACCTCGTCGTGGTTGTAGAAGTAGTTGAGGTAGTACGAGGGAACCATGTTCAGGCGCTGCATGAGGGAGGCGTCGATGCCGATGTGCTCGGCGAGGCCTTCCGCGTGCTGGGAAAGGAGTTCGGGGAGGCGGTCGACGCCGTCCACGTAGACGCCGCGTTCCCACGTGAGGTGGTTCAGACCGACGTGCTCCAGCTCGACCGTGGACGGATCCACGCCGAGGAGGCCGGAAGTCCAGCGCTGGAAGGTGATCGCCACGTTGCAGAGGCCGATCGCCTTGTGCCCGGCCTGAAGCAGGGAACGGGTGACGATGCCGACCGGGTTCGTGAAGTTCACGATCCAGGTGTTCTCGCCGGCGATGCGGCGGACCTTGTCGGCGATGTCCAGGACGACCGGCACGGTCCGCAGGGCCTTGGCGAGGCCACCCGCGCCGGTCGTCTCCTGGCCGACGCACCCGCACGTGAGCGGGAACGTCTCGTCGGAAGCGCGAGCCGCCTGGCCGCCGACCCTGAGCTGGAGGAGCACCGCGGATGCGCCTTCGACGCCCTGTTCCAGCGACGTGGTCGTGCGCACCTTCGCCGGGTGGCCCGCGTGGTCCAGCAGGCGCTGGCTGAACGGGCCGATGATCGACAGGCGGTGCTCGTCCGGGTCGACGAGGACGATCTCGTCCACCGCGAGGCTGGTGCGACGGCCCGCAATGCCGTCGATCAGCTCCGGTGTGTAGGTGGACCCGCCACCGACGACGGTGAGTTTCATCCCTTGACTCCTGTGAAGGTGATGCCCTTGACGAACGACTTCTGGGCGAAGATGAACAAGATGATCGCCGGGATCATCGTCAGGAACGTCACCGCCATTGCTGAGTTCCACTGCACGATGTGCATGCCCTTGAACGTCGCCAGTGCCAGCGACAACGTCCACTGCTCCTTCACCTCGCCGGTGTAGAGCAACGGGCCGAAGTAGTCGTTCCAGGTGAAGAGGAAGCAGAACAGCGCGGTGGCCGCGATGCCCGGCTTCGCCATCGGCACGATGATCCGCACCAGGGCCTGGAACTCCGAGCAGCCGTCCACCCTCGCGGCGTCCACATAGGACTGCGGGATGGTCAGCATGAACTGACGCAGCAAGAAGATGCTGAACGCGTCGAAGAGGAAGTACGGGGCGATCAACGGCACCAGCGTGCCGGTGAGGTGGAGCGACGACCACGTGTCGTACAGCGGCACCGCGACGACCTGCGGCGGCAGCATCATCGCGCCGATCACCAGCAGGAAGGCCACGTTGCGCCCGCGCCACTTGAGCTTCGCGAGTGCGTAGGCCGCCGGGATCGACGAGATCAGCATGCCCGCGGTCGCGAGCAGCGAGTACGTGAGGCTGTTGAACAGGTACTGGAACAGCGGGGCCTTGTCGAAGACCTCGATGAAGTTCTCCCAGTGCCATTCCCTCGGCCACAGGTCCGACGTGAAGGCCTGGTCGTCGGACATGACGGCGGTGAGGAACACGAACAGCACGGGCGTCGCGAACATCAGGCCCAGCACGAGACCGATGGCGTGCGTCGCGACCCAGTTGAGGATTCCCCTGGTGTCACGGGGTTTCTTGGGCTGTTCCGGCTCGGTGGAAACGTCAGCCGGTGGCTTGGTGAGCGTGGCGGTCATGCTCCCGGGCCCCCTTCCTCGGCGGCGGAGCCCTTGCGCATCCGCTGCACCAGCACGATCGTCACGGCGAACGAGATGATGAACAGGACAGTCGCCATCGCCGCGGCGTAGCCCATGTCGAAGTACCGGAAGCCTTGCGTGTACAGGTAAACCGGGAACGTCAGCGTGGAGTTGTCCGGGAACCCGAGATATTTGGTCGATCCTGTGGAGTCAGCTGATCCGGAACCTGCCGACCCCGCGACGACAGCTTGGGTGAACAACTGCAACGCGAGGATCACCGAGTTCACGATGCCGAAGAGCAGCACCGGGGAGATCGTCGGCAGCGTGACGTGCCACCACCGGCGGATCGGGCCGGCGCCGTCGAGCTCGGCGGCCTCGTACTGCTCCTGCGGCACGTCGAGGATCGCGGCCAGGATGATGATCATCAGGTCGCCGGAGATCCACAGCATGATCGCGGTGATGCCGGGCTTGGCCCACGCCGGGTCGGAGAACCACAGCGGGGACTGCAGACCGAACCAGTCGAGCACCGAGGCGACCGGGCCTCCGTTGGGGCGCAACACCATGAAGAACACGAGGGTCGCGGCCACCGGTGGTGCCAGCGACGGGAGGTAGCAGAGCGTGCGGATCAGGCCGACGCCGGATTTGAGACGTGCGATGACCGACGCCACGCCCAGCGCGAACACTGTCCGCGCGATTGTCAGCACCACGACGAACCACAGCGTGTTCTGGATCGCCTTGGTGAACAAGGTGTCCTTGAACATGAACGTGTAGTTGTCGAAGCCGGTGAACTCCGGGGCGTTGATCAGGTCGTACTTCGTGAAGCTGAAGACGACCGTGGCGACCAGCGGATAACCGAAGAACAGGACGAAGCCGATGATGGCCGGGGCCATGAACCCGAGTACGGCGAGACGATGGCGGGCACGTGCCCGCCCCTTGCCGGGGGCGGGCCGCGCGCCGAGCGTGGCGGTCATCTGTTGAATCCCTTACTTACCGCTCTTGGCGACCAGGTCGTCGATCGACTGGTCGACCTTCTTCAGGCCGGCAGCCAGATCCGGCTCCTTGCCCGAGGTGTAGGACACCGCGAAGTCCGTCACGGCCTTGATGTGCGCGTCGCCGATCGGGGTGACCGGGTTGCCCTTGAGCTTGTCGCTCTTGGCCAGGTCGATGAACGTCTTGAACTGCTCGTCCACCTCGAGGCGCTTGTCGTCCATCGCGGCCTTGGTGCTCGGGACGTTCTTGATGGCGTTCGAGAGGTCGACGATGGTGTCGGTGTCGAACGTCAGGTGCTTGATCAGCTCCCACGCGGCGCCGGGGTTCTTGGCGCCCTTGGGAATGCCCATGATCGTGCCGGTGGTGAAGGCGGTGCCGTAGTCGGCGGGCTTCCAGGTCGGGAACGGAGCCGTGCCGAACTTGATCTGCGGCGCCTGGGCCTTGAGGAAGGCGGTGCGGTACTCGCCGTCCATCATGATCGCGATCTTGCCCTGGTGGAACGCGTGGTCAGCCGAGTACTCCTGGCCGAGACCGGCGCGGAAGCGCTCCAGCTGGTCGTAGCCGTAGAAGTCCACGAGCTTCTTCTGGAACGTCATCATCTCGGTGAAGCCGGGCGAGCTCGCCAGGGCCGACTTGCCGTCCGCAGTGGCCCACTCGGCACCGAAGGACGGGGCCAGGATGGTCGGGCGGTTGGCGTAGAAGCCCATGGTGGGCAGGTAACCCGCGACCTCGATGTCGCCGTTCGGCGCCTTCTTGGTCAGCTTCTTCGCGGCTTCGAACAGCTCGTCCAGCGTCTTCGGCGGGGCCGCGACACCGGCGTCCGCCATCATGCCGGTGTTGTAGTACATGGCGTACACGTCGGTGAGCATGGGCATCGCGCAGCGGTTGCCCTTGTACTCGGTGTACTCGCGCACGGCCGGCGAGAGCTGGTTCAGGTCGACCTTGTCGCGCTCGAGGTACGACTTCAGCGGCTGGAACGCGCCGGTGGAGCAGAACGAACCGATGTTGTCGGTCGTGAAGGAGAGCGCGACGTCAGGCGTGTTGCCCGACCGGATGCCCGCGGTGATCTTGTCGTCGTCCTGCGAGCCCTCGTGCTTGATCTCGATGTTCGGGAACTTCTTGTTGAACGTCTTGAGGGCCTTGGTGACCTCTTCGTACTCGCGGTCGGAGTAGTTGCTCCAGACCGTGAGGGTCAGCTTGTCGTCCTTGCCAGGAGCAGGTGCGGCATCGGAACTCGCGCCGCCACCCTTGCCCGCCGCACATGCGGTGAGGGTCAGCGCTGCGGCGACACAGAGCAAGGCAGCACGGGTGTGCTTGCGCATGTGCACTCCTTCTCGATCAACGTGGGGACCCGGCGACCACAGGGCCGCGGAATGGAGCCGTGGTGGCTGCCGGCAGGCCGAACACCGTTTCGCGTGCCACGGCGAGTGCCGAGTGCAGTGCGCCGCTGCGCACGGGCTTCCCGGTCACCAACGCCAGCTGGACGGGCGTCCTCGGCACCACCAGTTGCCGCAGTTCCGCGGCAACGAGGTCGTTGAGCGTGGTTCCGCCTGCTTGGGCGATGTCGCCGGACAGGAGGATGAGTTCCGGGTCGAGCACCGCGACGACGCTAGCCACGCCCGTGGCGATGCGCTTGGCGAGATCGACCATGAACTCCCGGCCCGCAGGCCCCGCGGCCAACGCCTTGCGCACGGCACCGTGACCGTTGCGCGCGGCGAGCCCGTGAGCCCTGGCGAGCTTGCAGATCGAAACGTTGCTGAGCAGCTCACCGAACGTGCCGCCGGAGCGGTCCGTGTCGGTGTCGGCGGAGGCGCGGTCGGGGATCATCAGCCCGTCGATCTCGCCCGCGCCACCGGAAGCGCCGCGCAGCAGCACCCCGTTGATCACGACAGCGGCACCGACGAGGTCGGCGGGCCAGATGACGACGAAGTCGCGCACCTCGGTGGCCCGTCCGGCGACCATCTCCTCCAGCGCGACGAGGTTGACGTCGTTCTCGACGCTCACCGAGGTCGCGAGCTGCTCCCGCAACCGGCCGGGCATGTCGAAACCGCTCCAGCCGGGCAGATGTGGTGCGTACGCGAGCTCACCGTTCGCGGGGTTCACCGCTCCGGGACAGCCCACCACTACGTGCAGCAGCTGGTCGGGTTGAAGGCCTGCCTGCCCGCACGCCTTGCCGACCGCGCTCACGAACGCCTCCAGCACACCGTGCTTCGCGGGCATCGGTGCCTTGTGCTCGGTGAGCACGGCACCGGAGATGTCCGCGATGGCGATGTCGACCGTCTCGGGGGTGAGGTCGATTGCCGCGATGTGCGCGAGGGCCCCGTTGACCGACCACAGCTGGGCACGCGGCCCGCGTCCACCGCCGCGCAGTCCGTTGCGAACAACGGTGTCGGCGGTTTCCAGCCGGGTGAGCAGCTGTGCGGTCGCCGGCTTGGAGAGACCGATCAGGCCCTCCAACTCCGACCTGGTCAGCGGCCCGTTGCGCAGCAAAGCCTCGATGGCTGCGCGGTCGTTGATCTCCCGCAGCAGTCGTGGGCTTCCGGCACGCATTAGGTCCGCTCCTGTCTGTTAACTTTCCAGACGATTTCCGGTGACGGTAGTGACCTGCTTCACCCGGGTCAATCCCCGATATGGGTCCGTTACCTGAGTTAGGTTCGCCTAAGGCAGTCTGGAAGCATGACCGATGTGCGCCAGGAGTCGCTCGCATCACTGCTCGGAGGCCGCGGCGGCGCAGTGGACGCCTCGCTGCCTCCGCTGGCGTTCGTCGCGGGCTGGCTGCTGTGGGGGCACTCCATCGGCGCAGGTGCCGTCGTCGCCGTGCTGTGCGGCGTGGTGATCGGAGTGATCCGCTTCGCCCGAGGCGAAAAGCCGCGCGCGGTGGTTCTGTCGGTGCTGCTCGTCGTCGCGGCGGCGTTGGTCGCGTTGTACACCGGGCGCGTCGAGGACTTCTTCCTCATCCAGCTGCTGTCCAACGTGGCCTCGGCCCTGGCGTGGGCGGGCTCGATCGCGGTGCGCTGGCCGCTGCTCGGCGTCGTCGTCGGAACGCTCTTGGGCCAGAAGACGCGGTGGCGGCGAGATCCTGCCCTTTTGCGCGCCTACTCAGTCGCGTCCTGGGCCTGGGTCGGGCAGTACGTGCTGCGAGTCGCCGTCTTCACTCCACTGTGGCTGGACGCTCAGGTCGTCTGGCTGGCCACGGTTCGGGTCGCTCTGTCGTGGCCGCTGCAGATCGTCTGCATCCTGGTGTCGGGGTGGCTGCTGCGGCGCGCGCTGCCGGCCGGCCACCCCGGCTTCCGTCATCCCCAGGTGTCTGGGTTCGCTGCTTAGGGCTGCGGCGGGTACTGCTGCTGCGGGTACTGCTGCTGCGGCGGATAGGGGTTCTGCTGCTGCGGAAACGGGTGCTGCTGCGGCGGCCCGTACTGCGGCTGCTGTCCGTACGGCTGCTGTTGTTGCTGCTGCGCGTGATACTGCTGCTGAGCCCAGTACTGCTGTTGCTGGTGCATCTGGGTCCGCTTCCGGCTGCTGCGAACACCGATGATCACCACGACGATGATGAACGGGATGATGAGGTACCCGACCAGTCGGCCGATCAGGAAGAACGGATCGGGACCTGCTGCGACAACGTGGATCACGGCTGCACTGTGGCACATCCGGGCAGCCGCCGATGGCAGAACGTCACGAGTCGTGCACGCTCTGCTGTGATCTTCGGCTCAGGACTGAGGTGGGTCCTGGGGTGGCGGGACCTGCTGTGCGGGCTGCTGGGGTGGGTACGGCTGCTGGTAGGGCTGTCCGTATCTCTGCTGTTCCCGTTGCTGCGCCCAGTACTGCTCCTGCCGGCGCGCCCGCTTCCTGCTACCGCTGGTGACAGCCGCGATGATCGCGATGACCACACCGGCGATGAGGGCCAGGACGAAGAGGGAGCCCAGCAGCCTGCCGATCATGTAGCCGGCACTGCCTGCGTCTGCGAGTAGGTAGGTCGTCATCTCCGCACCTTGGCAGATCAATGTGGTCGAGATCGACGGAACGTGACGATTCGACTGTGATCTGTAGCTAGGCCGGGCGGGGTGCGGATGGCCCGAGCACGTCGACCGCCGCCAGCCACGCGGCACCGGCGGCTCCCTCGGTCGCCATGATCACCTGGGCATTGCAGCGCGTGAGCAGTTCCTGCTTCAGGTGGATGCCGACGGGAGTCTTGATCAGTGAGCCGACCAGCACGATCGGCGAGGTGTCGGAGGGCGTGCGGACGGCCGAGGCGGTGTCGGCCAGCAGGCGGGCCGCGGACGCCACGATGGTCAGGGCTTCCGGGTCGCCGTGGTGGTAGGCCGAGCTGACCAGAGGGGCGAACTGGGCCATCCGAATCGGCGGCTGGGCGTTGACGGCGTTGATCAACGAGCCGCGGCCTCGTGCGCCGGCGGCGGTCAGGACGGCGGTGGCCAGGCCTTCCAGGGGTGCGCCCAAGTCCAGCAACCTCAGGGTCGCTCGGACGGCTTCGCGGCCCAGCCAGAACGCCGAGCCGTCGTCGCCGATCAGCCAGCCGTAGCCGCCGGACTGGCCGACCATGCGGTGGTCGGAGATCCTGCCCACGATGGAACCGGTGCCCGCGACGAGGACTGTGCCATCGGGGGAGGAGGTGCCGGTGGCGAAGGCGGCCTCGCAGTCGGTGATCACGCGCATCGGGCAGTGCAGGCCCGCGTTTTCCCACGCCTGCTGGAAAAGCTCCAGCACCGCCGGATCCGTCATTCGCGAGGCGCCTGCCATGCCCAGGACGCCTGAACGGACCTTGCTCGAGTCCAGGCCGTCGAGGGCTTCGGTCAGGGCCTCGCCGATGTGGGCGGCGGCGACCGAGGGCGGGTGCGAGTTCGGGTTCGCGCCGCCCGCCACGCCCTGGCCCAGGCGGGCGCCGTCGAGATCGAGCACCAACGCCCTGGTAGACGTGCCGCCCGCGTCGAGTCCCACCACCAGATCCATAAAGACCGAGTATGCCGAGAGATCCTCGCGGAAGGCACGCCCAACCGGGTGGCTACCGCACGAGCGCGCGGTTACCGCTTGCGTTGTGGTGGAACAACACCAACGATCCAGAAGGAACTTGATCACCCGGATGGACCACTGTGGACAGTGACGGGACGATCACCTCGTAGGAGAAGACCGCAGCAGGGGCGACGTCGACGAGCTCGTCGGAGTCCGCGGGCGCGGTGTAGGGGCCGTCTACGCCAACGGTGTACGTCACCGGTCCGGCGGGAAGCAACGAACGCGAGACCGGCAGCACCACGACGTCGCTGTCGAACACGTTCGAGTCGAACGAGCCGTCCAGGCCGTTCAGCGGTTGCTCGTCCACGACGTCCTTCGTGCCGGCGACGACGGTGCGGGCGAGCCAGATGTCGGCCGTGACGTCGCCGTCGGCGTTGGTCGGCTTCACGGCGGTGGTCACGAAGTGCTTGTCGCCCACCGAGAAGCGCACCTGCGGCTTGGTGTTGCTGCCGAGGTTGGTCCAGGTGTCCCAGGTCGCCACGCCGAACGCCAGCAGGTCCGGGGTCGCCGTCGCGCCGACGTAGCGGAGGTCGCCACCGCGGGCGGTGCGGTTGAGGGCGCAGTCGTCCTGCAGGTCCGGGCTGCACGCGGGCAGGCGGTCGGAGCGGGCGCCGAGCTGCAGCACGGTCATGCGCGCCTGGTAGCCCGGCTGGTCGAGGCCGGTGCCGACGACCCGGCCGGACACGACGGTCAGCCGCGACACCGGTTTCGGCGCCGCGTAGACCGGCACCCGCAGCGCGCGGTCGCCGGAGAACATCACCAGACCGGACGCCTCCGCGAGGAACTGCCGTCCCTCGTCCAGCGACACGGTGGGGTCGGGAGACTTGCGCAGCGCTCCGGGGTTCGGGATCCGCAGCTGCACGCCCACCTGCGCCGAACCACCGGGCGGCAGCACGACGTAGGGCGTCGTGACCTGGAAAGACACTCCCGGTACCGACGTGATCGGCTCGTACCGGGCATGCAACTTCACCGAGGCCGTGCCCTTGTTGAACAACCGGATCGTCCTACTGGTCAGCACAGGACCGCCGACCTCGACCGTGCCGAACGACGCGTCGCCCAACGCCAGCACGTCCGCGGACAACGCCGCGAGCCCGTCCACCCGGCCGGCACCGACCCGCATCGGCGCCTCACGAACCCCGGAGGCGTCGTGAATGACGCCGTCAGCGGTGTTCATCAGGGAGGCTTTGATCTCGGCGGCAGTCCACTGTGGATGAACCTCGCGCAGCAACGCCGCGATGCCGGCGACGTGCGGCGAAGCCATCGACGTCCCGCCCATCGACACGCCCTCGGACGCGGTGCCGGCAGCGGCGGAGAAGATCGTGTCACCCGGCGCGGCCACCGAGATCGACGCACGGGAGCGCGACGAGGAAGGCGTGATCGTGTCCGCGATCGACGGCTCGATCGACGGCACCGCGCGCTTCAGCGCCTCGGTCAGGTGCACGGTCAGCGTGCCGGCCTCGAGCGAAGGCCGCAGGGCGGCCGAAGCAGGCGCCGTCAGCTGGAACGCCGGAATGTGCGCGTTGCCCGCGATCCCCGCCGCGAACACCGGCAGCGTGGTCGGCAGCAGCACGCCGACAGCCCCGGCCTTCCACGCGTTGTCCGTGCGCGCCCCGGACCCGCAGGCGCGGGTGGCATCGTGGTCGTCCCACTCCAGCCAGACGATCTTCCCCGCCAGCGGTTCCGAGATCGGCTGACAACCATCCACATTGGACGAAAGTCGCACCACGGGCGCGGTGACGTCGACCGGTGACTTGAAGTTCTGGCTGTACTGGCCCGCCCACTGCTTGCCGGACGCCTCCAGTCCGTCCAGCATCGAGAAGTCGTCCCGGGTGTTCGCCACGGAGATCGCCTCGGCGGCGTTGCCCGGCGACCCGGCCACGTCGTAGAAGTCGCCGCCGTTGCCCGCCGCCGCAACGACGACGACCCCGTTCTGCGTCAGCTTGCGCACGAACAGCGCGTCCGGGTCGTCCGAAGCACCGAAGTCGCTGCCCAGCGACAGGTTCACCACGTCGAGCCTGTCCGAGAAGTCGCCGTCGCCGTTGGGATCGAGCGCCCAGTCCAGCGCCTTCGCGGTCAGGTTCGTGCCGCCCTCGCACCCGAACACCTTCAACGCGTAGAGCAACGCGTGAGGTGCCGTACCAGGCCCGATCTTCAACGCGTCGAGGTCGACGGACGAGTAGGACCCGCGATAGGTGGACCCGTCGGCGTTCACCCCGAACCCGGCCGCGGTGCCGGCGACGTGCGTGCCGTGCCCCTCGCAGTCCATCGGGTCGTCGTCGGGCTCGGGCAACGAACCGGACGAGCCGGTGTACTTGTCGCCGGCGAAGTCGTGCCCGCCGACGACCTTCGCGGTCGGGTACGTCCCACCGCCGAAGTCGGCGTGCTTGTAGTCGATGCCGGTGTCGATCACGCCCATCCGCACGCCGTCGCCGAAGCGTCCGAGCGACTTCCACACGTCGGACGTCCGGGTGAGACGGACGGCGTGCGCGTTGGCGAGCTTCTTCGGCAGCATCCGGTGGACCGCGCGGACCTCGGGCATGCGCGACAAAGAGGACAGACGGGACTTCTCCGTCGACAGCACGACGCCCGGCACCGCGTTGGACGTTCGTGCAACTTCTCGGCCGCCAGACCGGGAAACGACCCGAGAAGCCGAGGCTGACGTGCGGTCCCTGGCTGAACGCGCCTGTGTAACGCTCGCCGTGTCGACGGCGGCGGTCGAGGTCAGCTCCACGAAAACGGTTACGGGCTCGGTTGGGCCGGACGGCGTGACCAGTGCGCCCACCAGGAGTGATGCGGCCAGGATTTTCATGATCAACCTCTCCTAGTCATCGGACGACTTCACGTCGGGACCTAGACGAACCGGGGCTCCCGGGGCTATACATCCGATGTATTTCGTGCGGTGTGACCAGAGGAGGAACGGCCGTGCAGTTTTTGCGCCTGGGGCCGGTCGGCGACGAACGTCCCGCAGTGAGGACCGACGACGGGACCACATACGACCTCCTACCGATCACGCCCGACATTGACGGCGCGTTCCTGGCGAACGACGGCGTGGCGCGCGTCCGTGCAGCTCTCGAAGCCGGCGAGCTCAGCGCGATCGAGACCGACGGCCTGCGGATCGGCCCACCGCTCGCGCACCCCGGCAAGGTCATCTGCATCGGCCTCAACTACCGCGACCACGCGGAGGAGACCGGCGCGGACATCCCCGGCGAGCCCGTGATGTTCCTGAAGACGCCCGACACGGTCGTGGGCCCGTACG
Source organism: Lentzea sp. NPDC051838 (assembly GCF_040681245.1). Taxonomy (NCBI): domain Bacteria; kingdom Bacillati; phylum Actinomycetota; class Actinomycetes; order Pseudonocardiales; family Pseudonocardiaceae; genus Lentzea; species Lentzea sp. NPDC051838. The sequence goes on from NZ_JBFAYI010000045.1 coordinate 13,173, forward strand.
ACGAGGTGCTCGTGCCGCGCCGGTCCGTGAAGACCGACTGGGAGGTCGAGCTCGGCGTCGTCATCGGGCGCACCGCTCGCTACCTGGAGTCCGAAGAGGACGCTCTGGCCTGCGTCGGCGCGTACGTGCTCTCGCACGACGTCTCGGAGCGCGAGTTCCAGATCGAGCGCGGCGGGACGTGGGACAAGGGTAAGAACTGCGAGACGTTCAACCCGCTCGGCCCCTTCCTCGTGCCCGCCGACGAGATCTCCGACCCGCAGAGCCTGGAAATGCGGCTCTGGGTGAACGGCGAGATCAAGCAGAACTCGTCCACCAAGAACATGATCTTTCCGGTGGCGGAGATCGTGCGCTACCTCAGCCAGTTCCTTGTCCTTCGTCCGGGTGACGTCATCAACACAGGTACACCCGCTGGAGTGGCGCTCGGACAGCCGGAGCCGAAGCCGTACCTGCGTGCCGGCGACGTCGTCGAGCTGGAGATCGAGGGTCTCGGCAAGCAGCGGCAGACCCTGGGGCAGGCGTGATGCCGAAGATCATCGCACTGGACGTGCTGGACATCCGGTTCCCGACCTCGCGCGAGCTCGACGGCTCCGACGCGATGAACCCGGACCCGGACTACTCCGCCGCCTACGTCGTCCTGCGCACCGACGACGGACCTGAGGGCCACGGGCTCGCGTTCACCATCGGCCGCGGCAACGACGTGCAGGCCGCCGCGATCAAGGCGCTCGCCCCGCACGTCGTCGGCAAGGACGTGCCGGAGACCGCGAAGGCGTTGGGAGAGCTGTACTTCGAGCTCATCGGCGACTCGCAGATCCGCTGGCTCGGCCCCGAGAAGGGCGTCGCGCACATGGCGATCGGCGCGGTCGTCAACGCGGCGTGGGACCTCGCCGCCCGCCGCGCCGGGTTACCGGTCTGGCGGTTCCTCGCCCAGATGACGCCGGAAGAGATCGTCAGCCTCGTCGACTTCCGGTACCTGAGCGACGCACTCACCCCCGACGACGCGTTGCAGATCCTGCGCAAGATCGAGCACGGCAAGGCCGAACGTGCGGAAACCGTTGCCCGCGACGGATATCCGGCCTACACGACGTCACCGGGCTGGCTCGGCTACTCCGACGAGAAGCTCGCCGGTCTCGCGCGGCAGGCACTGGCGGACGGCTTCGACATGATCAAGCTCAAGGTCGGCGGCAGCCTCGACGACGACGTCCGCCGGATGAAGCTCGCCCGCGAGGTCGTCGGCGAGGACGTGCGCGTGGCGGTCGACGCCAACCAGCGCTGGGACGTCGACACCGCGATCCGCTGGATGCGCGAGCTCGCGCCGTACAACCCGTACTGGATCGAGGAGCCGACGTCGCCGGACGACGTGCTTGCCCACCGCGCGATCGCCGACGCGCTGGCCCCGATCAGGGTCGCGACCGGTGAGCACGTGCAGAACCGCGTGGTGTTCAAGCAGATGCTGCAGGCCGGTGCGATCGACGTGCTGCAGCTCGACGCCTGCCGAGTCGCGGGCGTGAACGAGAACATCGCGATCCTGTTGCTGGCCAAGAAGTTCGAGGTGCCGGTGTGCCCGCACGCCGGTGGTGTCGGCCTGTGCGAGCTGGTCAGGCACCTGTCGTTCTTCGACTACGTCGCCATTTCCGGCGAGGTCGGCGAGCGCGTGATCGAGTGGGTCGACCACCTGCACGAGCACTTCCTGGACCCGGCCGTCGTCGAGAACGGCCGTTACCTGGCACCCGCCGAGCCGGGGTTCTCCGCTCAGCTCAAGGACGAGACGCTGTCCGACTACGTGTACCCGGAGGGTCCCGTGTGGACGGCACTGGAGGGCGAGGATGACTGACTTCGAAGGACTTGTCGCCGTCGTCACCGGCGGTGCGTCCGGCATCGGGCTCGCCACGGCGAACCTGCTGGCGTCGCGTGGGGCAACCGCCGTGGCGCTGGACCTCAACCCGGACGTGAAGGACCCGCTCGTCGGGATCCGGGCGGACGTGTCGGACGACGAGAGCGTCAAGGCCGCCATCGACGAGGTCGTGCAGCGGTTCGGCCGCCTCGACGTCGTCGTCAACAACGCGGGCATCGGCTCGCAGGGCGACGTGGCCGCCAACTCCGACGAGGAGTGGCAGAAGGTCATGAACGTCAACGTGCTCGGCATGGTCCGGGTGTCGCGGGCAGCGTTGCCGCACCTGCGGAACTCGCCGTCCGCGGCGATCGTCAACACCTGCTCCATCGCTGCCTGGGCCGGGCTCCCGCAGCGTGCTCTCTACTCGGCCAGCAAGGGCGCGGTGTACTCGCTGACGCTCGCGATGGCCGCCGACCACGTGCGCGAAGGCATTCGCGTCAACGCGGTCGCTCCCGGCACGGCGGACACCCCGTGGGTGGGCCGTCTGCTCGACTCGGCGCCGGACCCGGCAGCCGAGCGGGCCGCGCTGGAGGCACGCCAGCCGCACGGGCGTCTGGTCTCCGCCGATGAGGTCGCGGGCGCGATCGCCTACCTGGCGAGCCCGCTTTCCGGTTCCACCGCAGGCACGATCCTCGCCGTCGACGGTGGCATGTACGGGCTCCGTTTGCGTCCCAAGCAGTCCTGAAAGGCAATGACACGATGAAGCGTCGCAACCTCACCGCCGCGGTGTGCCTCGCGCTGGCCGGTGCCCTCACGTTGACAGCCTGCGGAGGCGGCGCCTCCGGTTCGGGCAGCGGTGGCGTCGGACCGATCGGCGCTGACCACCCGCGGGCCGACTCCGACTTCTGGAACTCGTACATCAAGTACTTCCCGGACAAGGCCAAAGAGCTCAACATCAACCTGCTCAACCCCACCAACTCGCAGAACAAGGTGGAGACGCTGGTCGCGAACGCCCAGTCGCTGCAGTCGCAGGGCGCCAAGGCGATCGTCATGGCCCCGCAGGACACCGGCGCCATCGCGTCCACTTTGGACCGTCTGGACAAGGCGGGCATCCCGGTCGTGACCGTGGACACCCGTCCGGACAAGGGCAAGACGTACATGGTCGTGCGCGCGGACAACAAGGCGTACGGCGAGAAGGCCTGCAAGTTCCTCGGTGACAAGCTCGGTGGCAAGGGCAAGGTCATCGAGTTCCAGGGCGCGCTGTCGTCGGTCAACGGCCGCGACCGCTCCGAGGCGTTCGCCGCCTGCATGAAGTCGAACTACCCCGGCATCACGGTGTTCGAGGAGCCGACCGACTGGGAGGGCCCGAAGGCGTCCGCTGCTCTGCAGACCAGGCTCAACCAGCACCCGGACATCAACGGCATCTACATGCAGGCCGGTGGCGTGTTCCTCGCGCCGACGCTGCAGCTGTTGAAGCAGAAGAACCTGCTGGTCCCGCCGAGCGACCCCAAGCACATCTTCATCGTCTCCAACGACGGCATCCCGTCGGAGCTGGAAGCGATCCGCAAGGGTGAGATCGACGCGACCGTCTCGCAGCCGGCCGACCTCTACGCGAAGTGGGCGCTGTTCTACGCCAAGGCCGCGGTGGAGAAGCAGACGTTCAAGCCCGGCAAGACCGACCACGACTCCACGATCGTCGACGTCGGCGGTGGCCGTCTCGAGGACCAGCTGCCCGCGCCGCTGATCACCAAGGAGAACGTCGACGACAAGGCGTTCTGGGGTAACCAGATCTGATGAGTGACTTTGCCGCTGTCGCGCGTGGCGTGACGAAGAGGTTCGGGCGGACGCTCGCGTTGGACGACGTGGGCATCGAGATCCGGGCCGGTGAGTCGCACGCGCTCGTCGGTCGCAACGGCGCGGGCAAGTCGACGTTGGTCTCGGTCCTGACCGGCATGCAGGTGCCGGACGCGGGCGAGGTCAGCTTCTTCGGCGAACCCGCGCCGCCCGTCGCCGACCGCTCGGCGTGGCGGCGTCACGTCGCCTGCGTGTACCAGAAGTCGACGGTCGTGCCGGAGCTGTCGGTCGCTGAGAACCTGTTCATCAACCGGCAGGACCTCGGTGGCGGGCTGATCAGCTGGAAGAAGCTGCGACTCCAGGCTTCCGAGCTCCTGGAGACCTACGACGTCGCGGTGCACCCGGACGCGTTGGTGTCTGAGTTGACCGTGGAGCAGCGGCAGCTCGTCGAGATCGCACGCGCGTTGTCGATCGGCTCGCGGTTCGTGATCCTCGACGAACCGACCGCACAGCTCGACGGGCCGGCGATCGAGCGGTTGTTCTCACGCATGAGGTCCCTGCAGGACAAGGGAGTGACGTTCCTGTTCATCTCCCACCACCTGCAGGAGGTCTACGAGGTCTGCCAGACGGTGACGGTCTACCGCGACGCGCGGCACATCGTCACCGCTCCGGTGGCCGAGATGTCGAAGCCGGACCTGATCGAGGCGATGACCGGTGAGGCCGGTGGGCTGAACGTGCCCAGCGGCGACGACCGGCCGTCTTCCGAAGATCAGGTGTTGACGGTGTCGTCGTTGAGCGGGGACCACTTCTCGGGTGTGTCGTTGACGGCGACGCGCGGCGAGGTCATCGGGCTCGCCGGCAGCGCTTCGTCGGGCAAGCACGAGTTCGCCGAGACGGTGTACGGGCTGCGCAAGCCTTCCGCCGGGTCGATCTCGGTGGACGGCTCGGCTGTCCGCGGCGGTGACGTTCCGGCTGCTCTTCGAGCTGGAATCGGCTGTGTGCCAAGGGATCGGCACCATCAGGGGCTCGTGCTGGACCTGTCGATCGCGGAGAACGCGACGATGAGCACGGCCCATGCGTTCGTGTGGCCGTCGGCGCAGCGTGCCGCGGGGTCCACCGCGATCGATTCCTACGACGTGAAGGCCGCCGGGCCGGACCAGCCGGTGTCCGACCTTTCCGGTGGCAACCAGCAGAAGGTCGTGATGGCGCGGGCACTCGCCGGCGACCCGTCGGTGCTGGTGCTGATCAACCCGACCGCGGGTGTCGACGTGAAGTCGAAGGAGTCGCTGCTCGGCGTGGTCGACGCGCAGGCGCGCCGCGGCAAGGCGGCGATCGTCGTGTCGGACGAGCTGGACGACCTGCGGGTCTGCGACCGTGTTCTGGTGATGTTCCACGGCTCCGTCGTGCGCGAGTTCTCGCGCGGCTGGCGGGACCAGGAACTCATCGCGGCTATTGAAGGAATGAGCTCGGAATGACCAAGGCCATGACTCCGCCGGTCTCGGCTCCCACGCCGCCCGGGAAGCAGAAGTTCCAGTTCGCGCGGTACCAGGACCTCGCGCTGGTCCCGGTGATCATTCTGCTGCTGATCATCGGGGCTGTGTTGTCGCCGATCTTCCTGACGCCCGGCAACCTGATCGCGGTGCTGACACAGCAGAGCGAGCTGTCGTTGCTGGTGCTGGGGCAGGCGATGATCCTGATCGTCGGCAAGATGGACCTGTCGCTCGAGTCGACGGTCGGTCTGGCGCCGGCTCTCGCGGTCGCGTTGATCATCCCGGCGTCGTCCGGTGGGCTCGACGTCGGTCTGTCCGCGTGGATGGCGCTGCCGTTGTGCCTGCTGATCGGTGTGATCATCGGTGGCTTCAACGGGTTCCTGATCCTGAAGGTCGGACTATCCGGGTTCATGGTGACCCTGGGCATGCTGACGATGCTGCGCGGTCTGCAGCTCGCGATCACCGAGGGCAAGTCGCTGATCGACGTGCCGGAGTCGTTCCTGTACCTGGGTTCCACGACCTGGCTCGGGCTGCCGGCGGCGGTGTGGATCTGCGTTCTTTGTTACGCCGTCGGCATCTTCGTGCTGAAGTACCTGCGGGCCGGACGGTCGTTGTACGCGATCGGCGGCAACTCGGAGGCCGCGCGTGCCGCCGGTATCCGGGTGGACCGCGTGGTGTGGATCGTGCTGATCATCGGTTCCGTGCTGGCTGTGATCGCGGGCATCCTGATGACCGGGCGGCTGGGGTCCGTCGCCGCGACGCAGGGCGAGGGCATGATCTTCCAGGTCTTCGCGGCCGCGGTGATCGGCGGAATCTCGCTGCAGGGCGGCAAGGGCACGTTGTTCGGTGCGCTTTCGGGCGTGCTGATGCTGGGGCTCGTGGAGCAGATCCTGCGCCTGCAGGGTGTTTCCGGCTTCTACATCAAGGCCTCGTACGGCGCGGTGATCATCCTTGCGCTGATCGTGACCCGGTTCGCGACCGGTCAGAAGCAGGAGTGACGTCGTTGGAGACCGTTGCGCTGCACACCCAGCTTCGTGAGGGACGAGAAGCCGACTACGACCGGATCCACGCCACCATTCCCGCGGAGCTGGATGGTGCGTTGCGCGAGGCCGGGGTGCACTCGTGGCGGATCTGGAGGTCCGGCCGCGAGCTGTTCCACCTGGTCGAGGTGGACGACTACCGCGCGATGCGTGCGTTTCTTTCTGAGCACCCGGCGAACATTCCGTGGCAGGCTCAGATGGCTGAACTGCTGGAGGTCGAGGACGACTACTCCGGTGCCGAACCCGATGTGCGACTCGTGTGGGAGCTGCCGTGAAGGTTGCTGTTTCTCGTCTGGGCTTCGGTGCCGCGCCGATCGGCAACCTGTACCGGGAGGTCTCCGACTCCGAGGCCTTCGGTGCGGTCGAGGCGGCGTGGCAGACCGGGGTCCGGTACTTCGACACCGCGCCGCACTACGGACTCGGTCTGTCGGAGCGGCGGTTGGGCGTCGCTCTGGCGGGCCGCCCACGCTCCGACTACGTGATCTCCACGAAGGTCGGGCGGTTGCTGGAGCCGTTCGACGGTTCAGGGCTCGACGACGAGGGTTTCGCGGTTCCTGCTCGGTTTCGGCGGATCCGGGACTACTCGGCTGATGGCGTCAAGCGGTCTCTGGAGTCCTCTTTGGAGCGTCTCGGGACCGATCGCGTGGAGATCGTCTACATCCACGATCCCGATGACTACTGGGACGTGGCGTTCTCCGAGGCCTATCCGGCGTTGGAAGAGCTGCGGTCGCAGGGTGTCGTGGGCGCGATCGGTGTGGGCATGAACCAGTGGGAGATGCCGGAGCGGTTCGTCCGCGAGACCGACATCGACGTGGTGATGCTGGCCGGGCGGTACACGTTGCTGGAGCAGCCTTCGCTGGCGTCGTTCCTGCCGGCGTGCGTCGAGCGCGGTGTGTCCGTGGTGGCTTGCGGTGTCTTCAACTCCGGGCTGCTGTCGAAGCCTGTTGTGGCAGCCGATGCGAAGTACAACTACGAGGACGCGCCTGCTTCGTTGGTGGAACGTGCGCGGGCCATTGCTGCTGTGTGCGGGCGGCACGGGGTGACGTTGCCGGAGGTGGCGATCCAGTTCGCGCTGGGGCATCCCGCCGTGGTGTCGGTGGTGATCGGTTCGCGGACCGCCGAGCAGATGAACGCCAACGCCGAGTACTTCGACAAGCCGATCCCGGACGAGGTGTGGGCCGAGCTGAAGTCGTTGGGACTGCTGGGTGCGGAGGTGCCGACGCCGTGATCGTCGACGCTCACCACCACCTGTGGGACCTGTCGGTGCGCGACCAGGACTGGATCACCGATCCGCCGATGGGCGTGATTCGTCGGTCGTTCCTGGAACCGGACTTCGTGGCCGCGGCGCCTTCCGTGTCGGCATCCGTGCTGGTGCAGACGGTGTGCGTGCCGGAGGAGACACCGGAGTTCCTCGCGGTGGCGGCGTCTTCTGACGTGGTTTCCGCGGTGGTGGGCTGGACCGACCTGACGTCGCCTGCTGTCGCCGATGTGCTTTCCGAGTTGGTGGGCGGGCCGGACGGTTCGTGGCTGCGCGGGATCCGGCACCAGGTGCAGGGCGAGCCGGACCCGGAGTGGTTGTGCCGCAAGGACGTCTGGAACGGGCTCGCTGCGGTTGGCTCGCACGGGCTGGTTTACGAGCTGCTGACGTTGCCGCACCAGCTGCCGGCCGCGCGTCGGACCGTGGCGGCGCTTTCGAACGTGGCCTTCGTGGTGGACCACTGTTCGAAGCCTGCTGTCGGCTCGGATGTCGGTGAGTGGGCCGAGCTGATCCGGTCGGTGGCGGCGCACGAGAACGTGACGTGCAAGCTGTCGGGCCTGGTCACCGAGGCCGACTGGAAGTCGTGGGACGTGGCTTCCTTGCGGCCGTATTTCGAGGTCGTGCTGGACGCGTTCGGCCCTGAACGCTTGATGTTCGGCTCGGACTGGCCGGTGTGTCTGCTGGCGGCTTCTTATGACGAATGGCTCGGGGCCGCTCAGGAGCTGGTGTCGGAGCTGTCACCCGACGAGCAGGCCTCGATCTTCTCGGGCACTGCTCGCCGGGTGTACTCGCTCTAGAACAGCGCCTTGAGCTCGCTGATCAGCTTCGGCGTGGCCCCGGCGAGCGGTTCGCGCACGGGGCCGGCCGGGAGTCCGAGCAGGTTGAGCGCGGCCTTGACCGCCACCGCACCGGGCTCGCGGGTCATGATCGCGGTGATCACTGGCAGCAACGCCTGGTGCCTGCGCAGGGCTTCCTTGTTGTCGCCCTCGTCGTAGGCGTCGAGCATCGCCTTGATCTCAGCTCCGACGACGTGGCCGACGGTGCTGACCGTGCCGACGCCACCGATCGAGTACAGCGGCAGGATCAGCTCGTCGTTGCCGGAGTAGAAGTCGAGCCCGGTCTCGGCGATGACCTTGGCCGTCGCGAGCAGGTCGACCTTGCAGTCCTTCACGCCGACGATCCGCGGGTGTTCACTCAGCCTGAGCAGCGTCTCGGTGTCGATCGCCGTGCCGGTGCGGCCGGGGATGTCGTAGAGCAGCGCGGGCAGGCCGGACGCGTTCGCCACCTGCCGGAAGTGGTTCTCGACGCCTTCCTGCGTGGGCTTGCTGTAGTACGGCGTGACGACGAGCAGGCCGTCCGCGCCGTTCTCTTCGGCTTGCTTCGAGAGCTCGATGGTGTGGCGGGTGGAGTTGGTGCCGACGCCCGCGAGAACGTGGGTGTCTCCGACCGCTTCCTTGACAGCCTTGATGACCTGCGCCTTTTCGGCGTCGGTCGTGGTCGGGGCTTCGCCCGTTGTCCCGTTGACGACCAGGCCGTCCACGGCTTGTTTGTCGACGAGGTGCGCCGCCAGCTCCTGCGCACCCTTGAGGTCCAGGTCACCGTCGGGGGTGAACGGGGTGACCATCGCTACCAGCACTCGTCCGAACATGACTCAAGCGTGGCTCGGGTTTATGGAAAGTTCCAGTTAGAAGTTCTGCTCGGAACGTTAAGCTGAGCTTTGTGTTGGATGTGCGGCGTCTCCGGTTGCTCCACGCTCTGTCGGTCCACGGCACGGTCACGGCCGCTGCCGAAGCCCTGCACGTGACCTCTCCGGCGGTCTCTCAGCAGCTCGCTGCCCTGGAGCGCGAGGCCGGTGTCGCCCTGGTCGAACGCGACGGCCGCCGCTTGTCGTTGACGCGTGCGGGGCACGTGCTGGCCGCGCATACGCAGCTCGTTCTGGATCAGCTCGCCGCCGCCGAGGCCGACCTGGCGTCGTTGCGGACGTCTGTTTCGGGTGTGGTTCGGGTGGGCGCGTTCGTGTCCGTCGCCGCATTGCTGCCGCGGGTGATCCAGGTGCTGAGGTCGGCGCACGGGTCCGATGTGGAGCTTTTCGTGCACGAGATGGAGCCCGAGGCGTCGCTGCCTGCGTTGCGGCGCGGGGACATCGACATCGCGGTCATCCACTCGTACAACATCATGCCGCGCTCGCTGCCGGAGTCGTGTGAGTCGTTCGAGCTGTTCGTGGAGCCGGTGAACGTGGCTCTGCCGTTGTCGGATCCGTTGGTGCAGCAGGATTCTGTGGACCTGGCGGTGTTGGCGGACCGGCCGTGGATCATGCCGCGCACAGATGCCTCCTGCCACGAGCTGACGCAACGGGCGTGTGGTGCTGCTGGCTTTGTGCCGCGCGCACAGGCCTATTGCGACGATTTCGGTGTCATGTGCGGGTTGGTTGAGGCTGGGCTTGGGGTGGCGTTGGTGCCGTCGGTTGCTCGGCGGCCCGGGGTGGCGTTGCGGCCGTTGAAGCAGTCGGTTTTCCGGACTGTGTCAGCGGTTGTGCGGAACCGGGCGGACGGGCAGCCAGCCGTTCGGGTGGTCTTGGAGCAGCTGCGGCAGGTCTGACCACGTTCACTCGTTTGGGTCCAATGTGGATTCGGGTTATCTTCGCTGGATGCGTGTGGGCGTTTACGTGGATGGCTACAACCTCTACTACGGCGGAAGAAAGCACTGCGGCCGTGGTGTGATGGGTTGGCGATGGTTGGACGTCCGAGCGCTGGCCTGCACTCTGCTCACCGAGCAAGCGGCGAACTGGCCAGGTGCGCAGATCGACCGGATCGTCTACTGCACCGCGAGGATCAGCTCGGCCCACAACGCGTCCGGCTCGCAAGACCAGGACGTCTATCTCAAGGCTTTGCTGGCAGCCGGCAGTGTCGACCACATCGAGTACGGCAACTACATCAGCAAGGTGATCAAGCGGCCACTCGCGACCGAAGGCAACCGCGGTCGGCCTGTGCTGGTTCAGCCGGAGTGGCCGATCAAGGTGCAGGCACAGGGGCAACCCGTTGCGGGAGCACTGTTCATGGCGTCCGTGGCGACGTTCGAGGAGAAGGGTTCCGACGTCAACGTCGCGTCACACCTGCTGGTCGACGTGCTGACAAGTGCCATCGACGCGGTGATCCTGATCAGCAACGACAGCGACCTGAGGCTGCCGGTCGATCACGCCTGGCAGCGGATACCGGTGGGCGTGGTCAATCCGGGCAGCGGCTACACGGCGGGTGCGTTGTCGCGCAGTGCCGGCACAGGGGTGGGGACTGGTCATCACTGGTGGCGAACGTTGACCGCGACGGACTACCAGGGCCACCAGCTCCCTGACCCGGCCGGCCGATTCACGAAGCCGCCGGGCTGGTGATCATGTGCATGCATGCACGCATTCGTGCTAGCATGCATGCATATCCGCCCGGTCCCTCGTGGGCCGGGTTTCTCATTTCTCGAGGCCGATCAGGCCAGGTCTGAAAGCCACTGCTCGACGCCGGCCACGTGCACCGTCGACCAGCTGCGGGCGAGCTCCGGCTGGTGTGCCGCGAGGGCGTCGACGATGGCGCGGTGCTCGGCGACCGTGCGATCCACGGCGTTGGACTGGGTGATGCCGCGCCAGATGCGGACGCGGACCGTCGGGCCCGCGAGGGTGTCCAGGAGCTGGGCCAGGTAGGCGTTGCCCGAGCACTGGGCGATGGCGCGGTGGAAGTCGAGGTCGTGTTCGACCAGTTCCTCGACGGACTTGGCGGACTCGGCGGCGTCGCAGAGGGCCCGGAGGCGGGCGATTTCCTCGTTGTCCACGCGCTGGGCGGCCATGGCGGCGGCCGCGGGTTCCAGGATGCGGCGGACCTGGAGGACTTCGAGGACCGAATCTTCGCCTCGGTGCAGGTCCAGGACGAAGGAGAGGGCGCCGAGGAGGTCGTCGGCGCGCAGGGACGAGACGTAGGTGCCGTCGCCCTGGCGGACGTCGAGTACACGAACGAGTGAAAGTGCCTTCACTGCCTCGCGCAGGGAGTTGCGGCTCAGGCCCAGGCGTTCGGCCAGGTCAGCCTCACGCGGGAGGCGGTCGCCGGGCTTGAGCTCGCCCGAAACGATCATCTCCTTGACGCGCAGGATCGCATCGTCAGTGACTGCCACGGCACCCTCAACTCGTCTCAACTGGTCGTAGACCTCGGATGTCTGAGGACCAGTATGCGCCAAGGATGGTCATCTGCCGCGCATCGTCCGGGTATCCCGGTTCGAATGGCCGTGATTCACCGATTGGTATGTGAGATGGTTATCTCTTAACGATACGTGACGGGAACCGCTGTTGTCGCCATAATGGTCTGGACCATTCTAGGAGGGATCTTGGACGCCGTTGTCGCAGCACCGCGCGCTTTGCTCGGTCGCACGATCGTCGGTCCTGCCTCGGTGCGGATCAGGGACGGCCGCATCGTCGAGGTGACCACCGGTGAAGCACCACCCGGCGCGGAGGTCCTATCCGACGGACTGCTCACACCCGGACTCGTTGACGTGCAGGTCAACGGGGCGGTCGGGGTCGACTTCGCCGAGGTGGACGCGGACAGCATGCGCTTTGTCGCAGAAGCGCTGCCTTCCACCGGAGTGACCCGGTTCCTGCCCACGTTGATCACCGCGCCGGTGGACGTGGTGCTGAGGCAGGCACGCGCCGTGCTGGCTGCTTCGGCCGCGTTGCCGGACGGAGTGGGAGCGCGCCCCCTCGGCGTGCACCTCGAGGGCCCCTTTCTGTCGCCGAAACGGGCCGGTGTGCACGACCCCTCGTTCATGGTCGAGCCTGGGCCGGATCAGATTTCGGCGCTGCTCGAGGACGAGACGCTGCGGCGTGCCCTGCGGATGGTGACGATGGCTCCTGAGCAGCCTGGTGGGTTGGAGGCTGTTCGGCGGCTGGTCGAGGCGGGTGTTCTTGTTGCTGTTGGGCATTCGGACGCCACTGGTGAGCAGACTCGGGCTGCTGCCGATGCTGGGGCGCGGATGGTCACGCATCTGTTCAACGCTCAGCGGCCGTTGGGGCATCGGGAGCCCGGTGTGCCTGGGGTGGCTTTGGTTGATGAGCGGTTCACACTTGGGCTGATCGCGGATCTCGCCCACGTGGGCCCGGACGTCTGCCGACTCGTTTTCAACGCCGCTGGTGAACGAGTCGCGCTGGTCACCGATGCCGTTGCCGCTGCTGGGATGCCGCCTGGGCGGTACCACCTCGGCGGTGCAGACGTGCTGCTCACCGAGGACGGTGTGCCGCGGTCACCGGAGGGCACGATCGCTGGTTCGGCGCTCACCCTCGACCGCGCGGTGCGCAACATCGTGTCGGTCGGTGTGCCGATGGCGGATGCGTTGGCATCGGCGACGATCGTGCCGGCCGAGGTGATCGGCGAGTCCGGTCTTGGGCGTCTCGCGCCGGGTGCCGTCGCGGACCTCGTGTGGTGGGACGACGAACTGCGTCCGAAGAAGGTGTGGGTGGACGGGCGAGTCGTGTTCGACGCCGAGAGGCCGGCCGCCGCTGTGTCTGTCGGGTTCGCCACTGCCGGGCAGTGACGTCAGGGCGGCGGGCTCAGCAGCATCGCGACCAGGTCGCGGCGGCTGCGCACGCCGGTCTTGTCGAAGACCGCCTTCAGGTGGTCTTGCACGGTGTTCGCGGAGATGTGCAGGGTGTCCGCGATCGCGCGGGTCGGGTTGCCACGCAGGACGAGGGTGGCAACCTCGGCCTCGCGCGCGGTGAGGCCGTGCGCGGAGAGCAGGAGAGGTGCGGCCGCGCGGGACTCCGCGGGTTCGACGACGACGGTGACGTGCGCGGTCTCTCCTGTGAGACGGGAAGCGTGCAGGGTGAGCCACGGGCCGGCGCGGGTGCGGACCCGGATGCTGGGTGGTGGCCCGGCACCGTGGCGCTCGATTCCGCGCAGGGCTGAAGCGACGCTGTAGACGGCGGCGGGCAGTGGCAGCACACCCGGATCGAGCAACGAGAGCAGGTGCTCGGCCTCGGGGGTCATCGCGACGGTGCTGAGGTCGTCGGCGAGCAGCACGACACCCGGCTTCAACCTGGGATCGACGGTCGGACCGGGGAGCAGCAGGGCGGTCCGGATGGCCTGGGCGATGTGCGGGGACAGGCGCCTGAGAACGGCCGCCTCCGCCGAGGTGAAGCCCAGCTCGTGGTCCTCGCGGTGCAGACACAGATAACCCCAGCACTGACCGCCCGTGACGAGCGCGGCCCGCAGTTCGTCGCCGAGACCGAGCGGCCGCATGATCTCGCGGTAACGCTCGCTCACCGCGCGGTCCTTGCGAGTCGCGGAGTCCAGGGTCGCCACCGGCCGCACCGAGGTGGCCAGAGAGGCGAACTTGTTCACGTCGCGCCGGCCGAACTCATTGTCCAGGAACAGTGCGGTCGCGGCTCCGAGCGGTTCCTCCGGCCAGGCACCGGTGAACAGCAGCGTCTCCGGATCCGCCGTCGCGAAGAACACCGCGTCGACCGGCAGCAGGCGGCGCAGCGCCCTGAGCACCTCGCGGCGCACGCCATCGCGGTCCATGCCGTTGTGGCACAGCCGAACGAGGTCCTGCTCGGCGCGGCCGGAGCTCGGCATGTCCTCAGTGTCCACCCGCGATGGTGGCGGAGGAAATCCCACATCCTTGGGATGGTTCGGGTCATCGGGCGGTCGCACCATCTCAGGCATGACCATCGAACAGAACAAGCGTCTTGTCGACACCTTCATCCAGGAGCTGTTCACGAAAGGCGACCTCAGCGCCGTCGACCGCTACCTGGACCCTGACTTCGTCAACCACGACCCGCCATTCCCGGGTGCTCCGGAAGGACCCGAGGGCATGCGCATGGCCGCCGCCATGTTCCGGCAGGCCGTGCCCGACTGGCACAGCGACGTGGATCAGCTCATCGCGGAGGGCGACGTGGTGGCCGAGGTGTTCACCGCGAGCGGCACACATCGCGGCGAGCTGATGGGCGTACCCGGATCTGGACGAACGCTGACGCTCTCCGGCATCAACATCTTCCGCATCTCGGGTGACCGGATCGTCGAACGCTGGGGTCGCCTCGACGACCTCGGGCTCCTCCGGCAGCTCGGTCTCGCCCAGTAGAGCAAAAGGGCCGCCCGTTGTCCGGGCGGCCCTTGTCGCTTCAGAGGGTTCGGGTGACCTTGTTCAGGCCTCGGGGGCTGTCCGGGTCGCCGCCCCTTGCCAGGGCCAGGCCGTAGGCCAGGCGTTGCACGGGGAGGATTTCCAGGACTGGGGCCACTTCCTCTGCGGTCTCGGGGATCGAGATCGAGAGGGTGGCGCCCACCTTTTCGGAGGCCGATCCGACTGCCACGACGTCCGCTCCGCGCTGGTGGACCACGTCGAGGGCGTCGCGCAGGGAGTCGCCGCCCTTGCCGAGCGAGGTGATGGCGAGGACTGCGGTTTCGCCGTCCACTGCCGCTACCGGGCCGTGGAGCAGATCTGCGCCGCTGTACGCGCGAGCCGCCAGATATGAGGTTTCGGCCAGCTTCAAAGAAGCTTCCAGAGCTGTGGCGTAGGAGTAGCCGCGGCCGGTGGTGAGGACGCGGTCCACGAAGCGGTAGCGGCGGACTGCCTCGTCCACGGTGGGCGCTGAGGCGTCCAGGGTCACCTGGGCCAGGTCGCCCAGGGACGCTGCTGCTTCGCCGTTACCGCCGCGCACGGCGTCGATCAGCAGGTACAAGGCCAGCAACGTTGCCGAGTAGGTCTTGGTGGCGGCTACTGCGTGCTCCACGCCCGCTGACACGTCCACCGAGAGTTCGGCGGCCGCGTTCAGAGGCGAAGAAGGAGTGTTGGTCACTGCCACGGTCAGGGCGCCTCGGCGGCGGTAGGAGGCGGTTACCTCCAGGAGGTCGGGGGAGCCGCCTGACTGGGAGACCGTCACTAGCAGGACGTCGCGGAGGTCGGGTTCCGCGCCGTACAGAGTTGTGGTGGAGGCGGAGACCAGGCCCGCTGGGAGTTCCAGGAGGATCTCGGTCAGGTACTTGGCGTAGATGGCGGCGTGGTCGCTGGAGCCACGGGCGGCGAACAACACGAAGCGCGGGGCGCGTTCGCGGATGACTGCGGCTACTTCGGCAATGGCCGCGCGTGAGGAGTACAGGGAAGCGAAGATCGACGGCTGGGCCGCGATCTCCGCTGCCATGTGCTGGCCTGGTTGGGGCGTGGTCATGTCGTGCCTTTCAGGATCAGCTCGGCCGCGGCTCGGAGGCTCACCCGAGAACCGCCGTGGGTGTCGATGCGGGCGACGCTGCCCAGGTCTGGACCCGGCACGCCGGTTTCGACGTGCACCACGTCCTGGCCCAGATTAGTTAAGTTTGTTACCAGTTGTCGAGCGCTCGTGTGGCGGTGGGCGTCTCGGGTCACGACGACAATCGTGCGGTCACCTGCGGTTTTCGCAACTTCTGCGGCGTCCAGGTCGCGGGCTGCGATGACCTCGGTGTCCGGGAGCACGTCGCGCAGGTAGGGGCCGAGGCCCCACGGGACGTCGCCCACTGCGATCGACGGGTCGACGACCAGGTCGACGACCACCGGGTTCGTACCGACACTAACCCGGCCGCGGGCTGAAACCGCACGTCGGGCGGCCGTGAGACCGATCTCAGCGTCGTGGGCGTCCACCGATGACGGAGGTAGGCCCAGGGCGAGGGAGCGGGCTGCGGCTTGGGTCAGGCGTTCCTCGGAGAGCTCGCCGGACTTCACGGCGGCGACGATCGAGTCGATCAGCCACTGGAGGTCCGTGTCGTCGAGGGCCATGCCGCCGAGACACATGGCGTCGACACCGGCCTTGAGCGCGCGGATCGCGCCCTGGGCCAGGTCGCCGCCGACCGCCTTCATGTCGAGGCCGTCGGTGATCACGGCGCCGGTGAAGCCCAGGTCGTTGCGGAGCAGGTCGATCGCGTGCTTGTTCAACGTGACGGGAGCGCTGCCCCACTCCGGGACCACGAGGTGGCCGGTCATGATCGAGCGGACGCCCGCGTTCACGGCCGCCTGGAACGGGATGAGCTCGACGGCCCGGAGTTGTTCTTCTGTGCGGGGAAGAACGGGGAGCTGCTCGTGCGAGTCCTCTGTGGACGCTCCGTGGCCGGGGAAGTGCTTGGCGCAGGCGGCGACGCCCACGGCCTGCAGTCCCTCGACCCACGCGGCGACGTGCCGGGCGGCCAGCACGGGGTCCGAGCCGAACGCGCGGACGCCGATGATCGGGTCGTCCAGGGTGAGCACGAGGTCCGCGGACGGGGCCAGGTTCAGCGAGATGCCGCACTTGGCCAGGCGGGCGCCGATGGACGCGGCCACCGAGCGGGTGAGGTCGAGGTCGTCCGCCGCGCCCAGGGCGTGGTTGCCGGGAACCTCGGAGCCGCGGCCCGCGTCGAGACGCGTGACGTCGCCGCCCTCCTCGTCGATGCCGATCACCACGTCCGGGCGCACCGAGCGGAGCTCACCGCACAGCGCGGTCACCTGTTCGTCGGAGACGACGTTGCGGCCGAAGAGAACCACACCGCCGAGTCCGTCAGCGACCCGTCGTAACAACCAGTCGGGGGCGGTCGTTCCGTGAAAGCCAGGAAGCAGAACGGCAGCGGCCAACTGATCCACGTGTCATCCCTTCACCGCACCGGCGGTGACGCCGGCGACCATCTTGCGCTGCACGATCAGGAAGAAAACGAGTGCGGGAACGGTGAACAGCACCGAGGCGGCCATCGCGCCACCCCAGTCGGTGCCGAACGCGGTCTGGAAGCCCGACAGCCACACGGGGAGGGTTTCCCTGTCCTGGCTGCGGATGAGCACCTTCGCGAACAGGAACTCGTTCCACGCCGTGATGAACGCGAACACCGAGGTGGCGACCAAACCCGGTCCCAGCAAAGGAAGAGTGACCTTCTGGAACGCGCCCCAGCGCCCGCAGCCGTCGACCATCGCGGCTTCCTCGAGCTCGATCGGGATGCCGTTCACGAAGCCGCGCAACGTCCACGCGCAGAACGGCAGCGTCACCGCGAAGTACACCAAGACCAGAGACGTCAGGTGTTCGTAGAGCTGGAGATCCCGCATCATCAGGAACATCGGGATCAGCAACGCCTCGAACGGCGCCATCTGCGCGACGAGCATCAGCAGCACGAACGACTTGCGGCCGCGGAAGGCGAAGCGCGACATGGCAACGGCCGCGGTGATGCCGACGAGGATCGCCGCGAGCACCGCGGACAGCGTCACCAGCAGGCTGTTGCTCAACGCGGACAGGAAGCCCGGCTTCGTCCACGCCGTCACGAAGTTCGAGAACGTGACGGACAGCGGAACGAGGTCGTAGTCCGACGTGATCGTCGAGCCCTTGGGCTTCAACGCGGACGTGATCATCCAGTACGTCGGGAAGAGGAAGAACAACGCGAGCACGAGGCCCGCGACGTTCGCGGCAGACTTCTTGAGCATCAGATCTTGCCCTCCTCGGTCTGCAGCAGCCTGCGCAGGTACTGGAACGTGATCAGGCCGAGGATGATCATCATCAGCACGGAGATCGCGGCCGCGACGCCGAAGTGGCTCTTCGCGATGCCTTCCAGGTACTGCAGCACGGCGAGCGTCGTGCTCTCACCGCTCGGGCCGCCCTCCTTGAAGACCCAGATCTGCGCGAAGACCTTGAAGTCCCACAGGGTCGACAGGAACGTCACCATCATCAGCAGCGACTTGATCTCCGGCCACGTCACCGCGCGGAACGTCTGCCAGCCGGTCGCGCCGTCGATGCCCGCGGCCTCGTAGAGGTCGCGCGGAACGCCGAGAACGCCCGCGTAGAGGGAGAACGCGAGGAACGGGATCGCCTGCCACACGATGAGCAGGCCGACGACGGCGAGCGTCGACGTGCCGGAACCGAACCAGGAGTGCCCGGCGAACTGCGAGAAACCGAGCTGCACCAGGGTCTTGTTCAAGATTCCGTAGTTCTGGTCGAACATCCAGATGTACACGGTCGCGGAGGCGAGGATCGGCATCGCCCACGCGCAGAGCATCGTGACCTGGAGCGCGACCCGGACCCACCCGGAGAGCCTGCGCATCAGCAACGCGATCAGCAGACCCGCGCCCACCGACACGCCGACGACGGCGACCGTGAACACGACGGTCCTCAGCGAGACGGTCCAGAAGCGCTCGTCCTGCAGGACTGTCACGTAGTTGTCGAAGCCGGTCCACACGACTTGGCCGCGCACCAGCTCGCCGAGGTTGAGCTGGCGGAAGCTCGTCACGAAGACCGAGACGACCGGGAACCCGATCAGCCAGAGGATCGCGATGAGCGCCGGAGCGATCAGCAGGTAGGGCAGCGCCCGGTCGAAGGCGCCGCCCCGGCGGCGACGCTTGCGCGTCCCACCCGTCACGGCAGGCGGCAGCGCCGGCGGGATGTCCCCGGCCGGCGCTGCCGTTTCGGTCGTCTTGACGGCCGTCATCTCAGCTGGGCTAGCCCATGGCCTTGGTGACGGCGTCGCTCGCGTCCTTCGTCGCCTGGTCCAGCGTCTTCGCGCCGGACAGGTACGCGGTCAGCGCGTCCTTCAGCGGGTTCTGGCCCGCCTCGACGGCCGCCCACTTCGGCGTGGTCGGGGTGACCTTGCCGTTGGGGGACGAGTCCGCCATGGCCTTGCCGACCGGGGTGCTGCCGAGCTTGGTGGTGTCCTTCGAGGTGCCGGGCACCGCGCCACCCTCGGCGAGCATGTCCTGGTACTTCTTGGACGACAGCAGCGCCAGGTACTTCTTCGCGGCGTCGGCGTTCTTGCTGCCGGCCGGGATCGAGAGGTTCGAGCCACCCAGGAACACCGGCGCGGTCGAGCCGGCCTTCTTGGACGGGATCGGGAACGCCGAGACCTTGTCCTTCAGGTCGGCCTTCGCCTTGACGGCACCGGAGAGCTCCCACGGGAGGCCGACCATCATGCCGACGTTGCCCGTGCCGAAGACCTCCATCTGCTGGGGCTTCGCCTCGTCGATGTCAGCCGGCGCCTTCTTGGCGGCCGACGCGTCGTACAGCGCCTTGTAGGCCTCGAAGCCCGCCTTGGCCTGCGGGGTGTCGAGCGTGCCGACCCACTTGCCGGCGTCCTGCTTGGCGATGTCGCCGCCCTCGTCCCAGATCAGCGAGAGCAGGAAGTACCAGGACTGGCCGGGCAGGTACAGCGCCTGGAAGTCCGGGTTGGACGCGTTCGCGGCCTTCAGCTTGTTGATCGCGTCGATCCACTCGGCACGCGACGTCGGCGGCTTCGCGACGCCCGCCGCCTGCAGCAGGTCGGTGCGGTAGATCACGGTGCGGTTCGCCGCGTAGAACGGCACGCCGTACGCCTTGCCGTTCAGCGTCAGCGAGTCCTTGAGGCCGCCCAGCCACTCGTTGCCGTTGAACTGGCCCGCGTCCGCGGTCAGGTCGGTCAGCGTGTTGGTGTCAGCGAAGCTCGCCGTCTGGGTGTTGCCGAGCTCGATGACATCGGGCGGGGTGTTGCTGGCCAGCGCCGTGGTCAGCTTCTCCTGGATACCGGTCCACTTCTGGACCTCGTACTTGACCTTGATGCCGTTCGCGCTCTCGAACTCCTTGTTCAAGGCGTCGGTCAGGGTCGTCGGCGCGGAGCCGTCCATGAGCCACACGGTGATCTCTTTGGTCTCCGTGCCGCTACCGCTGTTCGTGCTCGTGCCACATCCCGACACGGCCACTGCCAGTGCGGCGGCACCAGCAGCGAGTCCTCTCCAGCCCTTCACAGTCGCGCCCTTTCAGCAAGCCCGGCCCTCGCCGGAACGCCCAAGTGGTGTAGACCAATGCGGAACAGCGTGTGCTGCGTCACCGAGTCTGTCAAGCGCGTTGCCAAAGCGTTGCGGAGTCATCGGAGCAATTTCGTGTCGATTGGCGGGGGTTCGAACGCACGAATCGACACGGACAAGGCATCCTTGTGGTGCGTGACATGGAGTGCGAGGAGGAGGCCATGCTGGAGACGACGCCTGCATCAGGCGTGGACGCCAGGACGCGTGCGCAACGCGAACCCAAGTACTGGGGTCTCAAGCGGCACCTGCTCGACCTGTTGCGAGCGCTGCCGCCTGGTTCGCCGATCCCCACGGAACGGTCGCTGGCCGCGGAGTTCGACGTCTCCAGGACGACCGTTCGCCAGGCGCTTGCCGAGCTGACGGTCGAAGGGCGACTGCTCCGGGTGCAGGGCAAGGGCACCTTCGCGGCCGAACCCAAGGTCGCCCAGAGGTTGCAGCTGTCTTCGTACACAGAGGACATGCGAGCCCAGGGTCGCGTGCCGTCGTCGAAGCTGATCGAGGCTTCCGAGATGCCCGCGGAGGCAGAGCTCGCGCGGCTGCTCGGCGTGCGTCCCGGTGCCAAGGTGCTCAGGTTGCACCGGCTGCGCCTGGCCGACAACGAGCCGATGGCGATCGAGACGACGCACCTGGCGCTCGGCCGGTTCCGCGGACTGCGGCGCTACCTGGCGCCCGGTGCCTCGCTGTACCAGGTGCTGTCCGAGCGGTTCGGCGTCGAGATGGGCCACGCGGAGGAGACGATCGAGACCGCGCTGGCGTCGCCCGAGGAGGCGGAGCTGCTCGGCGCCGACATCGGCCTGCCGATGCTGCTGCTGTCCCGGCACTCGTTCGACACCGAGGGCAACCCGATCGAGTGGGTGCGTTCGGTGTACCGCGGTGACCGGTACAAGTTCGTCGCCACGCTGAATCGACCGTCTTGATCGCCTGGGGCACGCCACGCGCCCGCGCGGTGCTGGCGACGACGATCCTCGGCTCGGGCATGGCGATGCTCGACGGGACGATCGTCAACGTGGCGCTGCCCCGGATCGGCGCCGAGTTCAAGGCGTCGGTCACGGATCTGCAGTGGATCCTGAACGGGTACATGCTCGCGCTGGCCTCGTTGATCCTGGTCGCTGGATCTTTGGGCGACAGGTTCGGCCGGCGGCGCGTGTACGTGATCGGCGTGGTGTGGTTCGGCGTCTCGTCCCTGCTCTGCGGCGTGGCGTGGGATGTGCCGGTGCTGGTCGCCGCGCGCGTGCTGCAGGGCGTGGGAGCGGCGTTGCTGACGCCGGGTGCCCTGGCGATCCTCCAGTCGTCGTTCAACCGCGAAGATCGCTCGCGGGCGATCGGCGCCTGGTCCGGATTGTCCGGTGTGGCCACCGCGATCGGGCCGTTCGTCGGCGGGCTGCTCGTGCAGGCGTGGTCGTGGCGGCTCGCGTTCCTGGTGAACCTGCCGGTGGCCGCGCTGTGCGTGTTCCTCGCGCTGCGGTCGGTGCCGGAGTCCCGTGACGAGACCGCCGGCCACCCCAACTACCTGTCGGCGCTGGTCGGAGCGGTCGGCCTGGCGTTGATGACGGGCGGTCTGGTCGAGCAGTCGTACCTGGTGGCCGGGCTCGGGCTGGCGGCGATGATCGCGTTCGGGGTGGTCCAGGTGCGGTCTTCGGACCCGCTGGTGCCGCCGGAGCTGTTCCGCGACCGCACGTTCCTGGTGGCCAACCTGCTGACGTTCCTGGTCTACGCGGCACTCGGCGGCGTGATGGTGCTGCTCGTGCTGCAGCTGCAGGTGTCGCTGGGCTACTCGCCGACGGCGTCCGGCCTGGCCAGCGTGCCGCTGACGATCATCATGCTGTTGCTGTCGTCGACCTCGGGGAAGATCGCGCAGAAGTACGGGCCGCGCGTGCAGCTCGTCGCCGGCCCGATCGTGATCGGTATCGGCATGTTGCTGCTGCGCAACGCGGCACCCGGCTCGTCGTACCTGACCGGCGTGTTGCCCGGCATCGTCGTGTTCGGTCTGGGGCTGGCCGCCGTGGTCGCACCGGTGACCGCGACAGTGCTCGCCTCGGCTCCTGATCACCACGCCGGTGTGGCGTCGGGGGTCAACAACGCCGTCGCGCGCACCGGCAGTCTGCTGGCCATGGCGGTGCTGCCTGCTGCCGTCGGGTTGATGGGCGAGGACTACACGAACCCGTCGGTCATGACTTCGGGCTGGCAGATGGCGCTGGTGTTGTGCGCGGTGGCGGCGATCGCGGGTGGCGTGCTCGCGCTGGGCGTGGACAACCGGGTGCTGGCCACGGAGCACGAGCAGCCGGACTCCCCGCACCCCGGGGATTGTCTGCACTGCGGGGTGGAGGGGCCGCCGACGCACGTCCGGCCAGGCGGCGAGAAAGCGCTCCAGTAGGGGCGCGCCAGGTCAGTCGGCCAGCAGACGTGCGAGCAGCGCGGGGTCGATGTTTCCGCCGGAGACCACCGCGACCCCGGTCCCGCCGATCTTCGCCTGCGCCGCCACAGCTACGGCCCCGCTCGGCTCGGCGATCAACCGCGTTCGGCGGGCCAGGTCGGTCACCGCGGCGAAGATCTCGTCCTCCGACACCGTGATCACGTCGTCCACGAGCTTGCTGATGTGTTCCCAGGTGAGCGCCGAGGGCTCGTCCCGCAGGGCGTCAGCGGCCGTCTGAGCCCGCTCCACGGGGTCCCAGCGGATCAGCTCGCCCGCTTGGAGCGACGCCGCGATGTCAGCGGCCAGGGCGGGTTCCGCGCCGATCACCCGCACCTCGGGCTTCAACGCCTTGATCGCCGTCGCGACGCCCGAGATCAACCCGCCACCCGACATCGGCACGACCACGGCGTCGACGGACGGCAGGTCGTCGAGGATTTCCAGGCCGATCGTGCCCTGGCCCGCGATCACGTCCACGTGGTCGAACGGCGGGATGAGCGCGGCACCTCGTTCGGCGACGAGAGCCTCAGCCCGTTCCACGCGTTCGGTGATGCCGACGATGAAGACCTCGGCTCCCAACGCTTTCGTGGCCTCGATCTTGACCGCCGGGGTGTTGTCCGGCATGACGATCGCCGCCGGAACGCCGTGCAGCCGGGCGGCGAACGCGACGGCCTGGGCGTGGTTGCCGCTGGAGTACGCGACCACGCCGTTCGCGCGGTTCTCCATGCGTGCCAACGCGTTCAACGCGCCGCGGAGCTTGAAGGCACCGATCGGCTGCAGACTTTCCGGCTTCAGCCAGCCAGGGCCGAACGGCAGCAACGGCGTGCGCACCACGTGCGGTGCGATCACCGTCGCCGCCGACCGGACGTCGTCGAGCGAGATCACGCGCCGACCAGTTCCGCGAGCAGCTTCGGCTCGAGGTTGCCGCCCGACACGACGGCGACGGTCGGACCGGCGGGCAGCGAGCGGTTCAGGTACGCCGCAACGGGAACCGCGCCGCTCGGCTCGGCCACGACACGGGTGCGGCGGGCGATTTCCCCTACCGCGGAACGAATCTCGTCCTCGGTGACGGTCACGACGTCGTCGACGTACTCGCGGATGTGCGCGAACGTCAGCTCGGACGGCTCGGCGCGCAGGCCGTCGGCGATGGTGCGGGCGCGGTCGTGCGCGTCCCAGCGAACCAGCGAGCCGGCGGCGAACGAGGCGGCGGTGTCTGCTGACAGTTCCGGTTCGACGCCGATGACGCGAACGTTGGGGCGCAACGACTTCACGGCCGTCGCGACGCCGGAGATCAGTCCGCCGCCGCTGACGGGCACCAGGACCGTGGCCACGTCGGGCAGGTCCGCGCAGATCTCCAGGCCGATCGTGCCCTGGCCGGCGATCACGTCCGGGTGGTCGAACGGCGGGATCAGCGTGGCACCGCGCTCCTCGACCAGTTCAGCGGCCCGTGCCTCCCGTTCGCCGATGCCGACGAGGAACACCTCGGCGCCGTGCGCGCGCGTCGCGTCGATCTTCAACTGCGGGGTGTTCGAAGGCACGACGATCGCCGCGGGCATGCCCAGAAGCTTTGCCGCGTAGGCGACTGCTTGCGCGTGGTTACCACTCGAGTACGCCACGACACCACGTGCGCGGTCCTCGGAAGGTATGCGGGACAAGGCGTTCACCGCGCCGCGGATCTTGAAAGCTCCGATGGCCTGCAAGCATTCGGGCTTGATGGACAACGAGGAGTCGAACGACAGCAACGGGGTGTGCACGACATGCGGGGCGATCGCGGCGGCGGCCGCGTGGATGTCTTCGAGAGTCACCAGGCGCATGTGTTGATGATGCACGTCACCGGCGCACAACCGGTGAACTGTGCCCGACGTCCCACAAGTGTCATGGCTGAGAAGGAGAAGATCACCCCCGTCAAGCTCGTCGCGAGTGTGCTCGCCGCCGTCACCGCGGCAGTGCTGAGCCTTCGCCTCAACGTCGTCGGCACCATCATCGGCGCGATCCTCGCGAGTGTGGTGACCACAGTGGGCGCTGTGCTCTATCAACGGTCGATGGAACGCGAGAAGCGCTGGCAGGTCATCGCGGTCGGCGGACTGCTCGCGTTCGTCGTGACCGTCCTCACGGTCACGAGCGTCCAGCTGGTCACCGGCAAGCCGACTTCCGCGGACACCGGAGGCCCGAGCTCGACCGTCCACGCCGAGACCCACACCGAGACGACGAAGACCGAAACCGAGACCGTGACGGTGCCTCCGAGCACGTCCAGTCAGTCGCCCACCGAAAGCACGACGCCGTCCGGACCGCCGACTACGACGACAGAATCCCGACAGCCGACCGACAGCTCGACGCCGCCGTCAACTGTCGACCCCATTCGGTGATCACGTCATCACTTTGAGCGATAGTTAACTGTCAATTGCTACGCAGCGCAGTTGATCTGTCGTGAGCTGTGACACACTTCGTCCACGGTCGAGGTCGGGCGTAATAGATAACGGGCCCATAAAGTCACTCGATCGGGCGAAGGATTAGGTCCGAAAGAGACCGGAAGGGGGCGCAATTGATGCTCGTGGCGAGACCACTTGAGCGCGGCGCCCCGGCAAGAGACGAGGAAGAGCTGGGGATTGGAGGGGTGGGGCGACCCCTGCCGCCGCCCCACCACCCGTCCCCCTAAGGCCCCCGAGAGAGGTCCCTGCAACCGATCTCTCGGGTTCCCCTGCACCCGAAAGTGAGGGAGACGTCTGATGAACCGCACGAGTGCGGCCCGTATTACCGGTGCCGTGTTGCTCGCCACCGGAGTCGTGACTGCTCTCAGCGTACCGGCGTTTGGCGCCCCTGCCGCACCAGTCGCCCCAACCGGTTCCGACACGGAGAGCTACCCGGCCGAATTGCTCCAAGCGGCCCAGCGTGATTTGGGCCTGAACGCAGACCAGCTGCGCGTCCGTCTGGCTTCCGACCAGAAGTCGAGCGACATCGCGGAGCAGGCGAAGGCGTCTCTGGGTGACGCGTTCGGCGGATCCTGGATCGACCAGGCGAGCGGCAGACTGACCGTCGCGGTGACCAAGCCGGGACTGTCCGTGAACGGCGCCGAGACCAAGGTCGTCAAGAACTCGCTCAGTCAGCTCAACGGCACCAGGTCGGTGCTCGACCTCATGAGCGCTCCCGCCGGCATCACCAGCTGGCGCGTCGACGAGCAGTCCAACGCCGTCGTCGTCGAGGTGAACAAGAACGCTCGCGACGCGGCTGCCGACCAGTGGATCGCCACGGCCAAGGGCATCAGCGGCGCCGTCCAGGTCGCCGAGGTGGCCGAAGCGCCGACCACGCTGTACGACCTGCGCGGTGGTGACGCGGTCTACATGGGCGGCGGGCGTTGCTCGCTCGGCTTCTCCGTCACCGGTGGTTTCGTGCTCGCCGGCCACTGCGGCCGCACCGGCACCGCGATCTCCGGCTACAACCGCGTCGCGGCCGGCACGTTCGCCGGTTCGACGTTCCCGGGCAACGACTACGCCTGGGTGCGCACCAACGCGAACTGGACGCCGCGTCCGTGGGTCAACCGCTACGGCGGCGCGAACGTGATCGTCAAGGGCTCCACGGTGGCCGCGATCGGCGCGCAGATCTGCCGTTCCGGTTCGACGACCGGGTGGCGTTGCGGCACGGTCCAGGCCTACAACCAGACCGTGAACTACGCGCAGGGTTCCGTGCGCGGCCTCACCCGCACCAACGCGTGCGCCGAGCCCGGCGACTCCGGTGGTTCGTGGGTGGCGGGCTCGGGCTTCGGCCAGGCCCAGGGCGTGACGTCCGGCGGTTCGGGCAACTGCTCGTCCGGCGGCACCACGTACTTCCAGCCGGTGAACCCGATCCTGTCGCGCTACGGCCTGACCCTCACGCGGGGCTAGGACTCGACTGAAAGCGCCGCGGCACCCCAACGGTGTCGCGGCGCTTTCGCGTTTCTCAGACCAGCACGATCTTGCCGTGGGCGTGCCCGGTCTCGCTCAGCCTGTGCGCGGCCGAGCCTTCGGAAAGCGGGAAGACCCCGGCGAGCGGAACGGTGAACGCGCCGCGCTCGGCGAGGTCCGCGGCAATGGCGAGACCGTGCAGCGCCTGGGGATCGGCGCCGGGACCGCCCGCCGTGTGGGACAACCGGATGCCGTGGTCGCCGGACAGGTCCGCGATCGTCACGACGCGGTCCGGTGAGCCCGCGATCGCCACCAGGTCGGGCACCGGACCCGCGCAGTGCAGCACCGCGTCCACCTCGCCGACGCGATCGGCCAGGCCCTCGCCGTAGACGACCGGGATCGCGCCCAGGCTCGCGACGAACTCCTGCGTCGCCGGTCCGGCGGTGCCGATCACCTTCGCGCCCCGCGCTGCTGCCAGCTGGATCGCGACCGTTCCCACGCCGCCCGCCGCTCCCGCGATGAGCAACGTCGTCCCGTCGCCCACCCGGAGCAGGTCGAGCGTCCTCGTCGCGGTCTCCACGTTGCCGGCCGCGCCGCCCGCCTGTTCCCAGCTCAGCGCCGCGGGCTTGAGCGTCCAGGCCGCCAGCACGGCGAACTCGGCGTTGGCGCCGCCGAGCCGGGCCAGGTCGACCATCCCGAACACCTCGTCGCCCACGCGGACGTCGGTCACGCCCTCGCCGACCTCGTCGACGACACCGGCCGCGTCGATGCCGGGCACGTGCGGCAACGGCATCCGCTCGCCGAACCTTCCGGAGCGCAGGTAGGTGTCTCCCGGCGTGACCCCGGAGGCACGGACGGCGATCCGGATCTGACCGGGGCCCGCGTGCGGTTCGGCGACTTCAGCGACGTGCAGCAGGTCAGCGGGGCCGTACTGGGTGAACTGGAGTGCTCGCATGGCGGCGAAATTAGTGGAACAGGGCGTCCACTTAGCCGAAACTGAGACGGTGACGGCGAATCTGACTCACAACCTGCGTTCGGACGCCCAGGACAACCGCGACCGGATCATGGCGGTCGCGCGCGAGGCGTTCGCCGCGGAGGGCCTGGACGTGCCGATGCGCGAGATCGCCCGCCGTGCCGGGGTCGGCCCGGCGACCCTCTACCGCCGCTTCCCCACGAAGGAGGCACTGGTGGTGGAGGCCTTCTCCGAGCAGATGGCGGCCTGCACCCGCGCGGTCGAGGAGGGGCTCGCGCACCCCGATCCCTGGGAGGGGTTCCGCCGGACCGTGGAGGAGGTGTGCCGGCTGCACGTGCTCGACCGCGGGTTCTCGGCGGCGTTCACGCACGCCTATCCCAAGGCGATCGACTTCGCCGCGCTGCGCGAGACGGCGTTCCTGGCGCTCGGCGAGCTCATCCGCCGGGCCAAGGCGACCGGCTCGTTGCGTGTCGATTTCTCGGTCGACGACGTGGTGCTGCTGCTGATGGCGAGCGGGGGCGTCCGCAACGGGACGCCCGCCGTCGCGCGGCGGCTGGCCGCGTTGTTCCTGGAAGGCGTGGCTAGCTGAACTGCACCGAACGCTTCGAGAGGCCGTACCAGAAGCCCTCGACGGTTGAGTTCGCTTTTTCGTCGCTCGCCGCGCCCAGTGCGACGAACAGCGGGGCGAAGTGCTCGGTGCGCGGGTGCGCGATGCCGGCCGCGGGCGCTTTCTGCTGGAAGTCCAGGAGGGCGTCCACGTCGCCGTTCGCCAGCTGCTGGTGCGCCCAGTCGTCGAACTCCTTCGACCACGACGGCGGCTCGTAGTCCGGGCCCTGGTCGAAGTGCACGCAGCTCAGGTTGTGGGTCATGAACCCGCTGCCGACGATCAGCACGTTCTGGTCCCGCAGCGGCGCGAGCTGCTTGCCGATCTGGTGCAGCTTGCGCGGGTCGAGCGTGGGCAGCGACATCTGCAGCACCGGCACGTCCGCGTCCGGGAACATCTCCTTCAGCGGCACGTAGGCGCCGTGGTCGAGTCCGCGTTCGGCGTCCTGCTCGACGTGTCCGCCGAGGAGCTTGCGGACGTCGTCGGCGAGCTCGGGCGCACCCGGTGCCTCGTACGTGACCTCGTAGTACCGCTGCGGGAAGCCCCAGAAGTCGTAGACGAGCGGCACGGTGGTGGTCGCGCCGATCGTCGTCGGAGCCTCTTCCCAGTGCGCGGAGACCATGAGCACGGCCTCCGGGCGCGGGAGGGTGGCGGACCAGGCCTTGAGCTCTCCGGTCCACGTCTCGTCGTCAGCCAGCGGGGGTGCCCCGTGGCTCAGGTACAGCACAGGTGCGCTCACGTCATCGAGCGTACGCCTGATTGTTCAAATTTCAACGACTAAGTTCAACTTTGAACGACTCGGCGGCCGCCTTGGGATCTTCGGCCTCGGTGATGGCCCGGACGACGACGACTCGGGTGGCTCCGGCTGCCTTCACCTCGTGGAGGTTCTGCAGGTCGATGCCGCCGATCGCGAACCACGGCCGTCGCATGCCCTTGGTGGCTCGCACGAGGTCCAGGCCAGGCGCCGGACGTCCCGGCTTCGTCGGCGTCGGCCAGCACGGGCCGGTGCAGAAGTAGTCCGTGCCGTGCTCCGTCGCAGCCGCCTGCATCTGCTCCACGTCGTGCGTGGACCGGCCGATCACCGGGTGGTCGCCGATGATGTGGCGCGCGGCCGAGACGGGCAGGTCGTCCTGGCCGAGGTGGAGCACGTCCGCCCTGAGCGCGTACGCGATGTCCGCGCGGTCGTTGACGGCGAGCAGCTTCCCGTGGGCGTCGGAGGCTTCCGCGAGGATTTCCAGGGCTTGGATCTCCTGCTTCGCCTCGAGCGACTTGTCCCGCAGCTGGATGATGTCGACTCCGCCGGCGAGCGCGGCATCGGCGAACTCGGCCAGGTCGGGCCGGTTCGGCGTGCAGAGGTAGAGCGTCGCGTCGGCGAGTCGTTGCCTGATCAGGTTTCCGTCGAGTCCTGGCACGCTCGCACGGTAACCGTTATGTTGGTGTCGGTCCGCACGGGAGCCTGGAGAACACCGGGCTGAGAGGGAGCGTGGTTCGCTCCGACCGTCGAACCTGATCCGGGTCATGCCGGCGCAGGGAGCGTGAATGCCTTGAGCAGTGTGGAAGTAGCCGTCCGGGGTGGCGGTGTCATCGGCCTGTCCGTCGCGTTGTTCGCGGCACGGGCCGGCTACTCGGTTTCCGTCTTCGATCTGGGTTCGCCGCACGCCGGATCACGGGTCGCGGGCGGGATGCTCGCACCTCTGACGGAGGCGTGGCCTGGCGAGGAAGCCGTGGTGGCGCAGGGTGTCGAGGCCCTCACGATGTGGCCGAACTTCGCCGAGTCGATCGGTGTGCCGTTGTTCACGGCGGGGACTCTCGCTGTCGGCACGCAGTCCGGTGACCTGGCCGATCTGCGGCACGCGGGGGAGTTGCTGACCTCGCGGGAGATCCGCGCCCTCGAACCTTCTTTGGGCCCAGCGGTTCGCGGCGGTGTGTACGCGTCGGGTGATCTCGCCGTCGACAACCGTGAGTTGCTTTCCGCACTGTGGAAGGCATGTGTCGACGCCGGGGTGAAGTCCGATGTGGAGGGACGCGTCGAGGTCATCGCGGCCGGGGCGTGGAGCGGTGAGCTGCACCCGGCGTTGAAGGACGTGATCCGGCCGGTCAAAGGCGAGATCCTGCGGCTCACGCATCGCGCGGGCGCCTTGCCGCCGCCGCGTCACACGATTCGCGCGCTGGTGTCCGGCCGGCCGGTGTACCTGGTGCCGCGCGACGACGGACTGGTCGTGGGCGCCACCCAGTACGAGGCAGGGTTCGACACGGACGTGTCCGTCGCGGGTGTGCGGGACCTGTTGCGGGACGCGGAAACCGTGCTGCCGGGCATCGCCGAGTACGCGCTCACCGAGGCCGCCGTCGGGTTCCGCGCGGGCAGCCCGGACAACGTGCCGATCGTCCGCTGGCTCGAACCCGGCGTGATCGCCGCGACCGGCCACCACCGCAACGGTCTGCTGCTGGCCCCGCACACGGCATTCCAGGTGGTCGGGCTGCTCGAAGGAGGAAGTTCGTGAAAGCACAGGTGAACGGGACTTCCCGGGACCTCGCCGAGGGCACGTCCGTCGCCGCCGTGGTGACGCTGGTGGGCGCGCCTACTTCCGGTGTGGCGGTGGCGCTGGACGGCGCCGTGGTGCCGAGGGCGTTGTGGGACAAGACGATCGTGCCGGACGGCGGCGTGGTCGAGGTGCTGACCGCGGTCCAGGGAGGCTGACGTGGACGATCCGCTGATCATCGCGGGCCGGGAGTTCCGGTCCAGGCTCATCACCGGCACCGGCGGTGCCGCGAACCTCTCGGTGCTGGAACGGGCTCTCGTGGCGTCCGGGACCGAGCTGACGACCGTGGCGATGCGCCGGGTCGACGCGGCCGGTCAGACCGGCGTGCTGGAGTTGTTGCGGCGCCTTGGAATCGAGGTCCTGCCGAACACGGCGGGCTGCCGCACGTCGGCGGAAGCGGTGCTGACCGCTCAGCTCGCGCGCGAGGCGTTGGAAACCAACTGGGTGAAGCTCGAAGTGGTTTACGACGAGCAGACCCTGTTGCCCGACCCGGTCGAGCTGCTCGACGCCGCGGAACGGTTGGTGCGGGACGGTTTCGTGGTACTGCCGTACACGAATGACGACCCGGTGCTGGCGTTGAAGCTGCAGGACATCGGCTGCGCCACGGTGATGCCGCTCGGTTCGCCCATCGGAACGGGACTCGGCATCCGCAACCCGCACAACATCGAGCTGATCACCTCGCGTGCCACGGTTCCGGTGGTGCTCGACGCGGGCATCGGCACGGCGTCCGACGCGGCCCTGGCGATGGAACTCGGCTGCTCAGCGGTGCTTTTGGCGACAGCGGTCACACGAGCCCAGGACCCGGAACGCATGGGCGCCGCCATGCGTTGTGCGGTCGAGGGCGGACGGCTCGCGCGACTGGCGGGCCGAATTCCGCAGCGCTTTTGGGCCCAAGCGTCTTCGCCGGGACTCTGAGGTCGCTACCGTGGGTACTCACGTGTTGGGGGATGATTGAGAACTACTTAATCCCGCCGAGGAGGACGACAAGCCGTGACGGCCCCCATTGACGCCGAGGTCGAGGACGCGACCGCGCGTCTGTACCTGGCGATCGGCCGGCTGGCCCGGTTGCTGCGACGCACCGGTTCCCCCGGACTCGGCCCCGGCGCGGTCTCCGCGCTCGCCACTCTCGCCCGCTGCGGTCCCATGCGCCTCGGCGACCTGGCGACGAAGGAAGGCGTGGCGCCGCCGACGTTGTCCCGCATCGTCGCCGCGCTGGTCGAGGCCGGGTACGTGAAGCGCGAGCCGGACCCGCAGGACGGCCGCGCCTGGCTCGCCACCCCCACACCCGAGGGCGAGACGATGGTCTCCGGAGTGCGGTCCGCGCGGGTGCGCGAGCTGCAGCGCCGGATCGAACAGCTGACGCCCGAACACGTCTCCGCTCTGGTGAACGCGTTGGACGCGCTGGAAACCCTCGTCGGCGAAGAGCCGAAGTAGTCGTCGTGCCCGATCCCGCCGACCTCGACGAGATGCTCGCTGATCTCAGGCAGCGCGGTCTGTCGAAGATCGCGAGCATCAACGCGTTGCGCGAGGCGGGATTCGGTCTCGGCGAGGCCAAGCGGATCGTGCACGAGAGCCCGGTGTGGGCTGACCGCCGCGCGGGCGACGACGCGAGTCAGGAGTGGTTCCTCCGCAGCATGTTCGTCCTCGCCGTCCTGGGAGAAGCCGACGTCGTGGGCGGGGACGGTGTGGAGATGGCCGAGTGCCACGACCGCCGGCAGTGCGGACGCTCCCACCTGCTGGCTGCGGCGATCGGTCTGCCGGGTGAGGCGTTGCACCAGTTCCGCGAGTTGATGGACGAGGGTCTGCTCGGCCGGGCGTTCACGGAACTGGTGGCGGCGGCGCGGAACCACGACGCGCGCGGCTCGTGCTGGCAGGGTTTGGCCGCGGCCGCCGGCCAGTTGCTCCTCTTCGAGGATCTCCCCGAGGACGAACCCGCGGACCGCCAGGACTGGGTGTGGGCGGCCTGGGAGGTCCGCAGGCGCACCCGTCCCGTCTAGCGGTCGAAGACGCGAAGCAGCGCCTGGTTGAAGGCGTCGAACTCCGCGACCAGCACCTCGCGGGTCTGCGCCAGCACGCCGGCGGCCATCGGGCCGGTGAAGGTCTCCACGTTCACCAGCCTCGTGCCGCCGTCGACCTCTGTCAGCTCCCAGCGGTGGCGTCCGAAGAACGTCTTCGGGTCGCCGCCCTGGGAAGCCAGCGCATAAGGCTCCATCGACGTGATCTCGCCGTCGAAGTCGCGTTCGAAAGGCGTGCCCTTGGCCGCCTTCACCTTGGTGTGCACGCCGTCCACCTGCGTGTACTCCATCACCGGATTCCACTTCGCGTAGCCCGCGAAGTCCACCAGCACCTGCCACACGTCGTCGATCGGCGCGGGGATGACCAGCTCTGTCCTGACCTCATTTTCCTGCATGGTTGTTCAGCATAATGGCGCCCGCTAGTGTTTATCCATCGTCGGGATCAAGGGGCAGGTGCAGCAGCGCGGCGTCGAGCGACGTCGCGAGATCGTCGACGCCGCGATCGAGCTGTTCGGTGTCAACGGGTTCGCGGGCACGGGGGTCGCGGCCATCGCGAAGAAGGCCGGCGTCACGCCGTCCGCGGTGATCCATCACTTCGGGTCCAAGGAGAACCTGCTCAAGGCGGTCCTGGACGAGTTCGACGCACGGGCGGCTGCGCGTGTGTCGTCGAAGGATCTCGTCACGGCGTTGCTCGAAGACGCCGAATACACCATGGCGCACAAGGGATTGGCGACGCTGCACACAGTGCTGCAGGCCGAGCACCTGGCGCGGGACGACGAGATCACGCGGCGGTTCCGCGAGCGAAACCGGTTGCTGCGAGGGCACTTCGCCGGAGTGCTCGGGGAGGCAGCGGCCGTCGAGCTGATCGCCTTCCTGGAAGGCGCGCTGACGGTCTGGCTGCTCGACCCCGAGACCACCGATCTGAGGGCGATGTACGCCCGTTACCTGTCGAGCCTCCAGAGCGGGGACACCGGTCCGACGCCGCCGCCCAGCGGGTAGGACGCGGCCACCGACTTCACGATGAAGTCCTTGCCGAACCGCACGGCTTCCGGCACCGTCGCACCCTTCGCCAGTGCCGAGCTGATCGACGACGCAAGGGTGTCACCGCTGCCGTGCGTGTGTTTGGTGTCGTAACGCGGGCCGGGCAGCTCGATGAACTCACGGCCGTTGTAGAGCAGGTCGAGGCACTCCGGGTCGTCCCACATGTGGCCGCCCTTCACGAGCACCCACTCCGGGCCCAGGGCGTGCAACGCTTCCGCCGCCACGCGCTGGTCGGCGCGGTCCTTCACGGTGATCCCGGTGATCAGCCGCACCTCGTCGAGGTTCGGCGTCACCAGGGTCGCGCGCGGAAACAGCAGACCGCGCAACGCGTCCAGCGCGTTGTCCGCGAGCAGCTGGTTGCCGTGCATGGACGCCGAGACGGGGTCGACCACGAACGGTGTCCAGCCCTCGCGGCCGATGCCGACGCGGTCCAGCGCAGGCGTGATGGCCTCGATGATCGCGGCGGAGGCGAGCATGCCGGTCTTCGCGGCCTGCACGCCGATGTCCTCGGCGACCGAGATGATCTGCGCCGCCACGACGTCGGCCGGAATTTCGGAGACACCCGTGACGCCCAGCGAGTTCTGGACCGTCACGGCGGTCAGTGCGACGCAGCCGTGCACTCCGCACGCGAAGAGCGTGCGGAGGTCGGCCTGGATCCCCGCACCACCGCCGGAATCGCTTCCGGCGATGGTGAGGACTCTCGGGGGTGTTGCTGTCACGTCGTTTCCACCACTGGCAGGTAGACCTTGTTGCCGGTGTCGGCGAACTCGTCGGACTTCTCCGCCATGCCCGCCTCGATCGCCTCCACTGTGGACAGTCCGCGTTCCTCGGCGTAGCGCCGCACGTCCTGCGTGATCTTCATGGAGCAGAACTTCGGCCCGCACATCGAGCAGAAGTGCGCCGTCTTCGCCGGTTCCGCGGGGAGCGTCTCGTCGTGGAACGAGCGCGCGGTGTCCGGGTCGAGCGACAGGTTGAACTGGTCCTCCCAGCGGAACTCGAAGCGCGCCTTGGACAACGCGTCGTCCCAGTCCTGGACGCCGGGGTGGCCCTTGGCGAGGTCCGCCGAGTGCGCCGCGATCTTGTACGTGATCACGCCGGTCTTCACGTCGTCGCGGTTCGGCAGACCGAGGTGCTCCTTCGGCGTGACGTAGCAGAGCATCGCGGTGCCGAGCCAGCCGATCTGCGCCGCACCGATCGCGGACGTGATGTGGTCGTACGCCGGCGCGATGTCCGTGGCCAGCGGGCCGAGGGTGTAGAACGGCGCCTCGCCGCACCACTCCTCCTCAAGCCGCACGTTCTCGGCGATCTTGTGCATCGGCACGTGGCCGGGGCCCTCGATCATCACCTGGACGTCCTTGGCGCGCGCGATGTGCGTGAGCTCGCCCAAGGTCTTCAGCTCCGCGAACTGCGCCTCGTCGTTGGCGTCCGCGATGGAACCGGGCCGCAGCCCGTCGCCCAGCGAGAACGTCACGTCGTAGGTCCGCAGGATGTCGCAGAGCTCCTCGAAGTGCGTGTAGAGGAAGCTCTCCTTGTGGTGCGCGAGGCACCACGCGGCCATGATCGACCCGCCGCGCGAGACGATGCCCGTGACGCGCTTGGCCGTCAGCGGCACGTACCGCAGCAGCACGCCCGCGTGCACGGTCATGTAGTCGACGCCCTGCTCGCACTGCTCGATCACGGTGTCGCGGTAGACCTCCCACGACAGCGCCGCCGGGTCGCCGTTGACCTTCTCCAGCGCCTGGTAGATCGGCACGGTGCCGATGGGCACGGGCGAGTTGCGCAGGATCCACTCGCGCGTCTCGTGAATCCGCTTGCCGGTGGAGAGATCCATGATCGTGTCGGCACCCCAGCGGGACGCCCACACCATCTTCTCGACCTCGTCCTCGATCGACGACGACACCGCGGAGTTGCCGATGTTGGCGTTGATCTTCACGAGGAACTTCTTGCCGATGATCATCGGCTCGGCCTCGGGGTGCTTGCGGTTCAACGGAATCACCGCACGCCCGATGGCCACCTCGTTGCGCACGAACTCCGCGTCGAGGTTCTCGCGCACCGCGATGTAGCGCATCTCCGGGGTGATGATCCCGGCCTTCGCGTACGCGAGCTGGCTGACAGCTCCGTTGATCGGTTCCCGTGCTGCGATCCACCCCGACCTCAGGTCGGGCAGTCCACTGTGGACGTCGATGGTCGCGTTGTCGTCGGTATACGGACCGGAAGTGTCGTACAGATCGACATGTTCGCCGTTGGTCAGTTCCACCCTGCGGAAAGGCACACCATCGCGGTACACCTTGCGGGAGCCCGAGATCGGGCCGGTGGTCACACTGGGCTTGACCGAACGGTCGTCAAGTGCCGTCACGACATTCCTCCCTACGCCGGCATTACCCGGTCAGGTTCAGGCGGTCGGTGACACCGGCACTACAGCCAGTCACCCTCTCAGCCCGCTCAGGCGCGAGCTCCCGCGTTTTCTTGAGTTGTCGAGACCCGACCATAGTCAGCGCGCGCCGTAGCTGCCAAGCGCTCGCTTTGGCCCTAACCTTCTCTCTCGTGGCGGATCATCAGCCGTTCCCGCCCGGCGCGCGTCGCGGTCAACGTCCCGCCGTGGTCTCCGCATGCCCTTCCTGCGGAGAACTCGCTGGTCGCGGCTATCCCGACTGCGGATTCTGCGCCGAGCTCCTCGACCAGTTCTGGCTCGCGGACTGGGAGGCGTTGCGAACATCGTCCCAGCTGGCGGACAGGGAACTGGCCGAGCTGGTGGTCTCCTCCGAGGTCGGCCAGTACCCGTGGACGTGCGTCGACTGGGCGATGACGCTGCTCGCGTGCTCCCGCTGCGGTGCCGAACTGGGCACCGGGCCGGTCGAGTGCGTGCGGTGCGCCGTCACGGAGGAGCGCCGGTGGAACTGGGACCACTCGGCGCATCCGTACACGATGAGCGCGAACGAGCACCTTTTACGAGTCGCCCGTGCAGCCCTGCGCGCACCTCACCGGCGTAGGCCCGCGGTGGTGCAGGCCTGGCAGCTGGTGCTGCCGTTCCTCATCGCCGGTGAGGTGATCGAGTTCGGCCGTCTGGACCGAATCCGCGCGCACGTGCTGGCCGGGGGCTATCAGTCGATGGCCGCCTGCCACACCCTCGGTGAGCTGGCCGGGTTGCCCGAGCTGTTCTGGCGCCGGGGCAACCCGATCTCAACGCGGGTCGAGTACCAGCCGGACTCCGAGCGCCAGCAGCACGCCGCCCGACAGCTTCTCGAGAGCCGGACGGACCCGCGGGCGGCTCAGCCAGCCGCGGATGGTGTGCAGGATCGACACGATGATCAGGTACCAGACGGTG
The DNA here is from genome assembly GCF_040681245.1 of Lentzea sp. NPDC051838. Lineage (NCBI taxonomy): Bacteria > Bacillati > Actinomycetota > Actinomycetes > Pseudonocardiales > Pseudonocardiaceae > Lentzea > Lentzea sp. NPDC051838. Next base: position 50,140 of record NZ_JBFAYI010000045.1, read on the forward strand.
TCGATCAGGACCCACCCGATGGCGAGGAAGAGCAGAACCCCCTTGCCGGCCTCCCCGGCAGGCACGAACTGCGGTAGGAACGAGATCGCGAACACGCCCAGCTTCGGGTTGGCGAGGTTCACCACCAGCCCGCTGCGGAACGCGTGGCTGGCGGGCGGAGGTTCCGCGTTGGGCACGCTCTTGCTGATCAGGGCCTTGACGCCCAGGTAGATCAGGAAGACCGCGCCCGCGATGCGAAGTCCGTGGTAGGCGATCTCCGACGCCGTGAGCAGGACGGACAGGCCGAAAGCCGCGGCGATCGCCCAGCACGCGACGCCGACCTCCATGCCGAACACCGTCGCCAGCGCGGCTTTTCGCCCGTGCACCGACTGTCGCAGGACCATGGCCGTGCCAGGTCCGGGCGACAGTGCGATGAGGAACGAGGCCGCGACGAAGGCGACGATGTTTTCGATTGGCATGCCTCGATGGTCGCTGACGCGGGCAACTTGTTTCTTGACCTGGAGCGCGCTCCAGGATGTTCGGTGGACCCATGACAGAGCTCGGGAAGATGGGTTTCGGCACGTGGGCGATGGGCGGCCCGTTCTCGGGCCCGGACGGGTCACCGGTCGGCTGGGGTCCTGCCGACGACGCCGAGTCGCTGAAGGCCTTGCAGCGGGCGTTCGAGCTGGGCGTGACGCTGTTCGACACCGCGGACGTGTACGGGTGCGGACACGCGGAAACGCTCGTGGGGCAAGCGTTTGCGGGCAGGCGTGACCAGGTGACGATCGCGACGAAGTGGGGTTGCGGGTTCGACGCTTCGAGCCGCCGCATGACGGGCAACGAAGGATCGGTCTCTTATCTGCGCCGCGCCGTCGAGGGGTCGTTGCGGCGACTGGGGACCGACCGGATCGACCTGTACCAGCTGCACATCGGGGATCTGCCGCTGGAGGAGGCCGCGTTGCTGCGGGACGCCTGCGAGGAGTTGGTGCGCGAGGGCAAGATCCTCGGCTACGGGTGGAGCACCGACGACGTCGAGCGGGCGCGGTTCTTCGCGGCCGGTGAGCACGGGATCGCCGCGCAGGCCGACATCAACCTGCTGTTCGACAACCCCGAGATGTACGCGGGGGAGTACGCGGTGCTGTGCCGCCGTCCGCTCGCGATGGGGTTGCTGGCGCGGGAGACGTTCGACGTGCTGCCCGCCGACGACGTGCGCGTCACGAACCCGTCCTGGCTGCGGTTCTTCGTCGACGGGAAGCCCTCGCCGGAGTACTTCGCGGCGCGGGAAGCGGTGCGCGACGTGCTGACCTCGGGCGGGCGGACGTTGGTGCAGGGTGCGCTGGCGTGGTTCTGGGCGCGTTCTCCCCGCCTGATCCCGATCCCGGGCGTGCGGACGGTGGCTCAGGTCGAGGAGAACGCCGCGGCGCTGTCGTTCGGTGCTCTCACGGCATCCGAACTGGCCCAGGTGGAGTCCGTGCTCCGGCCTTAGTCCTCGTCTTCGTCGTCGAAGTTCGCGGGGTCGGCCGGGTCCCACGACAGGCCCGGCACACCCCACTCGTTGTCGCGCAGCATCCGCTTCGACTCCTTCTTGTACCGGCCGACGAGCCGGTCGATGTAGAGGAAGCCGTTGAGGTGGTCGGTCTCGTGCTGCAGGCAACGCGCGAAGAACCCGGTGCCCTCGACCTCGAACGGCTGCCCGTCGAGGTCCTGTCCGGTGACCTTCGCCCATTGGGCGCGTCCGGTCGGGTACGCCTCACCAGGGACTGAGAGGCAGCCCTCGAAGTCGTCGTCCGGATCGGGCATGGTCTCCGGAATCTCGGTGGTCTCGAGCACGGGGTTGCAGATCACCCCGCGGTGCTGCACCCCGTCGTCATCCGGGCAGTCGTACACGAAAACCCGCAGGTCCACACCGATCTGGTTGGCCGCGAGCCCGACTCCGCGAGCGGCTGCCATCGTCTCGAACATGTCGTCGACGAGCGTCTTCAGCTCGGTGTCGAACTCGGTGACCTCACGCGTGGGGTTGTGAAGCACGGGGTCACCAGCGATGCGGATGCGATGCACGGCCATGGTCAGACCTTAAGCGGTCCAAAACTGTCGGTGTCGCGCGGTAGGTTGGAACGATCACGTGATTGAATTGCCCGCACCTGAGATGGTGTGGCGACCGTGGGGAGCCAGATGGATCACGCCGAGGCGCTTACCTCCGCTGACGGGCTGACCAGCCGCGAACGCACGATGCTGGCGTTCGAGAAGCAGTGGTGGAAGTACTCGGGATCCAAGGAACAGGCCATCAGGGAACTGTTCGACATGTCGGCGACACGGTACTACCAGCTGCTCAACGCGTTGGTTGAGAAGGAAGCGGCGTTCGCGGCCGATCCGATGCTGGTCAAGCGGTTGCGCGGGGTGCGGACAGGTCGACAGAGGGTTCGCGCACGCGCCAGGAGCACCGAGGACTGATGACCTCCCCCGAGTCCGCTAGCCCGTCCCGCCCGGCCAAGGCCGCCGGCTTCGCCCTGCTCGGGGTGGCCGCGGTGGCTTTGATCATCGGCGTCGTCTCGTTGTTCGGTGGAGGTGACGAGTCGCCCACCGCCGGCGGCACGACGACCACCCCGCCGCCGCAGACCACCACCTCCGAGTCGCCTTCCGCGCCCGCGTCCACGCCGTCGGCACCGGCCGCGACCACGACCACTCCACCGGCCGCCACGACCACCACCCCTCCGCCACCCGTGACTCAGCCCGGGTCCGCGAAGGTGCCGGTCCGGGTCTACAACAACTCGACGATCACCGGGTTGGCCGGCCGGGCCGCCGACGAGGTCCGGGCCAACGGGTGGGCCGTCGAGGGCACCGGCAACTACTCGCAGGGCACGATCGCCACCACGACCGTGTACTTCCGGCCGGGGACCGACGAAGAGGCTTCCGCTCGGGAGCTGGGTGCGGTGCTGCGAGCTCGGGTCGAGCCTCGGTTCGACGGCATCCAGTCTTCTGCGCCGGGGATCATCCTGATCGTCACCAACGACTTTCAGGGTGCTTCTAAGAACAAGTAGGGCGCCTTCGGCGCCTCGCGTCGGTTGCCGTTGCCGTCTCCCTGGTTCGTTGGCGGCTGCCTGTTTCGTGTTCGTAGGTGGTCCTGTTGCTTGGGTCTCTGGCGGTTGCGTTCTGGGAGCTCTGCCCCAGACCCCGCCAATCTGATCAAAGACCCACCAGCGCTGCGGGCGGGTTGATGGCACGCCTGTTGCTTACAGCGGCTGCCTGTTGCGTAGGTGCTTGCGTTGGTGGGGTGGGTCCCGTCACGAGTCGCGTCCGAGCGAGCCACACCCGAGGAGGGGTGTCAACTCGACGAAAAGCGTGTCGAGTTGACAC
>NZ_JBFAYI010000046.1:0-50058 GCF_040681245.1 Lentzea sp. NPDC051838
TTCGTCCTGAGCCAGGATCAAACTCTCCAATAAGGATTGTGTTGATCGCTCCAGACGGAATATGTCTGGCAATCTGGTCTATCTACTCAAAGGAATTACCTCGACGAGGAGGTAATTCATATTACTGGCTGTGTTTCGGCACGCTGTTGAGTTCTCAAAGAACACGCGCTCACCGGATCCTCACTCCGTTTCCGGAGTTTCTCTCTCGGGGCTGTGTTTGAAGCTTATTTGGTCTTGCTCGCCGGTGTCAAATCGGCCTCTCAGAGGCTCTTCTTCTCTCGGCTTTTGCCAGGCCCGTTCCGGTTTTGATTTCCGGCCCGTGTCGCTCTGACATGGAGAACATTACACGGGGGTGTTTCGATCTCCAAATCGGGGGGTCCCGGTAGCCACGAAACGTGTGGCTACCAGGACAAATGCCGGAGTCAGGGCGCGAGCGGCCCGACGTCGGCCTTGGTCAACGCCTTCCGCGGAGCCGTCGAGCTGTACTCGTCGGCACCGACATCAGGCTTCCCCGTGCGTTCTTGTGGGTCGAAGTCGTGCGTCACATACGAGTAGATGCCCACCGACGCATCGATGGCCGGGCTCGCGGCAGAGAGCCGCAACAGCCCGTTGGCGTCACGCACCAGCTTCGGGTCGACGGACCGATAGCCAGAAGCAGGCATGTTGCCGCCTGTCCCGCCCCACACGACGTTGCCCTCGTACTTCACGATCGATCCGCTGTGCATGGAGACGACACCACCGGACGTTCCGCGAATGATGTTGTTCGCGAGCACGCAGTCCTTCGGCTTGAAGTCACCGCCATCGCTGTCGACCACGGCTCCCGTGCCGATCAGCGTGTTGAACGCGACCGTCACCCGGTCCGGCCGGTCGTGCAGCTTCGAGGTCGGCCCGGAGTCCGCTTCCTTGCCGGAGCCGAACACGATCGCCCGGTCCCGCGAGCTCTCCACGTAGTTGTTGACGATCCGGTGGTCGTTGCCGTGGAACCGGATGCCGGTGCCGAACAGCAGGTTGCCGTCGACCAGGTTGCGGTGGCCGTGCCGGAGCACCAGGAACCCGCGGCTGTCGCGCATGGTGTTGTGCCGGATCACGTTGTCCGACGACTTGACCGAGATCGCCTCGGAGTCGCCGTCCGCCTTCTCAAAGAGGTTGTTCTCAAGAAGGGTGTTCGCGGACTGCTGCTGCCGGTCGCTGTTGCCGATGCGCACGGACTCTCCTCCGTTGCCGCCGGCGAACCGGTGGTTGAAGAAGTAGTTGTGGTGCGCCCACGTCCGTTTGGCGATACCGCCCTTAGGGCCGCCCACATGCAGATAGACGCCCTCGTTCGTGCGGTTCTGGAACGTGTTGTGGTCGACCTGGACGTCGTTGCCGTTGACCTCGACGAACCCGCCGGCGTCGTCAGGGATCACCGGCACGTTGAGCTCGAACACGTTGCGGGTGATCCGCACGTGGTGGGCGTCGACGGGGACGGCGAGCCGTCCCTTGTGCTTGAGCACGAAGCCCTCGACCGCGACCTCCGAGACGGCGCCGAACACGAACCCGGCCTCACCGCGGATCTCGGCCTTGCCGACGTGCTCGGCCGCGACCGTCACGCCGGAGCGCTTGATCGTGATGGCCTTCGACGAGGTGTAGGTGCCGTCGGCCAGTTCGATCCGGTCGCCCGGCTTGGCCGCGTCGAGTGCCGTCTGCAGCGCGGCCAGCGATGTCACCCTGGTGACCGTGGCGGGTGCGATCACACCCGCCACGATCAACAGGCCGGCTAAGGCGGCGATCATGGCGCCGACGGTCCGACGTCGGCCTTGGTCAGCGCCTTGCGGACATTCGACGTGCTGTATTCGTCCGCACCGACGTCCGGCTTACCGGAACGTGCCTGCGGGTCGAAGTCGCGCGTCACGTAGGAGTAGGTGCCCACCGACGCGTCGATGGCAGGGCTTCCGGACGCGAGCCGGAACAGTCCGTTGGCGTCCTTCACGAGCTTCGGGTCCACGGACTTGTAGCCCGACGCGGGCATGCTGCCGCCGGTGCCGCCCCAGATGACGTTGCCCTCGTACTTCACGACCGAACCGCTGTGCATGGAGACGACACCACCGGACGAGCCCTTGATGATGTTGTTCGCGAGCACGCAGTCCTTCGGCTTGAAATTGCCGCCGTCGCTGTCCACGACCTCGCCGGTGCCGATCAGCGTGTTGAACGCGACCGTCACGCGGTCCGGCCTGTCGTGTTCCTTGGAGGTCGGGCCGCTGTCGGCCTCGCTGCCGGAACCGAACACCATCGCGCGGTCGCGGGTGTTCTCCACGTAGTTGTTGTAGATCTTGTGGTCGTTGCCGTGGAACCGGATGCCGCTGTTGAACAGCAGGTTCCCCTCGACCGTGGTGCGGTTGCCGTGGCGCAGCACGATGTAGCCGCGGCTGTCGCGGATCGTGTTGTAGCGGACGGTGTTGTCCGACGACTTGACCGAGATGGCCTCGGAGTCGCCGTCCGCCTTCTCGAACAGGTTGTACTCGATGGTCGCGTAGGCCGACTTCGACTGCTTGTGGCTGTAGCCGAGCCGGATCGACTCTCCGCCGTTCGAGCCGCTGAACTGGTGGTTGTAGAAGTAGTTGTGGTGGATCCACGTTCGCTTGGCGATCTCGTCGCCGGGGCCCGTGACCTGCAGGTACACGCCCTCGTTCGTGCGGTTCGAGAACGTGTTGTGGTCGACCTGCACGTCGTCGGCGCTCACGCTGAGCGAGGCGCCGCTCTTGTTGCCGTTGTAGGTGTTGCGCGTGATGCGGGTGGCCTGGGCCTCGACCGGCACGTCCAGCGTGCTCGTGCCGTCGAAGACGAAGCCCTCGATGGTCACGTTCTGGACCTTGCCGAGGGTGAAACCACCGCTGGTGAACAGCACGCCGCCGGGGGTCTGCGCGGCGATGGTGATGCCGGATTTCTTCACCGCGATCGGCTCGGTCAGGCGCAGGCCGTTCGCGAGCACGATCCGCTGACCGGACCGGGCGGTGTCGATGGCGGCCTGCAGGGAGGACGCGCTCGACACGCCGACCACAGCGGCGTACGCGGGCACGTGGACGAAGGACGACAGCAGGGCGGCCGCGCCGACTGCGGCCAGTGATCGGATCATTCGCCAACTCCGTTGATGGGCGAGTTGGCGGCGGTAGACGTAAGTTACCGCAAGATCCCGGCAGGTGGAGTAGTTCGATACAAACCAAGGGCCGTATCGACGGACCTCAGGTGGTCAAGTTGTCCGACGTCTGCGAGCGGGAACCACTTCGCCATGTCGGTCGTGCCGTCCACCTCGTGCCGGAGCTCGCCGCCCACGATCCGGACCTCGTACATGATCCTCAACGCGTGGTAGTCGCGGTTCGGCTCCTCGCGGAACTCCGAGTCGATGCCGAGCAGCCGCAGCACCTCGACCTCGTAGCCGGTCTCCTCCTCGAACTCCCGGATCACCGCGTCGTACGGGTGCTCGCCGTGGTCGAGGCCGCCGCCGGGGAGGATCCACTGTCTGCCCTCACGGGCAATGAAGCGCGCGAGCAAGATCTCGTCGTTGTCGTTGACGCAGACCCCGTACGCGGCCACGCGCTGCTTCTTCTCCCTCATGCCGACCAGCCTAGGCGTGGCGATCATGGCGAAAAAGTGATATCACTTAGATAGTACTTCGACAGGGGGTAGGGATGGTCGACACGACAGTGCACATGCCGGCACCTGCCGTGCGTGAGAAGCACGCGCGGGACTTGTCCGGTCTGCCGATGTTCTTCGCAGGACTGGTGGTGTTCGGGGTGGGCGTGTGGATGTTCGTGCTGGGGATCATGGACGCTGAAGCGACCGGCGGTAACCCGCCGGCGGGGTTGCTGATCACCGCGGTGCTGTTGTTCCTGGCCGCGGCGCTGATCATGAGGGGACTCTTCACAGTCGCGCCTGGTGAGGCGCGGGTGCTGCAGTTCTTCGGGCGGTACGTGGGCACGGTGCGCACGGACGGCCTGCGGTGGGTGAACCCGTTCACCACGCGGCAGAAGATCTCGACCAGGATCCGCAACCACGAGACGACGGCGCTCAAGGTCAACGACGCCGACGGCAACCCGATCGAGATCGCCGCAGTGGTCGTGTGGCAGGTCGACGACACTGCGCGCGCACGGTTCGAAGTGGACGACTTCGTGCGGTTCGTGGGCATCCAGACGGAGACCGCCGTACGGCACATCGCGAACAGCTACCCGTACGACAACCACGACGAGGCCGGTCTGTCGTTGCGGGAGAACGCGGACGAGATCACCGAGACGCTCGTGATCGAGATCGCGGCACGCGTGCAGTCCGCGGGAGTGAAGGTGATCGAGTCGCGGCTCACGCACCTCGCGTACGCACCGGAGATCGCGCACGCGATGTTGCAACGGCAGCAGGCGTCGGCGGTCGTGGCGGCGAGGACCCGGATCGTCGAGGGCGCCGTCGGCATGGTGGAGCTCGCACTGCACCGCCTCGCCGAGCAGGACGTCGTCGAGCTCGACGAGGAGCGCAAGGCGGCGATGGTGTCGAACCTGCTCGTCGTCCTCTGCGGTGACCGCTCCACTCAGCCCGTGGTGAACACCGGTTCGCTGTACACCTGATGGCTGAGCGCAAAAGCGTTCTGCTCAGGCTCGATCCGGCCGTGCACGACGCGTTGAGCAGGTGGGCGAACGACGAGCTGCGCAGCACGAACGCGCAGATCGAGTTCCTGCTGCGGCGTGCGCTGGCGGACGCGGGCCGGCTGCCGGGCGAGGCGAAGAAGATGCCTCGCCGCGGCAGGCCCCCGAAAAACCCGGAGCCTGACTAGAGCTCCGGCCGGGCCTGGAGGTCATGGGCGCGGAACAGCACAGCGTGCTCGACGCCCATGACCTGGCCGCCCATCGCGGCCATCTGCGGGATGAAGTCGGCCGGCGCAGGGTGGTCCGGCAGCGCGGCCAGGTATCCGACGTGCGACCCAGCGGTTGCCCGCGTCTCTGATCGCGTCGAGGGTCGCGAGTCCGGCCGCGCGGTGGTCGGCCTGGTCGAACCCCCACGGCGTCTCCACGTCGAAGGTCTGGCCCAGCACGACGTCCGGCTTGAACCGGCGGATCTCGCGGCAGATGTCCCGGCGCAGGCGTGCCGTCTCCTCCGGCGGTTCAGCATGCCGGCCTCGCCGCGGGTGAGCAGGAGGTAGCCGACCTCGATGCCGTTCGAGGTCCAGCGGGCGACGGCGGCGGACAGGCCGTACTCCATGTCGTCGGGATGAGCGACGACGCAGAGCACGCGCTGGAACTCTTCGGGGAGCGCGGGCAGGGGCATTCCCGGTATTTTTCCGTGTTTCACTGGAAGGCGCTGAACAGGCGTTTCACCAGCATGAAACCGCTCTCACGGAGTTCCTCCTTTCGGAGGTGTTTTTGTCCGACTCCACCACGCGATCGTGTGCGGCGGGCGCACGGGAACGTGGAGGAGTCTTGTCTTTGTTTTCCCGCAGGCGCGCCGGTTTCGGCGTGCTGGGCGTTGCTGTGGTGATCGCGTCGCTGACACCGGCCGGTGGTCTGGCGGCGGGCAAGGAGATATATCTGGACGCTCGCGCGTCGTCGGAGCGGCGGGTCGAGGACCTGCTCCGCAGAATGACGCTCGAGGAGAAGATCGGGCAGATGGTGCAGATCCGCGTGGGAAAGCTGCGTGGTGACTGCAACAACGCCAACGGGCCGTTGGTGGACTCGTGTCTGAAGGCGGTTCTTACCGACGCGCACACGGGCTCGATCCTGTCCGGTGGTGGTGACGCGCCGGTCGACAACACGCCTCGTGCGTGGGCCGAGATGAACAACGCGATCCAGCGCTATGCGTTGGAGAACAACAGGTTGAAGATCCCGATCATCTACGGCGCGGACGGCGTGCACGGGCACAACAACGTCATCTCCGCGACGATGTTCCCGCACCAGATCGGGCTCGGCGCCACGTGGGACCCGGCGCTGTCGGAGCAGATCGGTGTGTCGGCGTCGAAGGCGTTGCGTGCGACGGGTGTGTTCTGGAACTTCGCGCCCGTGTCGGACATCGCGCGCGACACGCGTTGGGGGCGCTACTACGAGACCTACGGCGAGGACTCGTTCCTCTCCGGGCAGATGGCCGCGGCGAACGTGCGCGGGCAACAGTCCGAGGTGGACGACACCGCGCAGTTGACCGCTACTGCCAAGCACTTCGCGGGCTACTCGGCGCCGGAGAACGGGCACGACCGCGCGGCGGCGCAGATTCCGATCCGTCAGCTGCAGGACGTGGTGCTGCCGTCGTTCCAGGCGCAGTTCGACGCGGGCGTGCGCACGGTAATGATCAACTCCGGGTCGTTGAACGGCGTGCCGGTGCACGCGTCGAAGTACATGCTGCAGAAGCAGCTGCGGGAACGCATGGGCTTCAAGGGCGTCGCGGTCTCGGACTGGCAGGACATGAAGTACCTGGTGGATCGCCACAAGGTCGCGCCGGACTACAAGACGGCGATCGCGATGAGCGTCAACGCCGGTGTGGACATGGCGATGGAGCCGTCGAACGCGGCCGAGTTCACGTCGCTGCTGCTGGCGAACGTGCGCGACGGCTCGGTGTCGCGCGGTCGGATCGACCAGGCGGTGCGCCGGGTCCTCCGCCTCAAGTTCGACCTGGGGCTGTTCGAGAAGCCTTATGTCGATCCGGCGAAGGCCGACGGCAACGTGGTGAACGCTGACCGCGATCTGGCGCGTAAGGCCGCTGCTGAAGGCACTGTGCTGCTGAAGAACGACGGTGTGCTGCCGCTGTCCTCTGCCGCGAAGAAGATCGTCGTGACCGGTGAGACCGCCGACGACGTGCGTCGCCAGCTCGGCGGGTGGACCGTCGAGTGGCAGGGCGTGCCGGACGACTCGCCGTTGCCGCCGACCGCGACCGTGCTGACCGGTATCCGTGAGGCCGCGCCTGGTGCGTCCGTGGTGCACGCTGCCACTCCTGCTGTTGCGGTGTCCGAGGCTGCCGGTGCGGACGCGGTCGTCGTCGTCCTGGGCGAGAAGCCCGGTGCGGAGGGACCTGCCGACACGGAGAACCCGGTGCTGACGGCGGACCAGCAGGCGTGGGTCGACTCGGTGCAGGCGACCGGCAAGCCCGTGGTCGTGGTGCTGCTGACCGCTCGCCCGCAGGTGCTCGGCGGCGCTGCCGACGCGAACGCGCTGGTCGCGGGCTGGTTGCCGGGCAGCGAGGGTGGCCGCGGTATCGCCGACGTGCTGTTCGGCGCGGTGAACCCGAGCGGCAAGCTGACGGTGTCGTGGCCTCGTGCGCTGGGTGACCCGACGCTGACCTACGACCAGCTGCCAGGGGCGAACACCTCGGCCTCGGCGAAGTACGACGCGCTGTACCCGTTCGGGCACGGGCTCTCGTACACCACCTTCGCGACCTCGGGCACGTCCGTGGCGGTGGATCGTTCGAAGGGCGTGGTGAAGTTCACGGTGGCGAACACCGGTGGGCGGGCAGGCACGGTCGTGGTGCCGGTCTACGTCCGTCAGCCGGCCTCGCCCGTGCTGACGCCGGACGCCCGCCTGGTGGGCTGGTCGCGCGTCGAACTCGCTGCGGGACAGTCGAAGCAGGTCGAGGTGTCGTTCCAGCTCTCGCAGCTCGCGCTGACCGTGGGCGACGTGGACGGCGACGGCCGGCGTGAGGTCGCGCGCGGTGGGTACGAGGCCGTGGTGGGCGCGGAGAAGGCCGCGTTCACGGTGCGCTGAGCTGGCCTGATATCCTTCGTCGTCGTGAACGCGCGGCACTCCGCCGTGGAGGAGAGCCGGTCTCTGATCGGTGCCGACCAAGCGCGTCACGAACTCCGGTTTCGACAAGAAGGGTGATGTCGCATGGCGAACATCAAGTCCCAGCTCAAGCGGATCAAGACCAACGAGAAGGCTCGCCTTCGCAACAAGTCGGTCAAGTCGTCCCTGAAGACGGCCATCCGCAAGTTCCGCGAGGCTGCCGAGGCCGGTGACAAGGCGAAGGCCCTGGAGCTGCTGCAGGACGCGTCCCGCAAGCTCGACAAGGCCGCCACCAAGGGCGTCATCCACGCCAACCAGGCCGCCAACAAGAAGTCGGCGATGGCACTGCGCGCGAACGCGCTCTGAGCCTGAGCTTCCGAAAAGGGCCCGCTCTCCGTTGAGCGGGCCCTTTTCGCTGTTCTGATGGCTTCGGTGGCTGGGCGCGTGCCAGCGTCTCTTCATGAAGCTGCCCTTCCTCGGTGACACTCTCGCGTACATGCGCAGCCCGGTGGACTGGGCGCGCGACCGCTACGACCGGTTCGGCCCGGTGTCATCCGTGCCGATGTTCGGGGTGCGGATGACCATGGCTCTGGGGCCGGACGCCACTGAGGAAGTGCTGCTCAACCGGGACAAGGCCTACTCGAACGGCGGCGGTTGGGAGAGATTCATCGGGCCGTTCTTCCACCGCGGGCTCCTGCTGCTCGACTTCGACGAGCACCTGCACCACCGCCGGATCATGCAGCAGGCGTTCCTGCCCGCCCGGCTGTCCGCCTATCGCGCGCGGATGGAGCCGGCTCTGGCCCGCGAACTGGAGTCGTGGCCTGTCTCTGCCGGGTTCCAGGTGTACCCGGCGGTGCGCGAGATGATCTTCAACCTGACGTCCGAGGTGCTCACCGGCTCGGGGCTCGGCGCTGAGGCGGACGAGGTGAACCGGCTGTTCGAGGCGTGTCTGCGCGCGTCGACGGGGATCGTGCGGTTCCCCGTGCCCGGACTGGCCTGGTCACGCGGGCTGGCGGCCCGCCGGCGGCTGGAGACGATCTTCGGGGTGTGGGTGGCCGAGCGGCGTTCTTCGGACGGACCCGCGGACAACCTGCTCAGCATGCTGTGCGCGGCATCTTCTGATGAGGGTGACCGGTTCACCGCTGAGGACGTGGTCAACCACATGATCCTGTTGCTGCTGGCCGCGCGGGACACGTCGACCATCGCACTGTCGACGATCATGTACTACCTGGCGCTGCACCCGTCGTGGCAGGACCGGTGCCGCTCCGACAGCGCCGCGGTGGAGCTGGTGCGCAAGGAGGCGCTGCGGCTCGCGCCTCCGTTGCCGCACCTGGTCCGGCGCACGGTGCGGCCGACTCAGGTGCTGGGGCATCCGATCGCCGCGGGCACGTACGTCCAGACCATCCCGCAGTTCAACCACCACATGCACGAGCTGTGGACAGATCCTTTCGCGTTCGACCCGTTGCGGTTCAGCGAGGAACGCGCCGAGGACAAGGTGCACCGGTACGCGTGGATCCCGTTCGGCGGCGGTGTGCACAAGTGCATCGGGATGCACTTCGCGGGCATGGTCGTTGACGCCGTGATGCGCCAGGTGCTCGACCGCTTCGAGTGGTCCGTTGAGGACGGCTACGAGATCCCGTGGAATCGGCGCGGTCTGCCCTTTCCGGCGGATGGACTGCCCGTGCGGTTGACCAGTAGGCATAAGAGCCATGGAATCGCTCCCGCGCATTGACTTCGTCGAGCTGCACGACCTCGACCGCACGCCGCCGGTGTTGCGCACGCTGCACACCGAGTCCATCGCGTTCATCTACAAGCTGACGGACGCCGCACGGGAGTACTCGGTGCCGCTGTCTCTTGCGCTGCGGCTCGGTGCCTCGCATCGGATCGTCGACCTCTGCGCGGGCTCGGGCGGGCCGGTGCCGTTGATCCAGCGGCGGCTCCACCGCGAAGGCGTGCACACCCACGTGACACTGACCGATCTCGTGCCCAATGTGCCCGCGTTCCAACGGGTTCAGGCCGCGAACGCCGACGTGCTGGACGACTGTTGCTCGGTCGACTACGAGTCGTCGTCCGTCGACGCCACGGACTGCTCTCTCGAGGGGACGCGGACGATCTACGGCGCCTTCCACCACTTCCCGCCGGCTTTGGCGACGCGGATGCTGCAGAACGCCGTCGACACCCGGCAGCCGATGGTCGTCGTCGACACCAAGCGGTCGTTCGTCTACCCGCTGCTGTTCCCGTTCTTCACGACGCTGATGGTGCTGATCTCCGCGCCGTTCCAGCGCAACCCACTCCCCCGCTACCTGCTGCGGCTGGTGCTGACCTACCTCGTGCCGGTGCTGCCGTTCATGATGTTCTTCGACAGCGTCGTGTCGTTCCTGCGCATGTACGGACGCGCGGAACTGCAGCGAATGGTCGACGGCCTGGCCAACACCGACACGTTCACCTGGAAGATCGGCGTCGTCCCGGGCTTCACGGGAGCCCAGTACCTGATCGGGATCCCCAAGGTTTGATCAACGGCGGCCGTGGCTGGCAACGATCTTGAGCACCGCACGTTCGAGCGCGTAGTCGGCGTCGGCCGCCACACCCTTCACGTCGGCGTTGAGCCCCGCGACCACCTGCATCGCGTCGGCGAGCCCGGACTGGTCCCAGCCGCGAGCCTGCGCCTGCGCCTTCTTGATCTTCCACGGCGGCATGCCGAGCGGCCCGGCCAGGCTGAACGGATCGGCCCGCCCCACCGCCGACACGCGCGCGACCGTGCGCACCGCATCCGCCAACGCGTCCGCGACCAGCACGTGCGGCACCCCGAGCTGCATGGCCCAGCGCAACGCCTCCATCGCCCCCGCCCGATCACCGGTCACGGCCTTCTCGGCGACCGCGAACCCGGTCACCTCGGCCTTGCCCTGGTGGTAGCGCCGGATCTCGTCGACCGTCACCTTGCCGTCGGTGTCGGACACGAGCTGCGACGCCGCCGCAGCGAGCTCGCGCAGGTTCGTGCCCACGGCGTCGATGAGCGTGGCGACACCCTCGGGATCGATCTTGCCGCCAGCCTGCCGCACCTCGTTGCGCACGAACGCCTCCCGCTCAGCGGGCTTGGTGATCTTGGCGCACTCGGTGACCGCGGCACCGGCCTTCTTCAGTTGTCCCGGCAGGTCCTTGGCCGCCTTGCTGCGACCACCGCCCGTGTGCACGACGACGAGCGTGACCCCGTCCGCGGGCGCCTTGACGTAGGAGAGCACCGTGTCGGCGATCTCCTTTCCGATGTCCTGCGCGTTCTGCAGGACGATCACTCGCCCCTCCGCGAACAGCGACGGACTCACCAGCTCAGCCAGCTCGGGAGGCGTGAGTTCAGTCACCTGCACACGGGTCAGATCGGCCGTCGAATCGACCTTCCGTGCAGCTTCGAGAGCCGCCCGAACAGCACGTTCGACCAGCAACTCCTCCTCGCCGACGACGAGGTGCAGTGACTCCGGTGCGCTCACGCTCCGCATCCTCCCACGTCCCGGATCGTGGACGTCTGTGGCTGAGCAACGGACTGGTGCCGTAGCTTGGTAGCCACAACTGAACACCTTCATCCAGAGGGGCAGAGGGAACGGCCCGACGAAGCCCCGGCAACCGGCGTCAGCGCAGTGCATCAGCGCGCGCAGACGATCACGGTGCCAATTCCGACCCGTTCGATTTCGCGGGAAAGATGAGGAGATACCTCGCGATGACTGCTGTCACTGTGCCCACGAGCACGAAGTTCGACCTCGGCCCGGCCCGCGCACTGCTGTGCCGGGAATGTGGCAATGAAACCCCTCTCGCTCCTGAGTACGCCTGTCTGGAGTGTTTCGGGCCGCTGGAAGTGGCCTACGACTTCGGCAAGATCCGGCGCGAGGACATCGAAGCCGGCCCCAGGTCGATCTGGCGCTACCGCGGCCTTCTCCCCGTTCCGTCCACTGTGGAACAGCACCCGAACACCGACCCCGGCGGCACCCGCCTGGTCGAGGCCCACAACCTCGCCAAGGCCCTGGGCGTCCGCAAGGTCTGGGTGAAGGACGACACCGGCAACCCCACCCACTCCTTCAAGGACCGCGTGGTCGGCGTCGCTCTCGCCGCGGCCCGCGAGCTCGGCTTCAAGGTCCTGGCCTGCCCGTCCACCGGCAACCTGGCCAACGCCGTGGCCGCGGCCGCAGCCCGCGCGGGCTGGCAGTCGGTCGTTCTCGTTCCCTCCAATCTCGAGCGCGCCAAGATCCTGATGAGCGCCGTCTACGAAGGCGCCCTGATCGCCGTCGACGGCAACTACGACGACGTCAACCGCCTCGCCCAGGAACTCGCCGCGGAGCACGAGGACTGGGCGTTCGTGAACGTCAACGTCCGCCCGTACTACGCGGAGGGCTCGAAGACCCTCGGCTACGAGGTCGCCGAACAGCTCGGCTGGCGCCTGCCCGACCAGATCGTCGTGCCCATCGCCTCCGGCTCGCAGCTCACCAAGGTCGACAAGGCCTTCCGCGAGCTCGGCCAGCTCGACCTGGTCGAAGCCACCCCGTACCGCGTCTTCGGCGCCCAGGCCACCGGCTGCAGCCCGGTGTCCGCCGCGTACAAGGAAGGCCACGACGTCATCCGCCCGGTCCGCCCGGACACCATCGCCCGCTCACTGGCGATCGGAGCCCCGGCCGACGGCCCCTACGTGCTCGACGCGGTCCGCCGCACCAACGGCGCCATCGAGGACGTGACCGACGAAGAGGTCGTCGAGGGCATCAAGCTCCTCGCCCGCACCGAGGGCATCTTCGCCGAGACCGCCGGCGGCGTGACCGTGGCGACGGCGAAGAAGCTGATCGAGGCCGGCAAGCTCGACCCGGACGCCGAGACCGTGCTGCTCATCACCGGCGACGGCCTGAAGACCCTCGACGCGCTCGGCGACACGATCGGGCCGCGCGCGACGGTGCCGCCGTCGGCCGAGGCCGTCATCAAGGCACTGGCCTAGTCACCTCCTTTCGTTCTGGCCGGTCCGGGGACGCTCCACGCGTCCCCGGACCGCGTTGTCTCGTCGCGCTGAGAGCGAGTTGGCCGGCTGCACGGTTGATCTCGAGATCAGATGGCTCTCTTGGCGCCGGCAAGTACCACCAACTCTTGATCGCCCTGGAGACAGGCCGCTGCCACGACATGTCCGGTGAGGCGGTCATCGCGATCGCACGTTTCGGTTTGCCGGTCGTCTCGTCGGGCTGAGAGCGCCCACCTGGCAGAAGGTCGCCAGTTGCCGCGATCGTTGTCTCAGAGGGAAATCGCCTCCGACTGCAGCCAGCCCGTGCGCGGGAACCGTTGCAGGTCAGCCACCACGTGCGGCCCGACCGGCTCCACGCTCGCCCGCCAGGCCACGACCTGTTGCGGCCACGGGGCTTCCGCCTTCAGCACGTTGTAGTGGTAGTCGTGCCAGTCGTGCGGCGCGATCCGCAGGCCGTCGTCGAACACGTGCTGGGCGACGAGTTCGTACGCCTCCTCCGGCTTGGCGACCTTGGTGGGCAGCAGCACGTGCGTGGTCGTCGCCCGGTAGGTGAGGGCGCGCGTGCCGTCTTCGAGCGTTTCGCAGATGTAGTAACCGAAATCGGGTTTGAGCTCGTCGTGCGGCCAGGGCGTGGGCGTGTAGTTCGTCTGCCACAGCGCCCACGCGAGTCCTGGCGAGCCACCGGGAACCGGGTAGCGCGCGTTGTAGAGCCTGATCCAGGTCATGTCCTTCTCCTTCTCACTGTTCGGTTTCCCGGCAGCACGGCCAGGTCGCCGTCTTCGTCCGTGCGCAACACCGCGGCACCACCCGCGCGCAGCAGGTCGAGCACGTGTCGGCTGGGGTGGCCGTAGCGGTTGCCCGCGCCGACGCTCACCAGCGCGATTCGGGGTTGCGTGGCCTTGAGGAACGTGGGCAACGAGTACCGCGAGCCGTGGTGCGGCACCTTCAGCACGTCCGCCCTCAGGTCGCGCTCCCCCAGCAGGGCCGACTGGCCCGCCAGTTCGACGTCACCGGTGAGCAGCACGCGGCCTGCTCGCGTGATCGCTCTGAGCACGAGCGAGTAGTCGTTGACCGTCGTGTTCGCGTCGTCCGCTGTCGGTGGACGTCTGGGGCCGAGCACCTCCACTTCCAGTCCTGGCCAGGCGAACCGTTCGCCAGCCTTGGGTTCCACCACCCGCACGCCGTGACCGCGGGCCTGCTTGCCGACCTCCCTCCACGCCCAGTCGGGCTCCTTGAGCGGCCCCACCGCGATGGCACCCACCGCACGCCCGGTGAGCACCGCGGGCAGACCCTGCACGTGATCCGCGTGCAGGTGGGTCAGCACGAGCAGCGGAATCCTCTTGATTCCCAACGTCTTCAGGCAGCGGTCGACCGCACCGGGATCGGGCCCGGTGTCCACGACCACGGCTCGCTCGGCGTCATCGGTCGCCAGGACCAGCGCGTCGCCTTGGCCCACGTCGCACGCCACGACCTTCCAGCCGTCCGGAGGCCACGCCGGCGCCACGATCTTCATGGGCACCAGCACGACGAACCCGCCGACGAGCACCGCGACGACCAACGTCCGCGTCTTCCTGAACCGCAGCAACAACACCACCGCCGCCACAGCACCGGTCAACGCGATCGCGCCGAGCCAGCCTCCCGGCCAGCCGACCGACGCACCGGGCACCGCCGCCGCCTGCCGCCCGACCTGGATCAGCCACGTCACAGCCGGTCCCGCGACGTGCACGACCAGTTCAGCGGCCGGCCGGTGCAGAGGCGCAATGGCTGCCGCCGCCACACCCAGGACCGTTGCGGGCGCGACCACCGGCCCGGCAACCAGGTTGGCCACGATCGACACGAGGCTCACCTGACCGGACAGCCCAGCAACCAGCGGAGCCGTCGCCAGGCTCGCCGCCGTGGGCACGACGACCGCCTCGGCCAAGCCGTTCGGCACACCGCGTGCTTTCAACGCCTTCGACCACTTAGGCGCCACCAGGACCAACGCCGCCGTCGCCACGACGGAGAGCGCGAATCCCGGATCACCGCCCAGCGCCGGATCGACGAACACAAGGAAGATCACAGCGGCCGCGAGGCTCGGCAACGTGGACCGGCTTCGACCCAGCACCAGCGCCAGCAACGTCACCGCGCCCATCACGGCAGCCCGCAGGACGCTCGGTTCAGGACCTGCCAGAACCACGAACCCCACAAGCGCCGCCATCGCAGCCGCGGCTGCTGCCCGTGGCCCGGCTCGGAGTCGCTTGGCCAGCAGGTAGACCGCACCGCACACGATCGCCAGGTTGGCGCCGCTCACAGCCAGCAGATGCGACAGCCCGGCGGTGCGGAACTCGTCGACGATGCGCGGCACCATGTTGTCGGTGTCGCCCACCACCAGCGCCGGCAGGAGTCCGGCCTCCTCGTCGCCGAGGACAGCACTGGCATCTCTCAGGCCGTCGCGGAGGTGATCCGCCCAACGCTGCCACGGTGGTGCCGGCCGCGGGTCGATCGGCGGACCGCGCACCCGCAGCAACGCCGACGTCAGGTCGCCGCCACGGGGTGGAGCCAGCGTGCCCTTGGCCGTGACCTTCTGGCCTGGCAACAGGTTTCGCCACTTGTCCGCCGGAGCCAACAGCACCAGATGAGCGCCGTTGGCGGTCGCGGTGATGACCACGTGGTCGACTCCCGCCTGGTGACCCCCGAAGCCGGCGGCCCGGATGCCTTTGGGTCTGGTGGTGAGTTCCGCGGTCAGGGTGGTCGAGCGACCTTCGTCGGCAGCCAGGCGGAGTGGATGGGTTTCGGCTCGGAAGACGTTGCCGCCCACCCACGCCGCGGCTACCGGGCCGGAGACCAGGAGAGCTATCGCGCACGTCCTGGTCCACCAGGCCCTGCGCCAGGCGATCAAGCCGAGCGCTCCTGCTGCCAGGCCGGTACCCACTGCCGCCTGCCAGCTCAGGAAGAGGCCGGCGATGGCCGTCGCCCACACCGCTGCTGCCGCTGGGACCAGACGGTGGTCGTGGGTTATCTGGCGTTTGCGGACCACCGGTGCCTCCCTCGTGGGGTTGGAGGCCTGGGATCAGGAGGTCCAGGACTCGTGGGCAGGTGTGTGAGCGCGGTGGCTTGTGGGCTGACGAGCGGTGGCCGGACTTCGGAGTGGTGCCAGGCGAAGTCGACGCGGCTCGCGGTCAGAGGTCGGCGGGGCTTGGTGCGACGGGTAATGCGGACAGATCGCATGGGTGGCTCCAGATGTGGGGGTGGGTTCCGCAGACGGCGAGCGAGGTGTTTCCGGCTGACCGCTGTGGGGGTCGGTGGTGCGGTGAGCAACCAGGCAAGGCGAGCAGACCGCGCGGTAAGGGCAGGCGGCATGAGCAGTGGGTGTGCGGTAAGCAGCCGGGGGCTCGGGGCGATCACCTGGCGGGTGCTTGAGGCGCGCCTCAGAGGCGGTCTGCTGTGCAGAGGCGGCAGGACGATTTCGGCGGAGCCAGCGAGCTTGGTGGCGGTAGCGAGGCTGGGGGCGGGCCTGCTGGTGGGAGTGGGCCTGGCGGCGGAGGTGGGTAGGCGCGCAGCAGGTGGCGGATCGCCGAGGTCAGCGGGCCAGGGCCGCGGCGACGTTTGCGGGCGTTGGTCGGGTGGAGAGGGAAGGCGATGGTGATCTGGCGGAGGGGGTGGGTGTGGTCGGCCGCAGGTGGGGAGGCTCGGGTCAGGGGGTGCAGGCGGGCCTTGGCGCGCAGGTAGAGGGCCAGGGCACTGGTGGCGAGGGTCATGTGTGGACCAGGTCGGCCAGCTTGGCGAGCTTGGAGTCGCCGATGCCTTCTATCTCGCGGAGTTGGTCGACGGAGGCGAACGGGCCCTTGCGAGTGCGGTGGTCGACGATGCGTTGAGCCGTCACGGGGCCTACGCCGGGCAGGGTGTCCAGTTCGGACGCTGTGGCCGAGTTCAGGTCCAGTGTGGACGGGGCCGCGGCGTGGCCTGCTGGAGGCGGGATGCCCACGGCTATCTGCTCGCCGTCGACGAGTTTCCGGGCCAGGTTCAGGTTGTGGAGGTCGGCGCCTGGTTTGAGGCCACCGGCCAGGCGGATGGCGTCGGCCACGCGGGCACCTGACGTCACCGTCACGAGGCCTGGCGTGGCGACCTCGCCGACCACGTTCACAACCAGTTCCGGAGCGGGGGCCGTGGTGCTCACCAGCGCCACGGCGGGTGCCTCCTCCGCGGCTGGACTCTGCCACCAGCTGCCCAGGCCGATCACCGTGCAGGCGACGGCGATGCCCAGGGCCAGGAGGCCTCGGCGCGGGAGTCGGGGCAGGCGTGGCAGGCGGAGGCGGCGGGGTGTGCCGTGTTCGTCGGAGGCTTCTGAACGGGCGTGGACCAGGGTCGGGTCGGCGCGGACCTTCTCAGCCAGGGCGGCGAGGCGGTCGCTCGCGCTGTCGGCCGGATGGGGGCGGGGGAGCATGGGGGTGACGCTACGGAGTGGGGTGGGTGGGGAGACCGGGTTGAGCCCGGGGCTGTGGATTACTCGCGGGTTGTGGACAGGTCGCGATCACTCGGGGCTGGAGAGCGGGGAATTGTCGGGGGTGTGTGGGAGGATGTCGGGTCCTCCCGGCAGCACCACCACGCCCAGCACTCCTGGACCCGTGTGCGCACCGATCACCGCGCCGACCTCCGAGATGACGCACCCCGTCGAGCCAGGCAGGCGTTCGTCGAGGCGAGTGGCCAGCTCAGCGGCCCGTTCGGGAGCGGCCAGGTGGTGCACGGCGAGCCCCACGGGTCCGTCGCCCGCCGCAGCCGCCGCCAGATCCACCAGGCGGCCCACCGCCCGGCTCATCGTGCGCACCTTCTCCAGCGGCACGATCCGGCCGTCATCCATGTGCAGCAACGGCTTCACGGCCAGCGCGGTCCCCACCAGGGCCGCCGCCGTCCCGATCCGGCCACCCCGCCGCAGGTGCTCCAGGGTCTCCAGGCAGAAGAACATCCGGGTCTGCGCGGCAGCCGACGACGCCGCTTCCTCCACAGCCGCGTGCGAACGTCCGTCAGCGACAGCCGCACACGCGCGCAACACCGCGAACCCGAGCCCCATGCCCGTCGACCGCGAGTCCACGACCCGGATCCGCGACGGGTCGACCTCCTCCGCGGCCAGCCGTGCGGCCTCCCACGTCCCGGACAGCTCACGAGAGAGATGCACGGACACGACAGCGTCAGAGGAAGACAGGACGTCCCGGTAGACGTCCGCCATCTCCCCCGGTGTCGGGCGGGACGTGGTCACGCGGCGATGCTCGGCCAGCGCACCCGCGAGCTCGAAAGGACCGAAGTCGACGCCATCGAGGCGTCCGGCACCGTCGACCGCCACGTGCAGCGGCACCACGGTGATCGAATGGCGCTTCGCGAACCCCTCGGGCAGGTATGCCGTGGAGTCGGTGACGATGGTGATGCGCACGAGCGACGAGCCTACGGTGCTCACTCCTCCGAGGGACTCAACGCCACGGACGAGATCAAAGCGGCCATCGCCTTGCCCACGAGTTCGTGCCCCTCCCAGCCCCAATGCATCCCGTCCGGATTTCCGGAACCGGACCGCACGTGCTCCCCGATGACGGCAGGCAGGTCCAGCAACGGCACACCCGCGGACGCGCCCCACCCGCGCACAGCCGAAACCGCAGCCGCGTGTCCCTGATGCGCGGACGCATACGTAGGCGCCCGATGCACCGACGGCACGATCCCGACCGCCGGCATCGTGTACTGGAGATTGCGCACGGACTGCAACATGTCCCGCAGATACCGCGCGGTCAGCCGAGGAGGCAGCGACGCGCGCGCGTAGGGCGCCAACAACGGCTGAGCCGCCGCATAGCGCGCACGCACCCACCGCCGCAGCCAGTCAGGCCGCACATAACGCAGCCCCTCACGCAGATACGTGGGCAACGGCGATGGCAACGTGTCCATGCTCCCCACGGCGAACACCAGAACGTCCGTGGACGGCAGCAACGACCAGATCCGCGGATCCCCGGTCAACGCCCACCAGGCGTCCCGAGCCGTCCACCCGAACCCGGCCGCGAGCTCCGCGGACCCACCCAGCGACGAAGCACAGATGTTGT
Organism: Lentzea sp. NPDC051838; assembly: GCF_040681245.1. Taxonomy (NCBI): domain Bacteria; kingdom Bacillati; phylum Actinomycetota; class Actinomycetes; order Pseudonocardiales; family Pseudonocardiaceae; genus Lentzea; species Lentzea sp. NPDC051838. Next base: position 18,762 of record NZ_JBFAYI010000046.1, read on the forward strand.
GCCACAGCTGCGGATGATCAGCGGGTAACGGCCCGGAAGGCCCGAAGAACGACAGCGAGTCCCCGAGGACGAGCAGTCTCAACGCGTGGTGCCCGCGTTGTACGACGTCAGCCGCCACCGGTCGTTGCGCCGCGTGAACACGGTCCAGTGGCAGTTCGAGATGCCGCCGAGCTGCGACCACGTCTGCACCGGCAGATCCAGCAGCCGCCCGGTCAACGCGCTGATCAGGCCACCGTGCGCGCACAGCATGACGGTGCCGGAGAACTCCGCGTCCACCTCGTGCACGACCTGGATGGCCCGCTCGGCCACCTCGACCCGCGACTCGCCGTCCGGCGGTGTGAAGGTCGGATCGGTGCGCCACACCGTCACCTGGCCAGGCCATTCCTGCTCGACCTCTGCCAGGTTGAGCCCCTGCCACTTGCCCAGGTGGGTCTCGCGCAGCCGTTCGTCGATCCGCAGCGGGATGTCCGTCGACGACGTGAACACCCCGGCGGTGTTGCGCGCGCGCTGCAGGTCGGAGGCGACCACGATCTCCGGTTCGAACCCGGCGAGCACCGGCACGGCGAACCTGGCCTGGTTCAAGCCGGTCTCGGTGAGCGCCGCGTCCAGATGACCCTGCAGGCGGCCTGTCGCGTTGTAGTCGGTCTCACCGTGCCGCCACAGCACGAGCCGGCTCAGGGTCATCAGCTACCTCATTCAGCCGTGGAGTCGGCGGGGACGTCCGCTTCGAACTCGATGCGCGGGCAGTCCTTCCACAGCCGCTCCAGGCCGTAGAAACTGCGCTCCTCCGTGTGCTGAACGTGCACGACGACGTCCACGAAGTCCAGCAGCACCCACCGGCCCTCGCGAGCCCCTTCGCGGCGCACCGGCTTCGTACCGGCCTCCCGCAGCTTCTCCTCGATGTTGTCGACGATCGCGCCGACCTGCCGCTCGTTGGGAGCGGACGCGATCACGAACACGTCCGTGATCACGAGCTGGTCGGAGACGTCGAGCACCGTCACGTCGTGCGCCTTCTTGTCGGCCGCTGCGTTCGCCGCGACCAGCGCCAGCCGTCGTGCCTCGTCGGTGGCTGCCACGTCACTCCTCTGACTTCCGGCGGGCGTCGATACGCCCACACGAGTTACTGAGAGTACCGGCGACCGCCAACGGTTACTTCACATGCAGGCATGAGGAAGGCCACCCCAGCGCCCTGGAGTGGCCTTCACCTGCGCCGAAGCTTAGAGCGGGCGGACCTGCTGGGCCTGCGGCCCCTTCTGGCCCTGACCGACCTCGAACTCGACCTTCTGGTTCTCCTCAAGCGAGCGGAACCCCTTGGACTGGATCTCCGAGTAGTGCACGAAGACGTCAGCCGAGCCGTCGTCGGGGGCGATGAAGCCGAACCCCTTCTCGGCGTTGAACCACTTCACGGTGCCTGTAGCCAAAGTCTTGCCTTCCACGAACCAGCAACAACCCGCTGATTGTGGCTCCCCGCGCTCTCGGATGCACGCAAAATCCACTCGAACGTGGTCACGACTCGGAGTACAAGCCCGTTTTGGCGATGTACTGGACGACACCGTCCGGGACCAAATACCAAACCGGCTGGCCCGAGGCCGTCCGCGCGCGGCAGCCCGTGGACGAGATCGCCATGGCCGGGACCTCGATCAACGACACTGCTCCTGGCGGCAGGTGACGGTCGTTCAGGGTGTAACCCGGACGAGTGACCCCGATGAAGTGGGCCAGTTCGAACGCGTCGGCGGCTCGCTTCCACGACAGGATCTGCTCCAGCGCGTCGGCACCCGTGATGAAGAACAGGTCCGCGTCCGGGTACTGCTTCTTCAGGTCCGTGAGCGTGTCGACGGTGTACGTGGGGCCGTCGCGGTCGATGTCCACGCGACTGACCGAGAACCTGGGGTTGGACGCCGTGGCGATGACCGTCATCAGGTAGCGGTCCTCCGCCGGCGAGACCTCGCGCGACGCCTTCTGCCAGGGCTGACCCGTCGGCACGAAGATCACGCGGTCCAGGTCGAACTTGCTCTGCACCTCGCTGGCCGCCACGAGGTGACCGTGGTGGACGGGGTCGAACGTGCCGCCCATGACGCCGATGCGCATCCCGGAAGCGTAGACGGGCGCCGGACCGCTCCCGTGGTCCAGCGCCCGTCGTGCTGATCACACCGCACGGCCCAGGGGGAGGACGGGCCGTTCGGGTCGCGGCCCACCCCGAAGCAGAGCCGCGCAATGGAGGAACGAACGCCCCGCGCTCCCCTTACGCGGATCCGCGAAGATTTTTTCGCTACCAGGCCACCACGAGCTTCACAGGGCCCCTGACCAGCGAACCCTTGCGGAACTCGACGGGTTCCGCGAGCCGCAGACCGGGCATGCGGCGCAGCATCGTGCCGAGCGCGACCTGCAGCTCCATCCTGGCCAGCTGCGCGCCGAGGCAGAAGTGGATGCCGTGTCCGAACTGCAGGTGCCCGCCGGCCTGACGCTCCAGGTCCAGCTCGTCGCTCTTCGGGTACACCGACTCGTCCCGGTTCGCCGACGACACGACGACCAGCACGGCGTCGCCTTCTTTGACCAGCGCGTTGCCGACCTGGACGTCCTCTGTCGCGATGCGGGTGAAGCCGGCACCACTACCCAATGGGATGAACCTCAGCAGCTCCTCGATGGCGTTCGGGAGGTTCTCCTCGGTCAGCCGCTTCAGAGCGTCCGGGTGGTCCAGCAGCGTCACGACGCTGTTGGCGATCATGTTCGCCGTCGTCTCGTGGCCGGCGACGAGCAGCGTGATGCCGAACCGGACGAGCTCGTCCTCGCTCAGCCGGTCCTCGTTGTCACGGGCGGCGACGAGCCCGCTGATCAGATCGTCCGTGGGCTGCTCACGGCGTTGGGCGACGAGGTCGGTGAAGTAGGCGTGCAGCTTCATCACGCCGTCCATCGCCTCTTCCGGCGTGTAGCTGCCGACCGTGGACAACGCCTGGTTCGACCACAGGCGGAAGTCGGCGCGGTCCTCGAACGGAACACCGAGCAGCTCGCAGATGACCGTGATCGGGAACGGCATCGAGAAGCCCTCGACGAGGTCGCCCGGGTTGTCCAGGCGGTCGAGCAGGTCGTCGACGATCCGCTGCGCACGCGGACGCAGCTCCTCGATCCGCCGCACCGTGAACGCCTTCGACACCAGACGACGCATGCGCGCGTGGTCGGTGCCATCGGTCGTGAGGATGGAGCCGCCGGGCGCGATGAGGGGCTGCATCCTCGGCACGTCCTGCTCGACCGTTCGCTCTCGACTGAACCTCGGGTCGCCGAGCACGAACTTCGTCTCTTCGTAGGACGTGACGAGCCAGCCCTCGCCGCCGTACGGATACGTCACGCGCGTGACGGGTTCTTCACGCCGTAGACGTTCATAGGTCGGGTCGAGGACCAGCGCGTCAGTTTCGGAGAACGGGTAGGTGGGAGCCATGTCTCCCAACGTAGATCTACGCCTTGGGACGCGTGTGACCTTCGCCCCAGACGACCCATTTCGAGGACGTCAGCTCGGATAGGCCCATCGGACCGCGGGCGTGCAGCTTCTGCGTGGAGATGCCGATCTCCGCGCCCATGCCGAACTCCGCGCCGTCCGTGAACGCCGTGGAGGCGTTGACGAACACCGCCGCCGCGTCCACCCGCGTCGTGAACTTCCGGGCCGCCGCAACGTCGTTCGTCACGATGGCCTCGCTGTGGCCGGAGCCGTACGTCGCGATGTGCCGCACCGCGTCGTCCAGCGAGTCGACGACCTTCGCCGCGATGTCGAGGCTCAGGTACTCGGTGCCCCAGTCGTCGTCGTTCGCTTCCACGACGTCGGCCTGCTGCGCGAACGTGGCGTCACCGTGGATGATCACGCTCTCCTGCTGCAACGCCTTGGTGATGCGCGGGACGAACTCGTGCGCCACGTCCTTGTGCACCAACAACGACTCGGCCGCGTTGCACACGCTCGTGCGCCGCGTCTTGGCGTTGAGGACGATCGCCTCGGCCATGTCGAGGTCCGCGTGCTTGTCGACGTAGACGTGGCAGTTGCCGACGCCGGTCTCGATCGTGGGAACCGTGGCCTGCTGCACGACCGCGTTGATCAAACCCGCGCCACCGCGGGGAATCACCAGGTCGACGAGGCCGCGCGCGGTGATGAGGTGGGTGACGGACGCACGGTCGTGGCACGGCAGCAACTGCACCGAGTCCGCGGGCAAGTTCACGCTTTCGAGTGCATCGCGCAGGACCGCGACGAGCGTGGTGTTGGAGTTCTCGGCGGTCGAGGAACCCCGCAGCAGCGCCGCGTTGCCCGACTTCAGCGCGAGACCGGCGGCGTCGACCGTGACGTTCGGGCGGCCCTCGTAGACCATGCCGACGACGCCCATCGGGACGCGGACCTGCTTGAGCTCCAGTCCGTTCGGGAGGATGCCGCCGCGCAGCACCTCACCGACCGGGTCCGCCTGTCCCGCAACGGTTTCCAGGCCTACCGCGACACCTTCGATGCGGGACTCGTTGAGCGTCAGACGGTCCAGGATGTTGTCTGGCAGACCAGCGGCTTTGCCCGCTTCGAGGTCCTTCTTGTTGGCCTCGATGATCTCTGGCGCACGCTCGCGGAGAGCGGCGGCCATCGCGTGCAGCGCGGTGTCCTTGCGCTCGCGGGTGGCGAGGACGAGTTCGTCGGCGGCGACGCGGGCGCGGCGAGCTGCCGCGTGGACCTGGTCGCGCAGGTCATCAGTCACGCCACACAGCTTACGACCTGCGACAATCACAATTGTCAGACCCGCCTGGCAAGCTTGCTCCCCATGGACGACATCGCGTTGCGAGAGCTGGCCGAAGAACGGCTGCGGGCACTGGCGGGCCCGGAGGCGGTGCTGCGCGAGGACCAGTGGACGGCGATCCACACCCTCGTCGCTCAGCGCCGCAGAGCTCTCGTCGTCCAGCGCACCGGCTGGGGCAAGTCGGCTGTGTACTTCATCGCGACGGCGTTGCTGCGGCAGCTCGGTGAGGGCCCGACTGTCATCGTCTCGCCACTGCTCGCGTTGATGCGCAACCAGATCGACGCGGCGGCACGGGCCGGTGTGCACGCGGTGACGATCAACTCGGCGAACACCGACGAGTGGGACGCCGTGCAGGAGCAAGTCGCGGCCGGCGACGTCGACGTGCTCCTGGTGAGTCCGGAACGGCTGAACAACCCCGACTTCCGGGACGCGGTGCTTCCTTCCCTGACGGCGTCCGCGGGCATGCTCGTGGTCGACGAGGCGCACTGCATCTCGGACTGGGGTCACGACTTCCGGCCGGACTACCGCAGGCTGCGGACGTTGCTGACGGAGCTGCCACCGGGAGTGCCGGTGCTGGCGACGACGGCCACGGCCAACAACAGGGTGGTCCACGACGTCACCGAGCAGCTCGGGCTCGGCGCCGACGAGGGCACGCTCGTCCTGCGCGGACCGCTGGACCGCGACAGCCTGCGTCTCTCGGTCGCCCTGCTGCCGACCGCCGAGTCACGCCTCGGGTGGCTCGCGGAACAGCTCGACCGGCTGCCGGGCTGCGGCATCATCTACACGCTCACGGTGGCGGCGGCGGACGACATAGCGGCGTTCCTCTCCTCTCGCGGGTTCACGGTGGCGGCGTACTCGGGCAAGACCGAGCCGGCCGAACGCGAACGCGCCGAGGAGGACCTGCTGACCAACCGGGTCAAGGCGCTGGTCGCCACCTCGGCACTCGGCATGGGTTTCGACAAACCGGACCTGGGCTTCGTCGTGCACGTCGGCGCGCCCTCGTCCCCCATCGCCTACTACCAGCAGATCGGCCGGGCGGGCCGCGGCGTCGAACGCGCCGAGGTCATCCTGCTGCCGGGCCACGAGGACCGCGACATCTGGTCGTACTTCGCGTCTTTGGCGTTCCCGCCGGAGGTCGTGGTGCGCCAGGTGCTGTCGGCGCTGTCCTCCTCTGGCAAACCGCTGTCGACGGCGGCGCTGGAACCGGTGGTCGAGCTGTCCCGCAGCAGGCTCGAAGTCGTGCTGAAGGTGCTGGACGTCGACGGCGCGGTCCGTCGGGTCCGCGGCGGCTGGGAGTCGACCGGCCGCCCGTGGGAGTACGACGGCGAAAGGTATGCGCGCATCGCCGAAGCGCGTAAGGCCGAGCAGCAGGTGATGGTCGACTACCTCCGCACACCGTCGTGCCGCATGAAGTTCCTGCAGGACCAGCTGGACGATCCGACCTCCCACGACTGCGGCCGGTGCGACAACTGCACCGGCGAACGGCTGTCGGTCGAGGTGTCGGAGTCCGCAGCAGGCGCAGCCCGCGAACGCCTGCTCCGGCCAGGTCTGGACGTGGCACCGCGCAAGATGTGGCCAACCGGTATGGCCGCGATCGGTGTCTCGCTGTCCGGCAAGATCGGCCCGTCGGAGGTCGCCGAGACCGGCCGCGCCCTGGGCCGCCTCACTGACATCGGGTGGGGCACCAAGCTCCGCGACCTGCTCGCCGACGACGCCGACCGCGAGATCCCCGAGGACGTCTTCGCGGCCTGCGTGAAGGTGCTCTCGGCGTGGGGCTGGACCGACCGCCCGGTAGGCGTGGTGACGGTGGGTTCCCGCCGGCGCCCAACGCTGGTCGGCAGTTTCGGCCAGCGCATCGCCGCCATCGGCAGGTTGCCGTTGCTGGGCACCGTCTGGCTCGGTGAGTCGACGCACCGAGCCAACAGCGCCCAGCGCCTCGCCGGTCTCGTCCGATCCGGCGAGACACCGGACGTGTCAGGCGTGGACGGTCCCGTACTGCTGATCGACGACCACATCGACACCGGCTGGACGATGACGGTCGCCGCCCGGATGCTCAGGAAGGAGGGGGTGCCCGCGGTGTTGCCGTTCGCGCTGGCCGTCACGAACTGACGGGCGGCTGACCCCGATTTGTCCCGGTCGTGGCCGGGCGAGAAACTCCCGGCCATGGTGATGCCTGGACCGACTGCCCCGCGCACGCGCAGGTCGTGGCTGCGGATGTTCTTCATGGGGCTGGCGCTGTGGGTCGCGACGGTGGTGATCACGTATCTGACCGGCAACGCCAACCTGATCCCGACGATCGTGCTGCTCGGGAGCTTCCTGGTGCCGGCGACGTTCGTGGTGTGGGCGTTCGAGCACAGCCACTCCGGTGAGGTGACCGGGGAGATCGTGTTCCGGACGTTCGCGGTCGGCGGGGTGCTGGGCGTGCTCGGCGCGTCGTTGCTGGAGACGTACCTGCTGCATCCGTCGCCGTGGTTGTTCGTCGGTGTCGGGCTGATCGAGGAAGCGGTGAAGCTCGGCGCACTGGCGTTGCTCACGCGGCATCTGGTGCACAAGTCGACGCGAGACGGGCTGGTGCTCGGGGCGAGCGTCGGGTTCGGGTTCGCGGCCTTCGAGTCGGCCGGGTACGCGCTCACGGCGACGTTGACCGAGAACGGGCTGTCGTTGATGGACCTGGTGACGACGGAGTTGTTGCGGGGGTTCCTGGCGCCGTTCGGGCACGGGTTGTGGACGGCGATCCTGGGTGGGGTGTTGTTCTCGCGGAGTGGTCGCGAGCACTTCATGCTCACCGGGCGGCTGCTCTGGGCCTACCTCGGGGTGTCGATGCTGCACGCGCTGTGGGACTCGATGAACAGCATTGCCGTCGTGATCACGGTGGTGGTGACGGGTGAGCCATGGCAGGACAACGCGGAGCTCTTCACCGTGTTCACGTGGCTCGGGTTCGTGCTGATCTCCGTTGTCGGGGTGGCGTGGCTGCAAAGTTTGGTGCGGGCGTCCCGGCGGGAGTTCGCGCCGGTGCGCGGCTGGCCGCTGCGCACCGACGCGACGTGGTGGCCCGCTGGACGGCCACCGCACTGATCAGCAGTTGTGGATCGCCGAGGTCGCGGATGACACGACGAGGTCCACGCCGGGCAGGGTGATGTGCGCGCCGTTGACCTTGAGGCCGCCGGGTACCGGGACCTGTTCGTTGATCACGATCTTGCCGCCGGGCAGCGGGATCGTGGTGTTGGGCGCGGTGGTGACGGTGATCGGGATGCCGGCGACGGTAAGCGAACCGATCGTGACGGTGCCGGTGGCGCCGCCACATGTGCTGCGTGAGGTGGCTACGACGTCACGCAACCCCACGAGGCCGATGCCCAGTTCGGCGACGGAAGTGCGGGCGGTCGAGGTGCCCGGAGCGAGCGTCGTGGTCACTGACGTGCACAACGCGCGGGCGCCCACGGACAGGTTCGCGACGCACGGCGGCGCGGTGGTCGTTGCGCGTGCGACGCGGACTTCGCCGGTGTCAGGTGTAGGTGCGACGGTGAGGCCGAGTGCGTTGCCGGAGAGGCCGAAACCGCGGCCGGTCATGTGTTGCAGGCCGACAGTGGTGAAGGTGGTGCTCGGTTCGTAGAACTGGTCGCCTGCGAAGGAAGCCGTCACGGGAACCGTTGCGGCGGCGTTCAGCGGTTGGTCGACCGAGGTGATCGAGCAGTCCGCGATCCCTGCCGCGTCGGTCGTGTCCACACAGGACTGAGCGCCGAGGTGGAGCTGGACGCTGCGCTCGGCGACCGGGGTGCCGTCGTCCTCGGTGAGTTTCGCGGCGAGGCGCGCTGGTTCGGCGTTGGCCACAGTCGAGTCCCCGACGTAGGTGAGCGAGGTTTCTTCTTTGGTGACAACGAAATCGACTGCGGAACCGGATGGCAGCAGGCCCTTGCTGCCCGCGAAGGAAGCCGTCAGCGGGTAGGTTCCGGCTGGTTCGTTGGGCGTGATCGTGCACGACGCCACACCATCCGTGTTGGTTGTGCCGGTGCAGGTCTCGGCGTTGTTGAGCTTGAACGAGACCGGCTGGTCGCCGACCGGTGCGCCGGTGCCGGTGAGGGTCAGCCGGGCGGACACCGTTGCGGGGTCGTGGAAGTCGCCGGTGAGCGCGCCGGTGTAGGTGAGCGTGGTCGGTTTGCGGGTGACCTCGAACTGGACCTCGGTGGCCGACGGCTGGTGCACGATGTCGCCGCCGTAACCGATCGCCAACGGGTACGTGCCCGCGACCTCGTTCGGTGTGATCGCGCAGGAGGCGACTCCGTTGGTGTTGGTGGTGCCGACGCAGACCTCAGTGGCGTTGAGGCGGAACACCAGCGAGGCGTTGGGCACCGGGGTGCCCGAGGTCGTGGTGGTGAGGCGGGCGGAGAGCGTCACCGGGTCGCCGGTGAAGCCGGAGGCCGGGCCGGTGTAGGTGATCGTCGTGGACTCGACGAGGTAGCTGATCGTCACCGACGGCTGTTCGTCGGTTTCCTCCAGGGAGAAGTTCGAGACGCCGGCACCCTCGCGGGCCGAGCCGTTGCCGCCGTCACCGCCGCTGATCGCGAAGAGCAGCGGGGCCGGGGTTCCATAGCCGGACGCGCCGCCGCCACCGCCGAACCAGCCACCGCCGCCCCCTCCCCCGCCGCCACCACCGGCGGTCCCGGGGTTGCCGGGTGCGCCGAGGCCGCCGCGCCCGAAAGCGCCGGGAGCGCCGGGGAATCCGCCCGGCAACGGGATACCAGGGGTGCCGCCGCCGTTGTCGCCGCCGTCGCCGCCGTTGCTCGCCGAACCGCAGCCGATGGCGAAGCAGCGTCCGCCGCCGCCACCACCGCCCGGCGCGACGACCAGTCTGCTGGCGAGGCTGTCGCACGGAGCCGCGGCCGAGCAGAGCCGCACATCGCTCGCGCCGCCACCGGCACCACCGGCGAACGGCGTGCCCAATCCTCCCGGCGCGCCGCCGCCGAAGCCTGGCGTGCCACCGTTCACACCGCTGCCGTTGCCGCCGTTCTGGCCGACGGCGACCACGAGTTGCGTGACTCCGGACGGGACGGCGAGGTCGGCGGTGGCTCGGTAGCCGCGTCTGCCTTCGGGCGCGGATCCGTCGCCGCCATCAGCGCCGTTGCCGCCGCGTCCACCGATGGCGGTGATGCGGAGCTTCGTGACGCCTGCGGGGACGGTGTAGGTCTGTTCGCCGCCGGTCGGGTGGAACGTCCGGGAGACGAAGTGGTCGGCGAGTGCCGGTGGTGCGAACACGACGCTCGCACCGATCAGTCCAATGGTGAGCGCCGTCGCGAGCCTGGCTCGGGGCATCGGGGGTGCCTTCCGTGCGAGAGGGGCCCCGACCCGGCGAAAGGATCTCGCAAAGCAGTTCGGGGCGGCACGAACTTCACCCGAACGCCACGTTCACAGATCCGTTCGGACCAGGAACCGTTGCACGGCGTCGCGGAACTCCTCCGGCCGGTTGCTGTGGACGCGATGGCCCGCGTCGATCGTCATCAGTTCGCAGCGCGGGATCTCCGCGGCCACTTCTTCCAAGCGCTCCAAGGGAATGCTGCTGCGTCGACCGCCGCTGATCACCAGCGTCGGAGCCTTGATCGCGGCCAGACCGGCCCACCACAACGGGTCCGGCGCGCGGAGCTGGGTCAGGATCTGCGGCACCATCCGTCGGTCGAACCGGCGTCGGAACAAGCCCTGCACGGCGAGGAACAGCGCCAGGCCTCGACGAGGCACGCGGGGCGGGCCGGAGCGGGGCGGCGGTGGCGGGTCTTCCAGCACGAGCTTGCGGACGCGGTCCGGACGACGGCCGGCGAGCAACGCCGCGACGTGCGCACCCAACGAATGGCCGATGAGGTCGAACTCGGCGATGTCGAGAGCGTCGAGCACTCCCACTACGTCGCGTTGCACCGAGTCGAGGCGGTAGTCACCGGTCCACGCGCTTCCGCCGTGGCCGCGCAGGTCAGGGGCGATCACGAGGCGCCCCTCGGCGACCAACGCGCGGGTGAGCCGGGTCCACGTCGCCGAAGTACTGGCCAACGCGTGCAGGAGAACGACCGGCGGACCTTCGAGTGGTCCGTCGAAGCGGTAGGCGATGGAGACACCGCCGACGTTCAACGTGGGCAGTGGAACCATTGCTGACCGTCCCCCGGTGCGGTGTGGCACTGTCGTCCCCATGATTCCGGACGTCGTGCGGTTCCGGCAGGCCGATCTTCTATCAGGTCTGCACCGGAGGTTCGGACCGGTGGTGCGCATGGGGCCCTACACCTACCTGCTCGGACCGGAAGCGAACCAGTTCGTGTTCGCCAACTCCGACCTGTTCGAGGTGGAACGGGCTTTCCAGGTGCTGGTGCCGGTGGACGGGCCGACGTCGTTGATCGTGAGCGACGGCGAGGACCACAAGAGGCGGCGCCGGTTGGTGCAGCCCGCGTTGGTGCATCGGCAGATCGCGAACTACGTGCCGGTGATGGAGGCCAACGCCTCCACGACGCTCGATTCCTGGCGACCGGGCCAGATCGTCGACGCGTACCAGGAGTTCCGCCGGGCCATCAGGCGCAGCACCATCCACGCGCTGTTCGGGGAGAGGCTCGCGCAGGACTCGGAGTTCTTCGGCGCGCACCTGCAGCTGCTGATCAACCTGATCGACCGCAACCCGGCGGTGGTGACGTTGCTCAGGAAGCTGAAGACTCCCGCGTGGCGCAACGCGATGAGGGCGCGCCGGGCCGTGGACGCGCGGGTTTACAAGGCGATCGAGGAGACGCGCCAAGGCAACACGGCCGGAGATGTGCTCACCACTCTCGTGCAGAGCGACGGGCTGAGCGACCTCGAAGTGCGCGACCAGGTCGTCACGCTGATCGCCGCCGGATACGAGACGACTTCCGGTGCGATGGCGTGGGCTGTGTTCAACCTGTTGCGGCACAACGGTGTTTGGGAGCGCGCGCTTCAGGACGACGACTACCTGTCGAACGTCGTCAACGAGACGTTGCGGCTCTATCCGCCCGCTGTGGTGTCGGCACGCGTTGCGGCGCAACCGTTCGAGTTCGCCGGGAAGAAGATCAAGGAAGGTACGTTCCTGCTGTACAGCCCGTACGTCACGCATCGGCTGAGCAGTGTCTGGCCGGATCCGCTGCGGTTCGCCCCTGACCGCTGGGAGCACAAGCCCGCGCCGCACGAGTTCCTGCCGTTCGGGGGCGGGCCGCACCGGTGCATCGGTGCCGGGCTAGCCACCACCGAGCTGACCGTGATGCTGAAAGCGTTGCTGCAGCGGCCAAAACCTTCATTGGTTCCGCAACGCATCACGCCGACGAGCGTCGCCGCGATGCGCCCGAAGCACGGCCTCAGAATCCGAGTGGCAGGATGATCATCGAGCCCAGGCACGCGACGGTCCGGACGTGGTTCCAGAGCGTCCACCTGCGCAGGTACTCGGGCCAGTAAGCGTCATCGGTCCGTTCAAGACGGTTGTTCATCGGCACGTTGACGAACATCGTCAGCAGGAAGCAACCGACGATGTAGAGCAGGCCACCCACGTACCGGCCGTCGAAGATGATCTCGCCGAGGCACAGGACGACGTTGCCGAGGAACACCAGCAGGAACACCGGGTTCTGGATCCGGACGTTGATCCGGCGCATCGCACCGCGGGCGTTCTCGGGCGGCAGATCAGCGAGGCCCGGCATGACGGCGACGGAGAACGCGAAGAACAGGCCTGCCATCAGGCCGGAAGCGATGACTGCGAGCATTCCGTAGATCCCCATGCCGCTAACTGTGACCGGTGCGCCGCGGACTCTCAATGACAATTCATCGCTTTGGCTTGCTCATTCGTCCAGACTGGGTACATGACGGACGCGTTAGGCGAAGCGCTGCACCTGCTGCGGATGTCCGGCACCTTCTACTGCCGGACCGAGCTCACCGAGCCGTGGGGCCTGACGATGCCCGACATGGCCGACTGCCTGTGGTTCCACGTCCTCACGAGCGGCTCGTGCGAGATCGAAGTCGACGGCTCGGTGACGGCCTTGGAACCCGGCGACGTGCTGCTGGTGCCCGGCGGCCAGGGACACCGGCTCTTCTCCGGTGACGCCCCAACACCGCTGGTCACAACGCTGCCGCACACCTTCGAAACCGACAACTACGCGATCTTGCGCCACGGCTCCGGCGGTGCCGTGACGCACCTCGTGTGCGGCGCCGTCCGCTTCGACCACCCGGCCGCCCGGCACCTGATCAAGGTCCTGCCGCACGTGCTGTACGTGCGGCAGGCCGACGACATGCGCGCCACCATCGACCTCATGGCCGCCGAAGCCCTCAACCTGCGCCCCGGCGGCGAAGCGGTGATCACCAGGCTCGCGGACGTCCTGGTGATCCAGACGATCCGCTCGTGGCTCGCCAACGACCCGGCCGCGCGCACCGGCTGGCTCGGCGCGTTGCAGGACCATCAGATCGGCCAAGCCCTGGCCCTGATCCACCGCGACCCCGCGCAACCGTGGACCGTGGAACGCCTGGCGCACCAGACCGCGATGTCCCGGTCGGCGTTCGCGGCGCGCTTCACCGAACTCGTCGGCGAACCTGCCATGCGCTACGTGACGCGGTGGCGCATGCACGTGGCGATGAACCGGTTGCGGGACCGCGACAGCACGGTCAGCGAGATCGCGCGCGGCCTCGGCTACGAGTCGGAGGCCGCGTTCAGCCGGGCGTTCAAACGGATCGTGGGGGTGTCGCCGGGTCAGGCGAGGGCGGGCTGAGGTCGACCGCAGCAGGTCGGCCAGGCGGGTCGGGCCGCAGCAGGTCAGCCAGGCGGGGACAGGGCCGCAGCAGGTCAAGCGCAGGCGGGCTGCGGCCGGCCCCAGCAGGTCAGCCAGGCGGGTCGGGTCGCAGCAGGTCAAGCGCGGGCGGGCTGCGGCCGGCCCCAGCAGGTCGGCCAGGCGGGGCCGGGCCGCAGCAGGTCAGGCGCGGGCGGGCTGAAGGAGGTCCCAGCGGTTGCCGTAGAGATCCTCGAAGACGGCCACCTTGCCGTAGACCTCCTCGCGCGGCGCCTCCAGGAAGCGGACGCCGAACGACGTCATGCGGGCGTGGTCGCGATCGAAGTCGTCGGTGTTCAGGAAGAACCCGACGCGGCCGCCGGTCTGGTCACCGACTCGTGCTGACTGCTGGTCCGTGTCGGCCTGGGCCAGCAGCAGGGCCGCTCCCTCGCCCGCGGAGACCACCACCCAGCGCTTGTGGCCTTGCGGGGTGTCCTCCACCAGCGTGAAGCCCAGACCGTCCACGTAGAAGCGGATCGCCTCGTCGTAGTCGCGGACCACCAACGTCACCAAACCCATTGAACGCACGCCGATGAGTATGGCCTGATGAGGCAGCCGCGCAGATGCTCGCCCCTGTGCGCTCCTTCCTTCTGTCGCGGTGAAGATGACCATGTATTCGTGACATCTACTAGAGAGCGCCAGGCGTGGATCAGGACGAGGTTCACCCGTGTGGGTGGGCAGCGTCGTTGAGTGCCGATGAGTGTGAGCGCCGAACGAGGTCTAACAGCGCATGACCGAGACTCTTGTGCTTCTGCATCCTGGCGGCGCGGACCCGTCGGCGTTCGGGCCGCAGTTGGACGCGCTCAAGGACTTCACGCTGCACGCGCCGCATCGCGTCGACCAGGCCACGCAGGACCACATGGAGATGGCCGAACAAACCGTGGCGTTTCTGGAGACGACGGGGCCGGCGCACCTGCTCGGGTGCAGTGACGGGGCGACGATCGCTCTCCTGACCGCTCACCTCAGGCCTGACCTGGTCCACAAGCTGATCGTGGTGTGCGGGGTGTTCCACCACGACGGCTGGGATCCGGCTACCGAGCTCACGCCGATGCACCACCGGTCGCCGAGCCTCACCGCGCAGGATCTGAGCACGCTGCCGACCAGGACGCTGATCATGATCGGTGACGATGACGAGGTGACGCTGGAGCACGCGACGGCCATGTTCCGGGCGCTCGAGAACGCCGAGCTCGCGGTTGTTCCCGGGACGTCGCACGGGTTGCTGCACGAGAAACCGGGGCTGTGCAACGCGATGATCGTTGACTTCCTGACCAACGAGCCAGTTGAGACGTACGCTCCTATTCGTCGCCGTGTGTGACAAGGTGACCGCATGGCGGTTACTTCGGAAACCCATCGACTGCCCGTGCGCAAGCTGGTCGCGGCCTCGGCCGGGAACGCGGTCGAGTGGTACGACTGGGGGATCTACACGGCGTTCAGCATCTACTTCGCCACCCAGATCTTTCCGAAGGGCAACGAGGCCGCGGCGCTGCTGAGCACGTTCGCCACGTTCGCGCTGGCGTTCTTCTTCCGGCCGCTCGGCGGGTATCTGCTCGGCAGGTTCGCGGATCTCAAAGGGCGCAGGACCGCGATGTTGCTGACGATCGCGTTGATGTCCGGTGGGTCGGTGGTGATCGGGGTGCTGCCGACGTTCGACCAGGTCGGGTGGCTGTCGCCGGCACTGCTCGTCGTAGCACGCATCGCGCAGGGGATGGCGTTGGGCGGCGAGGTGTCCAACGCGTCGGCGTACCTCGGGGAGATCGCGAAACCCAGTCATCGCGGCAGGTACTCGTCGTTCTTCTACATCTCGACGGGGGCGGCGGTGCTCATCGCCTCGCTGCTCGGGTTCTTCCTGTCCCGCGGCCTCGACAAGGCCGCCATGGCCGAGTACGGGTGGCGTGTGCCGTTCCTGATCGGTGGGGTGCTCGGGCTGGTCGGGTTGTGGCTGCGCCGCGAAC
The DNA here is from genome assembly GCF_040681245.1 of Lentzea sp. NPDC051838. Taxonomy (NCBI): domain Bacteria; kingdom Bacillati; phylum Actinomycetota; class Actinomycetes; order Pseudonocardiales; family Pseudonocardiaceae; genus Lentzea; species Lentzea sp. NPDC051838. The sequence continues at coordinate 34,248 of NZ_JBFAYI010000046.1, forward strand.
TGCCCGAAACGGAACAGTTCGAGGAGAACAAGGCCAAGGCCGAGAACCTGCGCAATCCGCTCATGCTCACCCTCAAAGAGCACCCGAAGGCGGTCGGGCAGCTCATCGGGGTGACGTTGCTGTCGACGCTGTGCTTCTACACGTTCTTCTCAGCGCTGACGCCGTTCGCGGTGAAGTCCAAGGGCGCCAACGACATCGACGTGTTCCTGGCGTTGTCGATCGGCACGGTGGTGTTCATCGCGCTGCAGTATCCGATGGGGTGGCTGGCGGATCGCTACGGGCGCAAGCCGCAGATCCTGGTGTGGTCGGCGGCGATGGCCCTGCTGATCGTGCCGCTGTCCGCGCTGGTCAAGCCGGGACTGGCCAACCTGGTGATCGTGTTCGTAGTAGGGCTCGCGCTGTACACGACGATCACGTCGATCGCGCCTGCGTTGATGAGCGAGCTGTTCCCCACCGAACTGCGCGGCCTCGGCATCGGCGCTTGGTACAACCTCACGGTCGCGCTGTTCGGCGGCACCGCGCCGCTGGTCATTCAGGCCGTGGGTGGCACGGTGTTCTTCTGGTACGTGGCGGTGGCAGCGGTGATCTCGTTCCTGGTGATCCTGACGCTGCCCGAGACGAAGAACAAAGAACTCACCTAGCGAGCGGCACCAGGTCGTCGGCGTGCACTACCTCGCGGCGCTGCTCCGACGGCAGGTCGTGGGTCTTGCGGCCGATCAACGACGGCAGTTCGGAAGCGTCGTAGCCCACGACACCGCGCGCAACGACGTCGCCCGCTAGCGACACCAGTTCGACGACGTCGCCGGCTTCGAAGTCGCCGTCCACGCCCGTGATGCCGGCCGCGAGCAACGAACGGCGTCGGCCGACCACGGCGGCGACCGCACCGTCGTCGAGGTGCAGGCGGCCGTTGGCGTCAGTGGCGTAGCCGAGCCAGAAGCGGCGGGCGGTCAGGCGCGAACCCGTTGCGGCGAAAGCAGTTCCGACGTCAGCCGAAGACAAAGCGCGAGATGCCTCCGTGGCGCTGGTCAGCAGCACGGGGATGCCCGCGGAGGAAGCCAGCCGGGCCGCGGCGAGCTTCGAGGCCATGCCGCCGGTGCCGAGGCCAGACGCGCCAACGGTTCCCGCTTGCACGCCGTCCACATCGGACGCCGAAGCGACCTCGGAGATCCGCACGGCACCGGGCTTGCGCGGGTCGCCGGAGTAGAGAGCGTCCACATCGGACAGCAGGAACAACGCGTCGGCACCGACCAGGTGGGCCACCAGAGCAGCGAGACGGTCGTTGTCGCCGAAGCGGATCTCTTCGGTGGCAACGGTGTCGTTCTCGTTCACGACCGGCACCGCGCCCAAGGCCAGCAACCGGGAGAACGTGCGCTGAGCGTTGCGGTAGTGCGAGCGGCGCACCACGTCGTCCGCGGTCAGCAGCACTTGACCCACAGTCAAGGAGTAGCGGCCGAACGAGTTCGCGTAGGCGTGCGCCAACGTCAGCTGACCGACGCTCGCCGCGGCCTGCTGCGTCGCGAGGTCACGCGGGCGGCGGGAGATCCCCAGCGGCGCAAGGCCTGCGGCGATCGCGCCGGACGACACCAGCACGACCTGGCTGCCCGCCGCACAACGAGCGGCCAGGGCGTCGACCAGCGCGTCGAGGCGCGCTGGGTCGAGGCCGCCCTCGGCCGTCGTCAAAGAAGAAGAACCGACCTTCACCACGATGCGCGCGGCCGAAGCCACCGCCTGCCGTGCCTGTGAGACCACGGGGGCCGTCACGGTTTACTCCTCGTCGAAGTCGTCGCCGTACTCGCCGGGCGCGCGGCGGGCCTTCTTCAGGGCCTTGCGCTCGTGGGCGCCGATGCGGTCGTTGCGCTCGAGACGGGCGTCCGTGCCACGTCCGGTCGGTGACATCGTCATCGCGATGCCGGCCGGCGTGGTCGGCTCCCAGTCGAAGACCAGGTCGCCGATGGTGACCTGGCAACCGGGAATGGCGCCCATCTTCACGAGCTTGTCCTCGACGCCCAGCCTGTTCAGGCGGTCCGCGAGGTAACCGACGGCTTCGTCGTTGGAGAAGTCGGTCTGGCGGATCCAGCGCTCCGGGCGTTCGCCCTTGACGATGAAGCCACCCTCGACCGAGGGGTCCTCGGTCACGGTGAAGCCCTGGTCGTCCACGGCGGTCGGCCGCAGCACGATGCGGGTCGATTCCTTCTTCGGCTGGGCGGCGCGGTAGTCGCGCACGACCTCGGCCAGCTTGAACGTGAGCTCGCGCAGGCCTTCGCGCGACACGGTCGACACCTCGAAGACCGGCAGGCCGCGGGCCTCGATCTCCGGGCGGACGATGTCGGCCAGGTCCTTGGCGTCCGGGATGTCGATCTTGTTCAGGATCACCACGCGCGGACGGTCCGCGAAGTTGCCGCCCAAAGACGGCGTGTACTCCGCCAGTTCCTGCTCCAGTGCGTCGATGTCCGCGATCGGATCGCGGCCCGGCTCGTACGTCGCGCAGTCGACGACGTGGGCGAGCACGGCGGTGCGCTCGATGTGGCGCAGGAAGTCGAGGCCGAGGCCCTTGCCCTGCGACGCACCGGGAATCAGGCCGGGGACGTCGGCCATCGTGAAGATGGTCTCGCCCGCGGTGATCACGCCGAGGTTCGGCACCAGCGTGGTGAACGGGTAGTCGGCGATCTTCGGCTTCGCGGCGGACAGCACCGAGATCAGCGACGACTTGCCGGCCGACGGGAAGCCGAGCAGGCCGACGTCCGCGACGGACTTGAGCTCCAGCACCAGGTCACGCGTCTCGCCCGGCTCACCGAGCAGCGCGAAACCAGGCGCCTTGCGGGCCTTGGACGCGAGCGAGGCGTTGCCGAGACCGCCACGGCCACCGGCCGCCGCGATGAGCTGGGTGCCCTCGCCGACGAGGTCCGCGACGATCTCGCCGTCCTCGGTCAGCACGACGGTGCCGTCCGGGACGCGCAGGATCAGGTCGTCGCCGTTCGCGCCGTCGCGGTTCGCACCCGCGCCCGCCTTGCCGCTAGTGGCGGAGGCGTGCGGGCGGAAATGGAAGTCGAGCAGGGTGTGCACCTGCGAGTCGACGACGAGGACGACGTTGCCGCCGCTGCCTCCGTTGCCGCCGTCCGGGCCGCCGAGCGGCTTGAACTTCTCGCGGTGCACTGAAGCACAACCGTTGCCCCCGTTGCCGGCGGCAGCGTGGATCACCACCCGGTCTACGAAGCGGGCCACGGAACTACTCCCTTTCAGAAAGTCTTGCGAACAAGCAACGAGGGGCGGTGCCGGAAGACCGGTCCCGCCCCTCGCAGAGGTCTAACTACGTCGCGGAAACGGTCCTCAGACCGCAACCGGGACGATGTTGACGGTCTTGCGACCGCGCTTCATGCCGAACTCCACCGCACCCGGCTGCAGGGCGAACAACGTGTCGTCCTTGCCGATGCCCACACCGACGCCGGGGTGGAACTTGGTGCCGCGCTGGCGGATCAGGATCTCGCCGGCCTTGACGACCTGACCGCCGAACCGCTTCACACCCAGGTACTGGGGGTTGGAGTCACGGCCGTTGCGGGAACTGGACGCACCCTTTTTGTGTGCCATGAGAAGTCAGGTCCTCACTTACCGGTGATGCCGGTGACCTCGACGCGGGTCAGCTTCTGACGGTGACCCTGGCGCTTGTGGTAGCCGGTCTTGTTCTTGAACTTGTGGATGCGAATCTTCGGGCCCTTGGTGTGCTCGACCAGCTTGCCGGTGACCGAGAACTTCTCCAGGGCCGCCGCGTCAGCGGTGACGTTGGTGCCGTCGACCACGAGCAGCGCCTGGAGGGAGATTTCGGTGCCCGGCTCGCCCTCGAGCTTCTCGACCTCGACGATGTCGCCGACAGCGACCTTGTACTGCTTGCCGCCGGTCTTGACGATCGCGTACATCAGGACGGAAGTCTCCTGCTACTCGATGGTGACGGGCCATGCGCCAACCCATCTGCGAGAAACCAGCAGAGGGGGCACACGACAGGACCCGTCGGATGGCGGGCCGTCGACAAGGTTACGGGAGTGGGTACAGCGCAAGCAAACTGGGGTGCCCTGATCACGTTTGCGCAGGCTGTGCGGTCCCTCACACGACGAAACCGGGGCCGCTCGAAAGCGACCCCGGTCTCACCTCATCTCGCGATCAGCCCTCGTTGACCGGCGGTCCCGCGGGCCGCGACACGGCGCGGCGCCTGCGGGTGGTGGTGACCACCGGTGCGGGCATCTGGACCTCGGGCTGCTTCGGCACCTCGACGACCACCGGAGCGGGCGCCTCGTGCACGACCGGCGCACCGGCGGCGCGCTTGGCGGCACGACGGCGCGGGCGGGCCCCGGAAGCAGCCGCAGGAGCCTCCACGACGGGCGCGGGAGCCTCAGCGGCCTCCTCGGCCGCCTCCACCGCGGCGACGGCCTCAGCGGCGACCTCGGCCACCCCAGCGGCCTGTTCCGCGACCTCGGCGGACTCCTCCGCGACGAACTCGGCCAGCGTGACCGGCTCGACGAGCTCCTCGGCCGTCTCCTCGATCACCTCGGCGGCGGGCTCCTCCGCCGAGACCTCGACAACCGGCTCCTCGTGCGGCACGTGACCGTTGAGCGCCTGCTCCTCGACCACGACCGCGTCGACCACGGCCTCGACAGGTGCCTGCGGCTCCTTGTCGCGGCCACGACGACGACGGCGACGACGACCGGCGTGGCCCTCGTGCTCCTGGTCCGCGGCGACCGCGGACTCCGAGGTGTCCTCCGGCTCGCCCGGTTCGACGACCTCGACGACCTCGGGCTCGACGTCGGCCGGAGCCTCGGGGGCTTCCACTGCTGCCTCGACGACCTCGGCCGCCTGCTCGCCACCGCCCTTGTTGCGGCGCGACTTGCGGCCACCGCCCTGCTGCTGCGGCTGCTGCTGGCCGCCACCGTTGCCACCGCCGTGCGAGTGCACCGGCTCTGTGGACACGACGACGCCGCGGCCGCGGCAGTGCTCACACGTCTGGCTGAACGCCTCGAGCAGACCGGTGCCGACCCGCTTGCGGGTCATCTGCACCAGGCCGAGCGAGGTGACCTCGGCGACCTGGTGACGCGTCCGGTCGCGGCCCAGGCACTCGGTCAGGCGGCGCAGCACCAGGTCGCGGTTCGACTCCAGGACCATGTCGATGAAGTCGATGACGATGATGCCGCCGATGTCGCGCAGCCGGAGCTGGCGGACGATCTCCTCCGCCGACTCCAGGTTGTTGCGCGTGACCGTCTCTTCGAGGTTGCCACCGGATCCGGTGAACTTGCCGGTGTTGACGTCGATGACCGTCATCGCCTCGGTGCGGTCGATGATCAGGTAACCACCCGACGGCAGCCACACCTTGCGGTCGAGCGCCTTGAGCAGCTGCTCGTCGATGCGGTACTCGACGAACGCGTCGTTGTTGCCGACGTGCTTCTTCAGGCGGTCCTGCAGGTCCGGCGCCACGTGGCGGACGTAGGAGTCGATGACCTCCCACGCCTCGTCGCCCTGGACGACGAGCTGGGCGAAGTCCTCGGTGAACAGGTCGCGGACGACCTTCACCAGCAGGTCCGGCTCTTCGTAGAGCAGCGCCGGCGCCTTGGTGGAGGTGCTGTCGGACTTCTCCTTGATGACCTTCCACTGGGCCTGCAGACGCGTGACGTCGCGGCCGAGCTCCTCCTCGGAGATGCCCTCCGAGGCGGTGCGGATGATCACGCCGGCGTCCTCGGGGACGACGCGCTTGAGGATGTCCTTGAGGCGCTTGCGCTCGTTGTCCGGCAGCTTGCGGCTGATGCCCGTGGCACCGCCGCCCGGCACGTAGACCAGGAAGCGACCGGGCAGCGAGATCTGGGTCGTCAGGCGGGCGCCCTTGTGGCCGACCGGGTCCTTGGTGACCTGGACCAGCACGGAGTCGCCGCTGGAGAGCGCCTGCTCGATCTTGCGGGACTTGCCCTCGAGACCGGCGGCGTCCCAGTCGACCTCACCGGCGTACAGCACGGCGTTGCGGCCGCGGCCGATGTCGATGAACGCGGCCTCCATGCTCGGCAGCACGTTCTGCACGCGGCCGAGGTACACGTTGCCCACGATCGAGCCGCTGCCCGACGACGTGACGAAGTGCTCGACCAGCACGCCGTCCTCCAGCACGCCGATCTGGGTGCGGTCGCCGCGCTCGCGGACGACCATCGTGCGGGCCACGGCCTCGCGGCGGGCCAGGAACTCGGCCTCGGTCAGCACCGGGGCGCGGCGGCGGCCGGCCTCGCGACCGTCACGGCGGCGCTGGCGCTTGGCCTCGAGGCGCGTGGAGCCGCGGATGCTGCGGACCTCGTTCTGCGCGGCCTCGGAGTCGGCCTTGTCATCCCGCGCGTCACGCGACTCGCGGACGTGCACGACCGTGTTCGGCGGGTCGTCCTCGGACGACACGTCGTCGTCCGCGCCGGTCTTGCGGCGGCGGCGACGCCGGCGACGGCGGGTCGAGCCCTCGTCGCCCTCGTCGTCGGAAGCCTCGTCGGCGGCGTCGGTCTCCGAGGTGGCCTCGGCGTCGTCGGCCTGGCCCTCCTCGGTCTCCTCGGCGGCGTCGCCCTCGGCGCCCTTGCCACGACCGCGGCCACGACGGCCACGGCGGCGGCGACGACGGCCCTCGCCCTCGTCGTCCCCTTCGGCCTCGGCCTCCGCCTCGGCGGCGTCGAGCTCGTCCGCGGCGATCTCGCCGACCGACTTCTCCTCGACGACCTCGGGCTCTTCGACGACGAACGGCGACACGGCCGCCTTGGGTCGTTCGATCGGCTGAGGCGGCAGGAACACCGCGCTCGGGGCCGCGAAGATCGGCGCGAGCGCCGGGGCCTCGAACGCGGGCACGGCCGGGGCCTCGTAGTCCTCGGTGACCTCACCGGTGACGACGTCGTCCCAGTCCAGCAGCGTCTCGGCGACCTTGAGCGCGACGTCGCGGCTCACGCTCGACTGCGCGCTGCGGGCGACCTCGCCGAGGTCGGCGAGGGCCGTCATCACGTCCTTGCTGGAGACGTCCAGCAGCTTCGCCAGCGCGTGCACGCGCAGCTTGTCCGGCAGATCTGCCAGCTCAGGGCGTGCGGATACCACGCCCTGCCCGCCGGTGGGGCCGGCAGGCTTTTCCTTGTTCGACATGCAGCTCCTCCACCCCCGGGCGCGTCCCGTGAGGACGCGGCCGCGCAGGGGCCTCTCTTGTCTCTCTCCACCGCTGCTCGCGGCGGGAATCCTTGCCTCGCGCGCAGCGGCGTGGCGCCTCTCTGGGCGCACGCTTGCGCAGGTCCCACGACGACGCCCGCTGTCAGCGCCGCTCCTCCTGATGCGTCGCGGCTGGAGTTCCAGCGCTCCTCTTCGTCAGGACTCTCTGTCCTGTTGGAGCGGGTCCGCCAGCCTGCCTTCGCCGTCGAGCCGTCCCTGCGCCATCCGGGTTGCTCTCGCAGGTACCGGCGGCACGAGATCGGCGACGACACGAAGCGCATTCAGCACGTCGTCGGGTCGGACGGTAGGCGTTACCTGCCGAACGACCGTCATGAGTATCCCACACGGTTGTGACAATCCGGCCTCATCGTGTCCGGCGTCGCTCGAACGTGGTTCGACCAGCGCCGACACGACGGCGGGCCGCACGTCGATGATTCTCTTGCCGTCCTTGGTCAGACGCTCGACTTCCACCCGGTCCCGTGAGAGGAAGTCGCTGACCGCGGCGCCGAGCCGCTCGGGCTCCACGCCGTCGAGCTCGATGCGCCACTCGCTCGCGTCGATGCGCTCGGTGAGGTTGCCACCGTGCGCCTGGACGATGTCGACGACGTCGATGCCGGGCGGCAACGCCTCGTCGAGCGCGATCTTCAAGGCCTCGGGGTCGACCCGCTCGACCACCGACACCTCGACGTACTCCGCCTCGCTGGCGACGCCGGTCGGCGCGGCGCCGACCCACGACACCTTCGGGTGAGGGCTGAAGCCCTGCGAATACGCCATGGGTACGCCTGCGCGGCGCAGCGCACGTTCGAACGTGCGAGCGATGTCGCGGTGCGAAGTGAAACGCAACCTCCCCCGCTTGGTGTAGCGGAGGCGCAGTTTCTGCACGGCGGCGGCAGACGGGTTGTTGGGCTGATGGCGGCTCAGTGGTGCTCCCATGGGTGTTCCGACGGGTGAGCGGTCCCATCGGCGCAGGCTGTTCGTCCGGTAGGACGGTACCGTGAACCCGATTCAGAACGTTCAGCTTGTCTAGATCGTTGCGCGTGGCTACGGTCCGGCTGACTGGACGCCTTGCCGATCTGGAGGTCCCTGGTGCCTCTGCTCCACCGCACACGGGCTGGGGCGATGACCGCCCTGCTCGCGGCAGGGTGCTTGGCGGTGTCCCTGCCGGCGGTCGCCGAGCCCGCCGGGTCCTCGTGCATCCAACCGGGCCCGAACCTGCGCTACCTCGTGGTGTTCTCGCAGCTCACGCCCACTTCGGTGGCGGACGCGGAGATCACTGAGGCCTGTGGTTCCACGACCGTCTACTACCCCGAGATCGGGGTCGCCGTCGCCACGTCTCCTGACCCGTCGTTCCTCAAGCTGATCGGCCCGCAGCGCGCGTACAGCGCCCAGGCCGAGAGCATCGCCAAGCGCGCGGTGAAGCGCAAGAAGGACGACACGGAACTGTTCCGCCCATCGGGACTGCGCTCCGGCGAGCAATGGGACATGGATCTCATCAACGCCCCGGCCGCGCACGAGATCAGCACCGGCTCCAAGTCCGTCGTGGTGGGCGTGCTCGACTCCGGTGTCGACCCCCGTCACCCCGATCTGGTCCAGGCGCTGGCTCCCGAGCTCTCGGCGGGGTGTCTGACCGGTAAGCCCGATACGTCACCTTCGTCCTGGGCTCCGACGACCTCGGCCCATGGCACGCACGTCGCGGGCACGATCGCGGCCGCCGACGACGGCCGCGGCACCACGGGCGTCGCACCGGGCGTGCGCATCGCGTCCGTGAAGGTCGTGGACGACGACGGGTTCATCTACCCCGAGTACGCCGTGTGCGGGTTCATGTGGGCGGCCTCGCAGCGCATGACCATCACCAACAACAGCTACTTCATCGACCCGTACCTGTTCACGTGCCAGAGCGAGCCCGGTCAGCGCGTGATCTACGAGGCGGTGCGTCGTGCCGTCGACTACGCCACCTCTCGCAACGTGCTGACGGTCGCGGCGGCGGGCAACAACGCCGCGGACCTGTCACGGCCGGGGCGTGACTCGGTGTCGCCGACGAACGGCGACGCGCAGACCAGGACCGTCGACCCGACGTGCGCGGTGCTGCCGGCGCAGCTCAAGAACGTGGTCGGGGTGTCGGCCGTGGAGTCGACCAAGACCAAGGCCGGGTACAGCTCGTACGGGCTCGGGGCGATCGACGTGACGGCGCCCGGTGGAGACACCCGCGCGCAGTCCGGCTGTGTGCTGTCCACGGTGCCGTCGGGCTACGACTACTCGTGCGGCACGTCGATGGCGACTCCGCACGCGTCGGGCGTGGCGGCGCTGATCGCGTCGACGCATCCGCAGACGGACGCGTTGTCGTTGGGGCGCATGCTGAACGCGCAGGCGACGACGCTGCCGTGCCCCGCGGACTACGACCTGAACGGCACCGGGGTGCAGGACGCGTTCTGCACGGGCTACTCGGAGTACAACTCCTTCTACGGCCACGGATTGGTCGACGCGCTCGCCGCCGTGACGAAGTGATCGTCAACGCCTGCTTGCGCGATGGTCGTGGTGGCAGTCCTACTTTTGTGGTGGCGGACGGCGATTTCAGCGACGCCGAACGTTGCGAGATGCCTGGGTTCTTCGGCACTTCGCACGCGGTCTTCATCGGACCCGGTGGCGTGCTGAGGTTCTTCACGTCGGAGGGTGAGCTGCCGGGCTGCGGGCACGGAACCGTTGCGGCGCTTGCCGTTCTGGGGCCTGGTGAGCACACGCTGCTGGCCGGCGGTCGGACGTTCAGCGGCACGGCGGTCGAGGTGCCTGGCGGTGTCGAGGCCGTGTTCGATCCGGGTCCGGTGCAGGTGCGGCCGGCGACAGGTGCGGAAGGGGATGCGGTCGTTCGGGCGCTCGGTGCGGGCGGTTCGTGCGTGGTCGCGACGCTCGGACGGCCGCGCATGCTCGTCGAGGTGTCCGACGGACTCGCCGAGCTGGCACCGGATCTGCAGCGGCTGCAGGAGGCGACCGACTCGTTCGGCTTGCTGGGCTGCTACGTCTACCGCGCCGGTGACCGGTTCGCGGCACGGATGTTCGCGCCGTCCATCGGAGTGCCCGAGGACATCGCGAACGCCAACAGCACGGCCTGTCTCGCGGCCCATCTGGGCGCGGACGTCACCGTGGACATGGGTGACTCGCTGGGCCAGCCCGCCACCGTCATCGCCAGGGCGGGTCAGGTGGGCGGGCTGGCAGCCGTCAGCTAGACAGCGCCGGGTTCTTCACCGGTGAGCCGACACCGACCGGCGAGATCGGCAGCAGCTTGCGGCCCGTCGGCCCGACCTCGATGTCCGTGCCCATCGCCGGGCACACACCGCAGTCGAAGCACGGGGTCCAGCGGCAGTCGTCCTGCTCGCGCTCGTCCAGCGCGTCCTGCCAGTCGGCCCAGAGCCATTCCTTGTCGAGGCCCGAGTCGAGGTGGTCCCAGGGCAGGACCTCCAGCTCCTCGCGCTCGCGGGTGGTGAACCAGGCGAGGTCGACGCCGAGCGGTTCGAGCTGCTCTGCGGCCTTGGCGGTCCAGCGGTCGTAGCTGAAGTGCTCCGACCAGCCGTCGAACCGGCCGCCGTCGCGCCACACGGCCTCGATGACCTTGCCGATGCGCCGGTCACCGCGGCTGAGCAGGCCTTCGATGAGGCTGGGCTTGCCGTCGTGGTAGCGCATGCCGATGTTGCGGCCGAGGCTGCGGTCGGCGTTGACGGCCTCGCGGAGCTTCCTGAGCCGATCGTCGACCGTGTCCGGGTCGCACTGCGGGGCCCACTGGAACGGGGTGTGCGGCTTGGGCACGAACCCGCCTATCGAGATGGTGCAGCGGACGTCGTTGCGCCCGCTCGCCTGACGGCCGGCGCGGATGACGTTCTTGGCCATCTCGGCGATCTGCAGGACGTCCTCGTCCTCCTCGGTGGGCAGGCCGCACATGAAGTACAGCTTGACCTGCCGCCAGCCGTTGGAGAACGCGGCCGACACCGTCCGGATGAGGTCCTCTTCGGACACCATCTTGTTGATGACGCGCCGCATCCGCTCGCTGCCGCCCTCGGGCGCGAAGGTGAGACCCGAGCGCCTTCCGTTGCGGGACAGCTCGTTCGCGAGGTCGATGTTGAACGCGTCGACGCGCGTGCTCGGCAGGCTCAGGCCGGTGTTGGTGCCCTCGTAGCGGTCCGCGAGGCCCTTGGTGATCTCGGCGATCTCGCTGTGGTCCGCGCTGCTCAACGACAGCAGGCCGACCTCTTCGAAACCGGTCGCCTCCAGGCCCTTCTGGACCATGGCGCCGATGCCCTCGATGGACCGCTCGCGCACCGGGCGGGTGATCATGCCCGCCTGGCAGAAGCGGCAGCCGCGCGTGCAACCGCGGAAGATCTCGACGCTCATCCGCTCGTGCACGCTCTCGGCGAGCGGCACCAGCGGCTGCTTCGGGTACGGCCACGCGTCGAGGTCCATCGTGGTCCGCTTGAACACGCGGTACGGCACGCGGTCGCGGTTCGGCACGACGCGCTGGATGCGGCCGTCCGGCAGGTACTCCACGTCGTAGAAGCGCGGGATGTACACGCCACCGGTCTCGGCGAGGCGCGTGAGCACCTCGTCACGGCCGCCGGGCGAGCCTTCGGCCTTCCAGTTCTTGACGATCTCGGTGATCTCGAGGACGGCCTCTTCGCCGTCGCCGAGCACCGCCGCGTCCACGAAGTCCGCGATCGGCTCGGGGTTGAACGCCGCGTGCCCACCGGCGACCACGATCGGGTCGTCCTCCGTGCGGTCCTTCGCGTGGATCGGAATCCCCGCGAGGTCCAGCGCCGTGAGCATGTTCGTGTAGCCCAGCTCCGTCGCGAAGCTGATGCCCATCAGGTCGAACGCCTTCAACGGCCGGTGCGCGTCCACCGTGAACTGCGGAACCCCGTGCTCGCGCATGAGCGCCTCGAGGTCCGGCCACACCGCGTAGGTGCGCTCGGCGAGCACGTCCGGCAGCTCGTTGAGGATTTCGTAGAGGATCATGACGCCCTGGTTGGGCAGCCCGACCTCGTACGCGTCGGGGTACATCAAAGCCCAGCGCACGGACGCCGCGTCCCAGTCCTTGACGGTCGCGTTGAGCTCCCCGCCGACGTACTGCACCGGCTTGGAGATCCGCGGCAGCAGAGGCTCCAACCTGGGGAAAACAGACTCGACACTCACACGACCAGAGTAACGGCCCCCACACCGCTGGGCCGAATCGCGGTCAGTTCAGCAACAGCTTCCCCAGGCGCCTCGACGCCACCACCGTTCCCACCACGGCCATCACCGCGAAATACGCGACGTGGCCGATCATGCCCCACCCGACAACGCCCAGCGTGAGGCCCCGCATGAGCTCGATCGCGTGGTAGAGGGGCGTCCACGTGACCACCACCTGCAGCCAGCCCGGGTAAACCGACAGCGGGAAGAAGGTCGTGGAGAACAGGAACATCGGCAGCACCGCCAGCTGCACCAGGTCGAAGTCCTGCCACGACCGCATGAACGTCGTCGCCGCCATGCCCACCGCCGCGAACGCGAACGCCACCAGCAAGGCCACCGGCAGCGCGAGCAGCGCCCATGGCGAGAAGATCAGCCCCATCCCGAGCATCACGGCGAGGAAGCCCGCCGAGTAGAGACCGCCCCGCAGCAGCGCCCAGGCGATCTCGCCGATCGCGACGTCCATCGGTCCCATCGGCGTCGCCAGCATCGCGTCGTACAACTTGGCGTACTTGAACTTGAAGAACACGTTGAACGTCGCGTCGTACACCGCTCCGTTCATGGCCGATGCCGCCAGCAACGCCGGCGCCACGTACGCCGCGTAACCGACGGGCTGCCCGTCGGGCCCGGCCACCGACGTCACGAACTGGCCGAAGCCGAGGCCCAGCGACCACAGGAACAGCACGGGCTCGAACGCCCCGCCGATGAGCACGAACCACGCGCGCCGGTTCACCAGCGCCGCGCGTTCCACGAGCATGCTGGCCCTGCCGCCGTAGAGCCCCGGTGGGATGACCCGCCACAGCAACCCGACGCTGGCCGGTGCCGACGTGTTCGCCGGTTCCAAGGTCTTGGTCATGTCACACCGCCAGCCTGCGATGGAAGAAGCGAACGGCGAAGAACATGCCCACCGCGACCATGGCGACGAGATAGGCGACGTGCCCGAGAGCGGGCAGGACACCGAGCGTCCCGGAGGCGGCACCCCGCGCGAGCTCGATGCCGTGCCAGGCGGGCGTGAGCCACACCAGCGGCAACAACCACTCCGGCAGCTGGCTGACGGGGAAGAACGCGCCGGTGAAGAGCGTCATCGGCATGAGCACGAAGCGGAAGATCGTGTTGAAGCTGTCCGGCTTGTCCAGCGTCGCGCTGTAGGCGATCAACGGGCAGCTGAAGGCCAGCCCCGTGAGCGTCGCGAAGAGGACGGCCCACACGATGGCAGGACTCGTCGCGGCTCCGAACACCGCCGCGATGACCACGAACACCACCGACCGCGCGAACAGCTGCGCCCCCACCCACAACACCTGGCCGTAGAGCACCTGCGCGGGCGTGATCGGCGTGGCCACCATCCCCACGTACGTCTTCTGCCAGATGAACGACGACATGATCGCGTAGGTCGACTCGAAAGTGGCTCCCTGCACCGCTGTGATGACGACCAGCGCCGGCGCGAGGTACTGCAGATACGGCACGCCTCCGATCGCCGCCGTGGACTGCACCTGCGACCCGAACCCGAGCCCGAGCGCGAGCAGGAACAACAGCGGCGACAGAAAACTCGACACGGCCGTGGCCCGCCAGTTGCGCCGGTACCACAACCAGTGCTTCTCGAACCCGAACCAGGACGCCCTGAGTGTCTGCATCAGTCCACCAACGTCCGGCCGGTGAGCCTCAGAAAAACATCCTCCAGCGAACTCCGCCGCACCAAGCTCTGCACCGGCCTGACCCCGTGCTCGTGCACCAGGTTCAGCGTGTGTTCACCGTCCTGCGTGTACAACAACAACCGGTCCGGCAGCACCTCAACGCGCTCCGCAAACCGCTCCAGATCCGGCTTCTCCTGACCAGGCTGGAACCGCAGCTCCAACACTTCCCGGGTGGAGTACCGGCCGATCAACTCGCTCGGCGACCCCTCAGCCGCGATCCGCCCGCCGTCCATCACCACGAGCCGATCGCAGAGCTGCTCGGCCTCGTCCATGTAGTGGGTCGTGATGATCAGCGTGACGCCGTCCTGCTTCAGCCGGAACAGCCTGTCCCACAACAGATGCCGAGCCTGCGGGTCCAACCCGGTGGTCGGCTCGTCCAACAACAACAGCTCCGGATCGTTGACCAACGACCGCGCAATCGTGAGCCGCCGCTTCATCCCCCCGGACAACGGCTCGACCTCGTGGTCCGCCCGATCCGAAAGCTGCGCGAACTCCAGCAACTCGTCAGCCTTCTCGCGACACTTCTGCCGCGACATCCCGAAGTACCTTCCATAAATCTGGAGGTTCTGCCTGACCGTCAGCTCCGTGTCCAAATTGTCCAGCTGCGGCACCACCCCGAGCCGCGCCCGAATCTTGGGCCCCTGCGTGTCCGGATCCATCCCCAGGACCTTCAAATCCCCACCGGTCCGCCCGGACACGCACGAGATCATCCGCATGGTCGACGACTTCCCGGCCCCGTTGGGCCCCAGAAACCCGAACGCCTCCCCACGGCGCACCTCGACGTCGATGCCGCGAACGGCCTCGAACGACCCAAAATGCTTGGTCAGCGCCTTGGCCTCAACGAGGTTCTCCACCCGTCCAACGCTAACGAACAGGTCTGACAATTCTCGACGCATTTACGATCGCCCCATGCCCGAACTCCGGTGGCTGACCGAAGCCGACGACACGCTCCGCGCCGAAATCCACACAGTCGTGCACGACGTAGTAGCCGCAGGCGGCGCCGTCGGCTACCACGAGCCCCCGACCCAGGACCGCATCAACCTCTGGCTGGACGGCGTCCTCAAACAGGTCCGCGACGGCGACGCAGCCTTCGGCACCGCTTCGGTGAACGGCATGGTCCGCGCAGTGGGCCTCTGGCGACGCGGCGGCACAGCAGTCTTCCAACACCGAGCCGAAATCCAACAGGTCATGGCCCACCCGTCCGCACGAGGCCTGGGCCTGGGCAAACTCATCGTCCAAGGCCTGGTCGACCACGCCCGCGAAGCAGGCATCGAAATCGTCTGGCTGGGCACGCGCGGCAACAACCACGGCGCGATCGAACTCTACGAATCGATCGGCTTCCGCGAACACGGCCGCATGCCGAACGCCATCGCCGTGGGCAACGAACGCTGGGACGCCATCGACATGTACCTGCCGCTCGGCTACCCGGAAGGCACGATCCTCAACGGCTCGAATGCGGGTGGCCTGGGCTCAAGCCAACGACGCTCCTGACGGCGCGAAACCGAAGGCGAGCAGTACCGAAGGCGAAGCCGAGGCAAGGCGAAGGCGAAGCCGAGCTGCTTGAGCGACGGCGAAGCCGAGCTGCCTTGGCGAAGGCGAAGCCGAGTTGCCCTTAGCCAAGAAAACTCCGGTGGGGTGGGTCCCGTCACGAGTCGTGGCTGATCGTTGGCCGCGCCAGGTCAGGGGTGTCAACTCGACACGCTTTTCGTCGAGTTGACACC
>NZ_JBFAYI010000047.1:0-49423 GCF_040681245.1 Lentzea sp. NPDC051838
GGGGTGTCAACTCGACGAAAAGCGTGTCGAGTTGACACCCCTGACCTGGCGCGGCCAACGATCAGCCACGACTCGTGACGGGACCCACCCCACCTCAGAGTGTTTGCTAACTGCAGCTCGGCTTCGCCTTCGCCAAAGCGCCTCGGCTTCGCCATCGGGTCGCCTCGCCTTCGGCCTCGGGCTTGGGGCCGCCTTCGGCGTGCGAGGGCTGCCTACGTGCGAAGACCCCGGCGGTGGTCACCGTCGGGGTCTTCTGGCGGGTGGGCTGTGGTGCTGGGTTAGGCCTTTTTCAGGGGGCGGGCGCCTAGTTCGTCGGCCAGGAGCTTGAGCATTACCGCTTCTGGGTCCTGCTCCTTGCTCACTGAGTCCGGGTCCACTGGGCGGGCCGCTTCGGCCAGCATTGCTTCTTCGTCGTCCGGTTCCGGCGGTAGCGGGTCGTCCGGCTCCGGCGGTTCTGGGGGCGGCGGGACGTCGTCTGCTGGTGGGCGCGACGGGGGTGTGGGCTGGCGTTGGGGTTCTGGTTGGCGTGGAGGCTGTTGCTGCGCCTGGCTTGGGCGGGTTGGGGCCGGGCGGGCTGCTTTGGGGGGTTGGGTGGCTTGGGGGGCTGCGCTTGGGGTGCCGTGGACGCAGCGGACTTGCCAGGTGCCACCGAGGACGGTGGTGAGAGCGTTGGCGATTGCCTCGGTGTTGCGGGGTTCAGCCAGGCGGCGGGCCAGAGGGGCTGAGGTGTGGGCGATGGTGACCACGTTGCCGTCCACCTCGCTGACCATGGCGTTGGTCAGCATCGCCTCGGTGCTGCGGCTGGAGGCTCGGACTGCCGCGAGGAGTTCGGACCAGATCCTGCGGACCGCTGCCGCGTCCAGGGTGCCTTCGGCCGCTGGGGCGGCCTGGGCGGACTGCTCCGCTGAGGGGGCTGCGGGCTGAGCCGGGGCCGACGACTGCGTCGCGGCTGGTGGCTGGGCAGGGGGGACCTGGGTTGCGGCAGGCGGTTGGGCTGCGGTCGGAGCTTGTGTTGGGGCCGACGACTGCGTCGCGGCTGATGGCTGGGCCGAGCCTGGCACCTGCGGTGCGGCGGACGGCTGGGTCGTGCTGGGCACCTGCGCTGCGGCTGGCGGTTGGGATGCTGCCGGGGCCTGCGTTGCGGCCGGTGGCTGGGCTGCTGCCGGGGCCTGGCGGGCTGCCTCCGGTTGGGCGGGCTCGGCTGGTTGCTGGGACTTGCGGGTGAAGACCGGGGCGCCTGCTGGTGGGGCGGCCGCTGCCGGGTCGCCCGCGGCGATGGCGGCTGGGGGGCGGCGTTCCAGTTGTTCCAGGCGTTGGAGCAGTGCGGCTTCCGACTGGCTCACCGACGGGAGGAGCATGCGGGAGACGAGGAGTTCCAGGAGCAGGCGCGGGGCTGTGGCGCCGCGCATTTCGACCAGGCCCGTGTGGACGATTTCGGCGTAGCGGGTCAGGGCGGCCGGGCCCAGGCGTTGGGCTTGGGCCGACATGGTGGCCAGCTCGTCTTCCGGGGCGCTGACCAGGTTGCGGTCGGCGGCGTCCGGGACTGCGCAGAGCAGGACCAGGTCGCGGAGGCGGTCGAGGAGGTCGGAGGCGAAGCGGCGGGGGTCGTGGCCTGCTTCCACCAGGCGGTCGATGGTGCCGAAGACCGCTGCGCCGTCGCCTGCTGCCAGGCCGTCGACCACGTCGTTGATCAGGGCCGAGTCGGTCACGCCCAGGAGGGTCATGGCCTGCTCGTACTTGACGCCGTCCTGGCCCGCGCCGGAGAGGAGCTGGTCCATGACCGACTGGGTGTCGCGGGCCGAGCCGCCGCCTGCTCGGATCACCAGGGGGAAGACCGCTGGTTCCACGGCTACGCCTTCCGCGGCGCAGTTGCGTTCCAGGAGGCCGCGCATCACGCCGGGCGGGATCAGGCGGAACGGGTAGTGGTGCGTGCGGGAGCGGATGGTCGGGAGGACCTTGTCCGGCTCCGTGGTGGCGAAGATGAAGATCAGGTGGTCCGGCGGCTCTTCGACGATCTTCAGCAGGGCGTTGAAGCCCTGCGTGGTGACCATGTGGGCCTCGTCGATGATGAAGACGCGGTACTTGGACTCGGCCGGCGCGTAGAAGGCCTTGTCGCGGAGCTCGCGGGCGTCTTCCACGCCGCCGTGGGAGGCCGCGTCGAGTTCCACTACGTCGACGCTGCCGGTGCCGTTGGGGGCCAGGCCGATGCAGCTGTTGCACTCGCCGCACGGGTCGGGCGTCGGGCCCTGCACGCAGTTGAGGGAGCGGGCCAGGATTCTGGCCGACGAGGTCTTGCCGCAGCCTCGCGGGCCGCTGAACAGGTACGCGTGGTTCACCCTGCCCGCCGCCAGCGCGACTCGCAGCGGATCGGTCACGTGCTCCTGGCCTACGACCTCGGAGAACGTGGCCGGACGGTACTTGCGATACAGAGCGAGCGCCACGCCGCAGACAGTACCGGGGACCACCGACACAAAAAGGGGACCCCGTGCACCCACCAGAGCCCGCTTATCCTTGCTGCCTTCCGGCCCTGGGGAGGTTCGCGAGATGTGTGCCGCACGAGGTCCGACGCAAGTGTAGCGAAGGGTCTAGATCGAACGTGTGTTCGAGTTGCCCACAGTGTTGTCCACAGGTGGGGACAACACGCGGCCCGTTGCCAGCATCAGCAGGTCAGGGGCAGGAAGAGCAGGCAGAACGCCGTCGGGGAAACGCTTGCGAGCGCCCCAGAACGGGCTCTTCATCACATGATCCAGCGCCGCCTGGGCCGGTTCGAGCGGCATCTCACGGGCGCGGCCGAGAGGGCGGGCGATGTCCTGGCCGTGGACCAGGAAGTCGACCAGCGGGTCGATCGGGGACGCCATCGGCGCGCGCTTCGGGGAGGCCGCGGACGAGCGGATCTGGGCGATCAACTCCGACCGGGTGAACCTCGCGGCGAGCGAGCGCGCCTTCAGGTCCTCCATCCGGTTCCAGTCGAACCGTGCGCGGAAGGCGCCGACCAGCACGTCACCCCAGCCCGTGCGGGTAGAGGTCGTGAGGTGCGCGGCCATCTCCTGCATGGTCCAGCCGGTGCAGAGGGTCTCGCGCTGCCACTCGGCGTCGGTCAGATCCTCGAGGAGGTCCGCGACGCTCAGGCGTTCGGCCTCCAGCCACTTCATGATCATGATTGCTCCTCGACGGCGGTGAGCCTGCGGCGCAGGAAGTCCTGTTCGGATGAGGTGCCGGCCAGTGCGATGGCCTCGCGGTAGGCCTCGGCGGCTTCGGCACGACGGCCCAGGCGGTGCAGCAGGTCGGCACGGGCCGCGCGGTACGGGTGGTAGTCGCGGAGCTTCGGTTCGTCCGCCAGCTCGTCCAGCAACGCGAGCCCTGCGGCAGCTCCGTCGCGCATGGCCACGGCGGCGGCGCGGTTCAGCGCGATCACCGGCGACGGCGTCAGCTTCAGGAGCACGTCGTAGAGGGCGACGATCTGCCGCCAGTCGGTACGGGCGAAGTCCGCGGCCTCGGCGTGCACCGCGTTGATGGCCGCCTGCACGCCGTACGGGCCGTAACCACCGGTCAGCGCGACCTCCGCCAACGCGCAGCCCTCCGCGATCATGTCGCTGTCCCAGAGCGCGCGGTCCTGGTCCTCCAGCAGCTCCTCACGGGCATCACGACGGGCGTGAACCAGCAGCATCAACGCCAGCAGCCCCGTCACCTCGCGGTCGGAGATCAGGCCGCCCAGGATCCGCGCCAGGCGGATCGCCTCGTCGGCCAGATCGGCGCGCTGAGCCGCGTACCCCTCGGTGAAGATCGAGTACACGGCCTGCAGCACGCCGGGCAGGCGTTCCGGGAGCTCGTCGGGATCCGGCACGCGGAACGGGATCCGCGCCTCCCGGATCTTCTTCTTCGCCCGCACGATCCGCTGCTGCATCGCCGCCACCGGCACCAGGTAGGCCCGCGCGACCTCCGGCGTCGTGAACCCGGCCAGGCAGCGCAGGATCAGCGCGCCGCGGTCCTCCGCGGGCAACGCCGGGTGCGCGCACGTGAAGAACAACTCCAGCCGCTCGTCCGGCAACGACCCTGTCACCGGAGCATCGGCCCGCGAGACCTCGACCTGCAGCAACGCCAGCCGCGCCGCGTAGGCCTGGTCGCGGCGCAGGCGGTCGACGGCCTTGCGGCGCGCGGTCGTGAGCAACCACGCGCCGGGCCGATCAGGCACCCCGTCCACCGGCCAGTGCCGCAGCGCCGCCTCGATCGCGTCGGAGGTGACCTCCTCGGCCAGGTCGAGGTCGCCGAAGCGCTTGACCAGGGTGGCGAGCAGCCTGCCGCGCTCCTCCCGGAACACCTGCTCGACGTTCATCGCGAACTCAGAAGTCGAACTCGGCGATCGGCCTCACGACGACAGCGCCGCCGTCACGCGATCCGGGACACTTCGCCGCCCATTCGAGTGCCGCGTCGAGATCGGGCACGTCGATGATGTCGTAGCCGCCCAGCACCTCGCGCGTCTCCGCGAACGGGCCGTCGGTGACCGAGCGCTTGCCGTCCTGCCCGACCTGGACGGTGGTCGCGGTGACCAGGTCGGCGAGCGAGTGCCCGGAGACGAGCACGCCCGCGTCCTTCATCTCCTTCTCGTAGGCGATCCAGTCCTCGACCGTGCAGGTCGCCTGCTGGTCAGAGGCCGCGTAGATCAACAGCATGTACTTCACGAATGCCCTCCTCGGTCCGGTCTTACGGGATCACGACGAGCGGGCCACCGCCAGATCGACACGACCTTCCAAGATTTTTTCGACGCCACAGCGACGCCACAACGAACTCACAGGACGCGGAGCTGCAGAAGGCGGCGTTACTGATCACGCTCGTCGGACCACCAGGAGTCGGCAAGACCCAGCCCGCAGTGGAACTCCTGCGCGGGCACGACGTGCGGTGGGTCGGCCTGTCCGCGTTCACCCACGACGCACAGGTGGAGCGGCTCCACGTGGACAAGCCGGTGCTGGCCCTCGACACCTGCGAGCACGTGCTGACGGGCTGCGCGGCCCTGCCGGCCCGGTTCCCGGCGGTGCGCGTGGTCGCGACGAGCCGCGAGGCGCTGCGGGTCGAGGGCGAGGTGGTGCACGTCGTCAACCCGTTCGATCCCGTTGCGGCGGCACGCGGCGGCTTCGACGACAACCTGGCCGACGTCCTGTGCGGCGGTCCGGTGTGGACAGTGCTGGCCGAGCTGCGCGAGAAGTCGTTGCTGGAGAAGGACTCTGCAGGCCGCTATCGGATGCTGGACGCGATCCGCCGGTTCGGACTGGAGCGGTTGACGGCGAGCGAGCGGGACGGCGGTCCGCTTGGCCGTGCCGGTGATGTACGCGTCGTCCGTCTTGTAGAGCGCCTCGCCGGCGTGGGCGGGAGCGGCCAGCGCGGTGGTGGAGACCACAGCGAGGACGAGAGCTGTGATCGCGGAGCCGAGGCGGCTCTTCGTTTTCGCCATGACCAAAAGCCTGGTCAGCGGCTTGCTGTGGGTGTATTCGCAATCCATGCAGATCCGTCTCAGCTGGACAGTGGGCACCCGTTTTGGGTCGCGGAACACCCGTCCGGTAAGGTTCTCGACGGAGGATTCGCATAGCGGCCTAGTGCGCACGACTGGAAATCGTGTTGGGTTCACCCCCTCACGGGTTCAAATCCCGTATCCTCCGCTGATCATGTGGCCCGGCACCGTCAAGGTGCCGGGCCGCTGTCGTCAGCAAGGCCGCCCGGTGATCACAGGCACGAAACGAGTGGGGGCTCGAGCAAGGTGAGTGTCAGAACCGCGGTCGACGACGTCCAGAATCCCGACCTGCTGCCTCAGATCAGCACCAGACCGCCCAGACGGGTGGCTTGGCGGGAGGCGTTGTGGATCTTCCTGCTGAGCCGCGTCGCCCTGTTCGGACTGACCGTCGTGTCGGTCAGCGAGCCGGGTCCTGGCGGGTTCCAGTGCTTCGACCAGGTGCTCGACTGCGGGAAGAAGTGGATCCGCTTCGACCTCGGTTACTACCTGCAGGTCGCGGCACACGGGTACTGGGACCCGAAGATGCCGATCGACTACCTGCCGAACGGCCAGCGCACCGGCTATCCCGAAGCGGTCGCGTTCTTCCCGCTCTGGCCGAAGCTCGTCGGGTGGGTGTCCATCCCGTTCGGCCAGACCTACTACCACGCCTTCTACGTCGGTCTCGTGCTGGCGAACCTGCTGGCGCTCGTCACCTTCTGGCTGCTGTACCGGCTCGTCGCCGAGCGCTTCGACGACCAGACCGCGCGCTGGGCGGTGTTCTTCCTCGCGTTCAACCCGTTCACGGTCACCTTCGCCGCCGGGTACGGCGAGGCCCTGTTCATCCCGCTGACGATCGCCGTGTTCCTGTTCGTGCGCAAGGAACAGTGGCTGTTCGCCGGGTTGGCCGGCGCGGCGCTGACGCTGACCAAGCCGAACGGCATCCTCGTCATGATCGTGTTCGCGGTCGTGCTCGTGCAGCGCTTCGGCTGGGGCGGCCTGTTCACCCGTGACCAGCTCGCCGCCAAGCTCAAGATCGTCGGATCGGCCGCGATGGTCCCGCTCGGGCTGCTGAGCTACATCGCGTTCCTGTGGATCAAGTACGACGACCCGTTCGCGTTCAGCCGCTGGCAGACGAACTTCTGGGGCCGGACCTCGCAGTGGCCGTGGCAGCCGATCTACCAGGCGTTCGAGAACGTGATCCTGTCCCCCAGCGCGACCGAGACGGCGAGCAAGTTCAACAGCACCGACTCGCTGTGGGAGCTGCTCTTCCTCTTCCTCCCGCTGGTCGCGCTCGGCCTGACGTGGCGCAAGCTCCCGCTGGAGTACGTGCTGTTCGGCTTCGCGATCTTCGCGATGACGATCTCGGTCCCCACCGGCCCCGAAGAGCCGCTGGCCTCGATCGGACGGCACCTGGGCGGCACCTTCCCGGTCGCCGTGGCGTACGCCGTGCTGTCCAAAAAGGCCCGTTGGCAGCAGCTGCTGCTCGTGGTGACGCTGGCGTTCTTCGGCCTGTTCACCGCGTATTACGCGGTTGGCAGGTGGATGGCGTGAGCAGGCGTTAACGTGGGTTCATGCTGCCTGAAGACCTGATGCTGCTCTTCCTCGACGAGACCGACGGCCGTGTGCTCATGGACACGACCTCGATCCACAACGCCCTCGCCGGCGCCGTGCTGGTCGAGCTCGTCAAGTCGGGACAGGTGGCGTTCGAGGAGGACGGCAAGAAGCTCTCGGTCGTGGACCCCACGCCGTTGCCCAACGAGTTCCTGCAGGAGTCGCTGACCCGGCTGACCAAGCCGATGAAGCCGCAGCAGGCCGTGGAGAAGCTGCGCCATCACGTGCGGGAGAACGTGATGGAGCAGCTTCGGGGGCGCGGGGTGCTCACGCTGGAGAAGACCAAGATGCTCGGCATCTTCCCCACCAAGAGCTACGTGATCAACGACGTCGAGGCGGTCAGCGAGCTCCGCGACCTCGTGGGCAACGTCGTGCTGGGCAACCGGGAGCCGGACGAGCGGTCCGGGGCGCTGATCTCGTTGCTGTACGCGGTGAAGGCCCTGCACAAGGTGTTCGACGGCGACAAGCGCGCGATGAACGCGCGGGCCGAGCAGATCGCTGCCGGGGACTGGGCGGGGACGGCCGTCAAGAAGTCGATGGAGGCGGTGCAGGCCGCGATCATCATGATGATGGTGGCCACCACGGTGGCGGCGACGTCGGTCGCGTCGAACTGAGGTGTTGCCCGAGGACGCGTTGCTGCTGTTCGTCGACCAGCAGACCGGGCACGCGGTGGCCGACCGAGTCGTCGTGGAGAACGTGCTCGCCGGGGCGATGCTGATCGAGCTGGTGCACACCGGACGACTCGCGTACAGCGGGCAGCTCTCGGTTGCCGACGCGACGCCGCCACCGCACCCGTTCGAGGAGGCGGTGGCGAGGCTCAGGCCTCCGCTGTCACCGCGACGCGGGGTTCAGCGGATCCGGAACCACGTGCGGGACAACGTGATGACCGGTCTGCAGGCCCGTGGTGTGCTGACTGCGCGGAACCAAGTCTTCGGCGGCTTCGTGATCGGGGACCACGCGGCGGTGAACGACGTCCGCACGGCGGTGGGCAGCGTGCTGTTCGGGCATCGGCCTCCGGACGCGCGCAGCGGGGCGCTCATCTCACTGCTGCACGCGGTGAAGCGGGTGCACAAGGTGTTCGGCGGCGAGCGGCACGAGCTGGCCGCTCGCGCGAAGGTGATCGCCGACGGCCATTCCCCCGCGGTGGTCGCGGTGCACGACGCGGTCGCGGCGGAAGTCGTGCTGGCCGAGACGAAAGTTGGATTCCTGCGGTAAGCGCGGCACCTACCGTGACTTCATGCTGCCCGAAGACCTGATGCTGCTGTTCATCGACCCGCGGAACGGCAGACTGCGCGTCAGTTCCACGTCGATCGAGAACGCGCTCGCCGGAGCCGTGCTGATCGAGCTGGCGGAGGCGGAGCGCGTCTCTTTCACGCCCAACGGCAAGAAGCTCACGGTGGTCGATCCGACGCCGTTGAACGACCCGGTGCTGCACGAGGCGCTCGGGCGGCTCACCAAGCCGATGCCGCCGCAGTCCGCGGTCGAGCGCGTGCGGAAGCGCTTGTGGCACAACGTGATCAGGCAGCTGCAGGACCGCGGGGCCGTTCGCGTGGAGCCGCGGAAGGTGCTCGGGATCTTCCCGGCGAAGAGCTATCCGATCGTCGACGAGCACAGGGCCGAAAAGCTGCGGAAGGCCGTCGGCGACGTCGTGCACGGCTATCGGGGTGCGGATGCGCGCACCGGGTCGCTGATCACGTTGCTGTACGCGGTGGACGCCGTGCACAAGGTGTTCGAGGGCGACAAGCGCGAGATCAAGCGACGGGCCAAGGAGATCGCGCGGGGCAGCTGGGCTGGCGATGCCGTTCGCCGTGCGGTGGACGCGATCCAGGCCGGTGTGCACGCCGCGGCCGGTGCCGCCGCTTCGGGTGAGTGACGCGGCGGCACCGGGCAGCGGTTACTTCTTCAGGCAGTCGAGGATGTCCTCGAGGGCGAACACGATCTTGTCGACGTTCGCGTCACCCGTGGACGGGCGGGCGCGGACGATCTGCGGGTCGTGGTCGCTCGCCTGGTCGGCGAACTCGGCGTTGATGTGCACCACGTCGTAGCTGAACCGGGTGATGTTCTTGCTCATCACGAGGTGGTCCAGCGTCTGCGAGTTGCCCTCGAAGACGTAGCTGTACCGCTCGTTGACGGGCAGCGTGTCGATCAGCGCCTTGAGGTTGCCGTCACCGGTCAGGGCCTTCACCGCGGGCGAGAACTGGTAGTCGTTCAGGTCGCCCGCCAACACCACGTTGGCGCCCTTGTCGATCGCGCGGAGCTGCTCCGTGAACGCCTTCAGCGCGGCGGCCTGCTTGGCGCGCTGCACCTCGGACGACCGGTTCGGCGGCTGGTTGCGGCCGTGGATGGCCTCGTCGCCGCCCTTGGAGTTGAAGTGGTTCGCGACCACGAAGACCGTGCGGCCGCGGAACTTGAACTCACCGGCGAGCGGCTTGCGGCTGTTCGCCCACGCGTCGTTCAGCGGGTCGATGCGGCCCGGTGACACGGACAGCGCCGCGCGGCCGTTCTTCTTCACGACCGAGACCGGCGTCTTGAAGTCGCCGCCAGGACGGTCCACGAAGGACACCCGCTGCGGGTTGAAGAAGAAGCCGACGCGGATGTTGCCGCCGGGCTCGCCGCCGTCCTTCAGGTTCTCCGGGTCGATCTGGCGCCACTGGTAGCGCGGGCCGCCCTTGGCGAAGATCGCGTCGGAGAACTTCTGCAGCGTCTGGTCCGCCGCGACGGTGCCATCGTTCACCGCGCCGTTGTTGTCCTGGATCTCTTCCAGCACAACGACATCCGGGCTGCGGAGGTTCGTCGTCACGCCGTCGGCGAGCCGGTCGAACTTCTCCTGCGGGTCGGACGGGTCGAGGTTCTCGACGTTGTAGGTCGCGACCGACAGCTCGCTCTCCTTCTGCTGCGCGGTGATCTCGCGCTGCAGGTTCGAGGAGACGTGCTGGCCCAACGACAACGCGGCCAGGGTGTAGCCGCCGAAGTTCGTGTACTCGATGGCACCGACGGTCGCGCCGGTGAACACGTCACCGACGTTGGACGCGGTCAGCCCGCCCGTGGTCTTGATCTTCAGGCGGCCGCTGTTGGCCTGGTCGTAGGCGGTGTAGGTGGTGCCGCCGCGCTCGTTCTTGTTCTGGTCCGGGTTCGTGGTGACCCAGACCTCGCCGAACGCGTTGCTCGGGCCGACGACGCGGGCGTCGTTGACCTGCACCAGCGTGCCCTCGAGCGACTCGAAGTAGTCGAGGCCGTACTTCTCCGGCTCGAGCGGGAGCTGCTCGATGCTGCCGCCCGGCGCGGGCAGGTAGCCGCCAGGGATGTTCTTCACGACGACCGGCGCCGGGACGGGGTTGCCCTTCGACACCGTGATCGTGGTGGCCTGGGTGATCTCGGTGAGCGTCTGGTTGGAGCCCGTCTCACCGCCCGGCCGGTACTCCGCGATCGTGCCGCTGACCAGCACGTTGTCGCCGACGGCCACGGTCGGCGCGGTGCCGGCCGTGTAGACGAAGACGCCCTCGCTGGTGCGCGGGTCCGCGTCGGGGCTGACCGTGTCCTGGATCCAGAAGCCGCGGTCACCCGTGGCGCGGGTGCCGGTGACGACGCCGGGGACGTTGGTGACCTTCTGGCCGAGCAACGGCGAGATGCGCGCGACACCCTGGATGTCGTGGATGCGCTTGTCGCCGGGGGTGGGGTCCGGGTCGGGATCCGGGTTGCCGCCGCCCGGGGTCTCGCCCTTGGAGTTGGTCGGGCTCGGGTCGCCGACCTTGAAGTCGACCGAGTTGTCGTCGGTGTCGCCGAGGTCGACGTTGCGGAACGCCGAGGTGGTGTTGCTCAGGGCGTTGGTCGCGGTGCCTTCGCGGACGACCGCCGTGCCGTAGCCGACGAGGTCCTTGATCCGCGCGTCGGCGGCGCAGTCGGCGGCCGTCTTGCAGGTGAGCGCGGCCGTGCCGTTGACCAGCGCGATGGTGCCGCCGGTCGCGCTCATGGCGATCGTGCCGGTGGCGTCCGGGGTGGGCAGCTCGACGGTGCCGCCGGTGCCCTTGGCCTCGGCGACGAGGAACGTCTTGCCGGGCGCGATCGAACCGGTCAGCGGGGTCACGCCCCACTGCGTGCTCGCGCCGGGCGTGGCCGAGATGTACTGGACGCTGTAGCCGTCCAGGGAGATCGGAGCGGCGCCCTTGTTCGCGAGCTCGACGAAGTCCTGCTTGAGCGTGGCGCCGGAGTTGCCGCCACCTCCGTAGACCTCGGAGATCAGCGCGTCGGGGCTGGGTGCGGCGACTGCGGGCACGGCGGCGAACACGAGCGCCGCCACCGCTGTCCCGACGCCGGGCAGGGTGGGTCTCAAAACTTCCTCCAGGGGATGCGGCGGACCGACGCATCCTTCCTCGATCAGGTGATGTTTGGTAGCCGTTGTTACTAACGGTTAACCGGTTGGCCTATCAATGATCACTCGAACAAGTGTTCGATCATGGTGTATGCTCGAAATCGGAACGCTGACCGGTGGGCCCCTCCCAGGCGCCGGTCGGCGTCCCTACTTTTAGTACATGGGGAAGTTGAGCTACGAGCGCCATTGCGCCGAGATCACCGATCAAGCCTCTCTGCTCGTTTCCGCACTGAATGGCGCTGACCTGGGCGTTCAGGTGCCGTCGTGCCCGGACTGGACCCTGAACCAGCTGCTGCGCCACGTCGGCCTCGCGCTGAGCTGGACGGACGAGATGATCCGCGAGAAGCGTCCCGAGGTCGACATGACGCGCAACAAGGCGGTCGACGTCTCGGGCTACGCGGACGAGAAGGCCTCCGTTGTCGGTCCCTGGATCGAGGAGACCGCCACGTCCCTGACGTCCGCGCTGCTGGCCGTCGACTCGGACGAGATGATCGCCACGTTGTACGGCAACCCCGGCCCGAAGCTCTGGGCACGCCGGATGGCGCAGGAGACCGTGATCCACCGCTGGGACGCCGTCAACGCGCTGGGCGTCCCGTTCGAGCTCGACCTCGACCTGGCCGCCGACAGCCTCACCGAGTGGGCGCAGTTCGCGCTGCCGTTCGCGTTCTTCCGCTGGCCGACCGAGACCGCGGCGCTGGTCGGCCCCGGCAACACGGTCCACCTGCACGCGACGGACATCGACTGCGAGCTGGTGCTCGACCTGACCGAGCCGCGTCCGACCTTGCGGGAGGGCCACGAGAAGGCGGCCGTGGCGGTGCGCGGGCCGGTGACCGAGCTGATGCTCCTCGTCTACCGGCGGCGATCTGTCGACGGCCTTGAGGTGTTCGGTGATCGCGACCTGCTAGACCGGCTGCTGGCGAGCGTACGTTTCTGATCATGGGGATGCTGACCTACGCGCAACGGCTCGACGCGGGCGTCGCGCAGACAGAACTGCTCGTTTCCGGGGTAGCGGACGCAGACCTGAGCGTGCCGGTGCCCGCGACACCGGACTGGACGCTGAACCAGCTGCTGCGCCACCTCGGATACGCGCACAGGTGGATCGAGCAACTGGTCAGGGAGCGGATTCCGACCGCGGACCGCTCGCTCAGCAAGGCGCACTCGGTCTCCGAGTACGCCGGCGAGACCGCCGCCGAGCTGGGCCCGTGGCTGTCCGAGGGGGCGTCACTGCTGGCCACGGCGATGCGCTCGGTGTCGCCGGACGAACCGATCGCGGTGCTGTTCCCCGACCAGCCGGGGCCGCGGTTCTGGGCACGGCGGATGGCGCACGAGACGTGGGTCCACCGCCACGACGCGTTCGAGGCGCTCGGGCTGCCGTTCTCGGTGGATCCTGTCGTCGCCGCCGACGGGTTGTACGAGTGGATGACCACGGGGCTGCAGATCGTCCACCTGCGCCGACCCGAGTTCGCCGAGCTGCTCGGAACAGGCACGCTGGCCTTCGAGGCGACCGATGTCGACGTCTCGTGGCACGTGGATCTGACCGGGACCGCGCCGGCGGCTCGTCAGGGCGAGGGTGCGGGCGCGGTGACCGTGCGCGGACCGGCCGCGGAACTCGTGCTGGCGCTCTACCGGCGACGAGGGCCGGACGGGCTCGACGTGGCCGGGGATTCGGCGCTGCTGAAGGAGTTCCTGAGTCGCGCGAGGTTCTGAAGACGCGAAAAGGGCCCCGGATCGCTCCGGGGCCCTTCGTCAGCGGTGGCGGTGGGATTTGAACCCACGGAGGCTTTCACCTCACACGCTTTCGAGGCGTGCTCCTTCGGCCGCTCGGACACGCCACCGATAAGAACAATACACAGCCGGATCCACCCGGTTAACGCTGGGTCCGGAAGAAGCGTTCGAGCAGGTCAGCGCACTCTGCCTCCAGCACGCCGCCCTGCACCTCCGGCCGATGGTTGAGCCGGCGGTCGCGCACGACGTCCCAAAGCGACCCCACAGCACCCGTTTTGGGCTCCCAGGCACCGAAAACGAGACGAGAAACACGCGCGAGCACCAACGCGCCCGCGCACATCGTGCAGGGTTCCAACGTCACCACGAGAGTGCAGCCGTCGAGCCGCCACCCGTCGCCGAACTTCGCCGCGGCTGAGCGCAGAGCCAGGATCTCGGCGTGCGCGGTCGGATCACCGAGGGCTTCGCGCGCGTTGCAGGCCTCGGACAGCACCGAACCGTCCGGTGCGAAGACGACAGCACCGATCGGCACGTCCGCGCCGGAGTCCGAAGCCGCGCGCAAAGCGGCTCGGACCATGTCCTCTGAGGAGATCACGCCTGGATCGTGTCGAGCAGCTTCGTGAACTCGTCGATGAAGCCGATGCGCTGGGCGATCATCTGGAGCTGCTCGTCCGGGTAGAGGTCGACCTCGTCGACGATGATCTGGAGCTCGTGCGACGGCATGCCGAGGTCGGACAGCACGCCGAGGTCGCCCTCTGGCCAGATGTCGTTGTCCTCTTCGTCCGGCGGTTCGACGCGCAGGAGGTCCAGCACATCCGCCGCGATGTCGTAGTCGAGGGCGGCGGCCGCGTCGGAGAGCAGCAGCGCCACACCGCCTGGCACGGGGCGCAGGATGATGAAGAACTCCTCGTCCACGGCCAGCAGACCGAACACAGCGCCGGTCGACCGTAGTTGGCGCAGCTGTGTGATCGCCGCGTCCAGCTCCGACAGCGCGGAGCTGTCCATCCTGCTGCACCGCCAGCGGCCGTCCTCCCGGACGACCGCGACCGCGAAGCCGTTGACCGGCTCCTGCTGTGTCATGTGCACACCGTAGGGCCCAGACGACCTTCCCGGTAGCCGAGGTGGTGGCACCATCGATAGATGAGCACAAACACGCCGGACCCCCGTCTCGCCGGACTGCTCGAAGGGGCGCGCTCGCTGCAGCCCCGCACCGTGGCGTTGCGCAGGGCGATCCACCGCCACCCTGAGCAGGGACTTCAGCTCCCCAAGACGCAGGCGGCGATCCTGCACGCGTTGGAGGGGCTGCCGCTCAAGGTCACGAAGGGCGAGTCGACGACGTCGGTCGTGGCGGTGCTCGAGGGCGACCGGCCGGGGCCGACGGTGTTGTTGCGCGGTGACATGGACGGCCTGCCGCTCCAGGAGGACACCGGGCTGCCGTACGCGTCCGAAGTGGACGGCAACATGCACGCCTGCGGTCACGACACGCACGTGGCGATGCTCGCGTCGTCCGCCCGGCTCCTCGCCGACCGACGCGACGCGCTGCGCGGCAAGGTGCTCTTCATGTTCCAGCCGGGCGAGGAGGGCTACCACGGCGCCCGGTACATGATCGAGGAAGGCCTGCTCGACGACGGCGTGGAGAAGGCGTTCGCGCTGCACATCACGTCCCGCATGAAGTCGGGCGTGGTGACGTGCCGGCCGGGCCCGATCATGGCGTCCGCGGACACGTTCCACGTCCACGTGAAGGGCAAGGGCGGACACGGCGCGATGCCGCACAACGCGCTCGACCCGGTCCCGGCGGCCGCGGCGATGGTCGGGGCGCTGCAGACGATGGTCGGGCGCAGGGTGAGCGTGCACGAACCGGCCGTGGTGACGGTCGCGCAGATCAACGCCGGCACGACCACGAACATCATCCCGGAGACCGCCACGCTCGACGGCACGATCCGGACGCTGTCGGAGGCCACCCGCAAGCTCGTGCACAAGGAGCTCAAGCAGGTCATCAAGCACACGGCCGCCGCCTACGGGTGCCACGCCGAGGTCAGCATCGTGCCGGGCTACCCGGTGACGGTGAACGACGACGTGGTGGGCCAGCACGTCGTGGACCTCGCGGCGCAGGCGATGGGGCCGACGTGGAGCGAGCCGATGCTCGACCCGTTGATGGGTGCCGAGGACTTCTCCTACGTGCTGCAACGGGTGCCGGGCGCGCTGGCGTTCCTCGGTGCTTGCCCGCGCGGCATCGACCTCGACGACGCCCCGCCCAACCACTCGAACCGGGTGCTGTTCGACGAAGCCGCGATGGAGCACGGGGTGGCGACGTACGCGGCGTTCGCGCTGGACGCACTGCGCTGAAACGAACGACAGCGAACCTGAACAATTGTCCACAGCCGTCGGCGTTCAGCGAATTACCTGACCAACTAAACGTGGTCACTAAATGGGCGATCCGCCAGCCGGGACACCACCCCGCACCTGCACAGACTCGACCACATGAACATTTTCTGGAAAAGAGGTCGAACAGGACAGCTTTTGCCACAGCACAGTTCCTCGTGCAAGGATGCGCCATCTCGCGCTGACGAACTGGCGCAATCACTCTGACCATGGAGATGTGCTGTGGCACAACCGTTCACGCTGGCGCATGCCCTGGTGGTGGCGATGACCTTCGGCTTCACCGGGTGGCTGATCGAGCGTGGCCAGGAACCTCACTCGGCCCTGCTGATCACCTTCGCCGCGCTCGCGGGCACGGTGGTGGTGACCAGAGTCAGCTGGCGAGGCGCTCTTTCCGTCCTGAGGCGACTCACCAGCAGCCCCTGACCGGGCGCCGTTCGTCCGAGCACGCGTCGCACGGAATGATGGGCACGTGCGAGACGTGTGCGTGATCGGACTGGGACTGATCGGCGGCTCCGTGCTGCGGGCCGCCAAGGCTGCCGGGCGCACGGTGTGGGGTGCCACGGCGAGCAAAGAGGACGCGGACAAGGCGCGGGCCGAGGGCTTCGACATCACGAGCGTGGACGAAGCCCTCGGCCGCGACCCCGAGGCGCTGGTCGTGCTCGCGGTGCCGTTGCCCGCGCTGCCGGACCTCCTGCGCAAGATCCCCGCCGGCGCCCGGCTCACGGACGTGACCAGCGTGAAGGGACCCGTCCACGACGCCGTCCACCGGTATGCGCCCAACGCGAAGTTCGTCGGCGGCCACCCCATGGCCGGCACGAGCCAGAGCGGCTGGGACGCGGGATCGGCAGGCCTCTTCCAGGGCGCGGCCTGGGTCGTCACGCCGGAAGAAGCCGACGACCACCTCAACGACGTCATGCAGCTCGCCCTCGACCTCGGCGCCCACGTCGTGCCGACCACGCCGGAGGAGCACGACGAGGCCGTCGCGCGGATCAGCCACCTCCCGCACGTCATGGCCGCGATCCTGGCCGCGACGGGAGCCGACGGCGGACCGCTGGCGATGGCGCTGGCGGCGGGCAGCTTCGGTGACGGCACACGGGTCGCGGGCAGCAGGCCCGAGCTCGTCCGCGCGATGTGCGAGGGCAACCGGGACGCGCTCCTGATGGCCGTCGACGACGCCCTCGGCAGGCTCGGCGCGGCACGCGGATCGCTCGCCTCCACCGGTGGTCTCGCCAAGACGATCGAGGCCGGTCACGAAGGCCGCAACACCCTGGTCAACCAGCCGCAACGCACGCGTATCACCATCGACCTGACCAAGCCGGGAGCACTCGCGGCCCTCCGGAATCTCGGGTCGCGCGGCGGACGCGTGGTTGGGCTGAACGGCAGCACCGCGGAAGCGGAAACGTCGTAGGGTCTGCGAGTGGATCGACGGACGCTCGCCGGTGGGCTCGGTGGACTCGCGCTCGTCATCGCTGCCGTGGTCGCGCTCAGAACCGGTGACGCGCCGGACACGCTGAAGCGCGAGATCGCCGATGTCGTCCAGGTCGTGGACCAGCAGGAACCCGGCAAGCCGACGAACGCGCGCGCTCAGGCGCTCGACGCCGACGCGCTGCAGATCGCGTGGAACGGCTCGGCGTCGGCCTACGAGGTGCGCTGGAACGGCAACGAGCAGCTCGTCCCCGGACCCGAGGTCGAGATCCCCGGACTGAGCCCCGACGCCGAGGTCCAGGTCGAGATTCGAGCAGTGAGCGCGACGGGCAAGCGGTCGGAGCCGCTCAAGATCGCCGCAACCCCGAAGGACCTCTACAACGACAAGTGGGACGACCAGCTCGTCGGCCAGGTCGACAAGTTCGACGGCCCCGAGGCGCTCGACCCGCGGAAGTGGCGCGTCGAGAGCGACGAGGAGTGCTTGGGCTTAAGGCCGTTCGGGCCGAGCAAGCGCATCGACGTCGACTGCCCCATGGCCGCGTTCCAGTCGAACACGCCCATCAGGTTCGGCGTCCCGGCAACGGACGGCGCCACCGGGCGGGCGATCATCAGCGTCGCCGGAGCCGTCGAGTCGAGTCACGTGCGGCTGACGTTGCTGCCGGATCCGTGGCAGTACCTCAACGAGACCGACGTCCAGCCGCGCGGCGCGGTGAGCCTCGACATCACGACCCAGGGCACGCGGATCGTCGCCGACCCGGATCTGCCCCGCACCGGCAAGCAGGTTCAGCTCGGGGACGCGCCGCTGACCGGGCTCGTGGCGGGTGTGCGGCACCGGTGGGAGATGCGGGTGCTGCCGGACGCGGTCCTGGCGCTGCGAGACGGCGTGGTCGTCGCCTACGAACCGGTGGCTCTCAAGGAACCGCTGGTCCACCCCAGGGTCCGGATCGACGGCGGCGGCTTCCTCGACGCGTTCGGCGTCGGTGGCGTTCCCGAACGAGCCGTGCCCACCGAGGTCATCCCGATCTTGACGGACACCGAGGTGCCGCAGGACGCGGTGGCCGCCAAGATCGTCGCGCCCGAGGCCGGCAACCAGGTCAGGGTCGCCGACGTCCCGATCAGGCCTGGCAAGATCGTCGCTGCCCACCCCGCCCGGCTCGTGGTGATCCGCAAGCCCGAGAGCCGCCCCGGCGCGTTGCCGAAGCTCACCGACCGCCCCGGTGGCATCAAGACCGGCGGCCCCAGGCTGCACGTCATGCACGAGGACGGCACCAAGCCTCCGCAGCCCCTCCCGCGCACCGGACGCATCCTCGTCACGGCGGAGGTCAACGCCATCGGGCACCGCGGGATCGAGCTCGAACTCGACGGCAAGAGGATCGTCGCGCTGCCGACCAACGAGCAGGGTGCGGGTGTGCCGGGAAGGCACGAGTTCTGGCTCGACGCGAAGAACTTGGGCTCGGCCTCGCACGCTCGGCTCAAGCTGAGCGTCCTTCCGGCGGACCAGGGTGAACCTGTTACCACCGAAACCGTGTTCGAGCTGGGGTGAACGCCTTAGCGTGACTCGCATGAAGCGGGTCGCCTTCGCTGTCGCAGGCCTCGCGTTGGTGATCGGCGTGATCGTTCTGCGCGACACCGACGGGGGTAACTCGACGTTGCCCACGGCTCCCCCGCCGCCGACGAAGCTCAAGCCGTTCGTGTCGGACCAGGTGCTGGTGCCGACCGCGCAGGGACGTCCGGCGAGACCCGCGAGCGTCGTCGCACGCGCAGGCCACCACAAGGTCCAGCTCAACTGGTCCGGCGAGGCTCCCGCCTACGAGGTGAAGTGGGGCTCGAAGACCAAGCTCGTGACGCGACCCGGTACCCAGCTCAACGGCCTGGCGAACGACCAGGAACAGCAGATCGAGATCCGCGCGGTCGACTCGTTCGGCCAGCGCTCCGAGCCCGCTCGCACGAAGGCCACACCGCGTGCCGACAACGCCCCGTACACGTTCGTCGACCGCTTCGACAGCCCTGACGAGCCCGATCTCCAACGCTGGCGCCTCGCCAAGCGCACCGACTGCGCCCGCGCGACCTCGGGCGACGAGGAAGACCACGACAGGCTGATCATCAGCAGCAGCTGCGGCACGCGCGCGGTGACGTTGCGGTCCCGCACACCGTTCGTGCGCGACGACGACGAGAGCCGCTTCGTGATCGAGACCGACGCCCCGAGCACGGGCGGCAAGATGCTGCTCGACCTCGTGCCCGGCCCGGTCAGCGTCCAGGGCGAGCCGGTGCTGCCCGGTGCGATCCGCGCGACCATCTCCACGGACGTCGTCGGCAACTCGATCGTCGAGCTCGTCCCGAACGGCACCCCGGCCAAGGCCATCCCCACCTCCGTGCCCGGGATGACCGTGCGCTGGGAAATCGTGCTGACCAAGTCCGGCACGCAGGTCACGCGCGACGGCGAGGTCGTCGCCA
The DNA here is from genome assembly GCF_040681245.1 of Lentzea sp. NPDC051838. Classification (NCBI taxonomy): domain Bacteria; kingdom Bacillati; phylum Actinomycetota; class Actinomycetes; order Pseudonocardiales; family Pseudonocardiaceae; genus Lentzea; species Lentzea sp. NPDC051838. The sequence goes on from NZ_JBFAYI010000047.1 coordinate 19,446, forward strand.
CGTCGCCGTTCGTGCCGGAGTGGAAGGAAGCGACGGTGCTGATCGGCGTCGCGGCACTCGCGGGCGACCGGATCCGCGCGGGCATCGACCTCATCGGCTACCGGACGGCGAAGTCCGACGCCCCGCCTGCCGTGCCGACCCCGCAGGTCCGCATCGACGGCCCTGTGAGCAGCGCTTACCAGATTCCGGACGTCACCTCGGGCCAGCTGCGGATCGCCCTGATCCCGTCGCGCGAGAGCGAGCCCGTGACGGCCGTGAAGATCAACGGTGTCGAGGTGCCGCTGAGACCCGCGGTGCCCGGCACGCAGTGGAAACCGGGCGCCGAGTACCCCGCCATCGCGGACCTGCCCAAGGAAGCGTTCACCGACAACCTCAACGTCGCGCTGGTGACCCAGGAACGCGTCCAGGTCACGCACACCGACGTCGAGCTGACCGGCCCGAAGAGCCCGCCGCAACGCCAGTCCGGCGAGCCTCTCGTCGACGCTCGCCCGGTGCTCGCCGACCCCGTCCCCGAGATGCTCGACGCCGGTGGCCAGCCGATCGAGAACGGTGCCGCCTTCAACCGCGGCCGCGTCGTGCTGGAGGTCCGGGTCAACGCGCTGGACGCCTCCGTCGCGGGCCTCGCCGGGTTCGAGATCCGGCTCGACGGCAACCACATCGCGACAGTGCCCACCACCGCCGACGGACCAGCCGCCGCAGGTCGGTGGCGGATTTCACTGAACACGTCGGCGCTGTCCGCGGGAGCGCACGCCATCGAGGTCAGGGCGTTCAGCACCGATTCAGACGTGCACCCCGAAACGGGTTACGTTCCATTCCTGCTCAAGCCCTGATTGGCGCAAGATGGGGGCATGGCCCGCGCACTGATCCTCGACGCAGCCCGCACGCCGTTCGGCAGGTACCGGGGAGGTCTCTCCGGCATCAGGGTGGACGACCTCGCGGCGCTGCCCATCGTCGACCTGCTGCGCCGCCACCCCTCCCTGGACCCGGCCCGCATCGACGACGTGCTGCTCGGCGACGCGAACGGCGCGGGCGAGGACAACCGCAACGTCGCCCGCATGGCCGCGCTGCTCGCCGGACTGCCGGTGTCGGTGCCCGGCGTGACGCTGAACCGGCTGTGCGCTTCTGGCGGTGAGGCCGTTGTGCAGGCCGCGCGCGCGTTGGCCGCCGGTGACGCGGACCTGATCGTCGCGGGTGGCGTGGAGGGGATGTCGCGGGCGCCGTTCGTGACAGCGCGTCCGGACAAGGCCTTCCCCGACCGCATGGAGACCGTGTCGACCGCGCTCGGCTGGCGGCTGGTGAACCCGCGGATGCCCAAGCACTACACGGTTCCGTTGGGCCTGGCCGCTGAGAACGTGGCGGTCGAGCTCGGCATCACGCGCGCGGAGATGGACAACTTCGCGTTGCGCTCGCACAGGCGCGCTGCTGCTGCGTGGGATGCCGGTGTGCACGAAGGCTTTGCGTTCGCCGTGCAGCTGCCGGACGGGACGGCGGTGCGGCGCGACGAGAACGTCCGCGCGGACACGAGCGTCGAGAAGCTCGCGAAGCTGAAGCCCGCGTTCTCCGAGAACGGGTCGGTGACCGCCGGCAACGCTTCCCCGTTGAACGACGGCGCTTTGGCCGCGTTGCTGGGCACCGAAGCCATGGCCTCCGAGCTGGGTGTCGAGCCGCTGGGCGAGGTGCTCGGGTCCGCAGTGACCGGCGAGGAGCCGCACCGGTTCACGATCGCGCCCGTGTCGGCGATCCGGAAGTTGTTGAAGCGCCTGAACCTCGAAGCCGGCGCCATCGACCTGTGGGAGATCAACGAGGCGTTCGCGGCCATGGCGTTGTCGGTGCTGCACCACCTGCCGGAGATCGACCGCGAGAAGGTCAACGTCCACGGCGGCGCGATCGCCTACGGACACCCTCTGGGCGCTTCGATGCCGCGCGTGATCATCGACGTGGCGCGGCACCTGCGCGCACGGGGCGGTGGCATCGGTATTGCGGCTGCTTGCGTTGGCGTGGGCCAGGGTGTGGCCGTGGCGGTGCGCGTCTAGCTCTTGAGGATGTCGCGGGCCTGTTCCGCAGACCGGAAGATGTTCTCGCTGACGAAGTCCATGAACCGTGCGATGTTCTCCAGCCTGGTGGCGGCTGGAGTTCCCGCGCCGAGCACCGCGACGCCTTGGCGTGCGGTCTCGGCGAACTGCGCGTTGGCCCTCGCTCCCGCGATCATCGACTGGTACCAGACGTCGTCGTCCACGACGTAGCGCTCGCGGCGGCCCTCGTCGCGTTCTCGCCTGATCAGACCTAGGCCCTCCAGAGTCGCCATCGCTTTGGAGACGGTCGCCGGGCTGACCTGGAGCCTGGCGACGAACTCAGCCGCCGTCGCGCTGCCCGTGTCGGACGTGTAGAGGACGGTCAGCATCCTGGCCGTCATCTTCGGCAGCCCCGACTGCTCCAGGATCGCGACGAACGACTCCTCGTACTCGCGCATGGCCTCCGGGTCACGTCCGTCCGCGCGCGGGACTGCCTGCCGTGGCGTGGCCTTGCGGCGCTTGGCGCGGTGTTCGGTGCCGAGCTGCGCGATGTCGGCCTTGTAGCCGGACGGGCCGCCGTTGCGCATCACCTCGCGCGTGATCGTCGACGTGGGCCGGTCGAGGCTTCTGGCGATCTCCGCGTAGGCGAGGCCGTCGGCCAGGCCGAGCGCGATCTGGCGGCGTTCCTGCTGGGTGAGTCGACCTCCTGGCATAGCTTTCAGCGTACCTCATTGCAACGCTCGTTGCATTAGATTTCAAACCCATTGCAACACTTTATGCACCTTAAGCTGGTCTTATGCGACTTCAGTGCAACGGAGTTCGTTGCTGCACTCGTGAACGCAACGTAGCTTTTCCCACATGACGAACTTCGAGACCACCGCCCCGATCACCACCGTCCTCGACATCCCCGCCGGCCTCGTCCAGCTCATCGCGAGCGACCGCTCCGACACCGCCGTCGACGTCCGCCCGGTCAACGCCTCGAGCAGCCGCGACGTGAAGGCCGCCGAGCAGACCCAGGTCTCGTTCACCGACGGCGTCCTGCGGATCAAGGGTGCCGCCGGGACGCTCGGCCCGTCCGGCTCGGTCGAGGTCACCGTGCAGCTGCCCACCGGTTCCCGCGTCGAGGCGAAGGCCGCCAGCGTGGAGTTCCGCGGCGTCGGCAAGCTCGGCGACATCGCCTTCGAGGCCGCGCAGAGCGACATCAAGATCGACGAAGCCGGCGCCGTCCGCGTGACCACCCAGGCCGGCGACGTCTTCGTCGGACGCCTCAACGGTTCCGCCGAGATCAGCACGCAGAAGGGCGACATCACGGTCGCCACGTCCCTCTCCGCCTCGTTGGACGCCGGCACCTCCTACGGCCGGATCACCAACTCCCTCAAGAACAACGGCACCACGGACGTCGCGATCCGCGCCACCACGGCGTACGGCGACATCACCGCCACCAGCCTCTGACACCTTCTTGCTCACTGGGGAGACCACCGTGAACTACCAAGCCGCAGAACAACTCCTCCGCCGCGCCGCCGCTCCCGGCGAGCTCGTGGTCGGCGACAAGGTCCGTCCACAGTGGATCGAGGACGGCGCCCGCTTCTGGTACCAGGTCCGCGACGGCGCCGACCGGAAGTTCTACGTCGTCGACCCGGCCGCGGGCACCCGCACCCCGGACTTCGACCCGACCCCGTTCCTGCCGGTACCGACCAACCCGGTGGAGATCTCCCGTCGTGGCCACGACCTGTGGGCCCACTCCGGCGACAGCGAATGGGCGCTGACCATCGACGGCTCGGCGGACTACGGGTACGGCTACGGCCCATCGGCGATGAGCTACAGCACGCTGATGCGCAAGTTCGGCGTGCCGCACCTGCCACCCGCCCTCGCCTGGTCGCCCGACTCGAAGAAGGTACTGACGCACCGCACCGACGAACGCAACGTCCGCCAGACCCACCTCATCGAGTCCAGCCCGGCCGACGGCAGCGCCCCCACCGTCCACACCCAGCGCTACGCCTACCCCGGTGACGAACACATGCCGCTCGCCGAGCTGGTCGTGTTCGACATCGCGGCCGGCACGATGGTCCGCGCTGCCTGCGAACCGCTGCTCATGCCCGAGTTCTCACCGATCACGGCGGGCTGGGCGTGGTGGTCCGACGACAGCTCGACCGTCTACTTCCTGAGCCGTCCCCGCGACCAGCACACCCTCACGCTGAACCGCCTCGACCCGGTTTCCGGCGAGGTGACGGTGATCCTGAGCGAGACCGGCCCGACCCGCGTAGGCCCCAACCAGCTGATCTACGGCCTGCCGATCGTGCGGGTGCTGGCCGACGAGGTGCTGTGGTTCTCGCAGCGCGACGGCTGGGGCCACCTCTACCGCTACGACCTGCACACCGGCGCACTTCTCGGCCAGGTCACGTCGGGTTCGTGGCTGGTGCGCGAGATCCTGCACGTCGACGAGGCCGCACGAGTCGTCTACTTCACGGCGTCCGGCCTGGTGGCGGAAGACCCGTACCGCCGCACGGTCTGCTCGATCGGCTTGGACGGCAAGGGTTTCACGATCGTCACCGACGACACGCTCGACCACGTCGTCACCCCGGCTGCGAACTGCTTCGTCGACTCGGCGTCCACTGTGGACACCCCGCCGGTGACCACGGTTCGGGACTGGTCCGGCCGAGTGCTGGTCACGTTGGAACGCGCCGACATCAGCCGCCTGAACGCCACGGGTTGGACCGCTCCGGAACGCTTCTGCGTCAAGGCAGCTGACGGCGAGACCGACATCTACGGCGTCCTGTACAAGCCGCACGACTTCGACCCTGCGTCGAGCTACGCGGTCGTCGACAGCATCTACCCCGGCCCGCAGGTCACCAGGGTCGAGCCGTGCTTCGACCCCGGCGGCATGGGCCTGGACGCGGAACCGTTGGCAGCAGTCGGTTTCGTCGTCGTGGCGCTCGACGGACGCGGCACTCCCGGCCGTTCCAAGGCTTTCCACGACGCCTCGTACGGCCACCTGGCCGACGCGGGCAGCCTCGACGACCACGTGGCAGCCCTCCACCAACTGGCGGAAACCCGACCGTGGATGGACATGTCCCGCGTGGGCATCATGGGCCACTCCGGCGGCGGGTTCGCGGCGGCACGGGCGATGCTCGACCACCCGGAGACGTTCCGGGCCGGGGTCGCGATGTCCGGTTCGCACGACGGCCTGTGCATGTCGCTGGGGTGGGCCGAGACCTGCGACGGCGCTTCGAACCCGGAGGCGTGGAAGCGCGCGTCGAACGTCGCGATCGCGGATCGGTTGCAGGGCAAGCTCTTGCTGGTGCACGGCGAGATGGACGACACCGTGCACCCGGACCACACGCTCCGGCTCGCCGACGCGTTGATCGCTGCGAACAAGGACTTCGAGATGCTCATCGTGCCGGGCGCCGAGCACCTGTTCATCGACAAGCTGGCCTACGTGCGGACGCGCTGCTGGGACTTCCTGGTGCGCTCGCTCATGGGCGTGGAGCCGCCGGCTTACCGCCCGGCGCCGATCCTGATCGACCCGGAAGTGCTCAGCGAGATGTTCTGACCTCGGTGAGGAACGCCGACCACGCCTCGTCCGACACGGGCAGGTGCGTGGTCGGCGCCTCGCGCTCTAGATCCGCTTCGAGATCAGCGGGTACTCGACGACGAGGCCGTTGCGGTCGACCTTGATGTTCTGCTCGAAGCCGCCGCTCTTGAACCTGATCACCGAGGCGTCGTCGCCGACCGAGACCGTCTTGTAGGTCTGGGTCACGGCCTTCACCGACAGATCGGGCAGGTTCACGCGCACGACGGGCAGCGCGTGCTCACCCTCCTCGCGGTGCAGACCGAGGCGCCGGATCGGGATGGCGTTGAACAGCACGGCGAACTGGACGTCCACGTCGAGGGCACCGTTGAACGTCTCGCGCTTGCTGCCCTGGCCGTGGTCGACCAGCCAGGCGCCGTCCTCGGTGCGGGACAGCGAGCACTGGCGCTCCTCCAGCACGGTCGCCGTGCGGAGCAGAAGCCGGTTGACCTGGCCGCTCTCGCCGACGGAGACCTCGAAGGAGGCGTTGAACTGCTCGTCGGGGCCCGCGGCGACCAGACGGCCGGACGCGCGGAGGCGTTGGTCGCTGGAGAGAAGCAGGCGGACCTGCTCCAGCCGTGGCTCGTGGATGCCCTGCCAGGTGATCATCTCTGGCCTGCGGGCAGAAGGAGAGCGGGTCTCCCCGTTCGAGGTGACCCGCCCTGCGTCAGTGGCGTTAGAGGAGTTCACTCATCCACCTGGAAGGATGTCCTTGATCTTCTCGGCAACCGAGTCGACCTGCTCGTCGTGACCGAACTTGCCGCTGACGAAGTCCGCCGCGGCGTCCACGCCCTTGTCGACCTGCTCGTGGTGCTCCTCAGCGAGGTCCATGGCCTTGTTCTTGATCTCGTCGAAGTTCATGTGATGCTCCTCCGCTCCTGACGCAGGGTACCCGAGTGGGCCCCGCGTGTTGATAGCCGCGATCACGCTAACTCCGCCTGGACAAGTCGGCTCGGCGACGCGGATGATGACCCCGCCGCCGCCTGGTCGGCCGCCGTCGCGGCCAGAACCAGGAGGACACGCCACATGACACGGCTCCTGCGTGGAGTTATGTCCGCTGTACTGCTGTTGCCGCTCGTCGTTGTCTCGTCGGCCCACGCCACAGCCGACACGCAGAGCTCCGACCTGGGCAAAGCCAAGTTCACGGTGACGAACACGGCCACGAGCGTCGCGGCCAGAAGTGACCGTCGCCCGGTCGCAGGCGGGCTCTACGACAAGAAGGTCGGCAAGACCTTCATCTCGTGGGCGGGTCAGTACGAGGACACCTACGTCCAGACGTACGACCACCGCAAGGCCACCTGGTCCGCGCCCAACCGGGTAGCGGACGGCGACAAGGACTCGCACAACTACCCGACCATGGTTCAGGCCAAGGACGGGCATCTGCTGATCTTCCGCGGCATGCACAACGTCGAGCTGCGCATGTCCCGTTCGCCCCAGGCCAACTCGGCCGACGGGGTGTGGGAAGAGACGCTGATCTCGAAGAACGCGGCCACGTACCCGATGCCGTTCGTCACGAAGGACGGCACGATCTACGTCTTCTACCGCGAGACGACCCGCGACCTCGACCACGTGACGCCCACGGACACGCGTCCGATGCTCTACGTGGTCTCCAAGGACAACGGCAAGACGTGGAAGACCTCCACGGACCTCACCGGTGACCGCTTCGCGATCGGCTCGACGTCCCGTGCCGACAACATGAACGAGATCTACATCGGTCAGCTGCGGCAGGAGGACAACGGCCGCGTCCGGATCGTCTACACGCTCGCGGGTGGTGGCACGGAAGGACATCTGCACGACCGCTACCACCGCAACATGTACTACGCGTGGTTCGACCCGAGGAACCTGCACTTCTACTCGGCGGCCGGCAAGGACCTGGGCACCCAGATCGACGACGCCGACCAGGAGACGTACCTGAAGGTCGCGGAGACCCCGCTGACCCTGCCGAACAACGTGAAGTCCCCCGACTACATCCAGCTGGTGGGCACGACGCTCGGCAAGCCGTTCCTGCTGTGGTTCACGGGCGACCCGGACAAGGGTCCGCTGCGCAACTACCTGTCCACCTGGACCGGCCGCAAGTGGGAGACCAAGGAAGTGGCACGGGGACTGCGCACCCGTGACATGGAGCAGATCGACCCGTTCACGTGGCGCGTGTACGCCACCGAGGACGGCAAGCCGAACGTGAACACCTACCTGGTGCGGTTCGGCTGCACGTGGACGCCGGAGACGGTCATCCCGACCGCCAAGCCGGTGCAGCGCGTCGAGGTCCTGGAGAACTTCCGCGACCCGGCCCGTGCGCTCTTCTCGGGTGCTTCGTCCGACCGCGACGTCTCGATCGCGGACGGCGACATCAGCGTGGCTGGACTCAGCCGCCGGTAAACCTCACGAGAACGGCAAACGCCCCCTGCTCCGGCGCGGAAACAGGGGGCGTTCGTCTCAGGGGTGCTGATTACTCAGCAGCACCAGCCTTCTTGCGGCGCACGACGAACAGCGCACCGACACCGGCGCCGACGAGCACCAGACCACCGACGAGCGGCCACAGAATCGACGCACCGGTCGACGCGAGGTCGTCCGTGCTGCCACCCGGAGCCGGGTTGTTCGTGGTCGTGGTGGTGGTCGGAGTCGTGGGCTCCGTCGTGGTCGTGGTGGTCGGCGTGGTGGGCTCGGACGGCTTCACACCGGCGGTCCAGTCGGCCTTGGCGTCCTTCGCGACCTTGACCTTCGAGTTCTTCGCGATGACCAGGGACTGCGTCTTGTGCTTGGAGTCCTCGGCGATGAACAGGCGACCGGCCTGCAGCACGGCCTCGGCGGAGACGTTCATGGTCGCCTCGCCCTTGTCGGCGTCACCCGGCACGTTGACGAAGAACTCGGTGACCTTGTCGCCCGCGGCGGCCTTGGCCTTGACCTTGTCGCCGTCCTTCTCCAGGGCGAGCGGGTTGCCGGCACCGTCGGTGATCGTGACGCCCTTGGGGAGCTTCGCGGTCAGCTTGACCTCGGACGCGGTCGTGGTGATCGTGAACGGGCCGATCTTCTCGCCGGCCTTGCCCGACTTGCTGTCCGGCTTGATCTCCAGGGTCGGCTTGAGCGCCTGGCCCTCGTCCTTGGCCTGCTCGATCAGCTTCTTGTAGAGCGTGACGACGTCCGCGTTGTCCTTGTTCTCACGCTTCTCGTCGATCTCGACGCCGTCGCTGAAGTGCCAGAGCGCGGCCTGCGTGGCGCCGATGGCCTCGCGCTCGTCGTACTGGTCGCCCCACTTCTCGCGGAAGGCGTCGATGTCAAGGACGGGGAACGAGTTGGTCAGGATCCAGAGGATCTTGCCCTTGTTCTCGTTGAACTTGGTGTCCGGGTTGGGGTGCTTCTCTTCCCACTTCGCTTCCCGGAGGGGAACGTTGTCCTGGAGGCGGGTCGGCAGCTCGACGCAGTACGCGAAGACCTTCTCGACCTCACCGTCGTTCGTGACGGTGAGCGGGATCAGCGCGGTGCTGTACTCGTCCTTGTCCGTGTGGTTGCCGACGTTCTCCAGGAAGGAGATGTCGTGGCCGTACTTCTTCTGGCTGTCAGGACCGGGCTTGACGATCACGTCAGCGGACGCCGCCAGCGTCGACATGGACAGGAGGGCGGTGGCACCGAACAGCGCCGCGCCGATCCTCAAACGGGAAGCCATGGGTCTCCTTGCTCGCTGAAGTTAGCCCGTACGCGTGGGAAGTCAGTAGCCCGTCAGAGCGGTCGATACTCCGAGATCGACACTGAACCGACAGGAAGCGACGGCGACACTAGCCGATCGAGTTACACCCGATGGAGTGAGGTATGAGTACCCCTCCACACCGCCCGTGACCAGCGAAAAGCTACTCAGGGTGTCCACAGTGGATAGGGGTGTGATGCAATAATTTTGTCAGGTGACGTTAAATTCGTTGCCGAACGGTTATCAATTGAGACGTCCCGCTACGGCTGACCTGCGCCAACGGTTCAGCGGCCTATGCCACCAATTCGGTAACTTCGACCGGCCGAATGTCCCCTGGACGCAGTGAGGTGCCACGCAGGCACATCTCGCGGGGTTCCGGGCGGCGGCCGGTCAGAATCCAGCGGGTGAGGCCCGCCAACTGGTAGGCGATGAGCGGCGGAACGGCGTCGCCGACGTGCCGGTAGGCGTTGCCGAGAATCGACACGTCGAACTTGAACTGCCGGGGAAAGCCCTGCAAGAGGGCCATCTCGCGCACCGTGCAGAGCCTGTGCTGCTCGGGATGGGCATAACGGCCGTTGCCCACGTGACCGCATTCCCGCTTGATGGTTCTGGCGGGTTCGTCCCACCACATCCGGCCGTACACATCGGGGTGCGAACCCCAGTTCTCCTGCTCGACGATCTTGCGTTGTGCCGGATTCAACAACTCCGCGGTCTCCGGTGACCGGAGCAGGTCCGCCCACGAGCCACCGTTCGCGGGAATTGCACGCATTCTTTCGAGACTGCGGTCCTGGGAAAACGTCGGCGACACGTGAATGGGGTCTTCCAGGTCCGCGAGACCCGCCTCGATCCGGGGCAGCTTGCCGATCGCCCGCCGGACCGTCACCGCCGCGGGACGGATCACCCGGCCTTCCCACAGGTCGTCCAGCGTGAGCAGCGGCAGGCCCCGGTCCACCGCCACCATCAACGTCCGCTCGCGCAGCTGCGGCAGGCCGAACTTGGACAGCATGTGCGTACCGCCCGCGACCGAGTACCCGATCCGGGTCAACTCCTCGGCCAGGCTGTCGAAGTGGTGCCGCTGCTTGCCCTTGACGAGCTCGCGGGCGTTCTCGACCAGCACGACCTTCGGGCGCAGTTCCTCGGCGTAGACCGCGATACGGCCCACGAGAGAGTTGCGCGGGTCGTCACGCAGGTGGTTCTGAGACGTGAGGCGACTGAAGCCCGAACACGGCGGGCACGCCAGCAGCACGTCGAGCTCACTGCGCCGCAGACCCCAGACCTCGCGCAACGCCGACGGCGACACCTTCGAGAGGTCGACCTCCAACGGGTCGACGCCGATGTTCGCGCGGTACGTGTCGTTGCAGCGCAACGAACCCAGGCGGGACGACGGCTTGCCGATCTGCGCGTCAGCGGCACCGACGACCCGGAAGTCGCGGTGGGCGTGGAAGCCGAAGCTCATGCCGCCCGCACCCGAGAAGATGTCGGCCACCGAGAAGGACACCACGAGATCGTACGGGCGAGGCTCCGAGGAGCCTTCCGTGACATCCCGTACCTTTCCCGCCTATGGAGCTGCCGCGTGCCTGGCAACGGCCGGAGCCGTTGCGTGGACTCGACAGGATTTCCTGGCCCGAGGTGTTCGACGGCCGGGGTGGCGCCGGTCGGGTGCCCCGTCTGCTCCGCGAGCTCATGGACCCCGGCGCCGACGTGCGCCTGGACGCGCTCAGTTCGTTGGCAGAGCGCCTTTTGACCGACGACACGGTGTCCGAGGCCTCGTTCTGCGCCGTGCCGTACCTGGTGGAGCTGGGGGCCTCTTACAAGGTCGCCGGCGACGTGCGGGACCGGGTGATCTTCCTGCTGGCCGCCATGGCGTTGGCGGGCAAGGGCTTCACCGAGGACGGGCGCCGCACCCACCGCCGCTGGAACGCACTCGGCCGCGAACTGCCCCGCACGGCACCCGATTGGCTGACCCAGACCCGGCACGCCGTCGCCCAGGGCGCGCCGAAGATCTTCGAGGCACTGGCGTCCGAACGGGTCGCGTGCCTCGTGGCGCTCGCGTGCGCGGTACCGGAGAAGCTGCCCAAGTTCGTCGTCGGGCTGATGCAGGACATGGTCGAGCTGCCGAACGAGGAGATGCTCGCCGACGCCGCGGAGATCGCCGTGTCGCTGCTGAAGCGGTCGCCCGAGTTACTCGGCGTGGACCTGCCCCGGCCGAAGGTGCTCGGCGAAGGGCTGGTGCGGCCCGCGCACCAGCCACGTGAGGTCGCCGCGGCCCTGATGGGCTACCGGTTCGCCCTCATCTCCGCGTACGGCGACGAGGGCGCCTGGTGACTAGGCGATCACAGCCTCTTCGATGAACTCCTGCTCGACCTGAGCCTCGTCCTCGATCGCGATGGCGGGCTCCAGGGCTCCGAGGCCCGTCCCCCACTCCTGGTCCGCCAGCGCGAACGCGGCGACCGTCAGCGCGGCCACCGGAGCGCCGATGGGCATGTTCTCGCGGTGCAGGTCGAGGTCCAGGCGGCCACCGATCGGCGACGGGGACAGCCGCAGCGTCGCGTGCGCGGGCTCGTCCGGGTGCGCCAGCCGGCACGCCCAGCCGGTGAAGATCACCCGGCGCTCGTCGACCTCGGTCGGCTGCACGGCGCGCACGTTGGCGCCCACCGCACCCGAGCGGATGGTGTCCGCGGCCTGCAGCACCGTCTCCTCGAACTCCATGGAGGAGATGCCGAGGTCCCAGCCGGCGACCAGGGCGACCTGGACGAGGGCGAGGGGCAGCGACGGAACGGCGTCCTCGAAGCACACCATCGCGCCGCCGTAGCGGGTGTTGATCTCGGTCGGCAGGAAGCCGTCCTCGGTCGCGATGCCGTCCAGCGTGAACGTGCCGCGGTAGCCGACGGTCTCGCGCAGGTGCTCGCCGACGCGGCGGGCCAGGTTGCGCATCTCGTCGCGGATCCACACGGGCGGGTCGTAGTACGACGCGCAGCCCGCGTAGAGGAACTTGGCCTGGCCCTGGCGGCGCGGCACGACCATCTCGATCGGACGCAGCACCGCGGTGCCGTCGGGGAACACGATGCCGTGCACGCTCACCGGAATGCCTTCCAGGAACGGCATCACGCGCACCTGGTCGCACTTCGGCGCGAGCACCTCGAAGGCTTCCTTGGCCTCTTCGTACGTCCGCACGCGACGCACGAAGTTGGCACCGCCGTTGATCGCGGGGCCGTCACCGGACCAGACGACGCCGGCGCCGCGGTCCAGGATCTCCGAGGCGCCCCAGAGGCGTTCGAAGTCGAGGTCGAACACCATCGCGGGCGCGCGGCGAGCGGACAGCTCGTCCCACAGCGCGTCGATGGTGGTCTTGTTCTCCAGCTCGACCCACTTGTGCTGGCGAGCGTTGAGCACGGGACGGCCCTGGAAGGAGCCGATCTCGTTGTAGGGCGTGCTGATCACGACGGCTTCGGCCTTGGGGTCGAAGTCCCTGAGGATCTTGCGCACCTCGGCCGACGGCTTGGTCAGCAGCTTGCCCAGACGGCGCTGCTCGACCGCGACGAAGCCGCCCTTGATGCCCAGGGAGACCCAGCGCGCGATCACCGAATCATGCAGCGGGGCATGGTCGTCGGTATCGAGCACCAGGGTATGGCGAGCACCGAGCGCATGAAGCTCATGCGCACGTTTCGCCAGACGCGTGCCACCGGCCAGCACGACCAACCGGTCACCGAACAACCTGCCCAAGCGCTCGTTGAGCGCTGCGAAGACATGATCCATCGCCGAGAACCCGCTTTGAGAAGAAGCAGAAGGATGCGACCGGCGATCGCCGGGTGACGCGTAGCGTAGAGCCACCCGGTATGTGTGTCGAAGCACGGTCCGGCAACGGCCGGATGAATCTTGCGGCGGGCCCGCTCAGGCGGGCCTCACGGCAAGTGGATCAGTCGATGAAGTACCTGCGCCCTAGGCGCGAGCCGCGTCCCGAAGGACCTGGTCAACGCGGTTGAGGAAGCTGCGCTTGGGGTTGATCGCCGGCAGCGGCCCGGTGAGCTCTGCGGGGGCGGGCTGAAGCGCGGGTGCGGCTCCCACGATCTCAGCCACGTTGCGCAGGAACTCCTGCCGCTTGAACTCGTGCACGGCTACGTCGTGCAGAAGTCCAGCGATGCTCGTGTGCACAGCGCGATGGGGGTAACTCACTCGTGTGTTATCGGCGCAGTGAGGGTCGACCTTTAGGGTCAACTTGTGCGAGTTCTGGTGACCGGCGCCACTGGGTACGTCGGCCGTGCCGTGGTGCATGAGCTGCGGGTTCACGGGCATGAACCGATTCCGTCCCGTCAGCGCCTGTCCGAGCCGTTCGGGTCACTCTCCTGCGACGCCGTCATCCACCTGGCCGGTGCGGCCCGCGTGCGAGAGTCGTTCGAAGATCCGCTTTCGTACTTCGAGACGAACGTGGGCGGGACGCTGAACCTGCTGAAGGCGTTGGAGGGACAGCGATTCCTGTTCGCGTCGACTGCCGGGGTGTACGCGCCCTCGTCCGATCCGCTGACCGAGCAGTCGGTCCGGGAACCTTCTTCTCCCTATGCGGCTTCGAAGGCCGCCGCCGAAGATCTCGTGGCGTGGGCGGCGCGGTCCGGACGGATCGGGGCGACCACGCTGCGTTTGTTCAACGTCGCTGGAGGTGGTGACGCGGACACCACTCGGGTGATCGCCCGTGCCGTGGCCGCTGCCGCCGGAACCGTCGACGGGATGGACGTCTACGGCGACGGGTCGGCCGTGCGCGATTTCGTGCACGTGCGGGACGTTGCGGCCGCGTTCGTGGTGGCGCTGGAGGCGTGCGAGGTGGGCTCGGCCGAGGTCTACAACGTCGGAGCCACCCCCGCATCCGTGCGGGACGTTCTGGAGGCTGTCGCCGGTGTGTCAGGACGGTCCGTGAACGTGACGTGGAAGCCCGCGCATCCCGGCGAGGTGCGGGCGCAACGGGCAGACGTGTCACGGCTGCGAGCGTTGGGGTGGGAGCCCTCTCACTCGGCGTTGATCGACATCGTCAAGGACCAGTGGAGCGCTTCGGCACCGGAACCCGGTCCAGGTCCTTCGCGATGACGATCTCGCCGTCGAACTCGGCCGCGGCTTCTGCCTGGAACTCCGCCGGGTCCTCGTAGCGCTGGGAGAAATGCGTGAGCACCAGCTTGCGAACCCGGCAGTCCCTGGCCACCCGCGCCGCCTGCTGCGCGGTGAGGTGGCCGTGGTCGCCCGCCAGCTTGGTGTCGCGGGCGAGGTAGGTCGACTCGATCACGAGCATGTCGGCCTGGTCGGCGAGCTCGTAGACGTTGTCGCACAGGCGGGTGTCCATGACGAACGCGAACTTCTGGCCGGGGCGGGGTTCGCTGACGTCTTCGAGCTTGATCCCGTCGAGCTCGCCCTGTTGCTGCAGAACGCGGACCTGCGGCCCTTGGATGCCGTGCTCCTTGAGCTTTTCGGGCAGCATGCGGTGGCCGTCCGGCTCGACCAGGCGGTAGCCGAAGCTGTCGATGCCGTGGTCGAGCTCGTAGGCCTCGAGCCGGCCGAACTTCCCCTCGGCGAGCAGGCCGTCCTCGGTCACCGGCTCTTCCTTGACGTCCGCGGCGTCGTAGAAGGCGCTGGCGTAGCGGAGGCGCTCGAAGAAGTGCGCGCCGCTCTTCGGGAAGTGGGCGTGGACGGTGTGCGGGACGCGGTCCAGGGACAGGCGCTGGACGATGCCGGGAACGCCGAGGCAGTGGTCGCCGTGGAAGTGCGTGATGCAGATCCGGGTGATGTCGCTCGCAGCGGCACCGGACCGCAGCAGCTGGCGCTGGGAGCCGTCACCGGGGTCGAACAGGAAGCCCTCGCCGTCCCACCTCAGCAGATAGCCGTTGTGGTTGCGCTGGCGCGTGGGAACCTGGCTGGCTGTTCCCAGGACGATCAGTTCCCGGACTGTCACCCCCTGACGTTAACGTGAGTCCTATGCGGAGCGTGGAAGCGGCGGCGTCGTGGCCTGTTGAGAACGTGGCGGTGGCCGTGGTGTCCGGTGGGGCCGTCGTGGGCTCGCTGGGCGACCAGCAGCGGGTGTTCCCGCTGGCGTCGGTGACGAAGCTGCTGACGGCCTACGCGGTGCTGGTGGCCGTGGAGGAGGGCGCGGTCGAGTGGGACCAGCCGGCGGGTCCTCCTGGTGCGACCGTGCGGCACCTGATCTCGCACACGGCCGGGTACGCGTTCGACAAGGCCGAGGTGCAGGCGGCGCCCGGTACTCGCCGGATCTACTCGAACGCCGGGTTCGACGTGCTGGCTGCTTTTGTGGGGTCGGCGTGCGAGATGCCGTTCGCCACGTATCTGCACGAAGCTGTTTTCGCGCCGCTGGGGATGAATTCCTCGGCATTGGTCGGCTCAGCCGGCGCCGGTGCCGAGTCCTGTGCCGCGGATTTGGCGGTTTTCGCCGCTGAACTGTTGTCGCCGAAGCTCGTTTCGGTCGAGCTGGTGTCCGAGGCGACTTCGGTGGTGTTTCCCGGCCTGAACGGTGTTCTGCCTGGTTATGGGATGCAGAAGCCGAACGACTGGGGGCTCGGCTTCGAAATCCGGGACGGCAAGTCGCCGCACTGGACCGGGCTTTCCCATTCCGCGCGGACTTTCGGCCACTTCGGGCAGTCCGGCACGTTCCTGTGGGTCGACCCGGACGTTTCCGCTGCCTGCGTCGCGTTGACGGATCTGCGTTTCGGCCCGTGGGCGGTCGAGGCCTGGACGCCGTTCTCCGACGGCGTCCGCGCGGAGCTAGTCGGCCAGTCGCAGGGCTAGCTGCCTGAGCACCTCTTGTACGTCGGCGTCCTCGTAGTCGTTCTCGTACGCCTGGGCGACCCCGTGGAAGGCGTACAGCAGGCCGGCGGTGAACCACCCGAACTGCGACAACACCTGGTCCATCGCCTGCTTGAGCGCCTGCGCACCGGCCTCGTTCAGCTCGCCGTCGACCTTGACCTCGTAGCTGAACACACCCTCCTGCAACGACTTGAGGGCCATGCGCAGGTAGTCGCTGGACTCGGCGCCGTCGTAGCTGAGCGTCAGGACGCCGAGCGCCCGCTGCATGATCTCCCGCTGCTCCACACGGTCACTTTGCCTCGTCGGCTGACCTTCCGACACCCCAACGCACCCATGCGGGGTCCTCGAGTTCGATCTTTTCCTCGAAGGCCTCGGCGATCGCGTCGACGTCCCACTCGTCGTGCTCGATGACGGGGTGTTTCGGCGACGTCTGCCCCATGACGTGCAACCGCCCGTTGGCGAACCGGATGAGCTGCCCGGTGATCTTCGCGGCACGGTCGCTGAGCAGGTACGTGACCAGCGGCGCGATCGTCTCGGGCGGTCCGCTCGGCACGGCCTTGGAGTCCGCCGCGGCCATCCGCGTCCAGGCGATCGGGCACACGGCGTTGACCCGGATGCCCTTGTCCTGCAGTTCCGCCGCCGCCCCTGCCGTGATGCTGGCGACGGCCCCCTTCGAGGCCGAGTACGCCAGCGCGGTGGGTTGCCCGACCATCGCGAGCGAGCCGAGGTTGACGATCGAACCGCGGCGCATGCTCTGCACAGCCGCGTTGGTGCAGTACAGGGTGCCGAGGACGTTGATCTCGATGAGCTCGCGCATGCGTCTTGGATCGTCCTGACCGACGGCGGCCTGGTAGCGGATGCCGGCGTTGTTGACGAGCCCGTCGATCCGGCCGAACGCCGCCGTGCACGTGTCGATCATGGCCTGCGCCTGCTCGGGATCCGTGACGCTGCCGGCGCTCACGACAGCCTTGCCGCCCTGCAGCGTGATGAGCTCGGCGACCTGCCTGGCGAGCGGCTCGTCGACGTCGTTGATCACCACGGCGGCTCCGCTGTGGGCAGCGTGGGTGGCGAACGCCCGACCCAAACCCTGCCCGGCGCCGGTGATGACCACGGCCTTACCCGCCAGAATCGCCATACCCCGAGTGTGGCCAAGCCATTTGTTCAAGGGTCTGCCACGTCGGTGAGTGGCCGCTGCCCGCGCCGAACGGCGTACGTCGAACGACGACCGGTTCAAACCGCTTTTCGCAGATCAACCACTGTGGAAACGATTGCTTCCGGTCTTTGTCGGCAGTAGAAAAATGAGCAGCGTTCATCGGTTGTGAAGTGGCATCGTTCGCTCATGGGACTCGACGCATTCGTTCGCTGCCGCTGCTGGCAGGACGGCGTGGTGACGCCTCCTGCCGCACTGGCCGGACTGATCGTGCTCGAGGACGAGTACCTCGGTCTGTCCGTGCCGTGGGAGGGCCACGAATCCCTCCACAACGCCCTCGACAAGTGGGTCAGTTCAGCGTGCTCGCACGAGGACATGGACCTGGTGTGCGAACACGTGGGCAACTGGGCTTCTTATCGAGGCTTGCAGCGCGCGCTCGGCACGATGGGCTGGGAGCACTTCCCCGTCTTGCAGGGGACGCTGCCTAACGGCAACGGCGGATGCACGCCCGCGTCCTCAGCCGCTTCCGCTTTGGAGGAGCTGCAGTTCTACACCTCGCACGCTGTGATGGGCCTGCAGGCGGTGCTGTGCGACGCGGACACCGGTGAGGTGCTGCTGGAGCAGATCCACGCCTTCGGTGGCCTGAACGTGTTTGCCGATGGCGTGGCGTACGGCGTCGATCTGGACGGGTTCTTCGTGCAGAAGGAGGGCTTGGAGCTGTTCCGCTCGATGGCCTTCAACGCGGCAGGCGTGCCCGGCACCCCGTTCGGCGCCCGCAACCTCGAAGTGCGGTCCCGGCTTGAGGACGCCGACGTCTACTCCTACACCGTCAACGCTCTTGTCCGGTTGTTCGAGGCGTCGGTGGCGTCCGGCAACCCCGTGGTGTGGTGCTGACCGTGCTTCGGGTGATCAAGGGCGACGCGACGAGTCCCCAGGCCAAGGGGCCGAAGATCATCGCGCACGTCTGCAACGACCTCGGCGGCTGGGGCAAGGGTTTCGTGCTGGCCGTGTCGAAGCGCTGGCCGGAGCCGGAGCGCGCCTACCGCGAGTGGCATCGAGGGCGAGCGCGCAACGACTTCGGGCTCGGAGCCGTGCAGCTGGTGCAGGTTCGCGCGGACATCTGGGTCGCGAACATGGTGGGGCAGCACGGGATGCGCGTCGGGAGCAACGGGCCGCCCGTCCGGTACGAGGCGATCTCGACCTGCCTGGCCACGGTGACCTCCGAGGCTGTGCGGCTCGGGGCGAGCGTGCACATGCCGCGCATCGGCTGCGGCCTGGCGGGCGGCAAGTGGGAACGGATCGAGCCGCTCATCGAGCAGACCCTGCTGGCGGCCGGCATCGCCACCACGGTCTACGACTTCGACTAGGAACTCAGGATCACCGGAAGCTCGCGGAACCCGTTGACCATGTAGGAGCGCCGGCGCCTGAGCTCGTCGGTGGGAACGACACCGGCGTACCGCGGGAACCGGCTCAGCAGCTCGCGCAGCGCGATCTCGCCTTCCATGCGGGCGAGCGGTGCGCCGATGCAGTGGTGGATCCCGTGACCGAACGCGAGGTGCCCGGCTCCGCGGTCCAGGTCCAGCTCGCCGGGACGCTCGAACCGCTCCGGATCGTGGTTCGCACCCGCCAGGGACACGAGCAGGATCTCCCCGGCCGGCACCTCGACGCCGCCGAACGTGATCGGGGCCGCCGTGTACCGGGTGGTGCCGATCGCGAGCGGGCTGGTGAGCCGCAGCAGCTCCTCCACCGCCTTCGGGACCAGGTCGGGCTCGGCCACCAGCCGATCGCGGGTCTCCGTGTCGCGCAACAGGAACTCGGCGCCGGACCCGATCAGGTTCACCGTCGTCTCGTGGCCCGCGACCACCAGCAGGATCGCGGTGCTGAGCACCTCGGCCTCGGTGAGCTGGTCCGCGTCGTCGCTCGCACGTGTCAGCGCCGACAGCAGGTCATCGCCGGGTTCCGCGCGCTTGCGTTGGATCAGCTCGGTGAAGCACTCCGTCATCCGCCTGGACGCGACGAGGCCCTCGGCCGGAGCGACCTCGCCCATCATGGCCTGCGACCACTCGCGCATCGGCTCGCGGAACTCCTCCGGGACGCCCAGCAGGTCGCAGATCACGATCATGGGGAGCTGGAAGGCGAAAGCCGCGATCAGGTCGACCGGCTCGGTTGCCGGAAGCGCGTCGAGCAGGTCCGCGGCGATCTGCTCGATCCGCGGCCGCAACGCCGCCATGCGCTTCGCGGTGAAGTCGCGCGCCAGCAGCTTGCGCAGCCGGGTGTGGTCCGGCGGATCCATCACGAGCATGTTCCCGGCGAAGAACGCCGAGAGCTCGGCCTGACCGCCGGCTTCTTCCAGTTTCCGCAGCATGATCGCTGACAGCTGCTCGGACGACTTGCGCACCCGCTCGTCGGTCAGCGCGATCCTCGCGTCGTCGTGCGACGTCACGACCCACACCGGCAGCTTGTTCGGCAACACGGCCTGATGGACCCGCCCGAGCTCACGCACCGCCTGCAGCGTCGCCACCGGGTTCCTGAAGTACTGCTTGCTGAACAACGTGTCTGTGGACACCGCGCCTCCCCACGCTCGGTTCTCTGCTTAGCCGAAGGCGGGAGACGTCACAACTGCTTCAACTCCTGCTGGTACTTCGCGGTCATGTGCTCGATGGCGGCGAGCTGGCGCTGGTTGTGGCCGTCGCGCGCGGCGGCGGCGCGCTCAGCGGCGTCGAGCGTGGGCTGCGCCTGTCCCTGGAAGTGGGGGAAGACCTCCTCCGCGACCAGTTGAGCGGAACGGGTGGTCGCCTCCGGGGTCGCCCAGTCGTGCGCCATCAACAGCATGGAGCCGAACCCGTTCGACTGGTTCCACAACCGCTGCACCTGCGCTCGTGCCTGCTCCGGCGTGCCGATGACGCCCATGCCCGAGTTGTTGACGAAGTCGATCACCTCCTCGACGCTGCCGGTCTCCACCGGGAGCTGAGGAAACGCCGCGACCTTCGCGAAGTACCGCGACCACTCCACCAGCCCGTGCTCGACCTCCGCGCGAGCCTGCTTCTCCGTCTCGGCGATGTGGAACAAGCCGACCAGACCCCAGCGGTCACGATCGACCGTCGTGCCGTGGGCCGCAGCGCGCTCTTCCATCACGTTCCAGTGGTGTGCCAAGGCGTCGAAGCCCTCGGCGGTGAGAGTCGCCCCGACCGACAGCAGACCGAGACCGTGACGTCCGGCCAGCCGCGGCCCGGTCGGCGACGCGACGGCGGCCACCGAGATCGGGATGCCGTTCTGGTTGTACGGGCGCAGCTGGAGCCGGGCGTCGACGAGCCGGTGGGTGGCGGTCGTCGCGGTCACCGACTCGCCGGCCAGCAACCGGACGACGATGTCGAGGTTCTCCTCCAGGAGCTCACGGGTGTCCGTCGGAGTCAGGCCGATCATCATCGAGTCCGTGGGCAACGAGCCGGGACCGACGCCGAACATGATGCGGCCACGGGTCAGGTGGTCGAGCAGCACGATTCGATCGGCCGCCCACAACGGGTTGTGATACGACAGCGACACCACGCCGGTGCCGAACGTGATGCGCGGGGCCCGGCTCGCGGCGGCGGCGATGAACACCTCCGGCGAGGCGATGATCTCGCTGCCGGCGGAGTGGTGCTCGCCGATCCACACCTCGTCGTACCCCAGCCGATCCAGGTGCTCCACGAAGTCGAGATCGCGGTGCAGCGCGACGGTCGGGTTGATGCCGGGGCGGTGCATCGGGGCGATGAAGTAGCCGAATCGAAGCCTGTCCATGGTCCTCATGCTCGTCGCGCTCGCCGCCGCGAACGGTCCGGACGTCGATTCCGTTCCACTGGCCATGTGTGACACCGACTCTCAGACCTGGTCGGTGGGACGGATGACGATTTCGGCCACGGCACGGCGGCGCGGGCTGGTCACGACGTACGCGACGGCCTCGGCGATGTCGTCGGGACGCAACTGTTCGACGTCGGCGAACCTGGCCTCCATGCGTTCCCGGACGGGCGCCTGCTGGTGGCTCATGAGCTCGGTCTCCACGAGTCCCGGCTCGACGACGGAGAACCGGACGTTGCGCCGCGCGAACTCCTGCCGCCAGGACTCGGTCGCGGCGGTGACGCCGAACTTCGTCGCGTTGTAGACCGCGGCGTTGGGGATGGCAAAACGACCGGCGATCGAGCTGATGTTGACCACGTCGGCCACCTGCCGCGGGCTGGTGGTGGCGGCGTCGACGAGGTGCGGCAAGGCGGCCTTGGTGACGTGCAAGAGCCCCTTGAGGTTGACGTCGACCATCTGCTGCCACTCGTGCAACGGGGCCTGGGCCGAGTCGCCGAGGAGCATGACGCCGGCGGCATTGACCACGGTGTCCAGCCGGCCGAGCTGTTCGACGGTCGCGGCGACCACACCGGCGGCGGCTACGGCGTCGGTCAGGTCGGCGGCCAGCGCGAGAGCGTCGCCGCCCTGCTCGACGATCTCCTTCGCCAGCAAGTCGATCCGGTCCTGGCGACGAGCGACCAGCACGACGGTGGCGCCCTCGGCGGCGAGGCGGCGGGCAGTGGCCTGACCGATGCCACTGCTGGCCCCCGTGACCAGGGCGACCGTCGAGCGCAGTGGGGTGGTGTCCAGCACGGCAAAGACCTCCAGAGACGAGTACCTGAGCTGACTCTGCGAGCCGATTCATCCTGGTGCCAGAGCCTGTTCATCCTGGTATCCACACCACCTGGCACCAGGTTTCGCGGGATGCCACAGTGGACTCATGGCGACGTCCGCGGAGGATCAGCAGCTCAGGCGGCGGGAACTGGCGTCCTTCCTGCGCAGCAGGCGCGAGCGGATCTCCCCGGAGCAGATGGGTGTCACGGTGTCGGGCCGACGCCGCACCCCTGGCTTGCGGCGCGAGGAGGTCGCGCAGCTCGCAGGCGTCGGCGTGACCTGGTACACGTGGCTCGAGCAGGGCCGTGACATCAACGTCTCCGACCAGGTGCTCGCCGCGATCGCGGGCACCCTGCGGCTCGATCCCTCCGAGCGCGCCCATCTCTACACGCTGGCCGGCCATCCCGAGCCGCCCCTGGACCGCGACTGCAAGGCCCTCCCGAACGCCATACCGGTGATGCTGACCCAGCTGGAACCGATCCCGGCCGCCGTGATCAACGCGCGCTTCGACCTGCTCGCCTACAACCGCACCTACGAGCGGATGGTCGGCGGGCTCGGTCATCTGCCGATCGAGGACCGCAACTGGCTGCTGCTGGTCTTCACGTCGCCGAGGTGGCGTGCGGCCACCCTGGACTGGGACGACGCCGCCGCGCGCCTGGTCGCCCGATTCCGCGCCGGAATGGCGGCCCACGGCACCGAGGCGAGCTGGAAGAGCCTCGCCAGGAGGATGCGGCAGGAGTCGCCGGACTTCGAGCGGATGTGGGACCAGCACGAGGTGCGCGCACCGGAGAACTTCACGAAACGCTATTTGCACCCCGAGGTCGGCCTGCTCACCCTCGACTACACGCAGCTGTGGCTCGGCGAGCGCTCGGAGATCAAGCTCACCACCTACACCCCGGTGGACGAGGACACGTGGGCGAAAGTCCGACTCCTGCAGGAGACGGCTGATTCAGAGGCGGAGAAATGAGCAGAACAAAACAAAACCCCAGCTAGACCGAAGTCTTGCTGGGGCTTGTGCAGCGCGCTCGACAGGATTCGAACCTGTAACCTTCTGATCCGTAGTCAGATGCTCTATCCGTTGAGCTACGAGCGCAGGTCTTCAATTATAACCGATCCTCTAGAGGCTCGGCCTTGCGGAGGCTCCGGGATTTGAACCCGGGATGGGGGGTTACCCCAAACCGCATTAGCAGTGCGGCGCCATAGACCAGACTAGGCGAAGCCTCCCGGGACCATCCTTGGCCACGGGACATAGGTTACACAGGTCCTCAACCGAGTTGCAAAACGCCCCCCTCTAACCCCAGAACGTGCTGGTCAGGGCACGTGCGGAGGGGTCGAGAGGGGCGTTAAACGCCTGTTCACCGGCGCGAGAGTGACCTAGATCATCCCGAGGCGAGTTCCAGGAACGGTTGGAGGGACTCGGGATTGCGCAGCGCACCTCGGCTGACGGCGCGGTCGACGTCCATGCCGGCGAGGATCTTCTTCACCGGGACCTCGCACTTCTTGCCGTTGAGGGTCCTCGGGATCTCGGCCACGGCGACGAAGCGGTTCGGGACGTGGCGTGGCGACAGGGACGAGCGCAATTCCTGCCGCAGCAACGGTTCGACGTCGGCCAATGCCACGCCGTCGAGCACGACGAAGCAGAGCAGCTCGCCTTCCGAGACGCCGGACGTGTCGATCACCAGGGAGTCGACGACGCCGGGGATCGACTCGACGACGCGGTAGAACTCCGAGGTGCCCATGCGGACGCCGCCGCGGTTCAGGGTCGAGTCGGAGCGGCCGTAGATCACCGCCGAACCCCTTGGCGTGATGCGGATCCAGTCGCCGTGGCGCCAGATTCCGGGGTACGTGTCGAAGTAGGCGTCGCGCAGCCGCGAGCCGTCCGAGTCGCCCCAGAAGAAGACCGGCATGGACGGCATCGGCGACGTGATCACCAGCTCGCCGACGGCGTCGTCCAGGACCTCACCGGCCTCGTCGAACGCGTAGACGGCCGCGCCAAGGGCTCGGCAGGAGAGCTCGCCCAGCCAGACCGGGCGGTCCGGGGAGGCCGCCACGAAGGCCGTGCAGAGGTCGGTGCCGCCCGAGACCGAGGCGATCTGGACGTCCTTGCCCACCGCCGACGCGATCCAGCGGAAGCCTTCCGGCGTAAGGGGTGCGCCGGTCGAGCCGACGACGCGCAGGCCCGTCAGGTCGTAGCGGGAGGACGGTTCGAGGCCCTCCTTCAGGCACGACTGGACGTACGGGGCCGAGGTGCCGAAGTAGGTGACGCGGTGCTGTTCGGCCAAGTGCCACAACGTGTTCAGCGACGGATAGGCCGGGCTGCCGTCGTACAGCACGATCGTCGTGCCCACCAGCAACCCGCCCACCAGGTAGTTCCACATCATCCAGCCGGTGGTGGTGAACCAGAAGAAGCGGTCGCCGGGGCCCAGGTCGCTGTGCAGCGCGAGCATCTTGAGGTGCTCGACCACGATGCCGCCGTGGCCTTGGACGATGCCCTTGGGCAGGCCCGTGGTGCCGGACGAGTAGAGCACCCACAGCGGGTGGTCGAACGGCACCGGCGTGAACTCCGGCGCGGCGCCCTCGTTAGCGGCGATCAGCTCGCTGAACGAGTGCGTGTCCGGCAGCGAGGAGCCGTTGTCCAGGTAGTCGATCAGGACCGTGGCGCGCAGCGAGGGGATCTGCGAGCGGATCTCCTCGACGACCGGGCGGCAGTCGAAGGACCGTCCGTTGTAGACGTAGCCGGAGACGGCGACGAACACCGTCGGCGAGATCTGGGTGAAGCGGTCGGCCACGGCTCGGGCGCCGAAGTCCGGGGAGCACGACGACCACGTGGCGCCCAGCGAGGCGGCCGCCAGGAACGCGATCAAGGCCTCGGGAGCGTTCGGGACGAGTGCCACCACCCGATCGCCCTCGGAGACGCCCAGAGACGCCAATGCGGCCCGGAAAGCGGCCACGCGGGAACGCAGGGCGCCGAACGTCAGCGAGGAAGCGATGCCGTCCTCGCGGTGGAAGATCACGGCGAGGTCGTCGTCGGCTCCACGGCGCAGGGCGTGCTCGGCGTAGTTCAGGGTCGAACCCGGGAACCACCGGGCGCCCGGCATGTCCGCGGAGCCCAGGACGCGCTCGGGCGGCGTGTGGAACTGGACGTCGAAGTACGAAGCGATGGCGCCCCAGAACCCCTCGAGGTCGGAGACGGACCACTCCCACAGCGACTCGTAGTCGGTGAAGTCGTGGCCGCGGTCGCGCAGCCACGCGCGGAAGGCGGTCATCCCGTTGTCCCTCGTGGGGTCGGGGCGCCACAGCAGTTCGACGTCGGTGTCGGTCATGCCCCATGTCTAGTTGAGGCACAACCGCACGTCCATGTGTGATTGGCGGACTAGACGTCCACCATCAGTGTGGAACTACCCTGCGAGCAGCTCGTCGACCGCTCGGGTCAGCCCCGGCGCGTCCGCGGGAGCCAGCACGAGCCAGCCGTCCTGCTTGCGCAGCAGGTAGCGGCCCTCGCGGGTGTCGAGCCACGACACCGAACGACCCGTCGGGCGCGGTACGCCGTCGCGGTTGCGGGCGGTGAGACCCAGTTCGCCGCCGCCGATCCTGGACGTCACGATGCGCATCAGCGTGTGGGCTTCCGGCTCGCGGATGCCCGCGTCGCGCAGCACGTCCAGGAACGCCTGCTTGCCGTCCTGCTCCCCCGCCTTGCCCGCGCGCAGGTAGTCGTCCCAGCGCACGTTCACGGACCGTCCCGTCCCAGGTGCGAGGCCTGGCAACGATGACACCGTGGCCGAAGCCAGCGCGTTGGGGCGGAACGGGTACAGGTGCACCTCGTTGTTCACCCGCGCGCCGAACGCTCCGCTCCAGCCCGCGCAGGCGATGCCGCGCGCCAGTTCGGCACCCTTGAAGTACGCGATCTCCAGCGCGCGGTCGAACTCGCCCAGACCGGCCACCAGCGCGCGCAGGTCCGGGTCCGGACGGAGCACGGTGCCGAGGCCGCGGGCGTAGAGCGTCTGCGAGCTGTCCTCGACGAGACGCTGCCGCGCCGCTCGGGTGGCGCCCACGTGGGGCGTCCCGAGCGGCACGACGCGGTCCTCGCCGTGCACGGCCTGCCACAGCAGGAAGAACTCCTGCGAGCTCACCGTGTACTGGCGTTCGCTCACTGACCGATCACCGGCGGGGCCGCCTTGCGGTCCAGACCGAAGACGTTGTCGTCCTCTTCCAGGTAGCTCGCGCTCTTGTGCTCGCGCTCGTCACGGCCCTGACCCGCGGCGGGGGCACCGGCCATCGGCGCGCCACCCATCGCGAGCGGGTTCTGGAACGCCTTGGTCTGGCCACCGGTCGCCGACGACCCGGCCGCTGCGGCAGCACCCGCCGCGGTGCGCTCGTTCACGCCCGCCATGCCACCGCTGCCGGCGGGACCACCAGCGCCACCGCCACCACCGGGACCGCCCTGGTTGCCGGAGTTCTGCCCGAACCGGCCGGGCATCATGCCGCCGGTGAAACCACCGCCACCGCCACCACCGCGGACGCCGGCGCCACCGCCGTAGGTGCGCGAGGCGTTCGTGGTGCCGCGGTTGCCCTGGACACCGGCCGCCGTCACCGGACCGCCCACGCCACCGGCACCGGTGTCCGTCGGAGTGCGGCCGCTGAGGTCACCGCCGCCAAGCGTCGGGGTGTTCGGGTTGACCGGGTTCACGGGAGGCGTGAACTGCTGCGGAACGGTTTGGTCGACCGCCGCCGAGTTGCGCTGGAACGCCGCCATCACGTCCGCCGCACGCCGGTGCGAGGCGTCGCTGGCCGCGAGGGCCTCGACCGGGCTGGTGCCGACGGTCGCGAAGCCCTGGAAGCCGGAGATGGCGGGCTGGCGCAGCGCGGCGGCGCGGTCGGTCTCGACGCCCACGAGGTCTGCGGCCGAGTCCATCATCGTCAGCCGGTCCCGCATGAGCAGAGGCCGCGGAGGAACCGGCGCCGGCTCCGGCGCGGGCGTCTCGGGCGGGGCGGGAGGCGGCGGCATCGCGGTGCGGGCGGCCTCGACGTTGTTGGTCTCGGTCGTGATCGCCGCGGACACCTTGTGCGCGTACGCCGACGTGTCGTCGACCCAGTTGGTGACCTCGGTCAGGCCGTCACGGGCCAGGCGCGCCGACTCGCTGTTCCAGCCGACCGCGGAGTCCTCGACGGCCTTGAGCAGGCTCGCCCGGACGCCCGCGATGTCCTCGCCGATCTTCTGCCAGTTCGTCGCGGCGGCCTGCGCACCGGCGAGGTTCACGCCCTTGGTCACCATGTCGTAGAGCTGCTGGTGCGTGTAGACCATCCAGTCGACCGGCTCGTGGAGGTCGTTGCGGTCGTACTTGTCGTCGTCGTGGTAGCGGTTCACGGGCTCGTGCTTGTCGTTGCCGCTGTTGCCGCTGTTGCCCTTGTTGTCGTGAGTCACTGGGATCCCCCGGCCTTCTGGAAGCCGTGCTCCGCTTCCTCTTCTGCGGCGCGGATGGTGTCGCGGTTCTTGCTGAGCGCGTTGCTGATGTCGTCGAGAACCTTGAACAGGTCCAGCAACGCCTTCGCCGCTCCGGAGTCCTCGCCGACCGCGAGCTCGGAGAACCGCGCGCTGATCGCCTTCGCGACCGGGTTCTCCCCCAGCTGCAACGGCGTCGCGAGCTGATCACTCGTGCGCTTCCACAGGTCCATGACCTGGTCACGCGCCGTGTCGACCGCCTTGATCAACGCGTCCGCGGCGTCGACGTCCAGCGTCAGCTTGCCGCTGTCCGCCGCCTGGTCGAGCTTCGCCGCAGCGTGGCTCGCCTCCGCCTTGTCCACCAGCATCTGTTGCTGGAGAACAGGTTTCACCGCCGCCAGCTGCTCAGCGGTGATCGGCGTGGTCGTCGCCGTCGACACCGCGGGCGTCACCGCCGACGCGTCAGTCCCAGTGCCTGTCCCAGTGCCTTCAGCCATCCCTCAACCCCCTGCACTGCCTTACTCGTCACCGCAGCACTGAGTGTTACTCACAGCTACACCCAGTCAGCCGTCCGAAGCATCCCTTAGATGTACCTGGAGTACGGTTCGGTTCCAATCCGCCGTAAAGACTCTTACCTCATGTGTGCGTCGAACCAGTTCAACGCACGAGTCCACGCTTCGTCACTGGAAACGTCGAAACGGACCACATCCGAAGCGGTTTCCGAGCTGATCACAGCATCCCGAAGCTTGCTCACTTCTTCCGAGTCCCCGTCGGGGTAGATGCCCAGCCAGGGGCACGTGAGGTCGCCCGCCACGTCCACCAGAGCGGGCAGCCCGTCCGACAGCGGTTCGAGAATGCCGGGCCCCGAAACGGTGACGGCTGCCCCGATCGTGCGACTCGCGGCGACCACCATCGCGACCGTGCCGCCGATGTCGAACCCGACGACGCCCATCCGGTCCGCACTGACACCCCGCTGCCCCAACCAGACGAACGCGACGTCGGTGTCCTCCAGCAAACGGTCGCCCGACAGCTTGCTGACCTGGTCCCTGATGTCGTCTCCGTGCACGCGGTCCGCGTCGTAGAGGTGCGGCGCGATGGCGAGCCAGCCCTCCGCGGCCAGGCTGCTGACGAGCGACCGCACCCCTTCCGTGATGCCGCGGGCCTCGTGCAACACGACGAGCCCGCCGCGCACGACGCTGTCAGGTTCGGCGATCGTCACCCGCAGCTCACGGCCGTCGGTGAGGGAAAGCGTCTCGATGCGGGTAGTGGTCATGTTTCTCACCCTTCCACGCCGGGGTGAACTCCAGTCAACGTGTCCAATCGGACGGAGCAATGCGAGGATCGGGGGCATGACCGTGCGAACCCGTGCTGACCTGGCGTCCCTGCCGTCCTACGTGCCCGGCAGGACCATCCCCGGCGCCATCAAGCTCGCGAGCAACGAGGTGTCCGCCGGACCGCTCCCGAGCGTCGTCAAGGCGATCGCCGAGGCGGCGACCGGTATCAACAGGTACCCGGATTCGGGCTGCACTGAACTCACCGCCCGCCTAGCCGACAAACTAGGCGTCCCCGCGGACCAGGTGGCGCTCGGCTGCGGCTCAGTCATGCTCTGCCAGCAGCTCATCCAGGCGACCTGCACGGAGCAGGACGAGGTGCTCTTCGCATGGCGCTCGTTCGAGGCCTACCCGATCGTCACGCACGTGGCAGGCGCACGCCAGGTCCGCGTCCCCCTGACCTCGGAGCACGTCCACGACCTGGACGCGATGGCAGCGGCGATCACACCGGCCACCCGCATGGTGTTCGTCTGCAACCCGAACAACCCGACCGGCACGGCCCTGCGCACCGAGGAGATCGAGGCCTTCATCGCCCGCGTCCCCCGCGACGTCCTCGTGGTGATCGACGAGGCCTACAAGGAGTTCGTGGACGACGCTCACATCCCGGACGGCGTCGAGCTCGCCAAGCAGCAGTGGGCAGCGGGCCACAACAACGTCGCCGTACTCCGCACCTTCTCCAAGGCGTACGGCCTGGCGGGCCTGCGAGTCGGCTACGCGGTCGCCTCCCCGGTAGTGGCCGAGGCCCTGCGCAAGGTCTACGTGCCGTTCTCCGTCAACGCCCTCGCCCAGGTAGCCGCCCTGGCCTCCCTGGACGCCGAGGACGAGCTGATGGTCCGCTGCCGCGCGATCGTGGCCGAGCGGGGCCGGGTCCGCGGCGAACTGCTGGCCATGGGCTACGACGTCCCCGAGACCCAGGCGAACTTCGTGTGGCTCCCGCTGGGCGACCGCACCGGAGCGTTCAACGAACACTGCCTGGCGCACAAGGTCGTCGTGCGCGCGTTCGTGGGCGAGGGCGCCCGCGTGACGATCGGCGAGCCGGACGAGAACGACGCCTTCCTGGCCGCAGCCCGCTCATTCACCGCCTAACACGCAAAGCGAAGGCGAAGCCGAGCTGCCTAGGCGACGCCGAAGGCGAGCTGCCTGGGCGAAGGCGAAGCCGAGCTGCTTTGGGCGATGCCGAAGGCGAGCTTGCTTTTCCGTGCGCTCCGGCGGGCCCCGTCACGAGTCGTGGCTGAACGTTTGCCGCGCCAGAGGGGATGGGTCAAGTCGACACGCTTTTCGTCGACTTGACCCATCCCCTCTGGTGTGGCTCGCTCGGACGCGACTCGTGACGGGGCCCGCCGGACCGCACCA